>CAYRTL010000013.1:13407-59810 GCA_964427005.1 uncultured Acetobacteraceae bacterium
AGCGGTTGCGGAGCAACTGCGATGTTGCCTCAGCCAGAGCACACAGCGCACAAGCACCGGATGACTTCACATCCCTGAGAATTTCTCTACTGAAGTCAGCTTTGCCAATTCGGCAACAAGCTTTAACCCTAAAGGGCAAGGCTATCCTCTAATTCGCATTCAACATCAGCGTTTCGGCCCCTTGACATCCCACAGCCAATGCAGAGTGCTAGCCAACAAGGTGAGCTGAAAAGTCGCGTATGTCCTGAAAAGCCGTGGCCAAAAGGTAGGACACAAGAAAAGCGCACATGTAGAAGGTTGGCGCCGAGACCTCTTCCCATCTGACTAAGTGGATACCCAGTCTCAAACTCCACCGGGCTTGCGCAAGAGACGCCATGACCGCGGCCAAGAAGACGCTTCCCAAAATATCTGTAGGGTAGTGCAGTCCCAGATAGATGCGGCACGACTCCACCCCGACCGTGAAGGCAAGGGCAAGAAGTCCCAGATTGTGGCGGGCCGTAAGAATGGCAATCGCTAACCCAGCGAACATAGTCGCTCGTTCGCTTGGAAAGCCAGGAGAACGAGAGTAGGGACTCTCCCCTGAGACATCCGTATTGCCAACAGCGTTTGGCACATGCAGTTGAAGCGCAGGATCGACAATGGGTCTCGGCGTTGTAGGCAAGGCATGCTGCAAAAGATGAGCGAGAAACGCAGCGAAAACAGCCGCGACGGCACCGTTCACTATTTGCGCGCGCATTTCCCGATTGATGCCGGAGAACCAGCAATACCAGATCAGCGACACGATGGTCACGCCCTGCAGCGCCGGATACGTGACGGCAATGGCGAACTCGGTTGCAAGATCGCGGCCCGTGGCAACGTCGTTGAAAGCTCTTGCTAACGGATAATCCAAGAGAACCGGATAAAGCCGAAGTATTACGGTCGCAAAGAACAAGCCCAGAAATGTACTCACCTTCACCAGGCTTGGAGAACGGGACAAGTCTGCAAACATCAGGTCAGCCTCTTTCGGTCCCGTCGGCCAAGCGCGCCGATACTGCGGGAGGCCAACCTTGAGCTACCGGAGGTTTCTCCGCGCGGGTGACAATCGGCGAGACTGCGTTGTAGTACTGGCCGCCGCGCACGCGGTCTAGAGCCTTGAGGAGTCCTGGCGCGCCATCGGTACTTGGCCAAAGAAGTGCTGGTTTTGCTCCAGCCGCAGTTCATCGCACAGCCGACCAAGCGGAACCTCGACGTCGTCATATCGGAGCACAGCATCCCGGCTGATGTTCCGCCTCAGTCGGCAGCCTTCCGCCAACCCAATAGGAAGCAAACGTTCCGCGTAGACAGTTTGCGCATTCTCGCACACGCCGTAGGTCATGTAGTGTCCCAGACCGTCCAAGACCTCTCCTTCGTTGAGATCCCGTTTGGCGGTCGCGACCACATCCACGCAGGGTGCGCCGAGCGGCGTGATTGCCGCATCTCCGAATCTTACCGCGCGGGCAATAGTGAACGGGACCTCGAAATGGCAGAGATGATAGGGCCAGTAGAAGCAGTAAAGCGGCCCCGGCCCCATCTTATAGAGAGAAAGATAATGCACCTCCGTAGCATCGCTCGTTGTCCCAAGGACAAACACACCCGGATTTGGCATGGCTCCGACGCAGTAATCTACGATGCCTGGCCCGTCGATCAGCTCATCGAGCGGGTACCAGTTCACCGCCTCCTGGATCGGGGTGCCGGCCCGGACGACTGGACCGTACATCCCACGCTGAGCAACCTGCATGCCTGTCGCATTGGCAACGATGGCGTTTTCGAATGATATCTTCGTGCCATCCGCAAAGGACGTGACCATTGGGGCCTTCATTCCCCATTTTTTGGCGAATCCTTCTTGAGTGGTAGGATTGCGGTAGGGGTCATGCAGACCTTTTATGTTGCCACAGAGCACTGGTCTGATGCCCAACCCCTTCACCCAGCGGTACAAGTTCATGATAACGCCGGGCTGATCCCCCTCTGTGTTCGTGATGACAACGCCAGCGCGATCGGCATAGCGCCTCAGGATGGGGCCGATAGTACTGTCGAGCTCAGCGTTCATCATGATGACATGCTTGCGTTGGGCAATCGCCCGCATCACCACATGGGCAGAGAACTCGATAGCTCCGGTGACCTCCAGGACCGCGTCGATCCCTTTCGCGTCGCAAAGGAGCATCGGATTGTCGGTGATCGCATGTCGGCCACGGGCGATGCTGTCGTCCAGCTCATCCACCGAGCTCACATGTGTGACATTGTCCTCGCCGGCGGCGGCATAGGCCTGGCGCGCGACCTCAACGCGACGGTTGGAGATCGCCGCAAGTTCCATGCCCTTTGTGTGATGCAATATCTGGCGGGCAATACCGCGCGCCATGAAGCCAGCCCCCACCATTCCAACTCTGATCGGGGTGCCGACCCGTTCCAGTCGCTCCAGTTCACGATCAACGATGAACATCGCACCTACTCCCGACCCGCCGTCACTAGGACGCCTCGTCGCTCACTCGCAAAGTCGGGCCAACTCCGGTCCTTTTCCGAGATGACCTCAGGTTGCTGGGGCCAACTGATGTCAAAGGCATGATCATCCCAGCGCACGCCGCGTTCGGCCGCCGGCGTGTAGAACTCGGAGACAAGATAGATGACCTCGGTCCCGTCCACGAGGGTCAGGAAAGCATTAGCGCAGCCCTTCGGAACGAGCAGCATGCGATAGTTCGTGTCACTGAGCTCTACTGATATGTGGCACATATAGGTCGGCGACTCCGGTCGCAGATCGATCAGCACGTCATGTACAGCGCCGCGAACGCAGCGGAGGAGCTTATCCTCCTGATATGGTGCGACTTGGTAGTGGAACCCACGCAGCGTGTTCCTGCAGCGATTAAATGAAATATTCATTTGTACGAGGCGGTTGGGAAGGCCCTGCTCGCCGAACTCCTGCCAGCACCAGCCGCGGGCAAAGAAACCCCGAGCGTCCGAATGCTTCTCCAACTCCACAATATAGGCGCCCGGTATATCTGTCGTGTTGAAAATCATCGTCCCCTCCCAGTGGGCTCACTCCATGGGGTACAGCACCCGTGAACCGTGAACGTCATAGCCAAGCGAAACCAAAGCGAGGTTTGAGAGGGACTGCCTCACCCGCTCGCGCTTTTCCGGCCTCACAATGAACATGAGGAAGCCTCCGCCACCGGCACCGCAAAGCTTGCCGCCTTCAGCCCCTGCCTCGATGGCTTGTGTGTACAGGCGGTCGATCTCCGAATTTGTGATCTTCGAGCCGAGACGCCGCTTCAGTTCCCAGCCGCGGTGAAGAGCTTTCCCAACCTGCTCGAGATTGATGTGCGGACGAGAAAAGAGCGCGCGTAGCTCGTAAGCGTCATCACGCATCCTCTGCAGCACATCCAGGTTCTGTGGCGTTCTGCTCTTCTGCTCTGTGAGCACGGAAGCAGCTGCGCGCTGATGCCCTGTCCAGAACATCATCACATTTCTGAAGAGGTCGCTGACCGAACCGTTGACCGTCGGCTGTGGCTCGACGGTGACACGACCGTCATTCCCAAAACGAAGCAGATTCAATCCGCCAAACGCGGCGGCATACTGGTCCTGCTTGCCAATAGGCTCGCCAAGCACCTCTATCTCGATATGGCAGGCCTCATCGGCTAGTTGACCAGCAGTCACGCGCTCACCACGGAAGGCATGCAGCGCATTAAGTAACCCGACTGCAAAAGAGCTCGATCCGCCCATACCGGTGGAAGCCGGCATGTCGGCAACGGTGCTGATAAAAATCGGCGGCTCAATTTCGAGGAACTTAAGACACTCTCGGGCGATATTGTTTTCGATCTCCTCAATAGTGTTAACCTCCTCAGTGCGCGAGTAATTTAGCCGGATAGGCTCGTTGAAAAGTTCGCTGTGACGCTTGACCGTAACATAGACATACCTATCGACCGCTGCGCTGAGTACAGCACCCTCTTCCACCTCATAAAATGCGGGCAAATCAGTCCCGCCTCCGGCAAAGCTGACACGCAGCGGTGTCCGCGTGACGACAAGATTGGGAGGACGCCAGTGGCCGCGAGTGGAACCATGCCAATCCTGTTCTATCACATCAGATGCGAGCAAAAGCTTACCCATCATTGCTTCCACGGCCCCGGCCTCCTGGCCCGCTGAATTCCGGTTTCGATGTCGGTTCACGCCACTCGCGCTGTGACGTCGGTCCATTCGAGTGAATTGTTGAGAGCCCCACTATCGAGCAGATGTCGCAGCCAACTCAGACGGGTGAAGCGCTTATCTTTGAATTGGCCATGTGTCAGAGCAATCGCCTGGAATGCGCCCAGAAGCTCGTTCGCTCCCTTCCGGGCTGTCCATTCGAACTCGAATTTTGGGAAGCTTCTCCTGAACTTGGCAAAATCTGCCTTGTAGGTGCGCTGATCCGCGCCAGGCTGCCTTACGAACTGCAGCTCGCTATCACTCACCGTTTCAACAACGATCTCCCCTAGCTCCCGGATCTGATGGTTGAGCTCATCAGCGCCGGTGTTGAAGGCCTGATTATGGATAAGCTCGCGTGGTGCTTCCAATACCGCCTGGAAGGCGCGCGCCACATCCTGGACGTGGACCACCGGTCGCCACGGCGTGCCATCGCTATGGATCACGACGCGGCCGGTGGTGAAGGCGCTGCCCATCAGATCATTCAGAACCGTGTCGAAACGCATGCGCGGCGAGATGCCGTAAACAGTGCCGTTGCGACAGAGCGTCGGCGAGAAGCTGTCGTCGGCGAGCTGGTCCAACGCCGTCTCAGCGACCTGCTTAGAGCGGGCGTATTCGGTCTGCGGCGCAAGGGGCGCAGTTTCGTCGACCAGTGCCAGCTCCGACATACCGTACATGATGCAAGAAGAAGAGAAAACGAAGCGCTGCACACCCGCCTGCTTCGCGGCTGTTGCGAGGCGGATCGTTCCCTCGCCATTGATTTCTCGCGTCCAGGCCTGATTCAAATCCCCAAGTGGATCGTTACTGAGCGCGGCAAGATGAATCACCGCATCGAAACCAGTAAGGTCCCTTGCGGTGACCTCGCGCAAGTCTTTGTGGATTGTTGGGATTTCGGCCAGGTCCGGGACGAGCGTGCAGGTAGAAAAGTATCCCGTGTCGAGGCCGATGACATCGTAGTCCTGGCCCCGGAACCAAGGCGCCATAACTGAGCCGAGGTAGCCATTGTTTCCGGTAATCAGAATGCGCCTGTTATTAGGCATTTGCGGGCCTGCCTTTCACTTTGAGCTGCTCTCTGGTGATATCGAGGAGCGAGCGCGCATCTGTTACCCGATAGAACGGGCATTCGGCAGCCGCCGCCGCCGCTGCATCACGCTCGTCATCGCCAATAAGCGGCGTGCGAGTGAGGTCGAGGTGAAAGTCCCGCTGTGCCCGGTAAAGCAATCCAGGCTTTGGCTTGCGGCACTCGCATCCGTCGTCCCAGTTGTGCGGACAATAGTAGATAGCGTCGATCCGGCCGCCCGCTAGGGAGACCTCTTCTTGCATGCTAGTATGAACTGCCGCCAGGTCGGCCTCGCTCATTACGCCCCGACCAATGCCTGGCTGATTCGACGCTATGATCGTACGGTAACCGGCCTCGCACAGCAGCTGCAAAGCCTCGCGTGAGCCCGGGCACCATTCCCAGTCGCTCCAATCCCTTACGTATTGCGCCTGCGGCGGCTTGCGATTCAGGACGCCGTCGCGATCGAGGATTACAGTCGGTTGCCGGCGCATGAAGGCTTCCGTTGATGGCAGCCTTTCAAGCGAACCGACACTGTAGTAGCGGTGATCGCTCACGTAAGCCGTCAGGCGTCCCTGTTGAGCGAGCGGTGTGTAGATCGCCTCCTCGAAAGGCACGTCCTCATCGGGCAGCAGTTCCAGACAGAGATCAGTGAGAATCGCATAGCTGATTTCGACGCCGCGTAGTCCGGGAGTGGTCCTCAAGCGGTCGAACACCTGCACATGCTGTTGCTGGTCCAGCAGCACGCAGCTACGGGAGTAATCATCCCTGTTGCTGTAGACTGTAATCAGGCCGGGTTTGCCGGCGTCTCGGAATCGCGCCCACACTCGGTCTATCTGCATGGGCCAGTAATTATCGCAGTAGAGGAGCAAAAAGCAGGGATCGAGCATGTGCCGGGCAGCGGCGACCCTACTGCTCGTCAGTTGGTCAGGAGCGGTTACGGCATACTCGATGCGCAAGCCCCAACTTTGACCGTCACCGAAGTGATCTCGAATAACCTCAGGCAAATATCCTAGGAGAAGCAGGACTCGCTCGAAGCCCTGATCTCGCATTTGCTCGATCTGATACTCCAGAAAAGGACGCCCGAGGATCGGAACCATTGGTTTCGGCCGATCATCCGTAATCGGCCGCATCCTGGTGCCGCGTCCGCCGGCAAGAATCACCGCCTGCCTGGGCCGGCTGTAAAGGCGGCCTTCAATACGCGCCTGAGTACAAACAGCGTCCAGAACTCTCACGAATTCGGGTCCGGCCGGTCTGAGACCAGGCATCGTGTGACCGCATGGCAGATCACCGAGTGCACGTCTTCAACCAGCTCATAAGCACCCTTGTCGGTGTAAACGCATACTGCGGTGTCCACCAACCCCCCCAGAACGCCACCGTCAAACCCGAGCAAAGCCACAGTCGTGAGGTTTCGCGTACGCGCCAGCTCTACTGCTCGTACCAGGTTCGGAGAGTTCCCGCTTGCCGAAATACAGGTCAACACATCTCCCGGCATCGCGAAGTTCTCGAGCTGTCCCGCAAATACCCGGTCGTATCCCTCGTCGTTTGATAGAGCAGAGAACCAAGCCGTGTTATCCGACAAGCACATGACTTTCAGCGGACGGCAGCCCGAACGCTTGGTCGCCTTTCCGAGGTCATTCACCCAGTGAGAGGCGGTCGAAGAACTGCCGCCGTTGCCAGCAATGTAGATAAAGGACTCTCGGTCTCGCGCGCGTCGGAAGATGTCAACTATTCTCTCGATTTCCGATCCCTCAACCTCGTCCAGTGTGCGACGTACACTCGCAACATGCATCGAGATGACGGTTGGGTGCATCGTTGAACCAGAAGATAGCAATTGCATGGGCTTTACCGGCCGTTCGACCGGTTCCTCCACGATGAGGTCAGTTGGAACGCCTTGAATACTAGACCAGGAACCTTAGTCAGCCGCTTGATCTTTTGGGGTAGGCCATGGTTAAGAGTGCCCGCCCAATGCACCCGCGAACCCAGAGCGGCTTGTGCTATGCCGGCGATGTTCGAGCATTGCGCTGGCAGCAACCTCGCTGAGTTGGGCCTTGCGCTGGCACAGTTGCGGAAGCGGCTGCATTCCGATCACGGACAAGATGCGCTCCCATCGATACACCCAATCATGCCTGAGTAGGGATTGGACCGCGTTTGTTCGGCGTATTTGCTCTGTCCGTTCTGGCTGCGAGTCCAGCTCATCAATGACAGAGGCGATGTCGCCAGACTCAGGCGGCACCTCAATCACGGCGTCCGGCCAATCGAAGCACTCATAAAACTCAGGGCATTGCGGCGCGGTTCCCAAGATGATGGCGCCGCCGGCTGCTCCTTCAAACAGACGCCCCGGCAAAACCTGCTCACCTGCAATCGTAACCGCTTTTGACCCCGCTAGTGTCGCTGGATTGAAGCCGATGAAATATCGCGCGCGCTTGATCGTATTGGCGAGGAGAGCTCTGTGCTCGCCCCAATCCTTGACCCGAGAATCGGTGCTCGCGAGCGAGTCGTATATATAAAAGAGGCTACGACGCTGAGCCAGCGCCAACAACTCGCGATGCACGTGTGCTGCGCGGTTGCCGATAGAATATACATCTACAACCCGTTCAGGCGCCAATGGGTACGGTGTGGACACCAGGCAATCAACGCCTGTCGGAAGCGCGGAGCAGGGAGTTCGCGTATATGATGAAAGCCGTGGAATAGTCGCGCTATGGAGCAAAAAGACATAGTCGAACTGATCCAGCAGTTTCAGGTAACTGCGGTCAGCTTCGAGCGTGCTGGACCAAAGCTCGAACAGGTATGCAACAGCGATCTTGCACCGGCTGCGCCATTTCTTGATGCGCGAAAGCTCAACCAGACTTTGCGGGCTCCATGCGACATAAAAAAATAGCTCATAGTTTTGCGCGATTGGCACGGGCTGTATCGTTGGAGCATTTCTAAGCCCGAGCCCTTTGCGAACGCCATTCGACAGCCTATTGAAATCGCGCTGCAGGTTATGATCGTCATGCGCCGGCAAGATGGCGCCCAGATATCTGGCGATATAGTTGTCGATATCGGGCGCCGCGAGATCTGCGTCATCACACTCCGTAACGATCCGGCAGAACTCGTACGCTTGGGCAAAATGAGCCCGGTCTCGGGCATTGAACTCAGAAGCAACAAGGACCCGCTTCTTCAACCGAGTTACTCCCACGCGGTCTATGCCATTTGTTGTGGCCAATTTGGGACTATGCAGCTCCGAGAGGAGCAGGCATTCTCTGAATGCCGACAACTTCGGGTTCCAATGCAGGCAGAGGGCGCTGTCCCAGGATCATGTCCGACGCCTTTTCTGCAATCATAAACACCGCGGCAGATGTATTGGCCGATGGGATATTGGGCATGATAGAAGCGTCCGCAATCCGGAGGCCCTCCAATCCGCGGACACGCAGCTCGTCATCGACCACAGACATGGGGTCGTCATCCGGCCCCATCCGACACGACCCGCACAAGTGATACGCTGTCAGTCCGGCTTGCCGGGCATATTCGAGGCAGTCCGCGTCGTTAGTGACTGAAGGGCCGGGCAACTCTTCCGTATAATAGTAGCGTTGAAGCTCTCGGGACCCGAGGAGGCGCCGTAGGGCCCTGATCCCATCGATAACGACGCGTTGGTCTAGTTCGTTGACAAGATAATTAGGTTGGATGATCGGAGCGTGGCGAGGATCGGCCGAGCGAGCCCGGATGGACCCGGTGCTCCTTGGCCGTAGTTGGTAGAATCCGAGTTTGATGACCGGGAATCGCTCCAGCGATCGGTTCGAATAATTCCCGAGAGCGAAGTCGAGCTGGATGTCGGGACTGGAGCAGAGATCCTGGGAATTCGCGAACGCGTAAACCAATGAAGGGCTGATGGCGAGAATGCTCGGGCGGCCGAGCACCCACTTGGCAGCCTCCCGAAGGAGCCCGAGGTGACGCCCACTGATGGTTTGGATTTCCTTTACTCGGACCACCAAGTGAACCATGTAATGGTCCTGAAGGTGTGCGCCGACACCGTCCAATTCATGCATGACCGGAACCCCAAGTTCGGTCAGCAGCGCCGATGGGCCAACACCTGAAAGCTGCAGTAGTTTCGGGGTGTTGGCCGCGCCGGCAGAAAGTATCACCTCGCGACGAACTCGCACCTGGTGAATGGAATTGCCAGCGTTTTGCACATTTTGCACATAACGAACACCCACCGCGCGCTTGTTCGCGAAGAGGATGGAAGTCGCCTGGGCATTAGGTCGGACCTCCAAATTCCTCGTCTTCGCTATTGGTCGCACAAATGCACGTGCGGCGCTGACACGCCAGCCATTCTCAATGTAGCGTTGATAATACCCAACACCCGCTTGGCTTACCCCATTGTAGTCTGGATTAAGCGGCAATCCGAGACCATGCGCACCAGCAATGAACGCGTCGCACAGTGGGTGGCGCCAATCGCAGTCAGTAATGGCTAGCAGCCCATCTTTACCCCGGTAGCGCGCATCACACTTGCCAACTCTTCGTTCGGTTCTCTTGAAATATGGAAGCACATCGGCATAGCCCCATCCACGATTCCCCTGTCGCGCCCAGTCATCGAAGTCCTCGGGACAACCTCGATTGTAGTTCATCCCATTGATCGCAGTTGAACCACCGAGCGTCTTACCCTGCGGAACAGGTATGGCGCGGTTGGCCGTCGCTGCGTTGGGTTCCGTCTCAAATTGCCACGCGTATTTGGGATTCGAGGATACCTTGTAGACCCCAGCGGGGATGCGCAGGAAGATACTGTTGTCGGGCGGGCCGGCCTCCAGCAGACAGACCGTATAGACGCCGCTTGATGCAAGACGATTTGCCACCACACAGCCGGCGGCCCCCGCCCCGACAACCACATAGTCGAACACGTCTTCCACTGACATCGGGACTGGCTCCACTTGCCCATCGATAGCGAGTGTCAGTGATCCGGTGCTTCCCGTCACCTCGCTCATCCGTGTTACGCCATCGGAGGGCTTTCTAAGCCGTAAGCAGCAACGCATGCTATATCGCGATGAAACTTCCTGCTAAATTGGCGGGAGTGAAGGCAGAGACGGTCCAGTTGCAATGATATTGACGCATCGTGTTGGGACTTCGGCACGCACTGCGAATATCGGAAGTCTCAGTCCAGCCGCCTTATTCGTACAGTAACCAGGTATTCCAGGTTCCCGCTGATGTCTGCCTCCCAACAAGAATATGTGCTCCCGGGATTCAGACCATCGATGACGTGAGAGACTGGCTACCTGGTTGAGGAGGGAGCGATGCGGAAGTCGAGATTCAGGGATGAGCAGATGGTCGGGATCGTTCGTGAAGCCGACCGAGAGCCGGTTGCGGATGTGGCGAGACGGCACGGGATCAGCGGCCAGACGCTCTATACGTGGCGCAGGCGCTTCAGCGAATTGATATCGGAGGAGGGACGTCGACTGCGCCAGCTCGAGGAAGAGAATGCCCGGTTGAAGATGTTGGTGGCAGAACGTGATCTGGAGATCGCGGCAATGAAGCAAGCAACAACAAGAAGCGGATGAGCATAGGTCGTCGCCTTATGTGCGCCGGTCTCGCGGCGCTTGCTGCTCCCAGGCTTGGCGTCGCCATGATCCGCCTGCCCGCGCGTGTGCAGCGTCATTCGCTAAGGTCGAGCCAAGCTGGCGACCCGGCCACGGTCACTCTGACCCCAAGTGGTCCCGTTACTTCGACTGCTGACGGTCAGACTATAGAGAAGCTTGATATTGAAGCTGGTCTCGAGAATGGGATCACCGTCTTACATAGCCAGGTCCTGGTCCGATTGTGCCGGATTCGCCACGCAACAGGGCACGGTGTGCACGCGGAAGGTGCCACCGGACTAGTCCTGCAGGATCTCGAGATCGATCGCATCAGTGCCGACTCTGCGGCCGCACGAGAGGACATAGAGAGCAATAATATTAACCTTGAAGGCTGCCCGGGGGCGCTCATTACCCGCGTGAAGGCATCCCGAGGATCAGGGAATGTCTATGCTGTCAATAGCGCGGGCATTCACATGAGCCTTCTGGAGCTTGATGACGCCCGCGGACCAGTGCCACGCGGACAGAACGTGCAATTCAACCAGTCACCAAATTCAATCTTGGAAGACTTCTCGGCCAAAAACGGTCCGAGCTCCTGGACCGAGGACAACGTATCGGTATTTCGGTCGGACCGATGTGTCGTTCGGCGCGGGCTTGTATCGTACAACAACAGTCCAACTGGCGACGGGGTAATGATCGAGGGCAGCTTCGATTGCCTCGTTGAGGATGTGGATGCCGAACAGCAAGGAAATGGCGCATTCGCCGCTGTTCCCGAAGGTGATGCCGGTTCCGGCGGGTGCACCTTCCGTCGGTGTCGTACCCGCGCGAGCTACAACACCGCACGCGATGGTCGGGCGCCTCCAAGCTCTGGCGGCTTGTCATTCTATGTACTGACTTCGCCACGCGCAGCGAAGCATACAATCGTTGACTGTCATTACGATACACTCGCGAATCCCGAAAATCTGATCTGGGATCCAAGATCGGTAAATAAGGGCTGGTCCTTCACTGCCCGAAAATTCGTCCCGCGCAGCCCGATCCGGCTCACCTTCAGTTGGTAACTGATCTAGTTCGAGCTGCACACCAGGTCATCGTACCGAAGATCGACGCCACGGCTCATCCGACGTAATGACAGCTCTTTGTGAGTAGTTCTGCCGAGCGGCATGTGGCCGCAACATGACTCGGAATGGCAGTTGAGCCAATGGCTCTGCGATCCTCTTAATGGCCCCTCGTATACTGGCTCATGCAAGGCTCAGGACCTGAACCAGTCCCGGGCCCGAGCATCAGAGCGCAGCATACTTTGTCCAGTGCAGCTAACGACTGCAATCCATCTGGGTGCGCGAAATGAGACCGATGCCTGAGTTCGCCATCTCCCCAAAACGAATACGCGGGATCGTCCTTGGAGTACCGGTTGATGTGTTAACCTGGAGCGACGCGGTCAACTGCATCTTCCAATGGGCTCAGCGCCGGGAGAGCCGAACCGTATGTATCTGCGACGTGCACAGCGTCGTACTTGCGGGTCGGGATCGCACGCATTCGGATACGATGAGGTCTGCCGATTTGGTGACGCCGGATGGGGCACCGGTTGCCTGGGTGTTAAGGCGGAAAGGCCACGGTGGCCAGGAACGAATCAGCGGTCCTGATCTCATGTGGGCTTGCTGTCGCAGGGCAGCCGAGATGGGCACAGAAATGTTTCTTTATGGCGCAACCCCGGAGACTCTTCGCCAGCTCGAACAAAGGCTTCGTACTGAGTTCCCGGACATCAATGTTGTGGGCAGCTTCTCTCCCCCTTTTCGCAACCTGTCTCCGGAAGAAGATGCGGCCATTGTGGATATGATCAATCAGTCGGGCGCCCGGATCGTGTGGGTCGGATTAGGCTGCCCCAAACAGGAGGCCTGGATGAAAGCGCATCGTCAACGGGTCAACGCCGTGATGGTCGGGGTCGGTGCCGCATTCGACTTCCATTCTGGCGCCGTGCAGCGCGCTCCTCTTTGGATGCAGCGGAACGGTTTGGAGTGGTTGCACCGGATCCTGCAGGACCCTCGCCGCTTAGCGAAGAGGTACCTTGTGGCGAACACCATATTCCTGGTGGCGGTGTTGCGCAGTTCACTGGTGCCAGAAATTCAGGTCGACAACGGCTGACAGGTGCCATCGAAGCACTCAAAGGCGAGCCATGCACCCCCTCCAAGAACCACGAATGCAGGCTGCCATCGAGGGTGCGTCTCTGCTGGTCACGACCTCTTGGGATGATGGACACCCTTCGGACCTTCGCGTTGCGGACTTGCTAGAAAAGCATGGAATTGGCGGAACCTTCTACCTTCCCTGCACCAATTCCGAAGGCAGGCCTGTCATGCGCCCGACGGAAATCGCGCAGGTGGGTCGCCGGTTTGAAATCGGCGGCCATACACAGGACCACATCAGCTTAACAGAGATCGCTCCGCAAATAGCCGCCCAACAAGTCTGTGCCAACAAGCATTGGCTGGAGGACATCCTTGGTCGGGAGGTTTCCGGCTTTGCCTACGTGCGGGGACACCACAATCGCACCGTGCGGAGTCTGGTTGCCAAAGCCGGTTACCGGTACGCCAGAACAGTCAAGAACCTGATGAGCACGCCCGGGAGTGGTCGATTCCTAGTTCCAACGACCGCACAGTTCTTCGCTCACCATCAATCAACTTACATTCGGAATTACCTCCGCGGGGGCCCCACTCTGCAACGGGGGACTATCCTCTCCGCCATACTGATCGATGCGGGGCTTCCTGCACGCCTATCCAGAGCCGCCGAGTCCTGCGCTCGCTCGGGAGGATACTTCCACCTCTGGGGTCATTCCTGGGAACTCGATGAGTATAATCTTTGGAGTGAACTTGACTACTTCCTCACTTTGCTACGTCAATTGCCTGTGCGCTTCGTCACGAACGCCGAGTGGTGTGCGAGCCTCCGTTGACGGTCGAAGCGCCCATGCCAGTGGCTACAGTCGTGGGGCGAGCGCAATGAGCGGTGACATGGTCCTGCGGTTTCGTGATTCTCAGGAGTTCCGCCAGCGCTTAAGCCGCCAACTGCCCATTGAGAGATTTCACGTTGGTGGGCACACCCATGAGCCTGCGTAGGCAAGCCACCAGCCTGGCCATTATGCATGCCGCCGAGGTTCTGCAGCCTCTTCTGGTTCTGCCATATGCTGGGCGAATTCTGGGGCCGCATCATTTTGGCGAGTACGCATACGCCGTGAGCATTGGCCAGCTCGCAGCCACCATCGTGGAGTATGGCTTTCATTGGACTGCCCAGCGTGCAGCGGCCTCGGCTCGCCGAGAGCCGGCGGTACTGGCCTCGCTCTTTGCAGAGGTCATCGCTGCCAAGACGATGTTGTGCATTGTGGTCACGCTCGCTGGACTTGCCGCAACGAACGGTCTCCTTGCCGTCAGCAAGCCCATGTTCTTGTGCTCCATGCTAACGGCTGCCGGGGGCATCCTCTTCCCAGCCTGGCTGTTGATCGCTCTCGAACGTGCTTGGCAGGCGGCTTTCGCGGTCGTCGTTGCTCGCATCCTGGCACTCGCATGCTTTCTTTTAATGGTGACCTCACCTGTTCACGTCGAGCTCGCTGTTGCGATCCAATCCGCGGTCCCTCTGGTCTCTGGTGCGCTGAGCCTGCCGTTTGTTGCCGCCGTGGGGTTTTCTGGCTTCAGGTCTGTCACACTGTCCCGCATCGGCTTGCAACTGCGAAGCGGCTGGCGAGGATTCCTGTTCGCCTTTGTGGAGAGGGCTTCCATCACCCTCCCCGTTCCGCTTGTCGAGCATTTTGCTGGTTATGTCGCGGCTGGGCAGTATTCCGTCGCTGAGAAATTCGTAAGCGCGACGCGGCCGTTCTTCAGAGTGATATCTGAAACCTTTTTACCCAGAGTCGCGTACTATGCCCGCCACGATCCGGCAGCTGGGCTCAAGCTGATCTGGCGTTCATTGTCAACGCTTGTCGTCGGAGCAAGCCTCAGTCTGGGTCTGTTCTTTGTCGCGCCCTACGTTATCATCCTGTTCTTTGGCCATGAATTTTCCGGAGCCATTCCAATTGTGCGCATGATGTCAATTATTCCTCTTTTGGTGAACGCGAGTATCTGCACGTCAAACCTTTATATGTTCAACTATGGATACGAGCGCGCCTGGTCCAGTTTGACCGTGGCGGGCCTGCTTGTTTTCCTGGCCGTCGCATACGTTCTCTCGCGTCTCCTGTCTGACGCAGCGATCGCCGTCGCGATCGCGGCCATCGCGAAGGAGGGTGTCGTGCTCGTAGTCTCAGCTGGCTATTTCCTTGCATCCAGCGTCACGGCGGCGCGGGTTTCCCCCGCCCAGGGCGTTATGCGACCAGGCGGCGCTATAGCGATCTCGGCGCTCCTTTCCCTAGTTCGCGCGGCGCGACTTCGGCGCGATCAAATCGGCTCTCAACGCTGACGCGATTCGCATGCTCCTCACCGAACCCATTGCACCTCACTACTACGGCTCGCCCGGGGAGCCTCTGGGACCCGACAACAGCGACTCGTTTGATACCGACGCCATCATTCGGTTCATCCGCAGGTATTGGCGCGTTTGCCTCATCTGGCTGCTCGGGGGTCTCTGCGCCGGCATGGCGTATGCAATGCTCTCCCCGGCGCACTACACGGCGTTCGCCAGCGTCCTGCTCGAAGACAATACCTCCAGATCTGCAGGCCCGGCGCCCAATGGGACAGAAGCCGCCCATTCCACTTACATCGACACTCAGGTTCAGATCTTTCAGTCCGATGAAGTGGTAGGACGTGTAGTCGACAAGAATCACCTTACCAAAGACGAAGAGTTCGGAAGGACAGGAGGAGGCCTGCGGGTGCTCATCCGGTCCCTATTGGGTTTTGGTTCGGCCGCCGCGGATCGCGAGCCTCGGCATGCGACGATTGTCAGTGTCCGGCGCGCAGTCTCCGTTCGCCGGGTCGGCATGTCGGATGTCGCAGAGATCGGATTTACATCGCGGAACCCGAGCCGCTCGGCCGAGATCGTCAACGCCATCATACAGAGCTATATCGACGGCCGCCTCATTCTTGCGCGGAGCGTCCACGACGATACAGCGTCTTACCTCCAGGAGCGCCTGGCCGACCTCCGGGAAAAGGCCTTCCCGGTCGAACCGCCGGAGGATCCCTCAGCCGCGACACCCGAACATGGACAGCAGGCAAGGGCACGCTTCCGCGAGCAGCAAGTGAGAATTGAAACTTATCGGACCCTGTATGACAGGCTGTTGCAAAGAATATACGGTGACACTGACGCGCAGTTCTCCTCCCCTGGCGTAAGAGTAATAACGCCTGCCGAGCCGCCCCTCTTTGCGAGTTCGCGACTACTCTTCGTCCTCGTGTTTGCTGCTGTCGGCGGCGTCAGTGGTATCGGCCACGCTTTGCTGAGAGAATTGAGGGATGATGGTCTGAGGACCGTGCAGGATGTAAAGAGACTAACCGATCTCGACCGTGTTTTCGGCATTCCGAAGATTGAAACACAAGCGCCGGACGCCGGAGAATCTCTCCCGGGACTTTTGCAGCCGGCCTATATGTTTGTCTCGGCATGTCTCCATGACGCTATGGGTAAGGTAGCGGCCAGGCTGCAAGAGGGACAGAACCGCCGAAGCGGATGGATCATCGGTGTTGCTGCCCCTGCTGACGGAACGGGTGTGTCCTCGGTCGCGGCCCATCTGGCAAGAGTCATTGCGGACAGCGGCAAGAAGACACTCCTCCTCGACGCGAACTGGCGACAATCTTCGATTGGCCAGGCTTTGCTGAACTCGAACCAAAGCCGGAGGCTCGCTCGAGGGCTTACTACCATCAACTTAGAGGCAGGGAAGCTTGATGTTCTCGTACTGCGGGCAACAAGTCCGACCTCCGAATTGAATGCGTTGCTTTCGATCGTCTCTACGCTTGAGCTCCTGTGCGCGGATTACGATCGCATAGTGGTCGATTTTCACTCCAGCGAGCAAACTGCGGATTTGGCAGCCAGTATGACTGTCATCGACGAGGTAATCGTCGTGGCGGAGTCCCGCCGAACAACTCTAGATTGCCTCCGCCGTCTGCTGCAGGAGCTTCCGAGGAGCAAGATTGCAGCAGTGATTCTAAACAAGGCGTGAGACTCACTAGCGCTAGGATTGGAACCCGTACAGCCGAGCAGGGTTGTCGACCAAAATCTTATGCCGGGTCGCCGCGTCTGGCACCCAACCAGCAAACAGGTTGAGGAGATGCCCCGCATCAATCGGTAAGTTCGGCGATATGTCACTAGCTTTTGCGCCCGGGGCGCCGCCCGAAACATGTGGCCACCCCGAGCCCCACAACACCCGATCTGGATTAGCAGCCACGAAGGCCCGGACCAACGGCACCAGATCCGGATAATCCGGACTCGTCTTGGAGAGTCGATAGGGCTCCGAGAGTTTGACGTACGCCTTGCCCGACTTGACCAGCGATAGCAAGGAGTCGAAGCCGGGCTGGTCAATTCCGCCGGCAACCCACCCAAAGGTGTCAAACACAAGGGGTACTGGAGACAAGTCGAGTTGCGGCTTGAGTGCAGCAACGAGATCCGGTGGCGACAAGATATCGAGGTGCCATCCCCGGCGTTTGGCGATATCGAATTTGGCTTTCAGCCGTTTTGTCGCAACGGCTGCATCGAAGGCGCCTCCTGCGTCGAGGAATACGCGAAAGCCTACAACGCCCGCCATTGTCATCGCGTTGATATCTTCAGTCAAAATAGAGTCAGAAACCAACACGATACCTCGTGCCCGTTCCTGCCCGAGTTGTCTGATCGCATCGATTGTTGCGGCATTATCCGTGTCATAGACGGACGGCGTGACGATGACCACGCGATCCAATTTTAACAATTTTTGTAGCCGAAGAAGGTCGCCGGCTGTCGCTGTAGCTGGTGTATAATCCCGATCTCGAGACATCGGGAATTGAGTAGGATCACCAATGACATGCACGTGCGTATCGCACGCGCCTTGTGGGATGTCGAAATTGGGGTACGTCAGGGGCTTTGCAGCTGCTGGCGGTGTCCCGGTCACAAATGATAATGATGTCGACATGGTGGCCCCCAAAACGCCCAGCGTCTTAAGGGATGTCCGTCGGGTCAGCATGGCCGCTTCCAGTATCGTGTGGTTGGTGCTCGGTATGCCCCGAATACGCGACGACGCCGGCGTCGCGATACCGGCCGTGCGTTTCGCGAGGTCTCCAGTGAGCCGAATGGGCCGCCCATACTTCCTGAAAGCGCCCTTACGAGCAATGTGAAGTACCACGGATGGGGTTCCGGTTCGTTAGACCCGCACGCCGTTATACTTGAGAGATACAGACGGAGCCACCCCCACCTGTCATATAGTCGGTCTGTCCTCCATACAAGGGGCGTCCGGGTCACTAGTATCCAAGACTTAGCCTGATCCCATAAGAGCGTCCTGTTCTCGGAATCAAGCATGGCATCAGGAACGCGACAGAAATTTCTAAATTCGGCTACACGAAATCCCGCGGCCTCGTGATGAGCTGGTCGCGACGAGACAGACCAGCGCAAGCAGGTCGCATCGATGCATTGGACTATGTCCTGTACCTTCCTTGTATTTGGACGGCATGCGCGTTCGGCTTTTCGCTGAGCGTCATCGGGCCAGTATTTATGGTCATCCCTTTGATGTGTCTGCTTTACTCCATCTTGCGCAAGACCATTCCGCCTCGCCTCTTGAGCGTTCATGTCGTGCTGTGCGTCCTCGCAGGAGTATTATCTTTCCGTCGCGTCTTCCCAACTTCCTGGCAGACTGTGTTCCTTGATGATGCTATACCCCGCCAACTGGTCCCAATCGCTAGCTTCTTCGCCGTAGCGTGGGCATCAAAAGCGTATTTCCGCCGCCGCCTGCGATCAGGTAGTGTGTTTGCCGGGGAGCGTCTGTTTCTGTTTCTGAGCCTGATCGTTGCTCCCTTTTACATGCTGCAAGCAGGCGTTCGCTACGAAGGGGATGACACTGCAAGCACGGTCATCGCCGCATATGGCTCTATGATCAACAACATAGTCATCGGCCTATTTTTCGTTACGGGCCGGCTCTTTTACGGATGCGGCTGGAGCAGAGTTGCGGCAGCCGTATTCATCCTATTGGTCGCCGCCACAACACATTTCGTCCAGTTCAAGATGATCGCCGGCGCAGCGTCATTGATGTTGCTCGGCGTGCCGCCACGCCGGGTCGTGCTGTGCGTTGTAGGTCTCCTCACAGTTCTCTACGCGGTTGAGGCTTACGACATACCGCGGGCTATCGCCGAAAATCCGGATAAGGGGATCAGAGTCGCATTCATTATCGACGCTTTCAGGTCTCTGTTTGATACACGTTTCATCGGCATAGGGTACGGCACAGAGTCGGTGCGCTGGATCTATCGATTTGAGGGAATGCCGGACTTTGTCTTTATGCCAGACCCGCAGCTTGTTTCTCACGAGAGGCTGCTTGAGCTACTATCGAGAGGGGTTCACAATTCCTTTGCGCAAGCAATGCTTCGAACAGGACTTCCGGGCCTCCTAGTTCTAGGAGGTGCATATCTTGCGGCGCTTCCACCCCTCGATTTATCGAAATCAGCCTTATCTCATGCGTCAATCCTGTTCATCGTGATCTTCATCGCCGCCTTTGTGAATCCTGCCCTAGAGAGTCCCGTCCAGTTGGTTGGTATCGGATTTGTCTATGGCTACCTGCTCGCCCTCCGGCAGTACGCCAAGAACTTTGGCAGCATCATGCGCTCTCTGCCACGCTTTTCGGGGAGCGCCAGACCTCCTGTGCTCGCTCGGAACCATTCGTGAAACACCGAAAGTCGCGTTTATATTCTCTTATGGCTCCCCATCCCCGACCGTAATTGGTTAAGTTGAGCGAATCTGGACTACCTCCACGAAGTGATTGTCGCGTACGGCGGAAGAAGCAAAAGTGGCGAGGCGCGCTGGCGGGAATGCAAGCCCTGGCTCGGACTCGGTCGGTTCCAGTGTATCGGAGTGGCTTGATGAAACCCCGGCGGACTCAGATCGATAGTCTGACGGGCCTCAGAGGCGTGGCCGCGTGCTGGGTTATGTTAATGCACTTTCGTGAAGTCACGCCGACGCGTGTTTTCGAGTTCCCCGTTCTCGACAAGGCAATCGCCAACGGCGCGTACGGCGTGGACGTCTTTTTTGTTCTGAGTGGCTTCATCTTGTGTCACGTTTACGGAGCGTCGTTCCGCACTCGCTTCAGCGCCCACAAAATCCGCCAGTTCATAGTATACCGATTTGCCAGAATTTATCCTGTCCACCTAGTTACCTTCGCGCTCATGATGCTGCTCTTTTCAGTCAAGTCACTGACATCTGAAAATAGTGTGCTTCCTGATCGATATGACCCGCTGACGGTGCTGACGACATTGACGCTTACTAACGCCTGGGTTCCCGGCCTTCAGACACCAAACATGCCGGCGTGGTCTGTATCAGCTGAGTGGTTCGCATACTCCTTGTTCCCTGGACTTTGCTTTCTTCTTTCGTGGAAGCGTTGGGTACCAGCCGTCTATACTGCCCTTGGTCTCGGCCTGGCACTGCTCCAACCGCTCGGGAACTACTGCCTGACCCACGTGCTTTCGGGATTTCTTATCGGCATGGCGGCATCCGGAATTGTGCCGACGTTGCCTCGACTCGCGCTTGGCCGCCTTACAGCACTCGGGATAGTAATCGCCGTCGTCGTTTGGGCAGAGCAAACAGATCCTTCTGTTCCGGTCGGGTTGTTACTGTTTTCGGCTTTGATCCTTGCATTGACCAACCAGAGCGACTTTGTGGGTCGCTTTCTAAGCGCCCGCGCAATCCTCTATCTGGGCGAGATTTCCTATTCGATTTACATGGTCCATTGGCCGATGCGTGTGATTGGTCGGAATTGTTTGCAGGTTCTTGGCATTCTTGAGGTTTTGTCCCCGCCATTGGTGGTGTGCATTTACGTGCTTGTCACACTCGCCGCCGCGGTGGCGAGTTATCGCTATGTGGAGCTACCGGGTCGCGCATTGCTTCGTAAGGCTGGCAATTACGTGGGAGGGCCGCTGCCTGGCGCGGTTCGCTTGGAATAGTCCTGTCGATCAGGCGTGCCGGATAAGCCATTCGAGACGCCCTGCCTTGGCCCCGACCCTGGCAAATTCTTTGGCTTTGGAATGTTGGCGTGCCAGCGCCCCTCGCAAGGGTTGCTCCCAAAGATCTAGCCTCCGGCCCATTTGGCCCGATGTCTGGCCTTCCCTCTTTCGGTAGCGTCAGCGGCGTCGCTGATGCGTGGATTATAGACGACAGACTTTGCCCTTCGCTTCATTGGACCATGTCCACCAACGGATCAGGTAACGCGATGCGCTTCTTCCGTTCTGCGCCGAGGACCTTCGCCAGCCCAGGCTGCCTCGCTTTGCTGATTGTCGGTCTGGCCCTTATCCCCAGAACGGCAACCGGTGAGTATAGGCTCCAACCGGGAGACACCCTGGATGTCTCACTCACGGGATTACCGGATTTCAGACAACAGTCGCCCATAGGGGTGGAGGGTGATATAAGCTTGCCGCTGGTGGGCCAAATCAACGTCAGTAACCTGTCGATCTCAGAGGCAAGAGACAAGATTGCTGGTGAACTATCGAACAAGTTATTTCGACGATATACGATGGACGGCCGTGAGATCCCGCACCTGATCTTAGGCGGCGAAGTGGTCGTTACGGCCATCGAATACAGCCCTATTTATGTGAACGGGGATGTGGCCAAGCCCGATGCGTACAAATTTCGCCCGGGAATGACGGTACGTCAGGCTGTCGCGGTTGCGGGCGGGTATGACCTGATGCGGTTTCGGGCTGCCAACCCATTGCTGCAAGCCGCCGATTTGCAATCCGAATATGAGACATTGTGGCTCCAGTTTGCTGGTGACCAGGCCAGAGCGTGGCGGCTGCGTACCGAACTCGGTGAACAAGCGGTCGAATATGCCGGCAACAAGGCGCCGATACCTGCCGGGATGGGCGAACGTCTCATCAAGACGGAGACAGAACAGCTCAAAGTCCGAGTCGCAGATCGGCAAAACGAGAAGGCTCGTCTTGAGGAGGCAATAAAGAAGGCTAATCTCCAGTTGAGTATCCTGGCAGAAAAGAAGAGTAAGGATGAGGAAGGAAGTCAGGCCGATTCGGCCGAATTCAAGAGTGTCAGGGAACTCTTCCAAAAAGGTCTGACGCCGGTGACACGGTTATCAGAGGCTCGACGAGCGGCCCTGCTATCGTCGGTCCAGCTCCTGCAAACCATTATCGAAATGTCCAATGTCGAGCGGCAGCGCGACGAATACGTCGGGCAACTTGCGAAGGTCGACACTCAATATCGCATCGACGATCTGCAAGAGTTGCAGAGGACAAATATGAGCCTTGCCCAAACTACAGCCCGCCTCAGGACTGCGGGCGAGAAGCTGATGCAGGTCGGACTGCTTCGGTCCCAGCTTGTACGAGGACCAAGTGGGCGGATAGCGACGACGGTCTACCGGAAAGGTGGAAACGGCCCGCAGCGCCTGGTCGCCAATGAAGACCTGGAGCTTGCGCCTGGTGATGTTGTGGAAGTGGCGGTCCAAGACGACGGTGCGGCTGACGTCGCCACTTCGTCAAGCAACGTGCACGCAGAAGCTGCAGTCGGCGGCGTGATCACCAAATAGAAAAGGCGTCCCTTTATCCGCTCGAGACGCCGCGACCATTGCTTTGTTCGAGGATACAGCGCTCCAGAGGGAGACAAGTCGATGCGCGTGCTGATTGTCCACAACTTCTACCAGATACCAGGAGGAGAGGACGCCATCGTGCGAGAGGAGCTGTCGCTGCTGAGACGGAATGGAGTTGATGTCGACCTGTTTTCCGCCACGAATAGCGACATCAGAGGACGCCTCGGGGGAATTGCGGCCGCGCTTCAGGTTGTCTACAGCCCGCGGGCACGCCGTGCTATTTCGAAGAAGTTGGCGACCTTTTTGCCTGACGTGGTTCATATCCACAATTTCTTTCCGCTCCTGAGTCCCTCTATTCTTGACGCATGTCTAAGTGCAGGCGTGCCTTCGGTGCTCACCTTGCACAACTTCCGCATTCTCTGTCCGGGGGCACTTCTCTACCCGGACGAGACGCTTCGCGAACGAAGTCTCCGTCACGCCTGCTGGTGGACCGTTCCGAAGAGAGTTTACCGGAATTCGGCGGCAGCAACTCTATGCGTAGCGGCAATGGTGGAGTTCCATAAACGGTTCGGCACTTGGACACGCAAGGTCGACCGCTTCATTGCCCTGAGCAATTATGCCAAGCGAACATTTACACTGGGCGGGCTCCCTGCCGAGCGCATCATCGTCAAGCCGAATTCTGTGGCCCAGCCGTCGACGTTTAGTGGCTTGCGACGAGAGGGGGGGCTGTTTGTAGGCCGTTTGTGCGAGCAGAAAGGTATCGGCGTACTTCTTCAGGCCTGGAAGGATCTGGATTGCCCGCTCAGAATCATTGGGGACGGCCCTCTCTCCGACATGATACGGCGTTGTGGGAACAACCGCATTGTGTATCTTGGACGGCAGCCTAGCGAAGTTGTAGAGCGAGAAATGCAGGCCGCGAAATTCCTCATTTTACCATCGATCGGACATGAGATGTTCCCAGTCACAGTACTGGAAGCGTTCTCCAACGAGTTGCCCGTAATCTGCTCCGAACTACCGTCCCTTGCAGAGCTGGTCGACGCCGGCGTCACGGGGCTGAAGTTCCCTGCCGGCGACGCAGACGCGCTCGCTGCTCAGGTTCGCTGGGCCATTTCTAACGGACCGGCGCTTCAGAACCTAGGCCGTCGCGCGCACGCGATTTACGAGGAGAGATATACACCCGAGGCCAACTTCAAGCAACTCGTGGGTATTTATCAATCATTATGTTGCAAAAAGTCTCCAGGCCAATATTTTCTCCGGAAAGCCGGACCGGAAAGCTCATGGCGCAGAAGATCTGCGTAGAAACTCCCGGACTTCATGGAACGCAGTGGCTATTTGATACGACGCAAGGAAGGCGCAGACGTAAAATGTTGATGCAGATGTCCATTCCCATTTAACTATCCAAAGGCCAACGTCTGTATTCCAGCCACCTTGGCTAAACAACACCAGAGCAGCACCCAGAGAAAAGCTCCCTAAACTGTCTGTAAGATAATGCAGTCCCAAATAGACCCGGGATAATTCTACGATCGTGGCGCACGTGAGGGCCAGTAGTCCCGCATCAGGACGAACGAGAAAAATGGCAATCGACAAACCCGCAAACATAGTCGTTCGCTGACTGGGAAAGGCGGGAGAGTCGGGGAATGATTTATCCCTGAGGATATTGATATCGCCAAAGACATCGGGCGGACGAAGCTGAAGAACTTGATTAAAAATTGGTTTGGGTGTTGTCCGGATTGTGTAACGCAATAGGTGTGCAATGAAGCCCGAAACGACCGCAGTGCTCGCGTTGACGATGAGCGCTGCACGCGTCTCTGGCCTTGTCTCGGCAAACCAGCAATACCAGCCCAACGATACCAGTATCACTCCTTCCATGGCCGGATATACTGCGCCAAACGCCAGCTTGGACACGAGAGGCATTCGTGTGGTGGACCGGTTGAGCAGCTTTGCCACTAGCCCATCGAACGAGGTGATACGCACTCTAAGTAGCATTGCCCCAAAAAATGCGAACAGAAAAAGAATGCCGATAACGGGATGTTTGGGATAAAACATCCCGTTCACCTGTCATCGGCGTCGGACCGACCATGTGTGAATGGCCGTGTAACTGTCGATCGAGTCTTGTCCCATGAAGAGATCATGGCTGATCAGCATTAGGCCAACGGTTTCTTTCTCTGGCAGCGAGCACCGCCTGGGTCCGATTCCGGACCTGGAATTTAGCAATAATTGCGCGCACGTGAGCCTTCACTGTGTTCACCGACATGCCCAGTCGCAATGCGATGATCTTGTCCGGAGCGCCAGAGGCGAGTTGCTCCAACACCGCTTCCTGACGTCTGGTCAGCTTCGGCAGGCGGGCCCGGTCGTCGGCATCGTACGGTAGAAAACGGCCCCCAGCCACCACTTGGCGGATTACCGCTGCTGCCACCTCAATGCTGCTGGACGTTGGAATAACCCCCTGCAACCCTAGTCGTGAAACCAGTCCCGAGACTTCTGAACGATGATCGGATTCCACAATCAAGATGATGGGAGTGGCCGGGAGATTTTCACGTACGCTGGCGACCTGCGAGTCCGTCCATCCACTCCACTGCCGCGATAGCCCCACCCCTACCACCACTGCGGCGGCCCGCTCGAGTACACTGACCCCCGCCAGATCGGCCGTAGCGACCACCTCGAAATCCCGCTGGCGTTCGAGCCAGCAGAACATCCAGCCCCGCACCAGCTCCCTCGGCTCCACAATAATCAAGACATCCCGCCCACTTACAGCACGCCCGCGAGACGCCTCGGCGCGAGCATCGGCTGCAACCCCGGGGCGAAGCTGAGGTTCTAAATCTCCCATCCCAGGCTCGTTCCCGACAGCGTTCAACTGCAACCCCTGGCCGCTAAATCATCGATGGCGTTAACTCCAACGCGTGACAGCCGTGGGAAATTCCAACCTCTCGAGGAGCTAAACTTTAAATTAAAGGTGGAAGTTTTTCAAATTATACTGGCTGTATTGCTAGCTTTACAACTGTAACTCTACATTTTGTCACTCCGATGCGAGACGCCGCCGCACATTCCGCGCCGAAATGCCACCGCTTCGAGGCGCCCGATCAGATTGGTTAATTCCTTTTGGGGGATGGCGTTCTAAATAAAATATGGGTTAGGCATAAGCAAACATACGTGTGGCTTACGCACAAACTGCGCACTTTGCACGGAAGGGAGGGCCGGTTCACGAATCAATAAAGGATGCGAAAGGAACGCGGTTTCTCTAGCTCGAAGGGGGTACGTAATGGCCGTTGGCAAACAAATAGTGGTGCCTAAATTGTCTTCTGCTGAGGCGCTTTCATTTACGTCTCCTGATTCCAACCCCCCGGGCGAGACTGACCAACTTACCGACCGGCGACGCGGCCACTTTGCGTTACGCAGGAGCACAGCGACACCGTCTCGCGCCAACGACTGTTCTCCGATGATCCCTACGGTGATCATTGACATGAGCGCGCTCCGTCGCGCTGGGTTGGTACACATCCTCGCCGGAAGCCGATTTCGAGTCACAGCCTGCTGCTCCCAACTGTCAGCTCTTCCTAAAAGCGCATTTGGTGAAAGACGCTGTATCGCCCTCATCGGGCTCGACAAAGACACGGACGCTTTGCTGTCGGAAATCTCGTCTTTGAAGGAACGGCACAAAGGTCTCCGGATTGTGATCCTGTGCGACAAGCTGCAGCCGGATCAGGTTCTCGCGGCAATCGAGGCGGGCGCCGACGGTTATTTGCTGTTAAGCGAGCTTGGTCCCGACGTCTTGTTGAAATCTTTGGAGCTAGTTCTGGTGGAAGGGGTGGTCGTCCCGCAGGGCTTTACGAAATTGCTGAACGGACGGGCAAAGCCGGACCATGCACCTGCGGTTCAGCCGTTGGAAGCCATTTCGGATTGCGCACCGCCGCTGCCGGTGAGGGAATCGGTGCAAACCGATGACCTGGTTCGACTATCGAACAGAGAACACGCAATCTTAATGCATCTGACGCTGGGCGCGTCGAACAAGCATATCGCGCGCGAGCTCAATATTACCGAGGCAACCGTAAAGGTTCATGTGAAGGGGGTGCTCCGCAAGATCCGGGTGAACAACCGAACGCAGGCGGCCATGTGGGCGATAAACCATCTCCCGCCGGCAGACAGGCTAATTCGCAGCCGGTTACCTGATCCGAACGAATCGCCAAGTCGGTGACAATCGGCGCACTGATCGTCATAGATCCGGACGGGGTACTGTCCACACGTTCTTTATCCCGAGTTTGGTCGGTATGAGGCGGTCGCTGACGAGGCAGTCGGACGGGCTGCGTCGGTTCGAATCCAACCCCCTCCACCAGGAATCTCAGAGCCTCGGACGTAGGTAACCTATTATAACGTGTTCAGCGTTAATGCGACGCACGTCGTCGACGTCAAGAATGCGGCACACGTGACCGAAGGCGATCCGGTATTGACGCAAGGTTTGTGGGACGGGGTGGCGTTCCGCTGCCCAGGCACGGAGAATCTCCTCAGCCAACAACGGCGGTAGCGCTTCTTGTGCCGATGCCTTTGTCGCGCCGAATTCAAGTGGTGCGCGGTCATCAAGCGGCAGAACTCGTGCAAACAACGGGTCCTGGCTGTGTTCCCCGAGCAGGTGCTGCGTCCGGCCTATCGAGCGTGTTGTGCTCGATCAATGCGCGCTGCACAATCATCAGCCCCCGCCGAGAAGTTGATCAGAAGACAGACCTTCGCGCAGGCGACGAATAGGGACGAATGCGCCTTCCATCTCTGATTTCACGCCCGGTGCGGCGAGGTGCCGGCGTGCTTGCGCAAAGAGGTCTTCGACTGGCTTGACCTCGGCTGCATGGCGTTGCTTTGCCGCTGCAACGACAGTGCACCATAGCTCTTCCAAATCTCCCGCTTCCCGAGAATGGGACGTAGTTCGTCGGACACGCGACGGCGCAATCCCTAGCTCCGGTCCTTGCCGTGCGTCAGGTATGTCGGCATCTTTTCCGCTCCGCACGTCCAGCACTTACGTGGAGAATCTGGAACGAAAAGCTATTGATTTCCTTGAACTTCCAGGCCCCAGCAAGGGGGTCAAGCGTGGTGCTGCTGGTCAGGATTGAACTGACGACCTCCCCCTTACCAAGGGGGTGCTCTACCACTGAGCTACAGCAGCGCCGGAATGGTCAGGCGCCGGGGTATAGCCCCCGGCTGCCGGCCGGTGCAAGGTTGACGCTGGGCCTCTTAGCGCCATCCTCGCCGCATGGACAAGCCACCACCACCCCGTGCAAAACCTGCCGCCAGCGGCAACAAGCTGGACGAACGTCGGAAGCGGGAAGCCGAGGCCCTGCGTGCCAATTTGCGTAAGCGGAAGGAGCAGAGCCGGGCACGGGAAAAGCCGAAGCAGGAGTAAGCGATGTCTGAACCGGCACAGAAGCGCATGTCGTCAGACGAGTTCATCGCCTGGGCCATGCAGCAGCCAGAGACCGAGCATTATGAACTGGTCGCTGGCGAAGTGCTGGCCATGGCGCCGGAGCGTGCCGCGCATGCGCTCACGAAGCTGCATATCGCTCGTCGCCTGGCTGATCGGATCGAGGCTGCGAGCCTCCCCTGCCAAGTCTATCCCGACGGAATGGTCGTTGAAGTCGATGAGAACACCGTATACGAACCCGACGCTCTGGTCCGTTGTGGAGCGGCGCTGCCGCCCAACGCGATCAAGCTAAGCGACCCGTTGATTATCGTGGAGGTGCTATCTCCCTCGACCAGTGCCCGCGATGTCGGCGCCAAGCTCGGCGATTATTTCCGGCTGTCATCCGTTCGCCACTACCTTATCGTCAGAATCGAGAACCGGACTGTTATTCATCACGAACGGGGTGACAGCGGCATTATCCATACCCGAATCGTGCGTGAAGGTCCGATAGTGCTTGAACCGCCTGGAATCACCTTGACCGATTGCTTCCCACCCGGAGCTGCCTGATGCCTGTGATGTCCGATCGCTGGATTCGCTACATGGCGCAGGAGCATGGCATGATTGAACCATTCGTGGAGGCGCAGAAACGCGAAGGCGTGATCAGCTACGGGCTGTCATCCTACGGCTACGATGCGCGCGTGGCCGATGAGTTCAAGATCTTTACCAACATCGATTCCGCGGTCATAGATCCGAAGAACTTCGCTCCGACCAGCTTCGTCGATCGCAAAACCGACACCTGCATCATCCCGCCCAACAGCTTCGCCCTCGGGCACACCGTCGAGTATTTCCGTATCCCGCGCGACGTGCTGGTGATCTGTCTCGGCAAATCGACATACGCACGGTGTGGGATCATTGTGAATGTGACGCCGCTGGAACCGGAATGGGAAGGCCAGGTGACGATAGAGATCTCCAACACCACGCCGCTTCCAGCGAAGATCCACGCCCATGAAGGAATCTGTCAGTTCCTGTTCCTGCAAGGGAACGAACCGTGTGAGACGAGCTACGCGGACAAGGCGGGCAAGTATATGCGCCAGCGCGGCGTGGCATTGCCGAAGATGGGATGAAAAGGAACCGTTGCTTGCGTCAGTGGCCCTCCACCTGTTCTCGGCCTTCGCCGTGTGAAGCCTTCTGATGGACCGCATCCGCATTCGCGGCGGCCGGCCGCTGTCGGGCGAAATCATCATTGGCGGTGCCAAGAACGCTGCCCTGCCTTTGATGGCCGCCGCGCTGCTCACCGACGAGCGCCTTGTCCTCAGCAATGTGCCTCGGTTGGCCGACATCCAGACTATGAGCCTGTTGCTTGCGCAGCACGGCATTACGGTCGAACCCCTCGGCAACGACGACCGCACGCTCTCGCTTGGCGGCAGCATCACGAACACCGAGGCGCCGTACGATATTGTGCGCAAGATGCGCGCCTCGTTCCTGGTCCTTGGACCGCTGTTGGCACGCGCGGGCGAGGCACGGGTCTCGCTGCCTGGTGGCTGCTCGATTGGCGCTCGGCCGATCGATCTGCACCTAAAGGGCCTGGAAGAGATGGGGGCCACATTCCGACTCGAAAGCGGCTACGTCGATGGCATGGTGAAAGGCCGGCTCCAGGGTGCCACCATCGTTTTCCCCTTCGTTTCAGTCGGCGCCACCGAAGACCTGCTCATGGCGGCCACGCTGGCAGAAGGGCGGACAGTTCTGGCCAATGCCGCACGCGAACCGGAAGTCGGTGATCTTGCGCGCTGCCTCAACGCGATGGGGGCGCAAATCGATGGAATCGACAGCGATCGGCTCACCGTTGACGGTGTAGAGCGTCTGCACGCTGCGGAGCATACGATCATCCCTGACCGGATCGAGACCGGCACCTACGCCTGTGCCGCCGCAATCACCGGCGGGGAGATCATGCTGGCGAACGCGAGGCTGGAACATCTCGGTGCTACGGTCCGGGTGCTGCGCGAAGCAGGTGTGGACATCGAGGACCGCTCCGATGGGCTGCACGTGCGCAGGCTGAACGGTTTGCATGGCGCCGATGTCATGACCGAGCCGTTCCCAGGCTTCCCCACCGACATGCAGGCACAGTTCATGGCCCTGATGGCGGTAGCGGATGGTGCGGCGATGGTGACCGAGACCATCTTCGAAAACCGCTTCATGCACGTATCGGAGTTGAACCGCATGGGTGCACGGATCAACGTGCATGGCGCTTCGGCCATCATACGTGGCGTGCCGGCGCTGTCGGGGGCACCCGTAATGGCCACCGATCTCCGCGCTTCGGTCTCCTTGATCCTGGCGGGACTTGCCGCAAAGGGTGAGACGGTGGTCAATCGCGTTTACCATCTCGACCGCGGTTACGAGGCTGTCGAGCAGAAACTGGCGGCATGTGGCGCGGATATCGAGCGGCTGCCAGGCTGATCACGCCTCGGATGCATATTTTCGCTTGGAATGGAGCCGAGTCCGGCCCCATATGACATTCACGTTGCGGGGCGGGATTGGCCCGCGCGCTTGGAGAATCCGGAAGTGACCGTCTTGTTGCCCGCTCCCTTGGCTTGCTGCCGCTGGGAGCTAGAAAATCGCCGCATGGTGCCGCCGTCGAACGAGGCGTTGCGGCTAATCATCGAGACCGACCCGAGCCTGGTCGAACTGCTGAACCGCTATTACGGCGATGCGACGCCGGACGGGGGCCTCGACAAGTCGGAACGGGAGAAGCTGCTTGACCTGCTGGGTCGCCACTTTACCGGCCGAACTTGGCCCCGCACCGGTGGCATGGATGCGACCCGCCGCTTCATGGCAAATCTGCAGCGGGCCATGGCGGCCGCTGGCTGGAAGCTGGACGCGTTCGCCGTCGCGGCGTGATGGCTCAGCAGCCGATGCCTTGATCTCGGCGGCCTTTCCCGTTGCTATGCCGGCTGCACGCCGACGAGAAACGGAGGCCGCAGATGCAGTTCGGCAATCAGACCGTCATTGTGACCGGCGGCACCGGTGCGCTTGGCCGCGCTGTCGTCAGTTCCCTGCTCGCAGCAGGCGCCCGTTGCCGCGTGCCCTACGTGGTAGACGCCGAGGCCGCGAGCTTTCCATACAAGGACGGCGTTACCCTGGTGCCCCGTTGCGAGTTGACCAACGAGCAGGACGTGGCTCGCCTTTATGATGGCGTGACCGACCTCTGGGCCTCGATCCACATTGCTGGCGGGTTCGCGATGAGCAGCGTGGCGGAGACTGACAAGGCCGGTATGCTGCACATGCTGAATATGAACTTCGTAACCTGTTACCTGTGCAGCCGTGCCGCGATACAGAGTTTCGGCCCAACCGGCGGTCGCATCGTCAATGTGGCCGCGCGGCCCGGCGTGGAACCTCGGCTCGGCGCGGGCATGACCGCGTATGCCGCCAGCAAGGCCGCGGTCGCGGCTTTCACCCAAGCACTTGCCGCGGAGGTGGCAGGACTCGATATCCTGGTGAATGCTGTTGTGCCGTCGATCATCGACACCCCAGCCAACCGTGCCGCCATGCCGAAAGCCGATCACGTGGCTTGGCCGAAACCCGAGCAGATCGCGGCGACGATCGCGTTCCTCGCCTCCCCGGACAACAAGGTGACCACAGGCGGCCTCGTGCCGGTGTCGGGACGGACGTGACTCGGGTTCAGCCTTGCGCCAGATAATCCATCGCCGCATCAACACCGCCCCTGCCGTGCGGAACGTTGTTGACGCGCAGCGCCATCTCCACGGCAGACAACGCCCCCAGCACCATCGGCTCGTTCAGATCGCCGAGATGGCCGATGCGGAACACCTTACCGCCCAGCTTGCCGAGCCCGCCGCCGAGTGAGACATTGAAGCGCTGCCGCGTCACGCGGCGGATATCCTCCGCGTCATATCCCTCGGGCATGAGCACCGCAGTGACCGAATCGGAGTAGCGGCCCGGATTGGTGCAGAACAGTTGCGGGCCGTTGTTTCCGGCCCAAACCTGCACCGCGCGCCGCACAGCCTCGCCGAGACGATGGTGCCGGGCAAACACGCTGGGCAGACCTTCTTCCTCCAGTAGGCGAAGCGACTCCTTCAATCCGTAGAAGAAGTTCACCGGGATGGTGCCGACAAAGCTCTGCGGATTGCGACCCATCATCACTGTCCAGTCGAAGTAATAGCGGCCGAGTTTCGCCTTGGCGTGGGCCTCCATGCCTTTGGGGGACACTGCCGTGAAACTCATGCCGGTGGGCAGCATCAGCCCCTTCTGGCTGCCGCCCACAACGGTATCGATCTTCCACTCGTCCATGCGGAAATCGAGCGATCCCAGTGAGGAGATCGTGTCGACCAGCAGAAGCGCTGGGTGCCTGGCGTCGTCGATCGCAGCCCGTACCTCTGGGATCGGGATGAACATGCCAGTGGCGGTCTCATTGTGGACCACGCAGACGGCCTTGATCGCGTGTGCGGCGTCCTCGGCCAGCGCCGCCTTCACGGCGGCAATATCCACGCCGTGGCGCCAGTCGGCTGTGACCATGCGCACCTCAACCTTCAGCGCCTTTGCCATCTTGGCCCACTCGTCCGAGAAATACCCGGACTCCAGGATGAGGATGGTGTCGCCGGGCGAGAGCAGGTTAGTGAGCGAGGCTTCCCACGCGCCGTGGCCGGACCCCGTGTACATGAACAGCCGGTGCTCGGTCCGCAGGACCCGCTTCACCCCCTCGAAGCAAGCGTCGTAAACCTCGCGAAAGTCCGGATCGTGGAAGTCGATCGATGGTCGGTCGATCGCCCGCAGCACGCTATCCGGAATGTTCGTTGGCCCGGGATTGGCGAAGAAGTGGCGGCCGCGGGGCCTGGGTACGGTGCTGCTCATGCGCTGGACCTCATGGTGGCGGTGCGCATCCACTATAGAAAGCCTCGCTTTGTAAAGCGGCCGCCGGGCATTGCAGCTATCGCGGTGGCGAGACCGCCTTATGATTGGTTGCCGTGAGCGATCCGATGACCATCACAGCGTCTGCCGATTTTGCCGCCCTGTTCACGCCGTTCGAATTGGCCGGCAAGCGGCTGCGCAACAGGATCGTCCACGCGTCGATGAGCCTACTCGTGACACCACAAGGGCGGGTCACTGATCGCTTCATCCAGTACCATGCCAATCGCGCCGCGGGCGGGGCTGCGATGACCGTCACGGAGCCGCTGGCAATGATGCGCCACCAGGCCGCCCTGCCCCGCATTCAGGTGTGGCGCGGCGATGACGCAGATGGGCTGAAACGGCTGGCTGATGCGGTGGAGGGTCAGGACTGCCGGCTTCTCGGCCAAATTCAGGACGCCGGGCGTGGTCGTCACTTCCCGGGCCGCAACCCCGAAGCCATCGGTGCTTCGGCGCTTCCGGATGATCTCTCCTGGACGGTGCCGCGCGCGCTCACCGCAACCGAAATTCGCGATCTGATCGAGCAGATCGCGAAGTCCGCGATGCGCCTGAAGGCATGCGGCTTCTCCGGCGTGGAGGTCTCCGCCGGTCACGGACACATGTTCCATCAGTTCCTGTCGCCTTGGTCGAACCGGCGCGAGGACGAGTACGGCGGTGATTGGGAAGGCCGCACGCGTATCGTCACGGAACTTGTCCAAGCATTGCGGGCAGGCTGCGGCGCAAACTTCATCATCGGCCTGAAGCTGCCCGGCGATGACGGAATGCCTGGCAGCATCGGCCCGACCGAGGCCGGCATCATCGGCGATCTGCTGACGCGCGGGCGCAACGTAGATTACGTCTGCTTCGCTGGCGGCGCGCATGCCCGCACTCTGGAGATGCACACGCCGGACCGCTTTGGCCCGCCGATGCCCTACATGCATTTCATCAAGGGGCTACGCCATCGACTGAACCGGGTGCCGCTGATGGCACTCGGCCGCATTACCGATCCGGCGGAAGCGGACGGCATCCTCGCCCGCGGCGAGGCGTCGCTGGTTGCGCTTGGCCGCCCCCTTGTCGCCGACCCAGCCTGGCCACGGAAGGCAGCGCAGCGTCGAACGTGGGACATTCGGTATTGCTTGTCCTGCAATACATGCTGGGGCGCGATCGTAACCATGCATGTGCCGATCGCTTGTGTGAACAATCCACGCGTGAGTCGTCCGGATGAAGTCGATTTCTGGCCACCACGCACGGACACGCCAAAGCGGGTGGTGGTGATTGGTGCTGGCATCTCGGGCATGGAAGCCACATGGGTCGCGGCCGCACGCGGGCACGCCGTCACACTCTTCGGCGCTTCCCATGAAATTGGAGGCAAGGCGCGGCTGCGCGAGAAACTGCCCGGCGGCGAGACCGTCTCATCGATTTATGACTACCAGACCGTCGCAGCGCGTCGTGCTGGTGCACGCCTTGCGCTCGGCCGGCATGTGACGGCACAGGAGGTTATCGCAGAGCAGCCGGACGCAGTGATCCTGGCGACGGGTGCTGCTATGATTCCCCCCGACTGGCTGCCTGCCGGGGTACGGGCTGAAGGATGGGTACCCGACCTCCGCTCGGCCATGGTCGAGGTTCTGCGCCATAACGGGCGGCAGCCCGGTACAGCGGTCCTGTTCGACACCGATCATACCGAAGCGACCTATGCCGCAGCCGAAGCACTGCGTGCACGCTTTGAACGCACCGTCATCATCACGCCAAGAGACACCATCGCCAGCGATGTGCCGTTGGTCACGCGACAAGGCATTCTGCGGCGCATGGCGGAGCAGCACGTCGAATTGGTCACGCTCGCCGAACCGCGCTGGACCAGCGACTGCGCGGATGGCCGACTGAACGTCGTGAATATTTATAACGGCGATGTTCGCGTAATTGAGGATATGGCACTCCTGACCTACTCCACGCCGCGGATCCCCGATGATGCTCTGCTTGAGCCACTGCGTACGGCTGGAATTGCCGTTATTGCTGTAGGCGATGCGCGTGCCCCGCAGGAGATGCTGTTCGCGACCGCCAGTGGCCACGCAGCAGGAGAGACCGTGTGAAGCGTTACTCCGCCGCGCGTGCCGGCTCCTGCTCCGGAAACAGCGGCATGATCTCCTGAGCAAAGCGGCGCATGCTTTGCCGGCCACGGGCGCCCCCGCCCGAGCCGCCGCCGTTCATCAGGACATATCCGACGCCAGCCTTCTGCAAATCGTCCAGCTTCCGAGCGATCTCATCGGGATTGCCGTAGATGGCGCTGTTGAGATTTACCGTCTGCGGATCGCCGTCTGCGCTGTCGGGTCCGCCAAGCACCGTACCGTCTGGTTGTGTCGCCAGCTTCAACTGGCGCAGCCGGTTTTGTAGCCTGCGTTCCAGCGCGGCGTCCCGTTCCGCTTTGCTGTCGGTGACGAAGCACGCGCGCGTCACGCCGACTTGCATCGGATCATACCGGCGGCCAGTTGCCTCCACCGCTTGCTTGAATACTGCGATGTTGCGCGCGACGTCCTGTGGTGACGCGTACTGGCCGAGCAGGAGATTGAAGCCGCGCTGGGCCACGCTGCGGATTGAGCGTTCGCTGCCGGCACCCATCCAGACACGCGGATGCGGTCTCTGCGCCGGTGGCGGTTCGACGATGATGTCGTTGAAGTGCCAGTACTTGCCGTGATGCGAAAAGCGCCCTTCGGATGTCCATGCCTTCAAGAGCACCTCGAGCGATTCCTCAAACCGGACATCGGCTTCCTTGATCGGCACATCGAAGCCGGCAAATTCATTGTAGCGGTAGCCTTTGCCAATGCCGAAATCCAGCCGACCACCCGACAGTAGATCTAGAGTCGCCGCTTGCTCGGCCAGCAGGACAGGATTGTGCCACGGTAAGACGATGACCGCTGTGCCAAGACGCAGACGCCTGGTTCTTGCGCCAAGCCACGTCAGCAGGTTCAGCGTCGCGGATACCTGACCGAAGCCGGTGAAATGGTGTTCCACAACGAAGGTGCTGTGAAACCCAAGCGCCTCAGCCTCGACATTGCACTCGATGAAGTCACGGAACCCTTCCGCGCTGTCAAACTCACCGCTGCCGCGCCGCGCGGCAGCACTGCCGAACAAGCCAAAGCGCATATACAGCCTCCTGCAGTCACGGCGCACAGGCTAGGCGGTAAACGCCGATGTTCCAAATGCCGCTTGCCTTTACCAGTGCGTGGCGTTGCGCTTTGCTGTTTGAGCAAGACGGGAGGACGCTGTGGCACGATTTGAGAACAAGGTGATCCTGATCAGTGGCGGTGCGCGCGGACAGGGTGCGGCGGAGGCTCGGTTGCTGGTCGCCGAAGGCGCCAAAGTCGTCATCGGGGACGTGCTGGAAGCAGAGGGCCGCCGGCTGGCAGACAAGCTGGGCAGCAGCGCGGTGTTCCTGCGCCAGGATGTCGCTGAAGAAGCCGATTGGAAGAAGGCGGTCGACGCCGCTCAGGCACTTGGCGGCCTGCATGGCATGATCAACAATGCCGGCATATACATCCCACGATCCTTGATGGAGACCGATACTGCGCTGTTCGAGCGCCACATGCGCATCAATCAGCTTGGCTGCTTCCTGGGCATGAAACTGGTTGCCGAACCGATGGAACGCTCCGGTGGTGGCTCAATTGTCAATATCTCCTCCGTGGCGGGATTGCGCGGTTCGCCTGGTGCGATCGCTTACAGCGCTACCAAGTGGGCGCTGCGTGGCATGACGAAGGCCGCAGCCCTCGAGTTCGCGCCGCGTGGCATTCGCGTGAACTCGGTGCATCCTGGGCCAATCGATACCGAGATGCTGAATGTTCGCACGCCCGAGCAGAACCAGCGGCGCGTGCAGCAGGTTCCCATGAAGCGCATGGGTACAGCGGAAGAAGTGGCGAAGCTCGTCCTGTTCCTGCTATCCGACGAAAGCGCTTACATCACAGGCGCGGAGATCGCTATCGACGGTGGCGTTTCGCTGTGATCACGCCATGATTCGAGCGGCCATCGTCGGTCTCGGCAGGTGGGGCCAGAATCTCGTCAATGCGGTGCGACACAGTGAGGCTATTCGCTTCACCGCGGCGCACACACGCACCGCCAGCACTGTCGCCGATTTCTGTCGCGAGCACGGCCTGGATTGGACCGGCAATCTGGATACCATCCTGCGTGACCCCGCCATTGACGCGGTCGTATTTGCCACGCCGCACAGTGTGCACGCAGAGCAGATCAAGCGCGCCGCCTCAGCCGGCAAAGCCGTATTCGTGGAGAAGCCGTTCACACTTTCCGTTGCCGACGCGAATGCTGCGATCGATGCCGCGCAAAGGGCCGGTATTGTCCTGGCGATCGGTTTCAACCGGCGCTTTCATCCATCCATGGGGTTGCTACGACAGGCGGTGAGAGAGCAGCGCCTGGGAACCATCATCACGATCAGCGCCGAGCAGACGGCGTTGCACGGTTTGGCGCTGACCCCGGATGCCTGGCGTGCGCAGCCCAGCGAGTCGCCCGGCGGTGCGATGACGGCGATCGGCGTTCACCTGGTGGATGGCATGATCGATCTGATGGGACGGGTGGCGACGGTTTATTGCCGTGTCAGCCGCCGAGCGGCACGCTATAGCGATGATACCACCGACGTCCTGCTGACCTTCGAGAACGGTGCAACCGGTCACATCTTCTGTTCGGTCGCAGCAACCCCGAACTACCGCATGGCGGTTTATGGCAGCAAGGGCTTCGCCGAAGTGCTCGGCCATCCGATGCAAACCTTCCGTGTGATCGCGGCTCTAGATGGCCAGCATCACGCAACAGGCGAGCCCCAGGTGACGGAGACACCGGGGTTCAACATGCTGACTGCTGAGTTGGAGGCCTTCGCATTCAGCATCAAACAGGCGCGACCATTTCCCACGCCGCTGAGCGAGATCCTGCACGGCGTTGCGGTATTCGAGGCCGTCTTGCAGTCGGCTGCATCTGGCCAGATGCAAAAGGTCGGATGAAGTACGTCAGAGGAATCGCTGTGCAGCGTAAGGCGCTGGATCAATGCCAGGCGCTTGGCCGATAATCAACCGCGCGACAAGGCGGCCTGTCGGCGGACCACCGGTCATACCGAAATGCCCGTGGCCGAAAGCGAAATGCAGTCCAGGATGCCGCGTGGCCGGGCCCAAGATCGGCAGACTATCAGGCGTGGATGGGCGGAAACCCATCCAGTAGCGTACCCGCGCACCCGTCAGCCCTGGAAACATTCGCCTGGCGTGCTGCACTAACACCTTTGCCCGTTCTTCATTGGGCGGCGCGTCCAGGCCGGCAATCTCCACCGTACCGGCAACGCGCAAGCCGTCCTCCATGGGTGTGACCCCAAATGCGCGCGTCTTATTGCTTATTGGCAGCGCCGGCATCACTTCGGGATCGAACAGCATCGCGTGATAGCCGCGCTCGGTCTCCAAAGGTGGTTTGATCCGCAGCGGCTCGAGCAATTGGCGCGACCAGGCGCCTGCCGCGACCACGAGGTGATCAGCCGAGCGATTGGCGGTGTTGGTCATCACCATCCAGCGACCGCCTTCGCGTGGGATCAGCTTCATCGCGCGCTCGTTGATCAGCACGCCGCCTTCATGAGTGAACAGTTCGCCCAGCGCGCGCACGCTGCGCTGCGGGCTGACAGTGAAGCCGTTGCCCGGCATCAGCAGGCCACGCGTGACTTCGCGAGCGATGCCAGGAAACATCTGGCGCAGGTCATCGGCAGTAAGCGTCTCGACGCGAATACCATGGCGCTCCCGCACCTGGCGTTCCACTCGTGCGCTCTCGCTCTCGGCGTCGCCTTCCCACACATGCACCTGACCAACCGGCCGGATCAGCTCGCGGTATAGCTCGGGACCCAACAACTCCTGCCAGCAATCCAGCGACTGGCGATGCAAGGCACGCATGGCGTCGGAGATCGCCATGACGCGATGCAGCCGACCTGACTCGATCCAGCGCAGCAGCCAGGGGAGTGCGCGCGGGAAATAGCTTGGTCGCACTGAGAGCGGCCCCAACGGATCGCTCAGCCAGCCCGGCAGCTTGCGCAACATGCCTGGTAGCGCGATCGGCACTGCTGTGTCCGGGCTGAGCAGTCCTGCATTGCCGAACGAGGCACCGCCGGCTGGTGGCAGCGGATCGACCACGGCCACGGCCATGCCCGCCCGGCGCAAATACAGCGCGGTAGACAGGCCGGCGACGCCAGCTCCAATGATGATGGCCTGGTGCTGAGCGAGCGTCATCCGTCCACCCCTGATCGTTACGCGCACATCGTGAAGGCGCGCGCTTTTCACGGCAAGCCGGGAGATTTTGCCACAAAGGTTTGTAGAAGCTTTCAGGCAACCGCCGTTGCTACGGCAGGTTTGTTCCCCGACCAGGGTTCCTCGTCAGCCAAGGAGGCATGCGCGTGGGCAGCATTCGCGTGGGGGTCGTGGGCGTCGGCAATTGTGCGTCCTCGCTAATTCAGGGGATCGCCTTCTACAGCCGAACCGACGGCAATGCTCCCGTGCCGGGGCTCATGCATGCCAATCTGGGCGGCTATTCGATTGCCGATATCCAGATCAGCGCCGCCTTCGACATCGCCCGCGGGAAAGTTGGCCGCGACGTCGCGGAAGCAATTTTGTGTGAGCCGAACAACACTCACGTGTTCGCAACGGTGCCGAAGACCGGTGTGAGAGTGCAACGCGGCCCCACGATGGACGGGCTGGGGCGCTACCTTCGCGAAATGGTGGAAGAGAGTGACGCACCTGTTGTCAATGTGGCCGAGGCACTGCGCCGTACAGAGACACAGGTTCTGGTATCGTATCTGCCCGTCGGTTCGGAGCGGGCGACGCGTTGGTACGCCGAGCAGGCACTCGCTGCGGGATGCGCGTTCGTCAACTGCATTCCTGTCTTCATCGCATCGGATCCGTTGTGGCAAGAACGCTTCGAACAAAAGGGACTGCCGTTGATCGGTGATGACATCAAGTCCCAGGTCGGCGCTACCATCCTGCATCGCGCAATCGTCAACCTGTTCCGGGAGCGCGGCGTCCGGGTCGACCGGACGTATCAGCTCAACTTCGGTGGCAACACGGACTTCGCCAATATGCTGGAACGCGAGCGGCTGGAGTCGAAGAAGATCTCCAAGACCCGGGCGGTGACAAGTCAGCTCGGCGAACCGATTGAGCCGGAGAACGTGCATATCGGTCCAAGCGACTTCGTGCCATGGCTGACCGATCGAAAATGGGCACACATCCGGGTGGAAGGCACCTCATTCGGCAACGTTCCCCTGACCTGCGAAGTGAAACTGGAGGTCTGGGATTCGCCAAATTCCGCCGGCGTGGTTATCGACGCGGTCCGCTGCGCAAGACTGGCGCTCGACCGACGTATCGGCGGCGTGCTCATCGGACCTTCCAGCTACTTCATGAAGAGCCCGCCACAGCAGTTCACCGACCACGAGGCCTGTGAGCGCGCAGAAGCCTTCATTCGCGGGTGAGGACGCAAAGATTGGGGCGGACGCTGTTCCATTTGGTCCGCCATGGGGCCTATGCACTGGTTGACCATGCGCTCGGCGGCCGGGCGAGCTACACACTCTCGCCCCAAGGGCGCGAACAAGCCGACCGGATCGCGGCTGTGCTGAAGCCGCGAGGCCCAGCCCTCATCGTGTCATCACCGGTGCAACGCTGTCGGGAAACAGCGGAGCTGATCGCCGACCGTTTGTCTTTGGATCTGCAAATCGACGACGCGTTTGCTGAAATCGAATTTGCACATTGGACCGGCAGACGGTTCGAGGATCTGCAGGGCGATCCTGCCTGGCAGGCATGGAACAGTTTCCGCAGCACGGCCGTAATTCCTGGCGGCGAGACAATGCTCGCCACCCAAGCCCGGGCCGTTGCGGGACTGATGCACCATGCTGGTTGCTATCCCAACGACGAGTTGGTCATCGTCAGCCATGCTGATGTGATCAAGGCAGTGCTCGCGCACTTCCTCGGCACACCGCTCGATCTGATGTGTCGAATAGAAATTAGTCCGGGATCCATCAGTCAGCTCATATTGCTGCGGGATGATGCAAAGGTCCTGGCCATCAACATTCAGCCCTGAACGCCCACCGGCGCGCTCGTGAAGCAAACGTCGTGCAAGGCGGTGGTGTTCGACCTGGATGGCACGTTGCTTGACACCGAGCCATTCTATCGCGCCGCATTTGATGCAGCCGCGCATGCTTTCGGTGTTGTTGTGCCGCCGGATCTCTATCGCGGACTGGTTGGCATCGCGACATCTGAGCGGCGCCCGATACTGCGCCATGCCTTTGGTGCCCGTTTTCCAGTGGATGAGTTCATTGCTACGTACTACGCGCAGCGCGCTGCACATGTGCCGCGACGGATCCCCCTCTGTCCTGGCGCGGCTTCTCTGCTGCACCGGCTGCGCGTGCCCCAGGCAGTCGCCACCTCCGCGAGCCGACGCACTGCGTTCAGCCATCTCGGTCGCGCCGGTCTCGAAATTCAGTTCCGCCACGTGGTAACGCGCGACGATGTTCCTCGCGGCAAGCCAGCACCCGACACGTTTCTACGTGCAGCCGAACTGCTGGGAGTTGCGCCAGCAGAGTGCATTGCCGTCGAAGACTCGGGTACCGGTGTGGCCGCAGCACATGCCGCCGGGATGGGCGTAGTCATGGTCGCACCCCATGCCACCAACGAGACCCGAGATTGCTGCCTCGCTGTGGTATCGCGGCTCGATGCGATTGCCGACCTGCTGGGACCCGCCGCCGTGCTCCCGAAACCGTGTTCGACATTCATTCGTTGGGATGGGGACGCGGAAGAGAGACCGGTGACGCATACCTCATGAGGATCGTGATCTTTGGCCTGGCTGTCAGTTCCTCGTGGGGCAACGGCCATGCCGCGCTCTGGCGCGGATTGATACGGGCTCTGCATGCGGCCGGACACCACGTGACCTTCTTCGAACGCGACGTCCCGTACTACGCAGGGTGCCGCGATATCACAGAGCTTCCGGGCGGGGGAGACCTGGTGCTGTACGGTGATTGGGACGCCGAGAACGCCAGGCGTATAGTCGAAGCCTCGGACGTCGCCATGGTGACCTCCTATTGCCCCGATGGCAGTGCCGCGACGCACCTCATCACAGATAGTCGAGCGGGGCTCCGTTGCTTCTACGACCTGGACACACCGGTGACGCTGGCGAGGATAAGTGCTGGAGAGCGTGTAGAGTACATCGTCCCCGAAGGTCTCGGCTGCTTCGACCTCGTGCTGAGTTACACTGGCGGCAGCGCGTTGGAGGCGTTGCGGACGCAGCTTGGTGCACGTCATGTAGTTGCGCTTTATGGGTCAGTCGACCCAGAGGTGCACCGCCCGGGCCTGCCCGCACCGCAGTACTGCGGCGCATTGTCATATCTCGGTACCTATGCCACCGATCGGCAGCCGACGCTCGAGCGACTTTTTCTGGAGCCAGCGCGGATGCGGCCAGAGCACCGCTTTGTCATGGCCGGCGCCCAGTATCCGCACGATTTCCCTTGGTCGGACAATGTGTACTTCGTCCGCCATCTTGCTCCATCGGAACATGCTGCCTTCTATGCATCATCCCGGCTGACCTTGAACGTGACTCGCTCCGCGATGGCAGCAGCCGGTTGGTGTCCGTCAGGACGACTGTTCGAGGCGGCTGCGTGCGGTGTGCCGCTGCTCAGCGATAGCTGGCCCGGTCTTGACCACTTCTTCACACCCGGCAGCGAGGTGCTGATAGCGCAGGATACCGCCGATGCCCTTGCCGCAATCGACCTACCCGATGCAGAGCTTGCCTCGATCGCCCGTCGCGCGCGGGAGCGGGTACTTGACGAACACACGGCGGCGCACCGCGCAGAGGAGATGATCGCCGCGTTCGAAGGGGCGATGTCGCCGGAGGCCGCATGACCTGGGGCATTATTCCAGCCGCCGGCAACGGGCTGCGCATTCAGCCGCTGGCATTCTCGAAGGAACTGCTGCCCGTCGGCTCGCGGATGGATGCAGCGGGCATAGAGCGGCCGCGCGCTGTCAGCGAATACCTGGTCGAGCGAATGATCCGGGGCGGCGCCGGCAAGCTTTGCTTCGTTATCTCGCCGTGGAAGTCTGATATCCTGCAATATTACGGTGGCACGGTGGCTGGTGCCGATGTGGCCTATGTAATTCAAAGCCAAGCCAGCGGCCTTTGCGATGCGATCTTCTGCGCAGTTCCGCTGATCCATCCGGATGAACCAGTGCTGATCGGCTTACCCGACACAGTCTGGTTTCCCGAGGGCGCCTTTCGCGAACTGCCTGACGATGGCCTTTCCCTGCTGCTGTTTCAGGTACAACGGCCACAATTGTTTGATGCCGTTATCTTGGATGACAATAGCCGCGTCTGCGAGATCCAGGTGAAGGCCGCGGGGGCCCGTTCGAACTGGATCTGGGGCGGCTTCAAGATGCCCGGACATATCCTACACGCGCTTCGCGAGCTGTGGATACGCCGCGGGCGGCAGGACGAATATGTCGGCACGCTGCTGAACGCCTGGATCGCCGAAGGCAATGCTGTTCATGGCGTTTGCGCTGGCAAACAGTACGTCGATGTTGGCACGCTGGGCGGATATCGTGAGGCACTAGGCCTGCTCGGTGGTGGCCCAGCCCACGCCGGCGAAGCGCGTCTAATTCCCAACGTCAGGAGCAAGCGAGATGGACGGCAACGTCACGTCGTCTCCGCGCCATAGCGAGTGGACGCCGGAGCGCGTGCGCGCCCAGGCGGCGGCTTTGGGGCCATGGTTCCACAATATGCAGCTCATGGGCGTGTGGACCGCACCGGATCACTTCCTGGGCGACTATCCCAACGTGAAATGGCGGCGGTATGCCGACGCGATACCGCAGGATCTGCGCGGCAAAACAGTACTCGATATTGGCTGCAATGGAGGCTTCTTCTCCATTGAAATGAAGAAGCGCGGCGCAGAACGGGTATTGGGCATCGACTTCGACGAAGACTACCTGGCTCAAGCCCGCTTTGCCGCTGATGTGGAAGCTCTCGACATCGAGTTCCGCCATTTGTCGGTGTACGACATCGCCGCGCTGGGTGAGCGGTTTGACTTGGTGTTGTTCATCGGGGTGCTCTACCATTTGCGCCATCCGCTCCTGGCGCTGGATCTGATTCACGAACATGTCGCGCGCGATCTTCTGATTTTCCAGTCGATGCAGCGCGGGGCCACAGACGTGATGGATGTGGCGGAGGACTATTCGTTTTCAGAGATGGCGCCATTCGACCAACCAGATTACCCCAGGCTGCACTTCGTCGAACATCGATATGCGGGTGATCCTACCAATTGGTGGATACCCAACCGCGCCTGCACCGAAGCAATGCTGCGCAGCTCCGGGTTCGAAATCATGCGCCGGCTGGAGGAGGAGACATATCTCTGCCGCCGCGCAACACGACCGGATCAGGCGTATGGGCCTGTCTATCCGGCACGAGGAGTGAAGAGTGCATGATTGAAGCGGCGATGATCTGGAACGAGCCGAACAACAAGTCCCACTGGGACCTGGAGGCGGATCCGGAATGGCGGATCTTCGCCCGCATGGCAACGCTCGCCGGCCAGGCGATCGCAGCGGAAGCGCCGCACCTCCGGCGTGTGCTGGGCGGCATGTCGCCGATAGATCCCGATTTCGTCAGGCTGCTCGCGTCACACGGTGTGCTGGACGAGATGGATGCGGTCGCCGTGCACGGATTTCCGCTGGACTGGAATCACTGGCAGATCGACGAATGGCCAGACAAGTTGAAGCTGATCGCAGGTGCAACGCATCTGCCGGTCTGGGTTTCCGAAGTCGGCGTGTCCAGCTTCGGCGCAGAGGAAGTGCAGGAATGGGGCTTACGACGAACGTATGAGCTCCTTACCGGCCGCTCGCCGCGGATCCAGTGGTACAGCCTGTACGATCTCCCTGCCGCATGGCCGGCGACCACACGACATAAGGAAGCCGAGGGTTCTTCGTATTACCGGCACTTCCACATGGGGCTGCTGGACGAGCACGGAAGACCGAAGCGAATTGCCAAGATCTTTCACGAGGTCACTCCCGAAATCGGCCTCTGTCAGTGGTTCCATTTCGAGGATCACCGCCTGCAAGATGCGGTGCGCTGGATGAAAGACCTTGGCGTGACCTATTTGCGGACCGGTTTGAGCTGGGCGGATGTCTATCGCCCAAACGCACTAGCCTGGTTTGATCGGCAGATGAGTGCGTTGGAGGATTTCAACGTCACGATCACCTTCTGCTTCACCCCGGAGCACAAGGGAGTCTGGCCACACTACACCGCACCACCAAAGGAGCCAGCCGAATTCGCCGAGTTCTGCGCTGCGATGGTCCGGCGCTATTGCAGCGGGGCAACGCCCAAGCCAGTCGGTTCAGCCGGTCCGGAGGTCGCAGATACGTTTGAGAAGGCCGATGTCGTGGGCAACGACTGACGACTTGCTGCGTGCACTTGCTCGGCGGGAGCCGATCGATGCGCCGATTGCTGTCGTGGTAGCGCATCCGGACGACGAGACAGCCGGTGCCGGCGCTTCGCTTTGGCTATTCCGAAGATTGAAGCTGATACATGTTACCGACGGCGCCCCGCGAAATCTGTGTGATGCACACGCCGCCGGGTTCGCGACATGCGAAGACTACGCTGCCGCGCGCCGTGACGAATTGCACGCTGCGCTCCGCATTGGCGGTGTGCCGGCGCATCAGACGCAGTGCCTCGCGATTCCCGATCAGGCGGCATCGCTGCAGCTTACCGATCTCAGTACTGCATTGCGCGAGATTCTCCGCAATGTCGCTGCGGTGCTCACCCATGCCTATGAAGGTGGTCACCCCGACCATGACGCGATCGCCTTCGCGGTGCAGCGTTCCGGAATACCTGCGATCGAGATGGCTGGGTATCACGCAGCGCCGGCTGGCGGAATCGAAGTCGGCTGCTTTGCATCCCACCATGACGCCATAGTCGTTCCGCTCACGGATGAGGAGTGTGAACGTCGGGATGCGATGCTGGCCTGCTTCAAAACTCAACGCGCAACACTGGCGCCGTTCTTCGGACTGAGAGAAGAGCGGTTCCGGATCGCGCCTCGATACGATTTCACGCGTCCGGCCACGTCACGCATCTATTACGATGACTTCGACTGGGGGATGACCAGCGCTAAGTGGTGCGAACTCGCCACGAAGGCCTTGCGTTGCTGACCATCCTGAATGTCGCCTATCCGTTTGCGCCGGTTGGGCCTGATGCGATTGGCGGCGCCGAGCAGGTGCTCTCCGCGTTGGATCGCGCTCTCGTCGCCGCCGGGCACCGCTCGATTGTCGTGGCATGCGAAGGCTCGGTGACCGCTGGCACTCTGGTGTCTATTCCTCGTCCGACCAGCAGCGACGTCAACCGTACGGTGCGCAGCATGGGGTATCCGACCGTGCGACAGGCTGTGGCTTCTGCCGCAATGAATGCGGACCTGGTTCACCTGCACGGTATCGATTTCCATGCCTATCTGCCGCCGGCAGGAAAACCCGCTCTCGTCACGCTGCACCTGCCGACTGCCTGGTATCCACAGAATGCACTCTGTCCGCACCGGCTCAATACCTGGTTCAACTGCGTCTCAGCGTCCCAGCAGAGTACTTGCCGACCCGGCGTCAATCTGATCCCACCGATCCCAAACGGCGTTCCAGTGGATGCGCTTTCGCAAACGCGTCACGC
>CAYRTL010000013.1:59910-64458 GCA_964427005.1 uncultured Acetobacteraceae bacterium
TCCCACCGATCCCAAACGGCGTTCCAGTGGATGCGCTTTCGCAAACGCGTCACGCCTGCCGTGGCTATGCGCTGATGTTGGGCCGGATTTGCCCGGAAAAAGGACAGCACCTTGGTTTGCAAGCAGCGCACCGCGCAGGCGTTACGCTTCTGATTGGTGGAGAAGTGTTTCCGTACGCCGAGCATCGGGCGTATTTCGACGACTGCATTCGCCCGCTATTGGACGATCGTCGCCGCTATCTCGGGCCACTTGGTTTCATTCGCAAGCGTCGCCTGCTGGGTGCCGCGAGCTGCGTGCTGGTACCAAGTCTGTGCCCGGAAACAAGTTCGCTCACCGCGATGGAAGCCTTGGCGTGTGGCACGCCGGTGATCGCATTCGCGACCGGAGCGCTGCCAGAAACGGTAGAGCATGGCAGAACAGGGTTCCTTGTCGAAACAATGGAGGAGATGGCGGCCGCGATCCGTGACATCGGTGCCATCGATCGCACCGTCTGTCGTCGAACCGCAAGTGAACGGTTTTCCGCGCAGCGCATGACAGATGCGTACCTGACTTTGTACCGGCAACTGACGAGATGCATGCAATCAGTGTGATCACTGAAGAAACCGGTCTGGCCGAGCTTTGGCCGGCCTGGCAAGCGCTTTGGGAGCGCGTGAGTGACGCATGGCCGTTCACCGCCCCTGCCTGGTCGCAGCCATGGTGGGAAGCGTTCGGAACCGGTTGCCCGGTGGTGGCCGCCATGCATAGCCGATACGGCTTGTCCGGATTGCTGCCATTTTACCGGCTCGGCGAGAAGCTGCTGCCAATGGGCGTCGGTATCAGTGACTATTTCGACATACTGCTTGCGCCCGACGCGCCTCCGGATGCAGCGGCATTACTGCTCGAAGCAGCCCTGCAAGCCAGCAATATACCACGCTGCGACATGCCCGAATTGCCCGAGCACGCGGTTCTGTTGCGCACCAAAGCGCCGCCCGGCTGGCGCGACGACGTTTGGGACGGCTCGCCGTGCGCCGTGCTGCCTCTCTACCCGGAACCGGCAATCCCAAAAGGCATGCGCCGCGATCTGCGTCAGGCGCGCCGTCGCGCCGAACGCGCGGGCGGTTGGCAGGTAGCACGGGCCGACACCACCACATGGCCCGAACTGCTCGATTCGCTGATCGTTTTGCACACGAAGCGCTGGCAGGCTTCGGGAGAACCCGGCGTGCTCGCCGATACGCGCGTGCCAGCTTTTCACCGCGCCGCCGTTCCGCTCTTGCTGCAAGCTGGCCTGCTCCGCATGGAAGCCCTGCGCCTGCGGGACCGCATAGTTGCCGTCAATTATGCATTGCTGACTTCGGGTCGTATCGGCTTCTACCTGGCAGGTTTCGACATCGAGGCAGCGTTCGAAAGCCCAGGCACTATCCTGCTTGGCCACATGTTGGAAGAAGCAGCCCGCGAAGGCCGGAAGGAAGCGCATCTGCTGCGCGGCGATGAGGCCTACAAGCGTGCCTGGGGTGCGGTGGAACGGCGCAATGCCGGCCGCAGTTTCATTCGCACATGACAAGCGATGATCCAGTGCTGGCTTGCCTGGAAGGCCGTATCACCGCGGAAGTGGCCATCGCCCGTTTGTTGCTCGCGGGCGAAGACGTAGCCGGAATTCACGACCGCATCGACGCCACGCGCGAGGCAAGCGAAGCATGGGCCGAACTTGATCGACTGTCGCAAGCGGACATTCCGCTGGAACGGATCAGAAGGATGCTCGACGCTGCCGGCGTGGACCATGCCGAAGCCGCAACGCCGGCGTCCATTGCGGGGTTGTTTGACCGAGCCGTAGCGATATCCCCGGAGGCAAGCGTCGCCATCTACTCTTTGGGTGACGACAACCGGTTGCAAGCCGCTACCCAGGAGGTCGCAGGCTGGCTATGCCAAACGGATCTGATCGCGCGCGACACTGATGTGCTCGACCTTGGCTGCGGGATTGGGCGCGTTGCAGCCGCAATCTCGCCGCACGTCAGATCGGTGCTGGGGACTGACGTCTCCAAAGGGATGCTGCGGGAGGCTCGTATTCGCTGTGCAAACCTGAACAATATTTCATTCGTGGTTTCGTCGGGCGAACACCTGGGGATCCTGGCCGATGCGACCTTCGATGTGGTCCTGGCGATCGACAGCTTTCCATATCTCGTCCAAGCCGGCGTCGCGGAACGCCACATGCCGGAAGTGTATCGCGTGCTGCGGCCAAAGGGCCGATTGATTATTCTCAACCTATCCTATCGCAATTGCCCCGAAGCCGATCGAGCGGACGCCACAGCTTGGGCCCAACGGTACGGCTTCTGGCTCAGACAGACAGGTATCTCGCCATTCCGGACCTGGGACGCGGCCACCTACGTTTTCCAACGTACGTGAGACGCCGCAACGATTGGGGCCGAACCCTGCTTCTACAAGCAACCAAACGCGAGCACAGGCACGGAGCGAGCGGACCGACGTTCAGCGAATGCGACGGCATTACCGCCGCAAGCTGACCTTCCCCAGCCGAAGTGAGCGTTGGTCACGTTTTTCAGCAACAGGAACAGGAGAGGTAGCATGGCATCCGCCAGCCACTCGGACACGCAACGCGGTAACGTCAAAGATCCCGAACACGACGGGCGCCTAAAGGAGAACCGCGAAGCGGGACGGACCAAGGGCACCACACCCGGAAGCCAGGCGCGCGCTGAAGAACAAGGGCGCCAGGCATCGGGCAGCAGCCATTCCGGCAGCCATGGCAGTAGTCACCGCGGAGGTGACGGTGATAGCGGTCGTCAGGAAAGCCGGTCCTCAAGTTCCGGCGGTTCTGATGACTTGAAGTCCCGCGAGTATCGGGATGAGCACGGTCAAGTGCACCATCACACCCGCACCTACATGGAACAGCACGAAGGCGAGAAGGGCCGCAAGTAGGTCACACGGGGCCCGGGAGATGGTTCCCGGGCCACCGGACTGCTGGCCAGAACTTCTGAATCGCGCGATATCCGACGGGGGTTATACCGAACTCCTCAGACCAGCGGTGCACGCTGCCTTCGGCCAGCAATGCATATTCGCGAACGCGCCATTCTGCGTGTGCTGGCGCTATAGCCTCAATATCTCCCGGCGTTGCGCTGTGCAGCGCCAAGTGCGTTATACCGACCGGCAACGACTGCATCATCTGCCGATAGGCATCACGGGTCTCGCTTCCACTAACCGGCAGTGTCCCACGGAACTCATCAGGCAATGGCAAGTCCCGGCCGGTCAGTGTAGCGAGGACGCGATCATAGGCCTCCTGATCTGGGGCGAACCGGATGTTGCGCGGCAGAACCGGCACCAGACCGTATTCTCGCGCCAGGGTCACGTGGAACTCAAGCAACTCCGGCAACATAGCAGCAGCCATGTGGGCGTCGAGATGCGTAGGGCGCAGGCCAGCGGCGTAAGCGCGTTCCACTTGCGCACGCAGCTCAAGTTCGGCCGCTTCTGGAACAAGATTGCGGCGCAGCGACGCGACATCGCGCCAGAAATATCCGTCCGGGTCGGTCAATCCGGACGTTGCACTCGCCGTGGAGATCGGCTTCCACCGATAGTGTTCCCACTCACTGGTCAGAGTCAGATGGATGCCGAGGTCGAGAGACGGATCGGTGCATGCAGCCGCGGCAATTTGCAGGAACCAGGGACATGGCACCATCACAGATCCGCACGTCACCAGGCCGCGGCGAAACAGCTCGAGGAATGCCAGGTTACCACTGTGACACATCCCCAAGTCGTCCACATGCAGGATGACGCCACGAGCGATCCCGAGCTTCTCGCCGAGTTTCACTCCCAGTCGATTATTCTGAGCCATGATGACACCTGACTTTACCGCTGCTGGATATGAGCGGGATTGAACGGACTCCGCTCTACCTCGACACGGCCGTGTTGCCCGACTGTTCGAGGAGAATTCGCCGGGCGCATCGATAGCCAACTTCAACCTTAGGCAGAGAAGAACTTCCATGAATAGCCAAGACGAACTTCGGCAGACCCACCCAATGAGTCGACGTACATTCGTGAGCATGATCGCGCTGGGGCGGCAAGCACTCTTTTCGAGGCCAACGTCGCCGCCGCGCATCCCGCCCCCATGAAGGCGCGCAACATCGTCCTCGTGCACGGGCTGTTTGCCGATGGGTCATGCTGGTCCGAGGTGATGGCACGATTGCAGGCAGTGGGGCTCAATGCCACAGCCGTGCAAAACCCCCTGACAACGCTGCCCGAAGCGGTAGCCTCGGCCCAGCGCGTGCTGGCGCGGCAGGATGGTCCGACGGTATTGGTTGGACATTCCTTCGCCGGGATGATCGTCACCGAAGCCGGCGTGAATCCGAATGTCTCGGCTTTGGTGTATGTGGCAGCGCGGGCACCGGATGCGGGCGAGGATTACACCGCCTTGGCCAAGACATTTCCGGCGCCGCCCGCATCCGCGGGGATCGTCTTCGACGGCAATGAAGGACGTCTCAGCGAGGCCGCGTTCCTGCGTGATTTCGCGGGCGACCTGCCGGAGGCGAAGGCGAAGGTTCTCTATGCGGTCCAGGAGCCGTTCCA
>CAYRTL010000014.1:0-57130 GCA_964427005.1 uncultured Acetobacteraceae bacterium
CTAACCCCCCAGCGGGTACTCCACCTCCGCCGTATACACCGGCTGGTCCTTCCCCAGCAGCGAACTGAACAGCGTAAAATGCTCCACCGGCACCGGTTCGGCGCGAAACAGATTGTATGCCTGCACGAAACTCCCCAGCTTGGCCTCCGCCGCGTTGTCCAGCCGTGCCAGCGTTACGTGCGGCTGAAAGCGCCGCCGCTCCGGCTCGAGGCCACAACGCTGCAACGCCGTCTCGATCTTGCTCTGTAGCCGCTCCAGCGGTTCGCTCCGCTCCACCCCGAGCCACAGCGACTGGCTCCGTCCGCCCTTGGCGAACGTGCCGATACCGGACAGCACCAGCGGAAACGCCGGGGCTTTCAATGCAGCCAACGCGTGGTCGATCTCTTCCGCCAGATAGCGCGGCGTCTCGCCGATGAAGCGCAGCGTGATGTGAAAATTCTCCGGCGGCACCCAGCGCGCGCCGGGGATGCCGGCGCCCGCCAGCATCGCCACACGCTGGCGCAGTTCCCACGGCAGTTCGAGACCGACGAAAAGCCTCATTCCCGCCTGACCTCCGCGAGCAGTGTTTCCACCTGCGGCAGCAGCCGGTGCACGATCTGCCTCACGCCCTCGGCGTTCGGGTGCATGCCATCTCGTTGGTTCAGCGACGGCACGCTGGCAACGCCTTCGAGAAAGAACGGATCGTAGAGCAAGCCTGGCCGCTTCCCCAGCCGCTCGAACACTGCATTGAACGGACGCGCGTAATCGGCGCCGAGATTGGGCATCGCATACATCCCCGTCAGCAGCACAGGGATATGCCGCGTGGCCAGTTTGTCGAGGATCCCGTTCAGGTTCCTCTCCACCTCCGCCGGATTGATGCCACGCAGCCCATCATTCGCGCCAAGTTCGATGATGGCTGCGTCCGCGCCGTCGCCGAGTGTCCAGTCGAGCCGCGCCAACCCGCCGGCGGTTGTATCGCCGGACACCGCGCCATCGATGATGGACACGTCATGGCCACGAGAGCGCAGCGCCTCGGCGAGCTGCGCCTCGAATCCTTCACGCTTCGGCAGGCCGAAGCCGGCGGACAATGAGTCGCCGAGGATCAGTAGCCGGATGGGTGCCGCCTCCGCGGTTCGGATTGTCCCGAGCACGAGCAGCACCAGGGCGATGACGGCTTCCCGCCACCGGCTGCGGACGCCATATGGTGCCGCCATGGATACCACTCCGCCGTCTCGGTTCCCGCAGGTGCAGGTCAGGAACCTGCACCTGACCCTGCCTTCCGCTGCCGGGCCGGTCAACATCCTCCGCGGCATCGACTTTGACATTGCTGTGGGTGAGGCTGTCGGCGTCGTCGGCCCTTCCGGTTCTGGCAAGACCAGCCTGCTGATGGTGCTGGCCGGGTTGGAGCGGGCGAGCGCCGGCCAGATTTTCGTGGCGGGACACACCGTGACGTCGATGGACGAGGACGCATTGGCGCGCTTGCGGCGCGATACCATCGGGATCGTGTTCCAGGCATTCCACCTGATTCCGACGATGACGGCGCTGGAGAATGTCGCAATACCGCTGGAGCTGGCTGGCGTCCGCGATTCGGCGGACCGCGCCCGTGCCGCGCTCGATCATGTCGGGCTCGGGCATCGGCTGATGCATCTGCCTGGCCAGCTCTCCGGCGGAGAGCAGCAGCGGGTTGCGCTTGCCCGCGCCTTTGCGCCGCGGCCGCGTCTGCTGCTTGCCGATGAACCGACGGGCAACCTGGATCAGGCGACGGGCGACGCGGTGATGGACCTGCTGTTCCGTCTGCGCGCCGATATCGGCTCCACGCTGATGCTGGTCACCCATGATGCGCACCTCGCCGCGCGGTGCTCGCGGCGGATTCATTTGGAAGACGGGCGGGTAACGGAGATCGACCTCTCCCCGGCAGCGACCGAGGCGGCGATTTGATGCTGGCCTTTCGGCTTGCCCGGCGCGAACTCCGCGGCGGCGTGCGTGGCCTGTGGGTGGTTCTCCTCTGCCTTGCGCTCGGTGTCGGTGTCATTGCGGCCGTGGGAACGCTGCGCGCCGCGACGGATCGTGGCCTGGCGGAGGATGGCCGGCGCATCCTGGGCGGCGACCTTGAGGTGGAGAGCGGCTCCCAGCCGCTGCCTGACAGTCTGCGCGACTGGCTGCGTGCGCGTGGGGCAGTGACGTCGGACGTGGTGCAGATGCGCTCCATGCTGGTCGCGCCTTCCGGCGAGCGGCAGTTGATCGAGCTGAAGGCGGTCGATCGGAATTGGCCACTCGTGGGAACTGCTGAATTAGGTGCCGGGGGTGACATCGCAGCCGCTTTGTCCGACGGCGGCCTCTTGGCCGAAACCGTCGTGCTCGATCGCCTTGGTCTGCATCCGGGCGACCGTGTCCGCCTGGGCAACGCCAGTTTCACCGTTCGCGGCGCACTCATCGCAGAGCCTGATCGGGTTGCCGCCCCTCTCATCCTTGGACCTCGCGTCCTCATCTCGCTCGATGCGCTGCCGGCGACCGGCCTGATCGCACCTGGTTCCATGGTGCGCTACGCCGTTCGGGCAACGCTGCCTGATCCAGCCGCCACCTCTGCGCTTCTCGCCGAATTGCGGGAGAGCTTCCCCAACCAGGGCTGGCGCGTTCGCACCCCGCATGACGCGGCCCCAGGCGTCACCCGCTTCATCGACCAGACCAGCCTGTTCATGACGCTGGTCGGCCTGACATCCCTGCTGGTCGGGGGCATCGGCGTGGCAAACGGTGTGCGCGCCTGGCTCGATGCCCGCATCCGCACGATCGCCACTCTGCGTTGCCTTGGCGCATCCGCCGCCCTGGTGTTCGCAGTGTGCCTGATTCAGGTTCTGGCCCTGGCGCTGTGCGGGATCGCCCTAGGGCTGACCGCCGGAGCGCTGACACCGCTCATTCTGGCGGCCTGGCTGAAGGCCGTCCTGCCAGTCCCGCCGGTTCTCGGGCTGTATCCCGGACCGCTTCTGCTCGCCGCCACCTACGGGATGCTGACGGCGATCGCCTTTGCGCTCTGGCCGCTCGGGCGAGTGGCGCAAATTCCAGGTTCGGCGCTGTTTCGGGACGCGCTCATTCCAGAGCGGACCCGGCGATCCCGTTCCCTGGTGACGGTCAATGCGTGTGTTGCATGCGGCCTGGTCGCACTGACGATCGCCACTACGGCCGAGAGAAGCCTGGCGTTCTGGTTTTGCGGTGCCGCGGTGGCGACGCTGGTCCTGTTCCGGCTGGGCGGAATTTTCGTCATGCTGGCTGCACGTGCCGGAACCTGGATCAGAAGCCCTGCCGCCCGACTTGGCCTGGGCAATCTGTACCGGCCTGGAGCGGCGACTTCCTTGATGCTGGCCTCGGTCGGACTTGGCCTGTCCACACTCGCCGCGGTCGCCCTTGTCGAGGGCAACGTGCAACGGGAAATCACCGAGCAGCTTCCCGCCAATGCCCCCAGCTTCTTTTTCGTGGACATCCAGGACAGCCAGTTGCCGGATTTTCGATCGCTGGTGCAGGCGCAGCCTGGAGTCGAGGACCTCCAACAGGTTCCCAGCATGCGGGCCCGCATCGTCGCGGTGAACGGGGTGCCGGCGGATCAGGTGCAAGCAAGCGCTGACACGCGATGGGCGCTGCGCGGCGACCGTGGGCTGACCTATGCGGCGACGCCACCCCCTGGCACTCACATCGTTGCCGGAGACTGGTGGCCGCCCGACTATGCCGGTCCGCCTCTCGTCTCGCTCGACGCCAATCTGGCTCGTGGCTGGAGGGTCACGGTTGGCGACACGATCAGCGTCAACGTCCTCGGCCGCGACATCGATCTGCGGGTGGCCAGCCTGCGCGACATCGCGTGGCAGAGCCTTTCGCTGAACTTCACCATGATCGCCAGCCCCGGCTTGCTCCAGCACGCTCCGCATACGCACATAGCAACGGTCCGCGTGGCAGGCCCGCAGCAGGGAACTCTGCTGCGGGCGGTCACCGATGCGCTGCCCAACGTCACCGGAATTCGCGTCGAGGACGTGCTGACCGCGGTTGCGGCCCTGCTGGAGCAGGTCGGCGCCGCTCTTATGGCAACCGGATCGCTGACCGTGATCGCTGGCGCCCTCGTGCTGGTCGGGGCGATCGCCGCCGGCCAGCGCCGGCGAACGCGGGAGGCAGTGATCCTGAAGGCACTTGGCGCGACACGCCGGCAGATCCGTTCGGCGTGGATGGTGGAGTTCGGCGCTCTGGGGCTTGCCGCGGGTTTGATCGCGGCGCTGGTCGGGACGCTGGCGAGCTACGGCGTGGTCCGCTACATCATGCACGTTGAATGGGTGTTCCTGCCGGGCACGCTTGCGGCCACGTTGACAGGCTCACTCGCCATGATGCTCGCGTTCGGCTATGCTGGCACCGCGGCCGCGCTACGGGCCAAGGCGGCACCGATGCTGCGGAACGAGTGAGGGTGGGTGGACACTGGCGGGTTTACCCAGCTTTCATTACCAAATTGGCTTGAACCGCCCTGGCCGCTCGCCAAAATGAGTGGTCACGATAACCTGCCCGAGAGGCAAAGAGGAAAACATGGCCTTCAGTCCCGACTACCGGACCTACCCAAGAGCATCGGCCGCCACGACCGCTGCGGTCCTGGATGCCGGGCTCCGCGCATACATGCTGCGGGTCTACAACTGGATGGCGTCCGGTCTGCTGCTGACCGGCATCGTCGCCTATGTGATCGCCAACACAGACCTGATCAACCTGTTCTATCCGGTGGTGATGACCCCCATGGGGCCGCGCCACACCGCATCGGCGCTGGCGATCATCTCGATCTTCGCACCGCTCGCCTTCGTGCTGGTGCTGAGCCTCGGCGTGAACCGGCTGTCGCGTACCACTGCACAGACGCTCTACTGGTTGTTCTGTGCCGCGATGGGCGCCAGTCTGACGAACATCTTCCTGATCTACACCAGCGAATCCATCGTCAGGGTGTTCTTCATTACCGCGGCTACCTTCGCGGCGATGAGCATCTACGGCTACACCACCAAGGCGGACCTCAGCCGCTTCGGCAGCTTCCTGATCATGGGGCTGTTCGGCATCATCATCGCGGGCCTGGTCAATATCTTCTTCCAGAGCTCAGCGCTGCAGTTCGCCATCAGCATCATCGGCGTGGTCGTGTTCACGGGCCTCACCGCCTACGACACGCAGCGCATCAAGGCGAGCTATGTCCAGTACGCCTATGCCGAGGGGCCTGACGCAGCGGCAAAGCGCAGCGTGTACGATGCGCTGGCCCTGTATCTGAACTTCATCAACCTGTTCATGCTGCTGCTGCAGTTGCTCGGCAACAGGAACAACAACTAACGCCACAAGCTGGCTGTGCTAGAGAGGGCCTCGGGGCAACCCGAGGCCCTCTTTGCATGGGAGGAGAAGCCGATGGCGGCGACGACAGACATTCCGGCAGCCGGTTACCGCTACATTCCCTTTGCCTTCCAGTATTCCGGCGGAGTGGCGGCGCTCGATGGCTACCGGATCGAGCGGGTTGAGTTTTCCCGTCCACTGCCGCTCGCCGCGGGTTTCGCCTGGATCGAGGATTACCTGGGCAAACTCGGCGTGCCTCTTGTCGCCTTCTGCGCCTGCGAACTCCGGTCGCCGGCCCAGTTCACCGATGCGGGATTCATCGCGTTCAATCGTCAGTACACCCAGACCCTGAAGCGCTGGGGTGTCATGAAGAACGATGACGACAACCCCGTGGCGCGCAGCAACGTCATTCCGCCGTTGCGCAAGCCGTCAGAGCCCAGCTTCCATGCATTCTGCTTTGCCCGCCCAGCCGATGGCGCGTCTGGTTCGTTCGTCATCGCCGGCAGTGGCGAGGCCGGTGACGGACCCACTCCTTACAGCGAACGCACGATCCGCTACGGCGAGACGAGTCCTGATGCCATGCGAGACAAGGCGGTGTTCGTGCTCGGGCGCATGGAGGAGCGTATGGCGGCTCTCGGCAAGACCTGGGCCGACGTCACTGCGACGCAGGTCTATACGGTGTACGATCTTCATTCCTACCTGGCGGATGAGATCGTGCAGCGCGGCGCCGCTCAGCACGGCCTGATCTGGCATTTCGCGCGCCCTCCGGTCGAGGGCCTGGAATACGAGATGGACTGCCGCTCCGTCCCGGTCGAGCACCACGTGAGGGTTTAGCGGTAACACCCCCTCCCCACCCTTCCGCGCTGCGCGGGGGGAGGGTAGGGAGGGGTGCCGTGCTACTTCAATCCCTGCGCCGCCGCGAGCACTTCGGCCGCGTGGTTGGTGACGCTCACCTTGCGCCACACCTTGGCGATCTTGCCTGCCTTATCGATCAGGAAGGTGCTGCGCTCCATCCCCATATACTTGCGTCCATACATCGACTTCTCGACCCACGTTCCGTAGTTCTCAGCCACCACATGGGCCTCATCGGACGCCAACGGAAACGTCAGCTTGTACTTCTCGGCAAACCTTTCGATCGGCTTCATCTTGTCGGGTGAAACGCCGATGACGTCGATGCCGATCTTGCCAAGTTGCGGCAAGGCTTCCTGAAAGGCACAGGCTTCCTTCGTGCAGCCAGGCGTATCGGCCTTCGGGTAGAAATACAGCACGAACGGCTTGCCTCGCAGCGCCTCCTTGCTGACCGTTCGCCCGCCGCTGGCGGGCATCTCGAAGTCGGGTGCTACATCGCCTTCCTGCATGCTCATGCTCGAATCTCCCCCACATGCCGGATGAATGCGGCGCGTACCTGCTGCGCCAATTCGTCCAGCGTGCCGCGCAACCATGCGATGTCAACCGCGCCTGTCTGATCGAGCGCGGCGGCCGCGGCGCGAAGCAGCGCATGCGTGGACGCTTCCGGCAGTTCGTCGCGTGCACCGCGGCCCAGCGTTACGCGCAGCATCCCCTGCACCGTGCGCCAGACATGATCGGCGCGAATCAGCAGGGCAGCATCATCCGCCGGCAGCTTTCCTGCCCGGGCGAGACGCTCCAGCGCAATCCGCGTCGTCGGCGAGCAAAGCGCGGGCGCCTCGCGCGCATGAATGAGCTGGAGCACCTGCGCGATGAACTCCACCTCGATCTGGCCGCCGGCGCGCAGCTTCACGTCCCAAGGGCCCTCGGCTGGAAGATCCCGCATCATGCGGGCCCGCATCGAGGCGGCATCCGCCCGAATGCGATCAGGATCGCCGGCCCGCGCCAGTGCTTCCCCGATTGCCGCCTCGATTCGCTCCCGCAGCGCGGGTGGACCTGCGACAACCCGCGCGCGCGTCAGAGCCATGCGCTCCCAGGTCCATGCCGATTCGGCGTGATAGCGGCGGAATGAGCTGAGGGACACCGCGACCGGCCCCTTGTTGCCGGACGGCCGCAAACGCATGTCCACCTCGTACAGTGGACCATCCACGCCAGGTGCGGTTACCGCGGCAACGTAGCTGTGCGCCGCGCGCACAAACCATTGGCTTACCGGCAGCCGCCGTGCGCCGCGGCTTTCACTCACCTGCTCCGGATGGTCGTAGACCAGCATCAGGTCCAGGTCAGAGCCCGCCATCATCTCGCGGCTGCCAGCCTTGCCCAGAGCCACAACCGCCATGGATCCGCCGCGCACCCTTCCGAACCGATTGGCGAAATCCGCCATCACCGGCGTGAGCAATGCACCCAATGCGGCATCGGCGATTGCCGATCTCCGGAGCCCGGCTTCGTCGGCGTCGATCCGACCCTCCATGGTAGCCACCGAGACGGTGAAGTCCTCTTCGCGCACTGTCCGGCGGGTGATCTCGATGACGTCCTCGAGGAGGCGAGCGTCATCCAAGCGCCCTCGCAGCAGTCGGGCAGGATCCGGGTTTTCCTCCGGGCTCAATAAGCCGTCGAGTGCCGCCGGATGGCTTGTCAGATGGTCGGCCAGCGATGGGGCGGCACCCAGTACCGCAGCGATGCGATCGAGCAGTTCCGGATTACGCTGGAACAGTGACAGGAGCTGCACACCCGCCGGCTGGCGCGCCAGGAAGGCATCGAACCGGTTGAACACAGCATCGGGCTGCGCCTGCCTGCCAAGTGCGGCAAGCACCCGCGGCAGCAATTGCTGGAGCAGTTCGCGGGCACGGGCAGATCGCATGGCCCGGACGTGGCCAGCCTGCCAGCCCCGCACGGCGGAGACGATTCGCGCGGGGTTACCGAAGCCGAGTGATCGAAGCCTGGCAGCAGTCTCCTCGGGCTCGGGATCAACGCCGCTGAAGTCCAACTCGAGATCTGAGTCACCAGGATGCAGCGGCTCGGGTACCAGCTCGAACACTTCGGCATAGCGTGCCCGCACCTGGCGCAGATGGCGCAGTAGTTCGGCCGCGAAGTCGGCTGCCTTGTCGTAGCCCATGAATGTGGCGAACCGGGCCAGCTCCGCCGGCCGTTGCGGCAGTTCATGGACCTGACGATCTGCCGTCATCTGCAGACGATGCTCGACCCGGCGAAGGAAGCGGTAGGCTGCGGCTAGCTCGCGCGCGGCGTTGCGAGGCACATGGCCGGCGCGCACCAGGAGCCGCAGCGCACCCAGCGTTGTCGGCTGGCGCAGACCAGGATCACGGCCGCCCCAGACGAGTTGCAGCGTCTGCACCAGAAATTCGATCTCGCGAATGCCGCCTTCGCCGAGTTTGACGTTGTGGCCGGCGATGCGGGTGACCGGGTCGGCGACATCTGCCAGCGCGCCGCCCTTGTGCTGATCGATCCGCCGCTTCATCGCGTGAATGTCGGCCACGGCAGCGAAGTCCAGGCCGCGCCGCCAGACAAAAGGGCGGATCGCCTCCAGAAACATGGCGCCGAGAGCCAAATCGCCTGCCACCGGGCGCGCCTTGATCATGGCCGCGCGTTCCCAGTTCTGGCCCATGCTTTCGTAGTAGGTGATTGCCGCCGGCAAGGCGACTGCTGGTGGCGTCACTGCCGGGTCGGGCCGCAATCGCAGATCGGTACGGAACACGTAGCCATCGGCGTCACGCATCTCCATCAACGACACGAGGCCGCGAGCAATGCGCGACGTGAACCCTCCCATCGCATGGCCATCGGACGCATCTGTGTATATTGGTGCGGCCGGGTCGTAGAGCAGCACGAGGTCGACATCGGAGGAATAATTCAGCTCACGGGCGCCGAGCTTACCCATGCCGAGTACCGTGAACCCGCCGCCGCGTGTCGGATCGGCTGGATCGGGCAAACGCAGCTCGCCCGCGTCATGCGCGGCCCGCAGCAGGTGCGCGATTGCAAGCGACAACGTGGCTTCCGCCAGATCGCTCAGGGTCGCTGTGACACGCTCCAGGGTCCAGAGACCACCGATGTCCGCCAGGGCGGTCGCCAAGGCGATGATACGCTTGGTGCGCCGCATCGTTGCGGCGATTTTGTCGCGGGGGTTGGCCGGCGCGGTGGCAGCCAGATCTTTCATTGCCGCGGCGACAACCCGATCGGGTCCGCTCGTGACCAGAGTACGCAGGCTGGCAGCCTCGCGTATCGCGAGATCGGCAAGATAGGGGCTATTGCCGCCCAGCGAGCGCAGCAGCGCAGCCACTGCAGGCTTGCCAGCCAGTCGCGCCTCGGTGCGCCCAAGTTCGGTAAAACGTTCGACCAGCCGTTCCGCTGCACCTTCGTCATGCGGGCTCGGCCAAATCTCAGGCAGGCGAAACACGTGATTGTCCATGTGCCTGGAGGCTGGGCGTGAGGCGCCTTGCCGGTCAAGCCGCGCTGAGCGCGGCGATGATGCTGCACGGGCTGGTGACGCTCCTCATCACGTTGGCGGTGCTCGCCAGCGTTGGCTTGGCTGCGATTGTGTGGCGGCTGTCCCAGGGGCCGGTCGATCTTCCCTGGCTTACCAGCCGTCTCGAAGAAGCGGTCAACGCCAACGGCGGCCCCACCCGCCTATCTATCGGCAGCGCGGCACTCGCATGGGAAGGCTTTCGGCAGGGGCTCGACAGCCCGCTCGACCTGCGACTCACCAATCTGCGGATCATGGATCCGGCAGGCCATCGACGAATGGCGATCCCGCAGGCTCAGGTGTCGCTCTCGCTTGCGGAGCTTGTGTTTGGACGTCTGGCGCCCCGAACCATCGTGGTGAACGGACCGCAATTCACAGTCCTACGCGCCCCGGACGGTGCACTCAGCGTGGATATCGGCAGTCTCGCGGAGGCGACAGACCCCGGCGACGCTTCCGCGCAATTATCACAGCCGGCGCCCGTTGCCGCATTGCTGACTGAGCTGGCCCGGCCACCGGCCACCGACGGAAAGCAAAGCCAGAATGCCCTGCTGGCCCAGCTTCGCCGCGTGCGTATCCACGATGCACATGTCGTGATGGTGGATCATCAACTGGGCCTCACTCTGCGGGCACCCGACGCGGATATCGATCTCAGGCGCGGATCGTCTGGCGGCGTGAACGGCACAGCCGATGTGCAGCTCGTGATCGGTGAGCAGCAAACTCGTGTGACGGCGTCAGTTGCACTGTCGCCAGGAGCCGCCGACACCCGACTGCAAGCGACGTTCGCAGCCGTGAATCCAAAATCGATTGCAGGTGCGGCTCCGATACTGCAGCCATTGTCGGTCATCGACTCGCCTGTGAGAGGCGAGATTGGGTTGGACCTCGATGCTAATCTGGGTTTGCGCGACGCGCGGTTCAGATTGCGTGCGGGCGCCGGGACGGTTCACATCGGGAACGGCGACGTGCCCTTTGCGGAGGCTGTCCTGGCGGCCTCCGGCACGACTGAAACCATAAGAGTTCAGACGCTGCGGGTGAGCCTGGCCGGACAACCCGGATGGCCACAGACGCATATAGATGTGCGTGGTGTTGCGCACCGTGATTCAACCCAAACGGACCTGGCACTGTCGGCGGATCTGGATCAGGCCAACTTCGCCGATCTGGCGCAGTTCTGGCCGGACGGAACCGCTGAAGCTGCACGCGAATGGATACTGGAGAACATCCCATTCGGCACTGCCCGCAACGGGCACGTCGATCTTGAGCTGACCGCGTCGCCGGATCTGGCCGATCCTGTACTGAGGCGCGCCAGCGGCACATTGGACGGAGAAGGCTTGCAGGTGCACTGGCTGCGTCCCATTCCGCCGATAGACAATGGGCAGGCGCAATTGCGCATTCTCGACCCGGATACGCTGGAAATTGTCGTTGCGTCGGGGCGGGAGCGGCTGCGCGGCCAGAAGGAGACGAATGGCGGCGGATTACAGATACGCAGTGGCAAGATGCGAATCACCGGCATCATGCAGCCGCATCAGATGGGCGCAATTGAGGTCGACGTTGTCGGCTCGGTTCCGGACTCGATTGCCTTGCTGCGCGAGCCGCGTCTCGGCTTGCTCGACCGCCATCCACTGGACCTTCGCAATCCCGCTGGCCAGGCGACGGTGAAGCTCTCGCTGAAAGTGCCGCTGGAGAAAACCGTTCGGATGGACGACATCTCTGTTCGTGCCCAGGCCCATCTCGACGGCGTGCACCTGACCGGATTTGCCGCTGAACGCGATCTGGATCAGGGCGTGCTTGATCTCGACGCGACCGCAGATGGGCTCAAACTGAAAGGGCAAGCGCTGCTGGCTGGGATTTCAGCGCGGCTCGACGGAACGATGGATTTTCGCGCCGGTCCGCCGACGCAGATCGTGCAGACAATGACGATATCAGGTCAGCCGGACACGCGGCAGTTGGCTGCTGCCGGATTGGATGTAACGTCGGTGGTTAATGGTCCGGCGCAATTGCAGGCAGTGGTCTCCAATCGTCGCAATGGCCAAGGCGACGTGGCGGTCTCGGCCGAACTGGGTTCCGCTGAACTGTCGGTTACGCCGCTGGACTGGCACAAGCCGCGCGATATACCGGCCAGAGCGTCCGCCCGCTTGCTGCTGAACCACGATCGCCTGGTCGGCATGGATAATGTGCAGCTCGATGGACCGGGCATGATGGTGCGCGGCCGTGTCGGAATGAACGGTGACAGGATTACACTGCTGCAGCTGGATCGCCTCATGCTCGGCCGGACGATCGCGCAAGGTACCGTGCGCCTGCCGGAAACCCCTGGGTCGCGCCCGATAATCGCGAATTTCAGCGGCGCGTCCCTTGATCTGTCATCGCGCTTCGGTCACCACGCAGCAAGCCAGAAGCCTCCTTCGCGCAAAACCGAACCCCCGCCCGGCCCGTCGTGGACGCTTGATGCCAGGTTCGACCGCCTGTTCATGGCAAATGATCGAATATTCCAGGAGGTTGCGCTGCATGCCGAGAATGATGGCCGCGTCATTCATGCGATGAATATCGAAGGGCGGACAGGGCTGCAGGGTGCGTTTGCCGCACAGATGATCCCCGACAGAACAGGCAGGCGGTTCACTGGGACCGCGGACGATGCGGGCGAATTGCTGCGAGGGCTTGACTACATACAAACCATGCAGGGCGGCCGGCTTTCGGTGCAGGCGCATTACGATGACGCGCAGCCCGGGCGGCCGTTGAGCGGGAGCGCCGACATCGAAAGTTTCCGCATTCGGAATGCGCCTGCTCTCGCCAAGCTGCTGCAGGCCATGACCTTGTATGGTCTGGTGGAAGTGGTGCAGGGGCCGGGTCTTGGATTCTCGCGGCTGGTGGCGCCGTTCCGGGTGACTGATGAAGCACTCGAGCTCAGCGATGCACGTGCATTCAGCTCGTCGCTCGGCCTGACCCTGAAGGGACGGCTGGACTTGGAGACTGATCGAATTGATATGCAGGGAACGATCGTACCTGCCTATTTCTTCAATGCCCTGCTTGGAAACATTCCCCTGGTAGGAAAGTTGTTCAGTCCGGAACGTGGCGGTGGTGTATTTGCCGCAAGTTATACGGTGCGAGGTCCGTTGGCGGACCCGGACGTATTCGTGAATCCGCTGACCGCACTGACGCCCGGTTTCTTGCGGGGAGTGTTCGGACTGTTCTGAAGGCGCGCCATGCAAATACGCCTCTCCCGCGTTGCGGGCGAGGTGCACCTAGAACGGGCGCTTGCTCAGGAATGCCTGTCGATCCGGTTCCCGTTCAATGTGCGACGCCAGACGCTGCCAGAAATCGTCTGGCGATCTCGCTGCGTCCGCTGCCCGTTTCGCCAGAATGCGGGCGATTGGTCCAAGATGGACCACCAGTTCACGCTCGGCCTGTTGCATCAGCACCGCGGAGATCCGACTGGCCGTCGACGTGGTTGTGGGCCGATCTTTAGCGACGATAACAGTGCTGTCGTCCGCCGGCCTATCCTGCGCGCCCAGAACCGATCGTCTCAGCGAGGCCGCCATTTCACCTGCGGATGAAAATCGATCCTCGGCGCGTTTGGCCAGCGCGCGTTCGATGGTTGCGACCAGTGGTGGGGGGAGCTCCGGCCGGGTCAGACGGATGTCAGGCGTTGGCTGGTTCATGATCTGGAGCGTGACTTCCGGCAGGCTACGGCCAGCGAACGGCCGGGTGCCGGTCAGCAGCTCGTAAAGCACGATACCCGTCGAGAACAGATCGCTTCGTTCATCGGCGGTTTCACCACGGCACTGCTCGGGCGACATGTAGCTTGGTGTGCCGACGACCGAACCAGCTTGTGTCAGTCCCGAAGCGTCGAGGCGAGAGATGCCGAAATCGGTTACCTTCACGTGTTGATCGGCCTGCACGAGAAGGTTCGCGGGCTTTATGTCGCGGTGCACGATGCCAAAGCCGTGCGCGCATGCGAGGGCATCGAGTACTTGCGCGATTATCCCAACGGCCCTCTCCACCGGGAGCCGACTCGACTGCGCGATGATCTGACCGAGATTGGCGCCCTCGACATACTCCATCGCGAGAAACGGATTTCCCTCATGAACGGAGAAGTCGTAGATCGCGACGATATTCGGATGGGCGCAGCGCCCCGCTGCCTGTGCCTCACGTTGGAAGCGAGTCAGGTACTCCTCGCGTTCCTCGCTATCGAGCAGGTCCGCCCGAATCAACTTGATGGCCACCTTGCGATCGATAAGCGGATCATGGGCCTGGTAGATCATTCCCATGTTCCCGCGACCGAGAAGACGCTCGACGCGGTAGCGGCCGATTTGGGCGGGGAGCTGCGCGGCGCCGGAAATATCAGCTCTCCAGCAACTTCATCGCATTGGCCAGACTGCGCCGCATGCGGTTGAAGGACGCGGCAAGCATGGAGACCTCATCGCGTCCACGTGCGGGAAATTCCGGCGCGTCCATCTTGCCCAGGCTGATCTCGTTGGCGATCGCTGACATGCGTTGAAGCGGTTTGACGATGACGAAATGCAGCAACAGGTTCAACAACACAATCGTTACCACGAACACGGCAGCCAATATGACGAGATACACTTTGAACGCGTCATAGGCGCGAGCGAGCGCCACCTGCATCGGCACGGAGACAATCTGCGCGCCGATCACGTCGCCAACTTTCCAGCCGAAGCCGTTCGCGCTGCCATAAAGGTCGATCATGGAGGCAGGCGCTGCCTGGGGTGTCGAATGACAGATCAGGCAGTCCTTGTCGACGATGCGGATCGGGCGTGAGATCGACAGGATCGGTCCGGTTGGACTGTCGCGCGTGCTGGTGAACTCCGCCAGCGAGGGATGCTGCGCGAACTCCGCGATGATGCCGCTTTCCCAATCCGTGGCGCGATCGGCGGGATTGGTCGGGTTCAGTGCGGCCTCCTTGTAGCTATAGCCGGGAAACTGCGCGGCTAGTGCACGGAGGTTGGTCTGCGCCGCCCACGACGGCACCGTGTGAGGCAGAAAGCGCACCTTCACCTGATCGGCAAGCAGCGGCTGAATTTCCTTGTTGGTGTAGTCCCGAATCGCTCCGGCCTCGGCCAGCATAAGGGCAGCTTGCTGCACTACTTCGCGGTGAGCGTGCTCCTGCGCGATCCGCCATGACAGGCCGACGGCAACAGCAAGACCAACGACGAAAGCCAGCAGCATCACGAGGTTGAATTTCGTCTTCAGGCCCATGCTCGCCCCCTCAAATGTCGTTCCTTAGCCGCCAACCAGTTTCGTCGCCTCTTCAGCCGTGAGCCGGCCCGTCATGGGCACGCCCAATTCGTGCTGATAGCGCCGGATCGCAGCTCGGCTCTCTGGACCGAATACGCCGTCAATCTTCCCGTCGTAATAGCCGAGGCGTGCCAGCGCGGTCTGCACGCGCCGGCGGTCATCATCGTTCATCTGTTCATCGGCAGCGACGGCAGCGGCTGGGGCTGGTGCCGGGGCTGGGCTCGCCGCTGTGGCGGGGGGTGCCGGGCTGGTCGGAGCAGGCGTGGGCGGCACAGCGACACTTGATGGAGCGACCAGATCTCCCGGCGCAGACGGTGGCCGGAAGGCCGCAAGTGTTATCGACTTGTTTGCACCGAGCTGCTGCTGCGCTGCCGCCATCAGCGCGTCGGTCCGAACAGTTGCTCCCTTGAGATTGGCGACCAGCGCGGCGGCGAGTGGTGTCGGTGCATCCGGCGGTTTGGCCTGGCTGGCAACGATCAGGCCCATACCATCCGGAACGGTGCCTTGTGTTGTCGCACCGAAATGCAGGTCCGGCGGCGCATCGGGTATCGGTATCGTGTCAATGGCGACGATTGATGGGCCGGCACTGCCGCGTGCCAGGACGTCGATGAGCGATTTGGCCAGAATGCCCTGGGTCAGCGCATCAGCCGAACGCGAGAGCCTGGCCGAAACCGGCAGCAGAAACGGCCGATCGTCGAACGCAGTCGCATATCCGCAGCTATAGACGAATGCGGAAGTTCCAGGAGCGGTCAGTTGCCTCGAGAATTCGGCGATTGCGGCGTCAGTGCCACCGCCGGAGACGTCCTCCCGCTCGACAACATTGAAGCCTGCGGTGCGCAAGGCCGCGGCGACCGCGTGAGCAGAGAGCAGGCAAGCTGGCAGTGGCGGCAGACCAGTGTAGGTGCCGTTGCCGAGAACGAGGGCAGCGTGTGCCGGTTCGGCGCGGAGCGTGGCGGGCGCCAGCGCGGTCAGGCTGCCGAGTACGGCAGCGAGCATGGCGACTCTTGCTCTGACCCGGATCATGGGTTCCAGTTAGCAGGACCGCGCGTTCCGGGCCACAGTTCTGACGCCAGGGAGAAACGTCATGGCAAGCAAAGTGCCGGTAGCCATCGTGTTCGACACGTTTGGCACTGTCGTCGATTGGCGAAGCAGTCTGATTGCCGAACTCACCGCCTTCGGCCGTCAGCGGGACATCAACGCTGACTGGACCGGACTCGTGGATGCCTGGCGCGCAGCCTACCACCCCTCGATGGACCGGGTGCGCAAAGGCGAGCAGCCCTGGACAACACTGGACGGGCTGCATCGCGCGTCGCTCGACGGGCTGGTGACTGAGTTCGGTATCAAAGGCCTGACCGAAGCGGATTTGCGGCATATCAATCGCGGCTGGCATCGGCTGAACCCATGGCCGGATTCCGTGCCAGGGCTGACCCGGCTCAAGCGCAAATTCATCATCGGCCCGCTGTCGAACGGGAATGTGGCGTTGCTGACCAACATGGCGAAGCATGCCGGATTGCCCTGGGACATGGTGTTCGGCTCCGACCTGTTCCACCACTTCAAGCCCGACCCGGAAACGTATCTTGGTGTCGCGAAGCTGCTCGATCTGGAACCGGATCAGGTCATGATGGCGGCGGCCCACAACAGTGATCTGGCAAACGCGCGCAAGTGCGGGCTCATGACGGCCTTCTTTCCGCGACCCAACGAGTACGGCCCGCATCAGAAGCGCGACTTCGCAGCCGACCAGGAGTGGGATGTGGTCGCGAAAGATATAGAGGACATGGCCACGAAACTGGGCGTGTGACAGTCAATAGCAACGGGAGGAAGCGATGGCATCCGATCTCAACGATCTCGAACGGGCGCTGCAGACCTATTTCGACGGTATGTACGAAGGCGACGCGGAGAAACTCGGTCGTGTGTTCCATCCGGTCGCGCATCTGTTTGGTGTGGCCGATGGCAAGCTGACCGACTGGTCGCGCGAGTACTGGTTCGACCTGGTGAAGAACCGCAAGTCACCCCAGAGTCAGGATTTGAAGCGACACGACTGGGTGGTACAGATCGACCGCTCCAGTCCGACCACGGCCTTTGCGAAGGTGCACTGCCAGATTCCGCCACGCTACTTCACGGACTACCTGACTTTCGTGAAGCTGGCCGAGGGTTGGCGCATCGTATCGAAAACCTTCCACACTGAGACACGCTGAACATGGATTACGACTACATCATCGTGGGTGGCGGTTCGGCTGGATCGGTTCTGGCCAATCGGCTTTCGGCACGTTCGGCCAATAAGGTGCTGCTGCTCGAGGCGGGCATGGATACGCCGCATGGCAAAGTACCGGCGGCGATTCTCGATTCATATCCGGGCACGGCGTACCTGAATCCGGCCTTCACCTGGAACAAGCTGAAGGTCACCACCGAAGTCATCCCGCACAACCGTCCCAACGAGCCTCGGCCGCCGCTGCGCACATACGAACAGGCGCGTGTGTTGGGTGGTGGTTCGTCGATCAACGGGCAACTTGCCAATCGCGGCGCGCCGACTGATTACGATGAATGGCATGCGCGCGGTGCGACCGGATGGAACTGGGAGAACGTGCTGCCCTTCTTCAAGAAGGTTGAGCGCGACATGGACTTCGACGGTCCGTGGCACGGCAACGAAGGCCGCATTCCCGTCCGTCGCATCTTCCCTGATCTGTGGCCGGAACATGCGAAGGCGGCGGGGGAAACCTTCAAGGCTGCCGGCTACAAGTTCCTGATCGACCAGAACGCCGAGTTCGAGGACGGTTACTTCCCGATCACCATCTCCAACGTGTACGAGCGGCGTGTATCGGCCGCTATCGGCTATCTCGATCCCGGCACGCGCATGCGCGACAACCTGACGATTTCGACCAATACACAGGTCAGCACGCTGCTGTTCGATGGTTTGCGCTGTGTTGGCGTAAAGGCGCTGGTGAACGGGCGCGAGACGGAGTTTCGCGGGCGGGAGATCATCCTGTCATCGGGTGCGATCCATTCGCCCGCACACCTGCTACGTGCCGGCATCGGCCCCGCGGTGCGTCTGCGCGAGTTGGGGATCGAGGTGCGCGCCAACGTGCCTGGCGTGGGACAACGGCTGCAGGATCATCCGGCGGTCGCAGTCGCGGCATTCATCAAGCCCCATGCACGCATTATCCAGGATTACACGCGACGGCACATCTATCTGGCGCTGCGCTACTCATCCAGGCTCGACGGGATACCGCCGGGTGACATGTTCACCGTGGTGACCAACAAGACCTCCTGGCATGCTGTCGGCGAGCAGATCGGCTCCTTCATCGTCACCGTGTACAAGACGTATTCTGAAACGGGGGAAGTGAAGCTCGCGTCGCGCGATTGGCGTGAAGAGCCGATCGTGGACTTCAACCTGCTCTCCGACCAGCGCGACCTGGAGCGGATGATGGATGGTGTGCGCCGGTTCGGTGCGATGCACCTGACGCCGACCATGCAGGCGGTGACAACGGATCCTTTCCCGGCGAGCTATAGCGACAAGGTTCGCCAGGTTGGTCTGGTGAGCAAGAAGAACAAGTGGATCACGGATGCGCTGGCGAAGGCCTTGGACGGCCCGCCGGGGCTGCGCAGCTATTTGATCAAGAATCTGATCATGGAGGGCTACACGCTCGAGGGTCTGTTGCGTGATGACGAGCAGCTTGAGTCGTTCGTTCGCAAGGCCGCGGTTGGGGTATGGCATGCCTCATGCACATGCCGCATGGGGGCCGAGGATGATCCGATGGCGGTGACCGATCCGTCAGGCCGGGTGCGGGCGGTGGATGGACTCCGTATCGTCGATGCATCGATCTTCCCGGTGGTTCCGTGCGCCAACACCAATTTCCCCGTGCTGATGACGGCGGAGAAATGTGCGGATGCGATTCTATCGGGGGCGTAGGGGTTTCCAAGGCTTGCCGGCCTTGCTATAGGCCGGCGCCTTGGGCGGGCGCATAGCTCAGTTGGTAGAGCAGCTGACTCTTAATCAGCGGGTCCAAGGTTCGAGTCCTTGTGCGCCCACCAATCTTTTCAGAGACTTACGAGCAAATCCCATCAGAAAGTTAACCTCTTAGTCGCTCGCTAGTCTCCGCCTTTTGGCGAGCTACGTTGCGCCAAGACAATCTCAATTTGTTGCGCTCCCCGCGTGTCTGGTATGTTCCCCGGTCCAGATTAGGAGTCGAGTCGTGCCCAGCGTAGAGGGAATGTATGTCGTCGAGTTCGGTGATGTGGCGCTGCCAGGGCAGGCAACCCGCAACCACGGCGTTGCTGTCCTCGAAACCAATCGGATCTATGGCGGCGACAGCGGCTACTACTACGTAGGAACCTTCGCGACGAAGGATGAGCAGATCCAGGCGACGGTTAAGGTCGTGAAGCACGATCCGAACTGGGGGAACGCTTTCGGGGACGCCAGCACCAGCTTCGATATCAGGATCGCGGGGACGGTGGGTAACGGCCTTATCCAGGGATCGATGCAGCGTGTGGACAAGCCGCAATTCACGCTGCCGATCAAGCTAACGTGGAGGGAAGCTCTGCCGTAATGGCTAATTGCACAGCACCAGTCCTTGGCCATCGCTCAGCGAGCGCGGCGGCGAACTGTCCTGCATGCCGCTATCGTCGCTACGGCGGCTATAGCAGCTTCCCGTCGTATTCGCCTCCGGCTTACTCACGCCCGTCCTTCTCCGTGTCATCGCATAGCAGCGGTGGCGGCCGGAGCGGCGGCGGGGGGGTGGATCGCCATTATTTACACTTCCCTGCGGGGCTAATCAGTTCCACCAACGCTCCGCTATTCAGAATGGAATCTCGTCATCAAGATCAGCGAACTGCTCCACCTTCTTGGGCTGTGTTTTAGCCTCAATGAACTCAATGAACCGGATCGTGTTGGCCACCGCGTTAAACAGCAGCATGGCTTCCTGGTCATTAAGTGTTTGGTTATCATGCGCAAGGCTCTTGTTGTTCCGGATGTAGTTGAAGTCGCTGAACGTGCTTATGGACGATTTCAGAATCTGTATAGTGATCTTCGCCTCGATCAGTCCGGTCAGTTCAAGATACTTGACGTACTTCCCCACAAGGTTCCCCAGGTTGTCGTTCTTATCGAACGTGATCTCGCGCTTCTGGCAGATCGTTCGAAAGTATTTCATGCAAAACGTGTGAAGCCGGTCGAGGACCGGACCCGGTTCGTGCTTTTGAATGCCTTCCCGGATCACCTTCGCCAACACGGCGAAGTCTTTGTCGGCCTCGTCATTCGGCCGTAGCGCCTCAAGATTCTCTACCGGCCGCGCACTCTGAAGGCGCAGGGCGATTGCGTGACACCGCTCCAGGCGTTTGAGATCGGCCTCAGTCGGTTTGTTATAGGGGTTGTCCTCCAACGTCTGGCGCGCATGCGTAACCAAGTCGGCAAGTAGCCGCCCGACTTGATAGTCTGATGCCCTCTCGAAAAAGCATCGTAGGTGATTGGCTTTCGAGCTGCCCATATCCGAATAGGGACCGCCATAGATCTCGATACCGATGCTCGCAGCAATGAACTCGGCAAACGTGCGGTTGGAAAAGTCCAGCACGTAGCCCGAACCCATGTCCAATGCGGTTTCTATATCGCGCTTCTCGGTGAAGTGGATAGGCATTCGACTGCTCTCGAAGATCGCCCTGTCAGCAGATTGGTGAAAAGGGGGACGGCATTGCCGAATCGAGGCGCCGCCGATTCGCGCGCGCTATATCACAATCTCTGGAAACATGAAAAGATCACGCCGTTTGCTGGCGTTTGATGAACTTCTCCGAGCGGGGTGGGAATATGTCCCGTGCAGCCGCCAAGCGGCGCCTGACTGTTCTCTCGTCATCAATCTGTCTGGACCCCATAATCGCTAGGATGGCCTCGCGAGAGCTAGCGCCTTCGTCCAGCATTTCCCCATACTCGATAAGGTCGTCCACCATTTCATTGCGGGCCTTGTATTGCACGAAGACGTTCCGTCCGCGCTTCTCGAAGCCCAACGCTTCTCCAACTTGCTTGGTGGCTTGAGATGATGAGAGTTTGTGGTCCAATGCAGCGCAGAGGTCCGCAAGAGTTTTGTTCTCTCGCGTTGCCGCCTCCACCGCTCTGTAATCCCAACATCCACTTAGCCACGATATAGCATTCGCAGACCGTGCAAGATATTCTATGATCCAGTCGGGTAGAGGAGCCTTTCGTGCGGCGTCTTTAGTCCGCCGATCGTTTAGCAACGTATCAAGTGCTTCCCAAACGTATAGGGGATTTGCCGTGATGGCATACTCCGTCTCCATCCGCTCGACATGATGTCCAATCGACTCTTCCTCGCTGGGCCAGGTAGGTGAGGTTTCAGGCATTGGTTCGTAAACTCCGCGCTGTTGTCACGCCTAAAATAGCCAAATCGAGTATCACCTTGAAGGGGCTGAGATCACTCGAACTTTTGCCATCATGGTTGCACGCCGCGGCGCCGCCGTCCTGACCCAACAATGGTGCGTCCAGTTGCGGGCTTCGGCCCCCGAATGTCGAGGCCGTGCTACTGGGGATTAACGTGCCTTCTTTAAGTCCGACATGTTCTTCGCGAATTTCAGCGCAAAGCCGAGCGCCAATGGGACGTACCAAAGGATCGAGAAAAGTGTGAATGGCTTAAGCATCTCGCGTTCGGCATCCAACGCGAGAGCCAGATTTGCGTTGGTCGTTATGCCGAAGGCGTTCGAGCACACCATCACGCTTCCGGCAGAGAAGTCGGCTACGGTGGGCATTGGCTCGTTGTCAAACGTAGTCCTGTAATAGTAGCGAGGGTCCGAGAGAGAGAACTTATATGGACCTACACCATTGATGCAGAACGTCCTCAACGTCGGGAATAGGTTTGAGTTCTGCCCGAGGGTGAATGAGCCACGCCGAAGGGCACCAACAATCAACCCCAACGACGCAGACGCGTCGTCACGCACATCCTTCTTGTCGACATACAAAGCGACAACCTCGGGGTCATCGATCTCTTTGGGCAGTGGCCGCCCTGGTCGCCGGCCAATCCATCAGGCGAGCGCAAACAGGGCTCGCGCCTCCTCGGGCACCGGTTCGCGATGTTCGATCCGGTCAGCGATCACACGGAAGGCAAGGGCGGCCGTCTTTTGTCGTGTTTCGGCTTCGGTCGCTCCGCAGGCCATCACGCCAGGCAGTGCGGCGACCTCATCGATCCACCGTCCGTCCTCTTCCCGCTCAACGTCAATCCTTAGCATCGCCGGCTCCTCCGCATGGCAATATGGAACTGCGGCACGCTGGACGCGAGAGGACTCCACAGCGCGGTCAATGCCCATATATCGTCCGGAACTTATCGCCTCGATCGGATCGAGGCGGGTCCATCGGATAATGCCGCCTCATTGGCATCGATCAGCGTTGCCAGGATATCGAGACGGTCACCGTCAAGAGTTCCGTTTCTCGCGCCCCAGAGGCGTTCGACCTCGGCAAGTGCTGCCTAAATCTGCGTCAGTCCGGGGTGGCGATCCGTGCCGCGCACCTCTCCGTAAGCGATAGACTAACGGTCGTAGAGGATCCTGAGTACCACGAACCAGGGATAACGCGCGTCGAGCACGCGACCGCCGCTCTCGGCCATGCGCCCATCCGCCGTGACAGGCACGTGCTTCATCGTCACGGCATGATCCACATTCCCACCGATGACACTGATCTGCGTCTCGTCGCGAGCAACCACAATATCACAGTGGGCCGCGAAGTGGCGGCGTGGCAGTTTCTCGTAATTCAGTGGACGTCGTTCACGCGAGTAACAAACAAGATCCCCAGGCATCGGCGGATATTCGTCCGTGCGCTCAGCGATCAATGCCCAGCCTGACGTGCGGCCAAGCTTCATCTCCTTCGCAATGTCTATATACACGTAGTGCGCCGGCGCATAAGGGAAACGTGCTCCAGCCCCAGCCGTTCGCATGATATAGCTGATGAATGCGGCCGACCAAGCATAGGAGTCCGCTTCATGCGGGTCGATTTCCTGGCCGTTTTCATTGTGCATGCCCGTCCAGGATGACTCGCGCCGATCGAGGTCCTGGCCGAGCCACCAATACTCGCCGATGCGCTCCCAATGGCCTGGAGAACGGCCGGGATCATCGCTGAGCTCCGGATCGGTCCCAGTGTGCGGGGGATCGTCATCAACCCGCTGACCGAACAGACGCCATTCCTGCTCCGCGATCGCCACTGCCTCCACCCGGGTAAACGGTTCAAAAGGCGTGCGCGCGAAGGGCGGCGAGTGTCCGGAATGCGCGATGAACTGCGCAGTTGCCGGCTGCGGCTCTACTTCCTCCGCTGCTTGCTGCTGGTTGGTGGCGCAACCGGACAGAACAAGGATCAGCAGGCAATACGTTCGGATCAACAGGTTCACGCGAAGTCGTCTGGAGGCTGGGAACGTTCAGCAGGTGCAAATGGGTATCCAGGTGACGATAGTATCGCTCCAAAGAGAATTATATACATGATCATGCCAAAGCCATAGAGGTTCTACGTGTGGTAGCAACCGAAATCCTCTCCACGGCGGCGTCCTGCGTTGCTCAGGTCGTTCCCTCCGATATTCCTGGCGCTGTGCTCGGGGTGGTGACCGGGACGGGTGACCGAGCCGTGGAAGTCTTTGGCTGGGCACAGCGCGAACCGCAACCTGTGCCAATGGATCGCGGCACATGGTTCGATCTTGCCTCCCTCACCAAGGTCTTGTTCACGACACCGGCGATCCTGCAATTTGTGGCGCAAGGGCGGATTGCTCTCGATGATAGCCTCACCGAGGCCATTCCGGATCTCCGGCAATACGACCGGGGCGCCGCAGAGCGCCGTCTGACGTTCCGCCAATGTCTCAGTCATCAGACGCACCTGCCGGCGGTCGAGCCGCTCTACACTTACGGTCTGGAGCCTATGACCCTGCGCGCGTTCATTCTGCAGCGTGCCTGGCAAGAAGGTCCAGCAGTCTACTCAGACATCAATTTCATGCTGCTGGGTATCGCCATCGAACGTCTGTCGGGGTGCTCGCTCATCGACCTCGACTTGCCTCCGCGACTGTCGTGGCGTCCGGAGCCCTCTGCAACCGCAGCCACCGAACGCTGCACCTGGCGCGGTAGAATGATGCGTGGCGAGGTACACGACGAGAATGCCTTCGCGTTGGGAGGCGCTGCTGGCCATGCTGGTCTCTTTGGCACGATGGACGGGGTGCTCGATGCTGCACAGCGCGTTCTGCAGGGTGTCGAGCCGTGGTCTGCCGAAATTCGCCAGCGCCAATCGCCAACACGGTGTTTGGGCTGGGAGGCCCGGCACGATGGATGGTCCGGAGGGAATGCCTGTTCGGAGGAGACGATCGGTCATACGGGCTTCACCGGTATCGGTGTCTGGATCGACTTCCGGCGCGATTTGGCTTGGGCGCTGCTGACTAATCGCGTACATCCATCTCGTCATCGGGACACCGGGATCGACGGGTTGCGCCGGCGAGTCGGCGAACTGATCGTGGGGCGGACCGCTTGACCGGCTTCCGGACGTTCGTGGCTTTGCTGCTGGGCACCTCGGCTGCGGGGTCTGCAGCCTCCCTTGACGACCTGTTACGTGCCTATCCCTCTGCCCTGTCCAGCTTTGACGGAGCCGATCTTATCTGGCGCGACGGTACTCGCATGCCGGTTGGGATCGGACTTCCAGAAACCAGCATGGAGGAACAGCTTAGGAAGGGTTCCATTCTTGATCAGTTGCGGCTGTCTTATCCTGCGGGCGCGCCGATCCTGCCGGGACCGCAACAGGATCCGGGCCGCGTTCGCAACAGAGCATTCTTCGATGCGATGTATGGCGACTGCACTTTGGGGCAAGTGACGCCCAGGCTCGTGCCCGTCGTTTGGCTGCCGAAGACCTGGGGACACGTCATCAGCATCACCTCCGTTAACGGCGTGGATCGACATTTGACCTTGATTTCGCGCGATCTCGACGAATTGCCAGCGGAAGACAAGAAATACCTGTATCCGCTGGGCGGGACCTATGTTTGCCGACACGTCGCTGACACTGGCCAAACGAGCATGCACGGTTGGGGTGCGGCAATCGATATCAACCCGGCCTTTTCAGATTATTGGCTATGGCACCGGAGTTCCGCCGGGCTGCCGGCATACATGAATCGCATTCCGCCGGAGATCATAGCGGTGTTCGAACGTCACGGCTTCATCTGGGGCGGCCGCTGGGCACATTTCGACACGATGCATTTTGAGTACCGACCCGAGCTCCTAGGCTCTTACGCAAGAGGGGAAGGCACTGATTAGCATCCCGCCTCCTCAATACTGCGACGCAGCGTAGAGATAATGGCCACAATCGTCCCTGGAGCCAGGGTTGAGGTCTGGCCCCGAGAAAGCAGCCAACCCCCGGTCAGCTTCGTGGCCAACTGTTTCCGACCGCCACACGACCAGATACGCAATCGGCTTGTCCTTGCAGAGTTGCACGGTTGGATCAGGGGGCGATGTGATCCTGTACAGGGTTGCCATGACCCGCTTTTGCTTTGCGTCCGACCGGAACAGCATCTGGCCGCCAGGAGCGAGCGACAGCGACTTGCCATTCTGAAACCGGATCTCATTCGACGAGAGGGTAATGCGGCCGGTAGCGACTTTGGCGTTCTGACTGATTGGGATCCATGTGTCGGGCGACGATATCGTTTGCGCGATGATAATCCCGGGCATCCCAAGCAGCACGAGCAACAGCGCAAGCCCCTGGCTCACAACTGTGCTGATGCGTGGGACCCGTCCATATGCAACCGGGTTATTTGACGGCAACATCCCGTACCTACGCGCCGATCTAGAGCAGGAACTGGGAAAGCTAGTCTGGGAAGGTTATACCCAATCTCGCTGACAATGACCTATGCGCCGCCTTCCTCCTTATGGCCGCGCAGGCCGGCCATCCACGTCTTGCGTTGCCACAGTCGGCAAGCCCTGCCATGACGTGAAACGACCGCCATGAGTCGTGATCAACGGGGCTCGGTATGCCACGACCATTTCCCAGATGTTGATCCAAAGCGATCAGATGAAACCCGATGATGACAAAGCAGTCTGGCTAATGCACGGCCTTAGCGGTGCATGCTCAATCGGTCAGGGTACAACTAAGGCTTCACATGACCCAACGGAACGCGGGGACGCTACGCAGCGTGCTGACAATCAACAGTGAAGTAAGGAACACGATCAGCGTGGTGATTGGGATCGACATGTTGCCGATCCATCCCGCCCGCGATAATTGATACGCAACCTCAGGATGAGCGCAGTATATTCCAAGTGTGCAGCCTCCGATCCAGACGATAGTCCGGCTCGCAAGTTCGCCTCGCACCTGCAGCCGCATGAGAAATTGAAACGCCGCAAAGGATGCGATGACGACGACAGGAGACAGGTAGCCGTACCAGAACTCGTCAGGCCTCCCCAACGTCCTCGACCGAATATAAGTGAGGAACATTGTTGCTACGCTGGCCGCCAAGTAGAGCGTGACCCAGCCGCCCCATCGCCCACCATGCCGGCTTCCCGCGTCATGGACCAATGCACCCAAGAGTAGGTATCCGAACAGCCCTGAGAATTCCTCGACACCGTACGTGCTCGCGATGGACCATGGCAGCCCAAGTAAGTCACGGCAGGTCGGTAGTATTGAGGCGCCACTAAACCACAACGCCAGAAAATAGATCTGGACGGAGCGGCTGGCATGTTGATGGAAGATGCGCAGGACGGGCACCAAAGCATATAGGCCAATCAGTGCATAGAGATACCAGAGATGCACAGCCGCCGGCCGAAAAGCGAGTTCGGATAGATGCACTACATCGCCCCAAACCGGCCAAATCAGATAGATGACTGACCAGAATGCCAGAGGCGGCAACAGTCTGGAGAGGCGCTTGTGGGCGAACACGGCCAGAGGCTCGGCCCGGGGCAACAACAACGCGCCCGAAATCATCAGGAATATCGGGACGGATGGGCGCGATAGAGAATCGAGAATGTTGCTCGGCCACCATCTCGGGCCGAAAGAGCCAAAACCCCCTGCCGCAGTATGCAACATGACGACCAGCCAACAAGCCGCGCATCTGGCCAGATCAATCCGGGCATCGCGGTTGGCAACCGATGGCGACGCAAAACGGAGGTATTGCAATGGGCAGCCTTCTAACTGCGAAGCTGCGGGCATACTGAACTCTTTAGGTGTTGACCAACCAATCAAACCTATCGGGGAGGCCCTGACCGTCCCGGGCGATTCCGCTCGCGACTTCCAGTCGGCGGAGCTCTGACCTCCGCTTACCAGCGATCCCCTGGGTAGTACGATAGGGGCCTGCGGGGCATCGGCGGGCAGGCCTTTGGCTCGTGAGGGGTGCCGCAGTTCTCGCCGCCGTAGTAAGGCCGGCCGTATTGCCCCTCATAGTAGCCGTAGTCGGAGGCATACTCGCGATATCCGCCGGGATAGCTGCCAGCGTAACCTCGGTCATAGCTGCCGGTGCATCCCGCGGCGACCAGCGGCAGAAATAGCAGAAGATACTTCATGCGTTCCTCCAGGATACTCTCGCGCTGAAACGCACCTGGAGGATCTCTGGGGCTTTGCCTCTCGCAAAATTGCCGCGCTATTTGCGCCGCCAGCCGACCACTGTCAGGCCTTTGGCAGCATCGAGAATCTGAGGCACGTCGGGTTCCAGCCCGTGTTCCGTCAGCACGTCCTCCGGCGTCCGCGTAGGAACCTCCAGGAACACTGGCCGGCCGCCGGGAAGACGGACATCTGGTGCACGCGACAGATAGAAGACGTCGTACAGAGGGAGAAATAATCCGAACGCGTCCGCACCCCCGATCACGCCGATGACGGGATCCCGAATACCAATAACGGACAACGCTTCCTCAAATGACGCGCCGATCGGGTTCCACAGCAGTGCCTTCTGATTGGATGGATGCCGCTCGACCGAAGGAATTCGTCTGGTCAGCACCAGCCGGTGGCGCAAATGGGAGCGGGGCTGCCGTTCCTGTGAGTGGCGGCCATGCACAACCACGTCGACGCCGTCGAGCCCGCGCTCGAAGAACCGCTGGTCAGCTTCAAACTTCAGTGACTCCGGCATGACCCGGTGGGCGTCCGCCAGCATCCCGTCTTCAGAGACGATGGCATAACCTTCGATCCGGCCAGCGCGATACTCTTCGGCCATGGGTATCCTTCCCCGAATCGCAGACCTGCGCCTAAGCGAACAGGATTCGCGAAGGGTAAGGCATCACTATGGCGACGCTTTGCTTTCAATGCCCAGAGTGCGGCTATGGCGATTACGAGGTCGGTCACCTAACGGACGAAGCCGAGCTTTATTGCATCGTCTGCCTGGAGGAGCACGGATTGCGTGTGCAGGTCTGCTGTTGGGAAGAACACCAAGCGGTTCTCGCCGATCCTGTGGGCAACTTGGACCACTGAAACCGGGTTCCGAATTGCAGGCCAAGCGCATGGGCTGCAAGATGGGGTGGTCCACAGGAGAACACCCATGCAGCTCGCGCTGTCCACCTGGCATGAGGTCGAAGAGTACCTGCGCTCGTCGCGCGGCATCATCATTCCGATCGGCTCGACCGAACAGCATGGGCCGAATGGCCTCATCGGCACCGATCATCTCGACGCGGAATTCGTAGCCAAGGGTGTCGGCGACGAAATCGGCTGCCTGGTTGCGCCAACCCTCACCATCGGAATGTCGCAGCATCATCTCGGCTTCGCCGGCTCCATCACGCTGCGGCCGACGACGCTGATCGCCCTGGTGGGCGATGTCGTCACCTCGCTGATGAAGCACGGCTTCGAGCGGTTCCTGTTCATCAATGGTCATGGTGGAAATGTCGCCACCGTGACCGCCGCATTCGACGAAATCTACGCTGCGTCATCCATGCGCGGCCCGGGCGAGTCCTCGCCGGTGCGCTGCAAGATGGTGTTCTGGTCCCAAGGTTCCCGCGCATCGGCGCTCGCTAAGGAGCTGTATGGCGATGCCAATGGCAGCCATGCGACCGCGGCCGAAGTGTCGCTGTCGCAGCACTACCAACCGCAGGCGATCAAGCACGCGCAGATGTCGCCGAAGGTGGCGCCGAAGAGCACCGGCTTCTTCGACTGCGCCGACTATCGCCACCGTTTTCCGGATGGACGCATCGGCTCCGACCCGTCGCTCTCCACGCCTGAACACGGCGCGCAGCTGTACCAGGCAGCGGTTGCCGACATGATTGAGGTCTATCGCGCCTTCGTCACCGACTGATGATCGATCCGGTCAAGCTGGAGATCATCCGCGGCGCGATTCGTGCAGCGCAGGCGGAGATGGATGCGCTGTTGGAGCGCACCGCGATCAGCGCCTTCATTCGCGAGAAGAAGGACTTCTACACCGCGCTGTTCGATGCCAACGGCGTCATGGTGGTTGGATCGATGGTGCCAATCTTCGGTGACATCACCGCGCCGGTGTTCGCCCGCTTCCCACCGGAGACGATGCGCGAAGGCGATCTGTATTGGTACAGCGACTGCTATGCCTCCCGTGGCGCCGTATCGCATTCCAACGACCAGGTCTTCCTCGCGCCAGTGTTCCATGAGGGGCGGCGCGCGGCATTCGTGATGGGCTGGGCCCATTTCTCCGACATCGGCGGACTGCGCCCGGGCTCCATCAGTTCCGACGCCACCGACATCTTCCAGGAAGGCATCATCATTCCCCCCACCAAGCTGATCGATGCGAGCACGGTGAATGAGGCGGCGCTGGAGATCTTTCATCGCAACTCGCGTTACCCCGAGCAGAGCCGCGGTGACACGCGCGCACTGATGGCCTCAGTCGATCTCGGCGTGCGGCGGATGATCGAGATCCTACAGCGCTTTGAACCCGACGTGGTGGCTGAAGCATTCGATCAGCTCTTCACGCGGACCCGCGAACTGGTGCGTGCCAGATTGCGCGAGACCTTCGCCGTCGGCACGCATCGCTTCAGCGATGCGATCGACTCGGATGGTCACGGCAACGGCCCCTTCCACATCCGGTTGGCGCTGACACGCACCGCGGATGACAGGTTCATTCTGGATGCGACCGAAACAGACGATCAGGCGCCGGGACCGGTGAATTTCCTGATGAACCCGGACGTGCCTGGCATGGCGCTTGGGCTGTTCTTTCTCGGCGGTGACCCGGCGCAGGTGTGCAATGCCGGCGGACCACGTGCGCTGGATGAAGTGAAGCTGCGCGAGGGCTCACTGTTATGGCCGCGCTTTCCTGCGCCGCTCGGATTGCGCGGAATGACAATGATGCGGTTTCTCGCGACACTGAACGGCCTGGTCAATGTCGCGGGTGGCAGCGCACCCGCATCGCATTCGGCGTACGTGATCATCATGCTGCGTGGCAGCGCCAATGGAAAGCCATTCCTGATGTCGGATGGCATCGGCGTCGGCTATGGTGCGCGCGCGACGGCCGATGGGATCGACGCGGTGTACTTCGTCGCTCAGGAGAATTATCCGGTCGAGTTCCTCGAACAAAGCTATCCGGTAAGGCTGCTTCGCTACGGCATCAACCGCGATAGCGGCGGACCCGGCAAGTTCCGTGGCGGTGCCGGCGTCGTTCGCGAGTACGAGGTGCTCGCCGAGTACGCGGTGCTGTCCATGCGGATCGACAGTGTGGTGAACCCGCCTTGGGGTGTTGCCGGCGGCATGCATGGCGGTACCGGCCGCGCGATTGTCAATCCGGGCACGCCGCGCGAGCAGAAACTGGCGCCGCTGTCGGATGGTACCGTGCTGCGGCGTGGCGACATCCTGTTGCTGGAGACCGGCGGCGGTGGCGGCCATGGCGATCCGTTCCATCGGCCCGCGCAGCACGTGCTGCAGGATGTGCGCGATGGCTTCGTGTCAGTAGAAGCGGCGCGGCGTGATTATGGCGTCGCGATCCTCGACAACATGCTGGACGAAGCCGGCACGCATGCGTTGCGTGAGAGCGGCAGGGAACTTGCCAATGTCGCGTGCTGAGTACGCCGTAGCAGTCGACATCGGCGGGACCTTCACTGACATCACGTTGCACGACAGTTCAACCGGCCGCCAGTGGCGCGCCAAGACTCCGAGCACGCCGGCCGATCCGTCGGAGGCATTCCTTGCCGGCGTAATGCTTGTCCTGAACGAGGCTGGTGCGGCTCCGCAGGAAATCGTCCGGGTGCTGCACGGCACGACAGTGGCCACCAATCTGATCCTGGAGGGCAAGAGTGCTCGCACTGCGCTAGTGACCACAGCCGGTTTTCGCCATGTGCTGGAAATCGGCCGGCAGGACATTCCGCGCCACGCCAATCTGTTCACCTGGGTGAAGCCGAAGCGTCTCGTGCCGCCAGAGCGGGTGGTGGAGGTGCGCGAACGCGTCGGTCCAGGCGGCGCAGTCATGACACCACTCGACGAGACAAGTGTACATGATGTCGCCACCGCGCTTCGGCGGATGCACGTGCAGGCGGTGGCGATCTGTCTTCTGCACTCGTTCGCGTATCCCGCCCATGAGCGACGGGTTGCCGAGTTGCTGCGATCTTCCTTGCCGGGCGTTGCGGTGACGGCGTCGATCGATGTGCTTCCCGTGGTGCGCGAATATGAGCGCAGCCTCGCGGCCACCATGAATGCTGGTGTTATGCCAGCGGTCACCACCTATGTGCACCGTCTTCGCCGCCGGCTGAGCGACGCAAACATCTCCGCCCCATTGCTGCTGATGCAATCCAATGGTGGCGTGGCCGGAGCGGCAACCATCGGACGCGCGCCGTCGCTGACCGTGCTGTCAGGTCCCGCCGCCGGCGTGGTGGGTGCGCGTGACGTGGCGGCGGCGTGCGGCATAACGGATATCGTGACGGTCGATATCGGTGGCACCAGTGCTGACATCTGCCTGCTCCGCGGTGGACGAATTGAGCTGACGCAGCGCGGGCGTATCGCTCAGTGGCCGTTGCCGCTGCCGATGGTGGACATGGTGACCATTGGTGCAGGCGGCGGCTCCATTGCGCGTTTGTCGGATGGCGCGCTCATCGTCGGCCCGGCGAGTGCCGGTGCAGTACCTGGTCCTGCTTGTTATGGCGCGGGTGGTGAACAGCCAACAGTCACGGATGCGCATCTTGTGCTCGGGCATCTGCCTGCATCGTTACTCGGTGGCCGCATGACACTCGACGCGGCGCTGGCCGAGACTGCGATCCGTAAGCACGTCGCCGACCCGCTTGGCCTGTCGCTGTACGATGCGGCCCGCGGCATCCTGGCCATCGCCGACTCCAACATGGTCGGCGCAATTCGCGTGGTCTCAGTGGAGCGCGGGCACGATCCGCGGGACTTCACCCTGGTGGCATTTGGGGGTGCAGGTCCGCTGCATGCCTGCTCGCTTGCGGAGTTACTCGGCATCTCGCGCGTGCTGATACCGCCGGCGCCAGGCGTGTTGTGCGCCGAAGGACTTCTGGCTGCCGGGTTGAAGGCCGAGTTCTCGCGCACATTGCCAAACCCAGATGCGTGGGATGCAGTGGCCGATGAGTTTGCTGCGCTTGAAACTGAAGCGCTGGCCTGGTTTGACGAGGAGCGAGTGGCAGAAAGCGACAGGAAGCTGTCGCGCATTGCATTGCTGCGATACGAGGGGCAGGGCTCGGAGCTTGCCATTCTCTGGTCTGGTGATCCTGATGTCGCCAAGGCGGCGTTTGCCGAGGCACATCGCGCACTGAACGGCTTTTCCCTGGAGAGCAAGATCGAGTTGATCACTCTCCGTGTAGAAGCCGAGAGCCGCAGGTCTGCCTCGCTGCGCCAGGCTCTGCCACGCGGCGGTCGCGCGGAACCGATTGGGCGGCAGATTCTGCACAGTACCAATGGTGCACGGGAAGCACTCGTGTTCGAGCGTGCAACACTGGGTGTTGGTGACAGCTTGCCTGGCCCGGCCATTGTCACGCAGCTTGATGCGACGACGCTGGTTGCGCCGAGATGGAAAGCGGAAGTGCTGCAAATTGGCGCCCTGCTTTTGGTGCGACGCTGATGCGTCTGACCACCTACGATATTCATATGTAGGCGGCCCACAGCACCGATGGCATTTATACCCAATCTCGCTGACAATGACCCATGCGCTGCCTTCATCGGGGCTGGCATTATATGTCCTCGGATCGATTTTGCATGCCGGCAAATGATCCCGTTGATCCACATCAATGCGCGTTCCCCACAACTGTGACGTGAGGGGCGGCGCGTCTTCAAAGGGTACTCTTGTGCTGGATTTACTGATGCTGGTGTTGCTCGCCGTCGCATTCGTCGGCGCCGTGGGCTACGTACGGGCGTGCGTTGACCTGACGCGGACAAACGGCTCTGCGACAGAGGACGCGCCATGACCTGGCAGGGCTGGCTGCAAGTTGCCGTTTTCGCGGCACTCATCACCGCAGTCGTCAAGCCCCTTGGCGGTTACATCGTGCGCAATGTCGATGGCGGTGGCCGAGTGCAGCGCGCCTTCGCTCTGTGGGAGCGCGGACTGTATCGGCTCGCCGGCATCAACCCGGTAGAAGAACAGGGCTGGGTCGATTACGCGCTGGCGCTGCTCTGGTTTCACCTGGCTGGCATTGCCGCACTCTATGCGTTGCTGCGTTTGCAGCAACTGCTGCCGCTCAACCCGCAGCAGATGCATGCGATGACGCCTGACCTGGCGTTGAACACGGCAGTCAGCTTCGCCACCAATACAAGCTGGCAATCGTATGGCGGCGAATCCACGCTCAGCAATCTGTCGCAGATGGCAGGAATTGCCGTGCAGTCGTTCATGTCCGGCGCGGTCGGCATTTCCGTGGCGCTCGCCCTGGTACGCGGATTCGCGCGCCGCTCATCAACCTCCATCGGCAACTTCTGGGTCGATCTGACGCGCGTGACTTTCTATGTCCTGCTGCCGATATGCTTTATCGCGGCGCTGATCATGGTCTGGCAAGGCGTGCCGCAGACCTTGGGGCCGTTCGTCACCGCCACGACACTGGAGGGCGCGCAGCAGATCATGGCGCTCGGACCGGTCGCCTCGCAGAAGGTGATCGCGGTGATGAGCGGCGATGGCGGCGGCTTCTTCAATGTCAACTCGGCGCATCCGTTCGAGAACCCGACCGCCCTCACGAACCTGATCCAGATGCTGCTGATCTTCGTGATCGGCGTGGCGCTCACCAACACATTCGGCCGCATGGTCGGCGACCAGCGCCATGGCTGGGTATTGTTCGCCGCAATGGCGATCATGTTCATCGCAGGCCTTACCGTCATCTATGGCAGTGAGGCACGTACGCCTCCCGCGTTCTCGCAGTTCGGGCTCGATCAGATGGCAGGCAACATGGAAGGCAAGGAGGTCCGGTTCGGTATCGGCCAGTCCTCCCTGTTCGCGACGGTCACAACCGCTTCGTCGGATGGCGCCGTCAATTCGATGCATGACAGTTTCATGCCGCTCTCTAGCCTCATGCTGATGGCCAACATGATGCTGGACGAGGTTATCGTCGGTGGACCGGGTTCCGGTCTGTTCGGCATCGTGCTATTCGCCATCGTCGCCGTGTTTGCCGCAGGGCTGATGATCGGGCGAACACCTGAATACCTGGGCAAAAAGATCGAAGCCAACGAAGTGAAAATGACGATGCTGGCGCTGCTTTGCGTGCCCGCCGCGATTCTTGGCATTGCTGCGGTTGCTGCGGTTCTGCCAGCCGGTACAGGTGCGCTGAACAACGCTGGCCCGCATGGATTTTCCGAGCTGCTGTACGCGTACACCTCGGGCGCTGCGACCAACGGCAGCGCGTTTGCCGGGCTGAGCGCGAACTCGCCATTCTACAATCTGACGCTTGCAGGAGCGATGTTTGCCGGCCGTCTTCTGGTCATCGTGCCGGTGCTCTGTATCGCGGGCAACCTGGCGGCGAAGCGCGTCGTGCCTGCCTCCGCTGGAACACTGCCCACGCATGGCATGCAATTCATCGGGCTGCTGATTGGCACAATCGTCATCGTCGGTGGGCTGACATTCTTTCCCGCGCTGGCGCTTGGACCGGCAGCCGAGCACTTCGCGATGCAGGCTGGACTGACCTACTGACGCTGCGGCTGCGGCTGCTGCTGCTGCGCTGATGCGGAATTACCAACCTGCTCCTCGATTTTTGTGGCGGCCGGCCTGTCGGCGTACGATATTATCGATTTGAAACACTAGAGATGCAGGCTGCGTATGCGGCCTTGCTGTTCAGGTGCCCGATGAGTGTGATGGTTGCCGAAGATCGCTCGATGTGCGTGCAGCCGTTTCAGGTGGTGCAGACCGCCTGGGTCGATATCGACTTGTGCAGGCTCGGCTGCCGACTGCCCATGAGTCCTGAAGCCGTCGAGAAGAAGTTCCGCCGCCTCCTCAACCTCGGTGAGTGTGCGCCCTGGCCGCCCATCGTTGGCCATTGGGAAGGCGAGCGCTTCCTGGTGGATGACGGCCGCCATGATTACCTGGCGGCTCTCATGCTGGGCCGCGACAAGGTGTTCGTCTGCTGGCTGCAGGACGTACGGCTGCCGCCGGAACTGCCGGTCAACTCCCCCGCCCCGGAACCGGTGGTAGCAGAACTGATCGGCTGAACTCTCGTCACCAATTCGTCGGTTGACCCGGCTGGCTGGACTTGGTGGCCTCGCCGCCATGGATCTGCCGTTTCAGATAACCGTCTGCGGTCTCGGTGAGCTGAGTGAACACCGGGAGGCCCGCCTGACGCACGTACTGTCCGTCCTTGACCCCGGCGTGCCCAGCCCGGTGGAGTTCGACGGCTTGCCCGCGAGAAGGCGTATGGAGCTGCGCTTCCATGACATCGTCGATGAGCATCCCGAGATGCAGTGCCCGCGTGCCGAGCACATCGAGCGCCTGCTGCAATTTGTGCAGCAAGTGTCAGACGAATGCCCTGCCGGGGGACATCTGCTGGTGCATTGCCACGCGGGCTTTTCGCGCTCGCCGGCGTCGGCGGTTCTCATAATGACGAAGCTTCGTCCGGAACTGCCCTCCGCGGCGTTGATAACCGAACTGCTGCGCATTCGTCCGCGCGTGTGGCCGAATCTCCGGATGTTGGAAATCGGCGATGAGCTGCTGGCCCGTGGCGGTGATATCGTTCGTGCGGTGCGGCAGCTTTATAGATATCTGTTGGAACGTGATCCCGGTCTGGATCAGCTCATTCGCAGTGTCGGCCGAGAACGGGAACTTGAGGCGGCTGTGAAATCGGCTGACGTGCGGGGCTGACCTTGTCCCGCGTTGCGGCGGGTGTACGCCGGTTCGTTAGCCCTAACGAACGGGTGGGCTGGACCAGCTAACCGGCCGGCTGGTGGTGGCGGGTTCTTCGAGCTGCGCGGGTACAGGAACTGTAGCTACTCGGTGGTAAACCGGAACAGCAATTTGGAAGCTGCCCCAGAAAGGCACTATGGAGCCAGGCGCATAGATCCGAAGCATCGGAGAACCAGAGGTGAACCAATAAGTGCGCGCGAGTGCATCCATCACAGCGGCCTCGGCTCGCTTGATGGCATGTTCGGTCGGACGGCCAGGCCAGGTCAGAACCGCACAGGTCATAGCTGGTTGAGCGTTAATCTGAACCTTGCTCGTGCGAGGCAACGGAGCCGCCTGCATATCATCGACAGCACTCAGGCGAATGGCGATCAGCCACAGCCCTGGCGCCTTCTGCTGCTGAAAGACTGGCCGCTCCACATCGAGTGAAACAGCCCTCTGATTGTATCCACCCACGTACTTCGCCAGGCGCACCAGAGCGGTCGTGCGCGCAACGTCCATCTCGCCTTTAACGCAGGTCTGAGCGAGACACCCGGCGGGGATCTGGCGAATTTCGACGGATCCGTGATACGAGATTACTGATTCGTGGGTCTCCCAGTCCCATTGCAGGATGCGCCAGTCTGTAGGCAACAGGCGGCGACCGCGCTTCAGGATTGCCGTCATGAGCCTCTTGCCAAGGCCACGTGCCGGCACGTCAGTGTCATCGGTAGTGATCTCAGTCGTCGCGAGGCTTTTGGCGAGAACTTGATATGTCATGAGACCGGACCTCGCCGTGACGGGGCGGCTTGTTCGACACGTTGAATGAGACGTCTAGCCTGCCGGTACGTTAGGCCACACAACAACCAGAGCACCGGCCATAGTACGCCGGCAAAGACCACCAGGCCCAACAGGCGCAGCAGCATCACGTGGCTGTGGATGAAGTACTCGGTGCTCACGGCGGAGAAGATGGTCAGGTCCGCATATAAAATCGATTGGTGTCGGAGCGCCTGGAGGACGGTTCAGCCTCCGCGTTTTATATACGCTTTATATGCCGGCGCTGTCGTCTGGTAATCGATTTTATACCTGCTACGGCCTTACCAATCCCGCTGACGTACCCTGCAGGTTGCGGATCGTGCTGCCTGCGCTTTGCCATGGAGCTTGGCGTGGAGGAACTCGACACCAGCCGTCATTCAGCATCGCGTACATTCTTCGGTGGCGTCATCGCCATCTGTCTGGGCTTGGCTCTGCTGGTACGTGCGCTCCTGCCGGCTGTCGCGATGGCGCAGCAGGCAGCGCCTGCGACCGAGGCTCCTGCCGCAGCCGAAGCACCTCCGCCCGGGCTGTGGATCAACGGCATCCATCTTTCGGCGCAGATCGATGCCGGCATCATGGGCAACCCATCCGGGCCAGCCGATGGCCTGAACTTCGGTCACTTGTTCACCGATCGCGCCAACCAGGTCGTGATGAACCAGCTTCTGCTGACCGCGAACAAGCCGCTCGATCCCAAGAACTCGGACTATCAATGGGGTTTCAAGCTGCAGTTCATGTACGGCACGGATGCGCGCTACACACAGTTCCTTGGCGAGCTCAACCGCGTTGATCCTACTTCGCGCTATCAGCTCGACGTGGTCGAAGCCAATGTTCTGGCGCACGTCCCTTGGCTCACCGAAGGAGGCATCGATCTCAAGGTGGGCCAGTACCCGACGCCTCTCGGCTACGAGACGATAGATCCGTCAACCAACCCGTTCTACTCGCATTCCTATATCTTCAACTTCGGCCTGCCGTTCAAGCACAGCGGTGGGCTGAGCGTGACCCATGTCAACAGCATGCTGGACATCTATGCGGGCATGGACACCGGCAGCAACACGACGTTCGGGCCACTCGGGGAGAACAACGGGGCGGTTGCGGGTCTCACCGGCTTCAACCTGACATTCTTGGACGGCAACCTGACTGTCCTGGCACTGACGCACTTCGGCCCTGAACAGGCGACCCGCGTCCTCGCGCCAATCGGCGTGAACGCCAACGGCAAATGGCGCTATTTCAACGATCTTGTCGTTACCTGGAAGGCCAGCGATGCTCTGACCCTGGTGACCGAGGCCAACCTCGTGCGCGACGGCTATGGCACGACGGGCAAGCCGGTGAACGGGTTCGGCCTCGCGCAATACGCATCCTATGCTCTGAGCGACACGCTCGCCCTGAACGGCCGCATCGAGTACTGGCGCGACGACAACAACTTCTTTGTCGCGTCCTTCCCCACTGGTTCCGGACCGGTCAAGGTGCAGCAGGGCTTCGCGGCACCTGTTCATACCGCGCCAGGATCCAACACCACATACGGTGCGTTGACGCTCGGAGTGACGTGGAAGCCGGCTCTGCCAGCCCCGGTGACCGGACTGCTGATACGTCCGGAGGTGCGCTGGGACCGCGCGTTCACCAACAACCATCCGTTCAACGCTCAGCGTGACAGCAATGCTGTGACACTCGGCGCGGATGCGGTCCTGACGTTCTGACGTACACCTCTCCCGCAAGCGGGCGAGCTGTACGTCGGAGGCCCATAATCAGTCGCTGGAGCCCTGGTGAGAAGGTTGGAACAGCACATCGCAAGGAGGGCAGCTCAGGAAGGCCTGAGTGACACTGCCGAGTTCCTGCCTGGACGTATCTGCATGGCTTGAGCCAAGCACAAGAAGATCAGCCCCGCTGGTCCGCACCTCCTCGTCAATCACATCGAGCGCCTGTCCTTCCTTCAGGACGCAACTGATCCTGTCGCGCAGTATCCCTGTTTCGCCGCGATCCGACCTCGCTTCATCCTCCATCATGCGTGCAAACTGTGTGCGACACTCCTGCAGCAACTTTTCGCGGGCCTGGTTTCTCCCCCAGATTGCCGAGAACGGCAGACCGTAGGCGTGGACCCAGCGAAACTCAGCGTCGGGCGCGAGCTGGAGGGCTGACCTGACGGCAGATGCCGAGCTGTCCGAGAAGTCGACAGCCACGACGACTTTGCGATACGACTCGGTGGGTTCAGTCTGCACGCTGAGAACGGGTATGCCGGAGGCACATACGACCTGCTCGGTCCTGCAGCAGTGGAAGCGCCCGGCGGCCCCCATGTGGTGCGAGCCAAGAACAATCAACCCACATTTCCTGTGCGCGGCCTCGCTAAGGATGGTTTCGTAGATCTCACCCCTCGTCACCACGATCTCGACCTGTCCGGAGTCGGGGCTCAGCATGCGCTCCAGAGAGGATTGGATTTTTTCCTTGGCGCCCGCCATCATCAGTGCAGCGGTGTCGGTTGGTAATTTCTGATCGATGACGTGCAGAACAGCGAGGTGACACGCTTCTTCGCGGGCAAGCAGAACCGCACGCTCCAATGGCTCCTCAAAACGGCTGGATAGGTCGGTCGCAACCAGGATACCAGTGTCCAGTACTTGGACTTGGTGAGCGGCTAGCTGCGTCCTGCGGCATGTCGTGGATTGTCGGGTTGACATAAATTCCCCCTGCTGCCACCGATCCGCTCATCGAGCTCAGTGTCCTGCGGCAGCGATTGCTGATCGCGCCTAACATGAGCGGTAAAGCATATAAATTCGATGCTGCTTGTTCGGCTCAGACATTGGCTGACACCGTAAACGCCAGCCGCTGCGCTGCTGTTGATCCAGATCAATGCAAAGCTGTCGCCTGCGCCAGATGGTAAGATTAACGGCTCAGGTCAGGGAGCAGCGGAAGCCATATATGATATTTATATACGGCCTGACGCCACTCGGCCTCGAATTTTTATGCCCCCTGCGCCTAATTGTGTGCAGCGCAGCATATGCCAGTCGTGTGCGGCGCCTTCGCCGCTGACCCGGGAGCATCGCCATGCTTGACGTCATCTACATCTTGATCGGCGCCGCCTTCCTGGGCGGCTGCATCTTATACGCCTACGCCTGCGATCAACTCTGAGGCCGCTGCCATGACCCTCGATTACGTACTGGGCGCGATCGTGACGGTCGGCCTGCTTGTCTACCTGGTATATGCCTTGATCCGCCCGGAAAAGTTCTGAGCAGATCGCGAGGAGTAACTCGTTATGACGTTCAATGGTTGGTTGCAGATCGCGATCTATGCCGTCCTGGTGATCCTCATCACCAGGCCACTGGGCGGTTACATGACGCGGGTTTTCGAAGGAGAACACACGCTGTTCTCGCCAGTCTTGCGCCCGATAGAGCGCGGCATATACGCGTTGTGCGGCACTAGCGAGCGCGAAGAGCAGCATTGGCTCAGCTACGCGATCGCCATGCTGGCGTTCAGCTTCGCCGGCTTCGTGGTGTTGTACGGCATCCAGCGCCTGCAGAACGTGCTGCCGTTCAATCCGCAGGGTCAGGACGCGGTGTCGCCTGACCTGTCGTTCAACACGTCGGTCAGCTTCGTCACCAACACCAACTGGCAGTCTTACGTGCCTGAGACGACGATGAGTTATCTGACGCAGATGTGGGGCCTGACGGTCCACAACTTCGTCTCGGCTGCGACCGGCATCGTGCTTGCAGTGGCGCTGATCCGCGGCTTCGCCCGGCGTTCGGCGCGCAGTATCGGCAATTTCTGGGTCGATCTGACCCGCTGCGTGCTCTACATCCTGCTGCCCATCGCAATCGTGGTCTGTCTGGTGTTCATCGCTCTCGGCATGCCGGAGAACCTGAACGCCTATACCGAGGTGACCACGATCGAGGGTGGCAAGCAGCTTATCGCACAGGGCCCGGTGGCTTCGCAGGAAGTCATCAAGATGCTGGGCACGAACGGCGGCGGATTTATGAATGCCAACTCGTCGCATCCATTCGAGAACCCCAGCGCGCTGACCAACCTGATCCAGATCCTGCTGATCTTCTCCATCGGCGCGGCGCTGACCAACGTGTTCGGACGCATGGTCGGCAGCCAGCGCCAGGGCTGGGCCATCTTCGCCATCATGGGCGTGCTGTTTCTCGGCGGCGTTACCACCTGCTATTGGGCCGAATCAGCCGGGAACCCAGCCTTCGCACAGTTCAACGTCGATCAGACGGCGAGCGCGCTGCAGCCAGGCGGCAACATGGAAGGCAAGGAAGTCCGCTTCGGCATCGCCAACTCGGCGCTGTTCACCACAATCACCACCGACGCGTCGTGCGGCGCGGTCAATAACATGCATGACAGCCTGCTGCCGATCGCCGGCATGGTGCCGATGGTCAACATCATGCTGGGCGAGATCATCTTCGGCGGCGTCGGCTCCGGCCTTTACGGTATGCTGCTGTTCGTCATCATCGCGATGTTTGTCGCCGGCCTGATGGTCGGCCGCACGCCGGAATATCTGGGCAAGAAGCTGGAGGCGAAGGAGGTCAAGATGGCCATACTGGCCATCCTGATCCTGCCGCTGTCGATTCTTGGCTGGACCGCGCTTGCGGTCGTGCTGCCGGTCGGCACCGCCGCAATGGCCAACGCCGGCCCGCACGGCTTCTCCGAAGCGCTGTACGCCTACACTTCGGCCACTGGCAACAACGGCAGCGCCTTCGCCGGGCTGTCCGCCAACGTGCCGTTCTGGAACGACACCCTGGGTCTCGCGATGTTCATCGGCCGCTTCCTGATGATCGTGCCGATGCTCGCGATCGCCGGTTCGCTGGTGCAGAAGAAGATCGTGCCGATCTCCGCTGGCACCTTCCCCACCGACAGTCCGCTGTTCGTCGGCCTGGTGGTCGGCGTGATCGCGATCACCGGCGGTCTCATCTACTTCCCCGCGGTTTCACTCGGACCCGTCGTCGAGCATTTCGCGATGCATGCGGGCACTCTCTTTGACACAGGCAGCTAACATGGAAATCCGCAACAAGATGCGCGAGTCGCAGTCCACCGTACTGGACCCCGCGATCCTTCTGCCGGCGATCGGGCAGTCGTTCGTCAAGCTCGACCCGCGCCTGATGATCAAGAACCCGGTGATGTTCGTGGTCGAGATCGTGGCCGCGCTCACCACCGTGATCTTTCTGCGCGATCTCGCCACCGGCGGCGAGCATCTCGGCTTCACCTTCCAGATCATCCTCTGGCTCTGGGTGACCGTGCTGTTCGCCAACTTCGCCGAGGCGGTTGCCGAAGGCCGCGGCAAGGCGCAGGCGGCAACGCTGCGCAAGGCGCGCACCGAGACTATCGCGAAGCGGTTACCCTCGGTGAATGCCGCTAACTGGCAGGAAGTGCCGGCGCCTGAGTTGAAGCAGGGCGACATCGTCCTAGTGCAAGCTGGCGACCTGATCCCCAGCGATGGCGAGGTCATCGAAGGCATCGCCTCGGTGGACGAGTCGGCCATCACCGGCGAGTCCGCGCCAGTGATCCGTGAAAGCGGCGGCGACCGTTCGGCTGTCACCGGCGGCACGCGCGTGCTGTCCGACTGGATCAAAGTGCGCATCACCGCCACGCAAGGCTCCACCTTCCTGGATCGCATGATCGCTCTGGTGGAAGGCGCCGAGCGGCAGAAGACGCCGAACGAGATCGCATTGAACATCCTGCTGGCTGGCTTGACGATCATCTTCGTCATCGCCGTCGCCACCGTCCCGAGCTTCGCCAGCTACGCGGGTGGTTCAATCTCGGTGGTGATCCTCGTTGCGCTGTTCGTCGCACTGATCCCCACGACGATTGGCGCGCTGCTGTCGGCCATCGGCATCGCCGGCATGGACCGGTTGGTCCGCTTCAACGTGCTGGCGATGTCAGGCCGCGCGGTGGAAGCCGCAGGCGACGTCGATACGCTGCTGCTCGACAAGACGGGCACGATCACACTTGGCAACCGACAAGCCACTGAGTTCCTGCCGGTTGCTGGTGTGACGCCGCACGAGTTGGCAGATGCAGCGCAGCTTGCATCGCTGCCGGATGAGACGCCTGAGGGCCGCTCGATCGTGGTGCTGGCGAAAGAGAAGTACAACATCCGCGGCCGCGAAATGGCGCCCGCAGGCACACACTTCATCCCATTTTCCGCTCAGACACGGTTGTCCGGCGTGGACAGCGGCGGGTCTATAATCCGTAAGGGTGCGGTTGACGCGGTGCTTGCCTTTGTCCGTGAGGGTAACGGCAACAGTGATGTCGGCGGCGTGGCGGTACGCGCAACAATCTCGGATGCTGCTGTGCGAGAGCTCTCGTTGAAGTCTGACGAGATTGCCCGCTCCGGCGGCACTCCGCTTGCTGTCTGCAAGGACAACCGTCTCCTCGGCGTCATCCACCTGAAGGACATCATCAAGGGCGGCATTCAGGAGCGCTTCTCGGAACTGCGCCGCATGGGCATCCGCACTGTGATGATCACCGGCGACAACCCGCTCACTGCCGCAGCAATAGCTGCGGAATCGGGCGTGGACGACTTCCTGGCGCAAGCGACCCCTGAGACCAAGCTCAAGCTGATTCGCGACGAGCAGGCGCAGGGCAAGCTGGTGGCGATGTGCGGCGACGGCACCAATGATGCGCCGGCTCTGGCTCAGGCGGATGTTGGCGTGGCGATGAACACCGGCACGATGGCCGCCCGCGAGGCCGGCAACATGGTCGATCTCGACAGCGATCCGACCAAGCTGATCGAGATCGTGGAAATCGGCAAGCAGTTGCTGATGACGCGAGGTGCGCTGACGACGTTCAGCATCGCCAACGACGTGGCGAAGTACTTCGCCATGATCCCGGCGATGTTCATCGCTTTCTATCCGCAGCTGCAGGCGCTGAACGTCATGCGGCTGGGCAACCCGGAAAGCGCCATCCTGTCGGCGATCATCTTCAACGCGCTGATCATCGTGACGCTGATCCCACTGGCTCTGCGTGGCATCGCCTACCGGCCAATCGGCGCGGCGGCGATCCTGCGCCGCAACCTGCTGATCTACGGCGTCGGCGGCATCATCGTGCCGTTCGTTGGGATCAAGCTGATCGACATGCTCGTTACCTCAATAGGGCTCGCTTGATATGAAACACATTCGCCCTGCCATTGTGATGATCATCGCCATGACGGTGATCACCGGCATCATCTACCCGCTGGCCATGACCGGCATCGCCCAGGCCGTGTTCCCGTATCAGGCAAACGGCAGCCTGATCGAGAAGGACGGTAAGGTGATCGGGTCCGCGCTGATCGGGCAGAACTTCGAGTCCGACAAGTACTTCCATGGCCGCCCCTCGGCGACCACGGACACCGACCCGAACGATGCGACCAAGACCGTGCCGGCACCCTACAATGCCGCCAACTCGTCTGGTTCTAACCTCGGGCCCACGTCGAAGGCGCTGGTCGATCGCGTGAAGGATGACGCGGCAAAGCTCGCGGCCGAAAGCCCGAACATCCCGATCCCTGCCGATTTGGTCACCACATCGGCGAGCGGGCTGGATCCGGACATTACGCCTGCCGGTGCGCTGTTCCAGGTGCCGCGCGTGGCGAAGGCGCGGGGGCTGCCCGAGGCGAAGGTCCGCCAATTGGTCGAGGATCGCATTTCAGGCCGACTCCTGGGCATCATCGGTGAGCCGCATGTAAACGTGTTGCAGCTCAACCTCGCCTTGGATGAGATGAAGGGCTAAATTTGCCCTGTCATTGCGAGGAGGCGAAGCCAACGAAGCAATCCCCAACATCGGTACGCATCCACGATCGGGATTGCTTCGTCGGCTTTGCCTCCTCGCAATGACACCGGTGTTGAGTGGTTAGCCATTGGACGATCGAAGTTCACGCGAAGGACGGCCCTCACCTGACGCGCTGCTGCAAGCTGCGGAGCTCGGTTCGCGCGGGCGGCTGAAGATTTTTCTCGGCGCCGCGCCTGGTGTGGGCAAGACCTACGAAATGCTCAGCGCGGCACAGGCACGACGCAAGGAGGGCGCCGACGTGGTTGTCGGCGTCGTCGAGACCCACGGCCGCAAGGAAACCGAGGCGCTGCTCGAAGGGCTGGAGATCATTCCACGCCGTGCCATCGATTACCGCGGGCACGTGCTGCAGGAGATGGACCTCGACGCGCTGCTGGCGCGTCGTCCGCAACTTGCCCTGATCGATGAACTCGCGCACACCAACGCGCCGGGCAGCCGCCATCCGAAGCGCTACATGGATGTCGAGGAGCTGATTGCCGCCGGCATCGACGTCTATACCACGCTCAATGTCCAGCACATCGAAAGTCTGAACGACGTCATCGCGCGCATCACGCGTATCCGCGTCCGCGAGACCCTGCCGGACTCCATTCTCGACAAGGCGGACGACATCGAGCTGATCGATCTCACGCCAGACGACTTGATTCAGCGTCTGAAGGACGGGAAGGTCTATATCCCGCACCAGGCCGAGCGTGCCATTCGGCACTACTTCTCGCCCGGCAATCTGACCGCTTTGCGTGAGCTCGCGTTGCGCCGCACCGCCCAGCGCGTGGACGAGCAGATGGTGCGCTATATGCAGGCGCACGCGATTCCCGGACCGTGGGCGGCCGGAGAACGCATCGTGGCCTGCATCGGCGGCGATGTCAGCAGTACCGATGTGGTGCGGAATGCCAAGCGCATGGCCGACAGCCTGCGGGCGCCGTGGACCGCCGTGCATGTCGAAACAGGGCGTGACCTCAACCTCAGCGATGTGGAGAGGGACCGCATCGCCGAGGCGATGCGCCTGGCGGAGCGGCTGGGCGCGGAAACGGTGACGCTGCCCGGCGAGGATGTCGCCGATACGCTCGCCGAGTACGCACGTGCGAACAACGTCACGCACATCATCATTGTGCAGCCGCCGCGATCATGGTGGGCCGAACTGTTCCGCGGCTCGCTGGCTCGGCAGCTCATCCGCAAAGCGAGTGGCGTGAGCGTGCACGTGCTTGGCCGAAGTGGCGAGGCGCCCGAGGAGCGCGAGCGTGCACTGCCGGCGGGCGAGGCCAGAAGTTATCTCGGCAGCCTTGCCTTCGTTGGTGTCTCGCTCGGGGTCGGGCTGCTGCTGCATCAGGTGCTGGGCGTCGCCAGTGTGGCGATGACATTCCTGACGGCAGTCTTGGTATCCGCTGTCGTGTATGGCTTGTGGCCGGCGCTGTTCGCCAGCTTTGTCAGCGTGCTGGCCTACAATTTCTTTTTTCTGCCGCCGCTGTACACCTTCACTATCGCCGACCCCGAGAACGTCGTCGCGCTGTTCTTCTTCGGGGTTGTCGCGGTGATCGCCAGCAATCTCACCGCCCGCGTGCGTGCTCAGGCGATCGTCGCTCGGCAGCGCGCACGCACGACGGAGGAGCTGTATCAGTTCAGCCGCAAGTTGGCGGGGGCGGCCAATCTGGACGACTTACTGTGGGCTACCGTGCATCAGATCGCGCTGATGCTGAAGGTGCGCGTGGTGATCCTGCTGCCGGAGGATGGCACGGTCGCGGTGCGTGCAGGTTTTCCGCCCGAGGATACTCTGGATGCTGCGGACCTCGCTGCTGCCAAATGGTCGTGGGAGAAGAACCACGCCGCTGGCCGAGGGTCGGATACTCTACCAGGGGCAAAGCGCCTGTTCCTACCGATGAACACCGGCCGCGGCGCCGTGGGCGTCGTCGGTATCGACCGCGACGAACCGGGGCCGATCCTCACGCCAGATCAGCTTCGTCTGCTGAACGCACTGGCCGACCAGGCCGCATTGGCGATCGAGCGCGTGAACCTGGTCGAAGATGTGGATCGCGCGCGTCTGATCGCCGAGACCGATCGTCTGCGTGGTGCGTTGCTGACATCCATCTCGCATGATCTGCGCACGCCGCTTTCGTCCATTCTGGGATCTGCTACAAGTTTGGCGACCCACAGCGAGTCACTCGACGCGGCGACACGTCTCGATCTGATCCGCAACATTCAGGACGAGGCGGAGCGGCTGAACCGGTTCATTGGCAATCTGCTCGATATGACACGGCTGGAATCGGGACCGCTGCGATTGAAGAGCGGGCCGGTGGATGTATCCGACGCCATCGGCAGTGCGCTGCGTCGAGCGAGGAAGATATTGGCGGGCCACCACACACAGGTTTCGTTGCAGCCTGATCTGCCCATGCTCGACGTCGATGAAGTGCTGTTCGAGCAGGTGGTATTCAATCTGCTGGACAACGCGGGCAAATACACGCCGACTGGATCGCTTATCACCATTCGAGGATGGCGGGACGACGGGCATGTATGCCTTCAGGTACTGGATGAAGGGCCCGGCATTCCACCATCCGATCTGGAGCGCATTTTCGATAAGTTCTATCGCGTGGATGTCGCTGATCGGCGGCGAGTCGGTACGGGGCTGGGATTGGCCATCTGTCGCGGCTTCGTCGAGGCAATGCACGGGACGATCACTGCAAGCAATCGCAAAGACCGATCGGGCGCGGTTTTCACGATGAAGCTGCCGGCCTTTGTAGCCGCCGAACAGCCGGCGGAGACGATTGAGTGAACAGATTGTCATTGCGAGGAACGAAGCGAGGAAGCAATCCCCAACACGCAGGGGATTGCTTCCTCGCTTCGCTCCTCGCCTTGACAGCACCTCCGCAGCCATTTCCCGCATGAACTCCAACCCTCTGCGCATCCTTCTCGTGGATGACGAGCCGGCGATCTTGCGCTTTTTGCGGGCAGGTCTTGGCAGCCAGGGTTACCTCACGGTCGAGGCTGGAAATGGCCAGGCGGCAATGGATGCGGTGCGGCAGGGCAGAGCGGACCTGGTCGTGCTCGATCTTGGGTTGCCTGATATCGACGGCCTGGAGGTGATCCGGCGCGTGCGAGAATCTGGCGCGTTGCTGCCGATCATCGTGTTGTCGAGCCGTGACAATGAGACGGCCAAGGTCACTGCACTCGATCTCGGCGCCGACGACTATGTCACCAAGCCATTCGGTATTGACGAATTGCTGGCGCGCGTGCGTGCCGCGCAACGGCATCGGCTCCAGCAGCAAGGCGAAAGGCCCATTTTCCGTACTGGTGACCTGACTGTTGACCTGGTCCGCCGTATCGTGACAGTGCGTGGCCAGGAGGTGAAGTTCTCACCCCGAGAGTATGATTTGCTTCGCCTGCTGGTCGCGCATGCCGGCAAGGTGCTGACCCACAACATGATCTTGCGAGAGGTCTGGGGACCGAACACCGACGTGCAATATCTGCGTATATACATCCGGGCGCTGCGCCAGAAGATTGAGCGGGACACCGAAAAGCCCGAATACATCCTGACCGAGACGGGCGTAGGCTACCGCCTGAGGGCACAAGACTGATGAAGATCGCCGATCTCATCGGACCGGATCAGGTCATCATCGGGTTGCGTGCCGCCGACAAGACGCAGCTCCTGCAGGAGCTTGCAGGCAGAGCCGCCTCGGCGCTCGGTCTTGATCGGCGTATGGTCTTCGACGCATTGCAGGCGCGCGAGAATCTCGGATCGACCGGATTAGGCAAGGGATTCGCGCTGCCGCACGCGCGGCTCGACGACCTGCGCCAACCGTTTGCGTTATTCGCCCGGCTTGGCCGCCCTATCGACTTCTCCTCGATCGACGAAAAGCCAATCGATCTGGTGGTCCTGTTACTGACGCCGGCCAATGGCAACACGCGGCACCTTGCGATACTCGCCGCGGTATCGCGGCCGCTACGGGATGATCTGCTCGTCCAGCGCCTGCGTCAGGCTCCTGATGCGGCGGCCCTGCATAAGCTGCTTGCCGTCGCGTGAAGCCTCAGCTCTCCAGTTCGCTATCCCAGTACAGGTAGTCGCGCCAGCTCTCGTGCAGGTAATTGGGCGGGAACGCTCGGCCGTTGTCCTGTAGTTCCCACGTGGTCGGCTGCCGGGGATGCGAACGCGGGAACATCGCGCACTCACGCGGCAGGCGCGAACCCTTGCGCAGATTGCAATCGCCGCAGGCCGTAACGACATTCTCCCACGTCGTGCGCCCACCCCGGCTTCGCGGCACCACGTGATCGAAGGTCAGGTCGTGCGCCGGTTGCCGCTCACTGCAATACTGGCAGACGAATGCGTCGCGCAGGAACACGTTGAACCGGGTGAACGCCGGCCGCCGCGCCGACGGGATGTAGTCCTTCAGCGCGATCACACTCGGCAGCTTCATCGTCAGCGAGGGCGACCGCACCTCGGTCTCGTACTCTGACAGCACGGAGACCCGATCAAGGAACACCGCTTTGACTGCATCCTGCCAGCACCAGAGCGACAGCGGGAAATACGACAGGGGCCGGAAATCCGCGTTGAGCACTAGCGCAGGATAGAATTGGCCACCGTCAGGCAAACGCCGCTCCTCTGCGTCCGGAGCGCAAATCTGGGGGACAATCCGTTAACGACCCGCCAAATGTTGTGCGCCGCCGAGAACCGATTCGTTTATCGCAGAGGGCGACGCGTGCCGCAAGCCAAGCGGGTGCCGGATTCATGGCACCGTCATGCAAACGCGCGTTGCAGCGTCAGCGCACCCATCGACAGGCCGGTGTCATCTATCCCGTGCCCGAGCCGTGGCACGTACACCGCCTCCACCGGGACGTTTGCCGCGCGCAACGCCGCCTCCGCATCATGCGAGCGATGCACCGGAACCACATCGTCCGCCTCGCCATGCACCAGCAGCACCGGCGCCCGGTTGGCGAGTTCCGCGGTCAGGCTGTCGGGCGCAACCAGGGCACCGGAGAAGGCCAGAATTGCCCGCGGCGCGTGTTGCCGGCGCAGGCCGGTGAACAGTACCGTCATCGCGCCCTGGCTGAAGCCCATCAGCGCGTACGCATCTCCCGGCAACCCGAGCCGGGCTAACTCCGCGTCGATGAATGCGTTCAGATACCCCGCCGCGCGGCGGACGCCCGCTTCCATGATTGCAGGCGAGCGGTCTGCCACGCTCCACCATTGCCGGCCAAAGCCGGGTTCATGCGGGAAGGGCGCATCGACCGAGACGAACAGTGCATCGGGCAGGGCGTGCGACCATGTGGGCGCCAGGTCGATCAGGTCGTGGCCGTCCGCGCCCAGACCATGGCAGAGCACAACAAGCTGCTTCGGCGCGGCTTTGGAGGCAGGTCCCCAGCGCGGTCCGTCGAGTTCTGCCATGCCTCTCTCCCTTTGCCCTCAGCGGCGCGCTAGGTTGCCGCACGGCATGTCTGTCGTCACCCGCTTCGCGCCAAGCCCCACGGGCTATCTCCATCTCGGCCATGCATTCAGTGCGCTGACCGCGTGGCGTCGTGCGCGCGAGCTGGGCGGACGATTCCTGCTGCGCCTGGAGGACATCGATCAGGCGCGCTGCCGCCCCGAATTCGCTACGGCCATCCTGGAGGATCTGGCATGGCTCGGCATTGATTGGGACGGCGAGGTGCGCGTGCAGTCGCGGCATCTGCCGGAGTATCGGGCGGTGCTGGATGCGCTGTCCGGGCGCGGTCTGCTGTATCCGTGTTTCTGCACCCGCGCCGACATCCACCAAGCGGCCAGCGCGCCGCACACGCCCGATGGCGCGCCGCTTTACCCTGGAACGTGCCGAGTTCTTTCAGAAGACGAACGTGCGGCGCGCATTGCTGCCGGCGAGCGCTACGCCTTGCGGCTGGACATGGCACACGCGTTGACGATGCCGCTGACGTTCGAAGAGGAAGGCGAGGGGACGATCGTCTGTCATCCCGAACAGTTCGGTGACGTCGTGCTGTCGCGGAAGGACGCGATCGGCAGCTATCATCTCTGCGTCACCCATGACGATGCGCTCCAGGGCGTCACGCTTGTCACGCGTGGCGAGGATCTGAAACCGGCAACACACTTGCACCGCCTGCTTCAGGCGCTGATGGGCTGGCCGACGCCGACTTATGCGCACCACCGGCTGATCACGGATTCCACGGGGCGGCGCCTGGCAAAACGCGATCGCGCCGCCACGCTGCGCGAGCTGCGTGCTCAGGGGCATTCGCCCGCGCAGGTGCGGGCGCGCCTGCAGAAGCATGGTTGTTGAATGCCCTGGCGGGCCCGGCGGCATGGTGCCGCTACTCATGGCCGGCACGGTGGCCGGCCATGACGAATGGGATGTGAGTCAGATGAGCGCCGTCGCCGTCGCCGGCTAACCGTCCCGACGGAACGTCACCACCAGCACATCGCGGAACCCTGGCGTCGCCTGGTCGATCGGCTCGACCGGTGTCACGCCGTGCATCACGCGGTGGTCGTCCACCCAGGCGGCATCGAACGGTTCGGTCAATGTGAAGCTGCCGAGATCGCGGCCATCCGTGCCGCGGATCGAGGTAACGCCACTTTGGACGTTGCGCCGGCCAATCAGCAGCACCAGCACGTAATCGACGCCATCGCGATGCATGCCTTCGGGCGTCGGCTGTCCCGCCTCTCCGCTGCGCGCCTCGATGCGGAACTGATGCACCTCGATGTGCCAGTCGCGCGTCGGCGACAGGCGCTCGAACAGCTCGCGGCACGTATCCAGTATCGTTGTCATGCTGGGACCGGACGCGATCTCCGGCAGCACCGGATCGAACCAGCGCGCGATGCCGCCATTCAGCGGATTGTAGTCGCGGCTCTGATAGTGCGGCTGGTGAGGCTTGCGGTGGATCGGCTCGCCTGTGCGCGTGCCAAACGCAGCGTGCCGCCGCTTCCGATAGCGGCCGCCGTCCGCCATGTAGGTGTCAAGGCCAAGATCGTTCCAGCTCGCCGCGAAGGTCGGCCAGTCGGTAAGCGAACCCTCTGCTGCGAAGATGGCGCGCATATCGCGACCCCCCACGAAGGCGAACCCGTCAGTCGTCAGCGCGTTCGTGAGCTGCTGTGTGGTCATACCGCTGTCCCTCGGCGTGTGCTTCCGCCACCTGAGTCACCGCAACAAAACGCCGCACCGGGTTGTAAAGTTCGATCCCCAGTTCCTCGAATCGCTTCTTCATCCGCCGGTTGAATTCCCGCTGCACGCTCCAACGGCCGGAATCCGTGCAGACCACTTGGCCGGCAATCGTCACGCACGCGCCGTCGACCTTGTCCACGCCCCAAAGCTGAAGATCACTGAGCATCTTCGGCGAGAATTCGTCTTCGCTGCGCATGCCGGAGACGATTTCCTTCAATACCTCGGACACATGATCCGTATCCTCGTGTGAGCCAATGGAAACGGTGATCGAAGCGTTACCGATGCCTCGGTTCACATTGGTGACGCTGGTTACTGCACTGAACGGTATGATGTGAACCGAACCGTCACCCGCGCGAAGCCGGATGGTACGAACCGACAGGTTCTCCACCGTTCCCGACAGCCCAGCCACCGTGACCCAGTCGCCGACCTGCATGGCGTTTTCCAGCAGCAGGAAGATGCCGGTGATCAGGTCCTGCACGAGCTTTTGGGAACCGAAGCCGATGGCGACACCGACGATACCGGCGCCGGCCAGCAGCGGGCCGATGTTCACACCGATCTCGCTCAGCGCCATCAGCACGGTGACCGTCAGAATGGTGATCAGCAGCGTGGTGCGCAGCAGCGGCAACAGCGTGCGGAGCCTGGCGGATCGCGGTACCTGCGCCTCCTGAGTGAGACGTGACAGGTGCCGCTCGATCGCAGCATTCACGAACTCCCATACCGCGACTGCCAGCAGCACAGTCAGCGCCAGCGACATCACCGCGCCAAGCAGTTGTTGACCTGCTGCCGTCCCAAACAGCCAATCCAGTGTCCTTAGCCCCCAAAGCTGAAGCAGCACCAGGACACTGATCAGGTACACCAGAAAGCGCACAATCCCTTGCAGCACTCCGCGATAAAGCAGGAGGCGTGCCTGTATCGTGGGATAGTTACTGGATGCCGCCGAACCGAGGCGCAGCAGGCGATCCGTGACTCCAAGTCCGACAATCAGCGCAATCCGCGCGATAACCACCACCGCAATCGTCACACCGACGAAGTGTACCACATGGTTAAATGCACGCGTGTTTTCGACCGACGTTACGAGCCAGGTGACCGCGATCAAGAACAGCGCAAGCCAATGCCAGGCCGCTGCAAAGGAGTTGCGGAGGGCCGCCAGCGGGCCGCGGGAGCCTTCCGGGGCCGCTATCCAGCGCGCTACAGCTCGCCGCTGCTGCAGCACGACGATAGCCAGCAGCAGATAAACAATGAAATAGCCGGCGATCAGCAGACCTTCCTGTGCCGACTCCGACATGCCGAGTTCGGCACCGACTTCGGCGAGAGTCGGTGCGATCAAGCCGATCACGACGATACGCCGCGTCCAGCGCATGGCGTAAGCCGCTGTTGCATCACTGATCGCGAGCAGTCGAAGCGCGGGTTGCGACGGCGAGAACAGCATCTCGGCGATGCACATCAACGTCGCATACACGATGTAGGCGCCGATAATGACCGAGGTGACGCCACGCGCCAGTGTGTCGCCGCCTAATGCGCCCGCCGCGACCAGATGGGCGACGATGGCGAACCCAACTACTGGCAACAGGTCCAGAACCAGTCGGGCCAGCATAAACGGCAACCGCAGCAATAATGTCAGCGCCGCAAATCGGCGCTTGCGCGGTAGTTCGATTTCGCCTCTTTCGGCGCGGGCCTCGCCGTCGGTCTCCTCGGCCTCCTGAAGAGCGTCGCCGTTGCCGTTGGTTGGCGCACGGCGGGCCAGCGCCGCGCGTGGGCGCCGCAAGGCGAACCGGATCGCCCACTCCGCTGCCAGGCCGCCGGCCATGACCAGAGCAAGACGCCAGGCGATATCGAGCAACACGCTCTGCGCCCAAGGATCCGTCGCCATGACCGTGAGCCAGCCCCACAGCAGCGGTGCGCTTTGGACAGTGTGCAGAGCTGCAACGATTTCCTCCGACAGATGTCGGAAGAACATCGTCAGGTCATCCAGCACATTGTTTCCGGTGTGCTGTGGCGACGGCGCAGGCGCAGGCGGCGGTTGCGGGGGGGCTTGGTCCGGTTGTGCGGCGGGCGTCTCGGTGGCGGGCGCAGCACCGCGTGCCGCGGGCCGCAACTTGGCTATGGCCTCGAGCGTTGCGGTGACCTCGGCGCGTTTCTTGGGATCGTTCAGCACTTGCAGAACGTCGCGGGCCTGCTCCGGGCTGATTTGCGGCGCGTTGTTCGGTGGAGTCTGTGCCGAAGGCTGCGCCCGGGCCGGCAAGGCCGCGAGCAGGATGGCAAATCCGGTAAACAGGATGCAGCGAATCATTGGCACTCCCAACACGAACCGGCGTGGTTGGTCAACAAAATGGCAATGTGCGGCTGTGGCCCGCTGGAATCCCACATAGCGGGGTGTATGGTAAGCCCTGCGATGCGGTCCGGAGGCGGTGAAGACGTTCCTCACGATCCTTGTTGTGATCCTGATGTTCGCCACCCTCGGCGTGCTGTTCGCGGGGCTGTTCGGTCTGGTCCGCGGAGGCGGCAACCCGGCCCGCTCCAATCAGTTGATGCGCTGGCGGGTGATCCTGCAGGGGGCCGCGCTGCTCCTGCTGATCCTGTTAATGACCCTGCTGCGGTCCTGACCAACCGGTTTGACAGCCTACCGGCCGGTGCATATGGTCCGCCGCCTCTATTGCAGGTGCGAACAGGCGGGTGGCCCGCCTCGCGAACGCGCAACATTCCTGGAAGCGGCACGGTCCTCCCATGAAAATCCTCGTCCCGGTCAAGCGGGTGGTCGACTACAACGTGAAGGTCCGCGTGAAGGCGGACGGCTCCGGCGTCGAAACCGCCGGCGTGAAGATGTCCATGAACCCATTCGATGAGATCGGGGTGGAAGAGGCGGTACGCCTGAAAGAGAAGGGCGTCGCCTCGGAAATCGTCGCCGTCTCGCTGGGCGTGCCACAATGCGCCGAGACGATCCGTACAGCGCTCGCCATGGGGGCCGATAGGGGCATCCTAGTGGAGACCGATGCCGAGCTGCAGCCGCTGGCGGTGGCGAAGCTGCTGAAGGCGATCGCCGACAAGGAGCAGCCGAAGCTGATCATTCTGGGCAAGCAGGCGATTGACGACGACATGAGCGCCACGGGCCAGATGCTGGCGGCGTTGCTTGGCTGGCCCCAGGGCACTTTCGCCTCGAAAATCGCCATCGAGGGTGACAACATCACCGTCACACGCGAGGTCGATGGCGGGCTGGAAACCGTCGCGCTGACGCTGCCGGCCATCGTCACCACGGACCTGCGGCTGAACGAGCCGCGCTATGCCTCGCTGCCCAACATCATGAAGGCGCGCAAGAAGCCAATCGACAACATGAAGCCGGCGGATTTGGGCGTCGATCCGACACCGCGGCTGACCACGCTCAAGGTGGCCGAGCCGCCGAAGCGGAAGGCTGGCGTGAAGGTCGGCTCGGTGGCCGAGTTGGTGACGAAGCTGAAGACCGAAGCGAAGGTGATCTGACTATGACGGCACTCGTTCTGCTCGAATTCGACGCTTCCGGCATCAAGCAGCCGTCACGCAGTGCAGTCGCCGCGGCGGAGAAGCTGGGTGAGGTACATGCGCTGGTTGCCGGCAGCGGCCTCGATGCGGCGGCGCAGGCCGCAGCGAAGCTGCCAGGCGTGGCGAAGGTGCTGAGGGCGGACGCTCCGGCGCTCGACCATTTGCTGGCGGAGCCCACGGCGGCGCTGCTCATGGCGTTGGCACCGGGCTACGACCACCTGCTCGCGGCCACCACGGCTGTCGGCAAGAACATCATGCCGCGGGTTGCGGCACTGCTGGACGTGCAGCCGATAAGCGACATTGCCGATGTGGTGGACGCCGATACGTTCGTACGCCCGATCTACGCCGGCAATGGCATGGCGACTGTAAAGTCGGTGGATGGCAAGAAGGTGATCACCGTGCGCGCCGCGAGCTTCGATCCGGTCGCAGCGGAAGGCGGCAATGCGCCCGTCGGAGCGGTGAACATTCCCGAGCTGCCCGCCATGTCGAAGTTCATCTCCGCGGAGTTGTCCAAGAGCGAGCGTCCCGAACTGACGGCTGCGCGCGTGGTGATTTCCGGCGGCCGCGGCATGCAATCCGGCGAAAATTTTAGCCTTTTGGAACCAATCGCCGATAAACTCGGAGCCGCGGTCGGGGCCTCCCGCGCCGCGGTGGATGCCGGCTTTGTCCCGAACGACTACCAGGTGGGACAGACCGGAAAAATCGTCGCCCCGGAGCTTTACATTGCTGTCGGGATTTCCGGTGCCATCCAGCATCTGGCTGGAATGAAGGACAGCAAGGTGATTGTGGCGATTAATAAGGACGAGGAAGCGCCCATCTTCCAGGTCGCGGACTATGGCCTGGTGGCTGATCTGTTCACGGCTTTGCCCGAGCTGGCAAAGGAACTGGAGCGCTCCTGAATGAACATCGAAGTGAAGCCTTCACCCTCTGCCGGCACGCTGCTGGCGGAGCCGCCGGTGATCGCGCGTGTCGGCGTGGTCGGCGCGGGCCAGATGGGCAACGGCATCGCCCATGTTTGCGCGCTGGCGGGTCTGGATGTGACCATGCTGGACGTGAAGGACACCGTGTTGCAACGCGCCATCGGCACGATCACGCGCAACATGGAGCGGCAGGTGAACCGCTCGCTGATCAGCGAGGAGGACAAGCTGGAGGCGCTGTCCCGCATCCACACCAGCACGGACTATGCGGAGTTGGGTGAGGCCGACTTCGTGATCGAGGCGGCGACCGAGAAGGAAGAGGTGAAGCGCGGGATTTACAAGCTGCTGACCCCGCATCTGAAGCCGTCCTGCATGCTGGCGTCCAACACCTCGTCGATCTCAATCACGCGCCTGGGTGCCGCAACCGACCGGCCGGAAAAGTTCATCGGCATGCACTTCATGAATCCGGTGCCCGTGATGAAGCTGGTGGAGATCATCCGCGGCATCGCCACGGATGAGCCAACCTTCCAGGCGGTGCGCGATCTGACCGAGAAGCTGCACAAGACCGCCGCGGTGGCCGAGGATTTCCCGGCGTTCATCGTCAACCGCATCCTGGTGCCGATGATCAACGAGGCGGTTTACGCACTGTATGAGGGCGTGGGGAGCGTGTCCGGCATCGATACGTCGATGAAGCTGGGCGCGAATCATCCGATGGGGCCGCTCGAACTGGCCGACTTCATCGGGCTGGATACGTGCCTGTCGATCATGCAGGTGCTGTACGAGGGCTTGTCCGACTCCAAGTACCGGCCGTGCCCGCTGCTGGTGAAGTATGTCGAGGCGGGGTGGCTGGGGCGGAAGACGAACCGCGGGTTCTACGACTACACGGTGACGCCGCCGCGACCGACGCGGTAGGCATTGGGAGGGCCCGAGGGGCTCAGT
>CAYRTL010000014.1:57230-63729 GCA_964427005.1 uncultured Acetobacteraceae bacterium
TATTTGGAAGCCGCTTTCGAGGATGGCGATTCGACGCTGATCAATCACGCTCTGGGTGTCGTCGCTCGCGCCAAGGGCATGACCGAGATCGCGCAGCGCGCCGGCCTGGGACGTCAGAGCCTGTACAAGGCGCTGTCTCCCGATGGACACCCGGAGTTTAGTACCGTGCTGAACGTGATGCATGCGCTGGGGCTGAAGCTGACCGTCATACCAGCCTGATCCTGGAGCAGGTCCAAGAGGGGCATCGCCAGGGCCTCTTAAACCGGCACATCCCCTTCCAGCGTCGTGCGATGCATCAGTCGCGTGTAGCGGCTCTCGTCGAAGGTGGTCGCGCAATGCAGCATGCAGCGGTTGTCCCACAGCACCGCATCGTGCATGCGCCATTTGTGGCGATACACGAACCGCTCGCCCGACGCGTACTCGAACAACTGCTCGATCAGCGCGCGACCCTCATCCGGGTCCATGCCTTCAATGTCGCGCGCCCACCGGCCGATATACAGCGACTTCCGCCCGCTGCGCGGATGCGTGCGCACCAGCGGGTGGAACACATCCGGCCGGTCACGCTTCTGCTGCTCGGTCAGCGCAGGTTCGTGCGGATAATGTACGTGGTGCATGTCGATGCGCGAGAACCGCGCACGACGACCGGCGATGCGGCGCTTAGTCTCCTCCGGCAGTTCGTCGTACGCCGCGTACATGTCGGCGAACAGCGTATCGCCTCCCTCGGGCGGGATGATGTGCGCATAAAGGAAGGAACCGGCGTTCGGGATGCGCTTGTCCTCGCCGTCGCTATGCCAGCCCATGCCGGCGCGACGAATGCCGAGAGGCTTGCCGCCTTCTTCCAGGTTGGTCAGCACCATCACCTCCGGATGGTCCGGATGGTTGTAGTGCAGGGGTGTCATGATGTGCAGCGGGCCAAGCCGGCGCGTGAAGGCGATATGCTGTTCCGGCGTCATCTCGAGATCGCGGAACACGAGGAAGCTCGCGTCGAACCACGCCTGCTCGATGCGGCGGAATTCCGCCTCGGGCAGATCGTGCGACAGGTCGAGCCCGATCACCTCAGCACCGAAGCGGCCCTGGATGGGGCGAATCTCAACCTGGGAAACGATGGCACTCATCGGGACAGCCCTCTTGCCGCCGCTATCGACACTGCCCCACGGGCGGATGGCGGTCCAGAGTGAACTCACAGACCTTGAGGTCCTGGGGGACCACCGCGCGCAGATATGCCGATGTTCCGCGATACGAGCAGACCATCAGCAGCGGCACATCCCTCGGCATCAGGTCCCATACGTTGACCCGCTGCTTGTCGCGCCGCGTGAGGTCTGGAACGAGTGTTGCCGGCGCGTCCTTCGCTTCATCGCCTGGCTCACCCTCGATGACGCTGAATGCATCCAATGGCGCAGCCGAAGCAGGCGGTTTGCCCACAAGGGTGAATGGATCCGTCACGCGTGGCGCCAAGCTGGAAGGGCAGACCAGGGCAGCGGCGTGGGCGCTGACTGTGTGTGCGGCACTCAGCAACACCATTATGAGGATGCGGCGCTGCACGCGTTTATCTGTGCTGCGAAGGAGTCAGGATCACGTAGAACGCGTCGCCGTCGTTACTCGGCGCGTTGTGCGTATTACCGAACCGCAAGGTATGTGGCCTGAACTTTGTGGTATCGATCCCCACCCACTGATCGATCACGACCAGGCCGGACTTGGTCGAGCGCATATACAACGCGGCGTGATTGTGATGTGCGTTGCTCGGATAATGACCCTCGTCGTTCCATCCGGAAGCAATCGCGGTTCCAGCCGGAACGCTCGTGTTGTTCTTGACGACAGGACCTTTGCGCCAGAATGACGTGTGCGGCACGCCTGCCTTGTTCTGCACCAGCAATACGCATTGCCCATTGCCGACCAACGGCGCCGTTTTCAATGTGTTTTCGGATTCCGACGTATAGTACCAGTCGTACATCTCGGCTGACATGGTGCAGCCAGAGTCTCCGGCAATCATGGCACGCAGTGTATCGATCGAGCCGACTGTCATTGGACGTTTCCCTTGCTTGCCCTCGCCGGTATCACTGCGATTGCAGAACGTCAACGTGGCCAGAATTTGACCATGTAATCGCGATTGCCTTGCCATTCGCCAGCTCGCATGATCCGGCCATGACAATTCAGGTCTCGGTCCGCCGCTTACCACACAACGCTGACTTGCCGCTGCCAGCCTATGCGACCGCCGGTGCCGCGGGAATGGATTTGCTCGCTGCCGTGGAGGCGCCGGTGACGATAGAGCCGGGCAAGCGAGCCTTGATTCCAACCGGCCTCGCCATCGCCTTGCCGCCGGGCTACGAGCTGCAGATCCGCCCACGCTCGGGTCTGGCGTTGCGTCACGGCATCGTCCTGCCCAACAGTCCTGGCACAATTGACGAAGACTATCGCGGCGAAATCCAGGTGATCGTGCTGAATGCAGGCGATGCGCCCTTCACCATTGAACGTGGCGCACGCATCGCGCAGGCGGTACTCGCGCCGGTGGTGCGCGCACGCTGGCATGAGGTGGAAAATCTAGACATCACCACGCGCAATGCGGGTGGCTTCGGCAGTACAGGCCACTGATCACAGCATTTTTCAGCCGTACAGGTCCAGCAGCCGTTCGATCTTCGCGTTGATCCGTTCCAGATGATGGCTGGAGCAGGAATGAGAGCATCTCCACCAGATCGCGCTGCGCGACGCTGCACTCGGCCAGTTCCCAATCGAGCACAACCACATCCGGCCGAAAGCCGACATTACGCTGGTTGAAGTCGTTATGCGCCAGTGTGGCGGGGAGGCCGTCCTTCATCGGATACCGGTCGGGCAGCGTGTCGAGCAGCCGATGCCGCCGTCGGCATACGGTTTCGGTGATAAGGGGACGCACATACCTTAGGCGCCTCCCAGGCAAATGGCGGTCACACGATCGCCACACGAGTAGGGGTGGCCTCACGCATCCGGGCGGGCTAACAGGGCGCCGCAACCAGCCAGAGCCCGATGTCAGCCACGATCCATCCAGCCCTCACCGAGGGACGGCGCCTGCCGAACGCGTGGGACGTGGCCGCAATCCTGTGGGTCTTCGCGGCATTCATCGGGGTGGCGCATGAGGCACCTGGTACGTTCATGCCGATCAGTGCGCCTGAGGCGCTGGCCGTCAGTCTGGATCCCGCGAACCTGCCCGACTACGCCATGCGCACCACAATGCGGATGTTCGCCGCGTTGATCGCGTCGCTGCTGTTCACCTTCGTTTATGCCACTGCAGCGGCGAAGAGCCGTCGCGCGGCACTGGTCCTCATCCCGATCCTCGACATTCTGCAATCGGTGCCAATACTTGGTTTCCTTACCTTCACCGTCGTCTTCTTCATGAACCTGTTCCCTGGCCGCGTGCTGGGGCTGGAACTCGCGGCAATATTCGCGATCTTCACCAGCCAAGCTTGGAACATGGCATTCAGCCTCTACCAGTCGCTGAAGACCGTCCCTGCTGATTTGAAGGAAGCCTCCGACAGTTTCCATCTGACGGCATGGCAGCGCTACTGGCGGCTGGAGGTGCCGTTCGCCGTTCCGGGTCTCGTTTGGAACACCATGATGTCGATGTCGGGTGGCTGGTTCTTTGTCGTGGCATCGGAGGCCGTGTCAGTCGGCGATAACACCTGGAAGCTGCCAGGCATCGGCTCTTATGTTGCCCTCGCGCTGGAACAGCGCGACATCCACGCCGTGTTCTACGCGATCGTGACGATGCTGCTGGTGATCCTCGCGTATGACCAGTTGCTGTTTCGTCCGCTGGTTGCCTGGTCGCAGAAGTTCCGTTTCGAAACGACGGCAGGTGCGACGGCGGCGGATCCCTGGGTGCTGCGCCTGATGCGGCGCACCCGCCTGCTGAACCGCTTCGGCGATGCCTTCGGCAATGCGATCAAAATGCTCGGCGGCTTGCCATTACGCTTCGTGCCCTACAAGTCGATTGCAGGCACGCAGCCGTCGCGCGCAGTCGATGCGATCTGGCTGTTGGTGCTGGCGGGAATTGTGCTCTGGGCGATGGCCAAAACCGCCAGCTTCGTTTCGAGTGAACTGCAATGGAGCGACCTGGGTCAGGTGCTGCTGCTTGGTTCATTCACGATGGCCCGCGTTGCGGTGCTGATGGTGCTGGCGAGCCTGATCTGGGTCCCGATAGGAGTGTGGCTTGGTTTGCGGCCGGTGTGGGCGAGGCGGGCCCAGCCAGTGGCACAGTTCCTCGCGGCGTTCCCGGCCAATCTGCTGTTCCCGCCCTTCGTGCTGTTCATTGTCCGTTTCGGGCTCAATGCCGATGTCTGGCTGACGCCGCTGATGATCCTGGGAACCCAATGGTACATTCTGTTCAACGTCGTCGCTGGCGCGGCGGCGTTTCCCGGCGACCTCCGCGAGGCGGCAAGCAACTTCCGCGTTGGCGGCCTGTTGTGGTGGCGCAAGGTCATGATCCCGGGCATCTTACCGTATTACGTAACTGGTGCGATCACCGCCTCGGGTGGCTCCTGGAACGCAGCCATCGTGGCCGAGGTAGCCTCTTGGGGCGATAAACGGCTGACCGCGCACGGCCTCGGTGCCTATATCGCATCGGCTACCCAACAGGGCGACATGGCGCAGGTCGTGCTGGGTGTGGTTGTGATGTCGTGTTTCGTGCTGCTGTTCAACCGCCTGTTATGGCGGCCGCTTTATGCATATTCCGAGCGACACCTGAAGCTGGGCTGAAGGAGAAGCACATGGATAGCGGTTTTGGCCAGCAGTGCCTGCTTGAGGTGAAAGGCTGCAAACAGGCCTATCACAAGGATGCCACTGCCGATCTGGTCGTATTGGAGGACGTCAACCTGAACCTCCGCGAAGGGGAGATGGTGGGACTTCTCGGCCGTTCAGGCTCCGGCAAATCGACCTTGCTGCGTATTGTCGCAGGCCTGCTTACACCCACTGCTGGGGAGGTGCTCTGGCGTGACAAGCCAGTGAGTGGCCCAACGGAAGGTGTCGCCATGGTTTTCCAGAGCTTCGCGCTGTTTCCATGGCTGACGGTGCGGGAGAACGTGGAACTTGGCCTGGAAGCCCGTGGCGTAGCGAAGGCGGAACGCGAACGCCGCGCCGAGGCCGCGATTGATCTCATCGGGCTCGGCGGGTTCGAGAGTGCCTATCCGAAGGAATTGTCCGGCGGCATGCGACAGCGCGTCGGGCTTGCGCGCGCTCTGGTGGTGCATCCCGATCTGTTGCTGATGGATGAGCCGTTCAGCGCGCTGGATGTACTAACGGCCGAGAACTTGCGTACCGACCTGATCGATCTGTGGTCCGAGGGCAAGTTGCCGCTGAAATCGGTGTTGATGGTGACGCACAACATCGAAGAGGCGGTGCTGATGTGCGACCGCATCTTGGTGTTTCAGTCGAACCCAGGGCGCGTGGCGAACGAGCTGCGTGTGCCGTTTCCGCATCCGCGCAACCGGCTTGACCCTGCATTCCGTCAGATGGTGGATGACATCTATGGCCTGATGACCCGCCGTCCGGTGCCGAGTGTACGCGCGGCAATGGCGGCCACTGCAAGCATCGCGACCCCTGTGCATCGTGTCGGTACCAACCAGATGGCCGGCATGGTGGAGGCGCTCGCGGGCCCGCCATACAGCGGTCGCGCCGACCTGCCGGCGCTCGCGGCGGCTTTGCAGTACGAGGTCGATGAACTCTTGCCACTCGGTGAGACGCTGCAGTTGCTGCACTTCGCACTTCTGGAGGAAGGCGACATCCTTCTGTCGGAAGAAGGCCGCCGCTTTGCCGTCGCCGAACCCGAGGAGCGCAAGCAGTTATTCGCCGCAGCACTGATGGCGCATGTACCTCTGGTGCGCATGATCCGCCAGGTGCTGGAGGAGCGGTGGAACCACCGCGCGTCCGCCGTACGCTTCCGTGACGAGCTGGAGGACCATATGTCGCCCGATTATGCGGAGGATACGCTGCGGACCGTCATCGGCTGGGGGCGGTATGCGGAGCTTTTCAGCTACGATGAGGAGGCGGAGCAGTTCAGTCTTGAGGATGTCGGCTAGTTGCCGGGCTAATCAACCCGGCATAGCTTTTGCCAAATAGTTCCCGGAGGAACGCCATGCGGCGCCTGCTCCTGTTGCTGCCAGTCTCGCTGCTGATGAACTGGCCACATGGTTTGGCCCACGCACAGCCATACTATCCGTATCCGCCACCGTATTATGCGCCTGGCTATTACCCGCCGTCTTACTATCGTCCTCCTCCGCCACCACCACCTATGTATTACGGGCAGCCGCCGGCGTATTACTATAATGCTCCGCCCGCGTACAATCCGGCGAACTGTGGTACGCCGGACGAGCCGAAGCCTTGCAGGCGATAAAACTGTCATTGCGAGGAGCGAAGCGACGAAGCAATCCCCTGCCCGATGGGGATTGCTTCGTCGCGTCGCTCCTCGCAATGACAACTAATCTAGTCGCCCCTGAAAAACCGGTAGCATATTGAGTGGCAAGGGATTCTTGCTGTG
>CAYRTL010000015.1:0-2861 GCA_964427005.1 uncultured Acetobacteraceae bacterium
AGCGAAGCAATCCAGTGATTGTCTGGATTGCTTCGTCGGCTTCGCCTCCTCGTAATGACGGAATTATGCCCCGAGCAGCCGGCCCAATCCGGGCAGTTTCTCGCTTACTCCCATGATCCGCATGATCGCCCACAAAGCGGCGCCGTTTGTCGTCACCACCGGCTTGCCGAATTCGCGTTCCCATGCCGGCACGAAGGACATCGTGGGAAAGTTGCCACCAGGCACAACCAGTACCTCGATTTCCGCCCGGTCGATCCGCGCGAATGCGTTGCGCGCATTCTCTGGTCCGAGCTTGCCGATCATGTAGGAGTCAGTGGCGGCGAAGCCTTCCATCACCACCACCTGAAGCCTGAACTTGCTCTCGTAGTAATGCTTCGCTCGTTCGATCACCGGCTGCGAGTAGGGTGACACCAGCGCGATCCGCCGCGCGCCAAGCGCCTGGATCGCCTGCCCGATCGCAATCGCCGACGTGATGGCCGGCACGCCCGACGCCGCACTCATCCGCTGGATCACATTCTCATCGTAGTCATCCGCGAACAGGCTGGCGGAAGTCTGTGCCAGGCTGATAACCTCCACCCGCGCGGTGCCCAGCAGCTTCGCCTGGTAGTCGATGTCCTCGTCCTTGCTGGGCGAGAAGGTGCCGCCGCCGCCCTTGCCCAACCGCCCGACATGCACCTGCAATGTCGGCGGCAGCAGCCGGCTGTACTCGATCTCGCATGTCGTGTTGGTCGATGGAATCAGCACGCCGAAGTGGTGCATCGCAGTTGAACCTTTCCTCTGCGTCGAAGTTAGGCAGCCTGCAACGAACGGGCAAACGCGGCGAGCCGGTCATACCAGCCTGTCTGATCGGCTGGCGTGAAGTGGGCATTGGCGCCACTCGGACTGGGCACGAGAAAACACTGCGTCCCGCCGATCCGCGACGGCTGTGGACCGAGCCTAGGCACCGCAGCAGTTGGATTCAGCGCACGTAGTACGTGCCGATAGCCGGTGACGCCATGGAAGCAGGCAATGCGCGGCCGGTAACGCTCGAGTCTGGCGAGCAAATCGGCCGCCCCGGCGGCCATCTCGTGCGGCGGCAGGTCGCTAGCGCGCACCGTGGCGCGCTTGGCCACGTCGGTGAAGCCGAACCCGTGGTCGAGCAGCGTACGGTCATGCTGCGGTTCCAGTCGCTCCACCCTCAGCGCGCGGCGCGCCGGGGCGCTAAGGACGGAGCGTGAAAAGCAGGGCCAGAAGCGGTTGGTGCGGCGCGCGAAGTAGTGGCCGTGCGCCACCGAATACCGCGACGGGTTGATGCCGACGAACACAACGTCGAGCCCCTCGCGTAACAGATCGGGAAGCGTATCACTTTGCCCCGACATGGCATCCCTCGACCTCGATGCGTCATCCTGACACACTCGGCGCGACTGCGCAGGAGGAAACGATGAAGGTCGGTGTGTCGCTCAGCATCCTGGCCCAGGCAGGACGATCGGATGTCGCCGTGTACAAGGAGCATCTGGAACTCGGCGATCTGGCGGAGCCGCTTGGTTTCGATTCCATCTTCGCGCTGGAGCATCACTTCACCGGCTACTCCATGTCGCCCGCGCCGGTGCAACTGCTGAGCTACTTCGCCGGCCGCACCAAGCGCGTGCAACTTGGCACCGCCGTGATCGTGCTGCCCTGGCACGACCCGATCCGTGTTGCTGAAAGCATCGCGCTGCTGGACGTGCTGTGCGGCGGCCGCTGCCTGTTCGGGTTTGGACGCGGCGCGGCGTCGGTGGAATATGCGGGGTTCCGCATCCCCATGGAGGAAGCGCGCCCGCGCTTCGTCGAATCAGCGCAGCTCATTCGTCTGGCCCTGAGCGAGCCGGAATTCGACTGGCAAGGCGAGTACTACCAGATTCCCCGCACGTCGATCCGGCCGCAGCCGATATCCAACCCCGAGCGGCGCTTCTTCGTCTCCTCGGTCACGCCTGAGTCAGCCGAGATCATGGCGAAGCTGGGCTTTGGCATGATGGTGATCATGCAGAACGAATGGCCGAAGGCGGCCGCCGATATCGACAAATTCCGGGAGATCGCTGCGGCTGTCGGCCATACGCCGCCACCGCCGATCATTCTCACCAACGTCTCCTGCGCCGAAAGCCGCGATGAAGCGCATGAGCGCGCCATGCAGTATCTCGGGCGGAAGTGGGATTCGATCGACAGCCACTACCACTTCTCGGACGGACACCTGGCGACGGTGAAGGGCTACGAAGCCTACGGCAAGATGACCAAGACCTACGCCAAAATGAAGGAAGACTCGGCACGGCAGAAGGCGACCGAGTTCTATGTCAGGATTCAGATCGTTGGCACGCCGGATGACTGCATCCAGCAGATTGCCGAATTGCGATCGCTCACCGGCACCGATCACCTGATCGCCGACTTCTCCTATGGCGGCATGCCGCACGAGCAGGGTGAGCTGAACATGCGCTTGTTCGCGGATCGCGTGGTGCCGGTGCTGCAGCGCGATGCGCTGTTCGCCGCGCCGCCGGAAAAGCGCGTCTCGGCGCCGCATGAGGACGTGTTCGCGCCGGCATGAGACGGCTTGTTCTCGCCATCGCGGCGATCAGTCTCGCCGCGCATGCGTTTGCCGCCAACGACCTCGGCATTGTGCTCATGCATGGCAAACAGGGCTCGCCTGATCGGCTGATCACCGGCCTCGCGTCGCGGTTGGAGGCGGCGGGTTATCGCGTCGAGCGTCCTGAGATGTGCTTCTCCGGACGACGTATATACGATATGGCCTACCAGGACTGCTTCCGCGACATCGATGCCGCCATTGCCAAATTGCGGGCCGCCGGTGCACGACGCATCATCGTCGCCGGTCTTTCACTCGGCGGCAACATGGC
>CAYRTL010000015.1:2961-10802 GCA_964427005.1 uncultured Acetobacteraceae bacterium
AAGACCCGACCCAGCAGTCGGGTCCTGGTCGTATCTTCGGGAGAGCGCCGCCTTCGCCGCTCAATCGATATGAGACGGTGGCCAGCGGCCATCGCGATACGCCGGAGGCGGCCGGTGATATCGCCTTGGCGTGGCTCGCTACACTGCCCCGATGACGCAACAAAATCTCGCCGTTGCACACGCGGCGTGCTAATCGAGCGCCATGAAGACCGCGACACTGACGCTTTCCTTGTTGCTCTGTCCATTGTTGGCGAATGCGCAACCGCGCAAGGTTGACGTGCCCCGTTCTGAACAGACGATCGGCTCGTGGGTGCTGTCCTGCGCGATGGACCCGATGACCGATGCGCAGGTGTGCCACATGCGGCACAAGCTGTGGCTTGTGGTCCCGAGCGAGGGCCGCCCTGGCATGGCGCTGGAAGTGCAGTTGCGGGGCGACCAGCTTGTGCCAGTGGTGACCGTACGAGGCATCACGTTCGGCAACGCGCTGAGCGGCCTGTTGGGGCTTACGGCCACCGCGCAGATTCGGTTCGACACGGCACCCATGGTCGAACTGCCGTGCTCGCTGGATGGCGCCTCGGTGATGTGCGCGCCTGCCAAGGCCGATGCACCCGCCACAGCGGAGCAACTGGCAAAGGCGAAGACGGTGATGGTGCGGTTCCGTGCCATCGGCAACCTGCCGCTGCCGATACCCGACGGGCCGCTGGCATTGGATCTCGATCGGACGCCGGAGGCGCTTGCCCGCTACCGTGTCGCCGGCCCGGAAGTCGCCACCACATCGTCCTCATTGGGCCAGGACATTAAGGATTCAGCGGAGCGTCTGCTGCGGCGGCTTGGCGTGCCTGGGCTGGAGCCGCAGGCAGCGACGCCGAAGTGAAGTGGCACTCAGAGTTCCCGGCGTACCATCGCGGCACCTTCCGCCAATGCCTTCAGCTTGCCGAATGCCACGTCGCGCGGCAGGTACTTCATCCCGCAATCCGGCGCGGGAATCAGGCGCTCCGGCGCGACATAGCGCAGCCCGGCGCGAATACGCTCGGCCACTTCGTTCGCCGTCTCCACGCGTGCATCACCCAGGTCGAGCACGCCAAGCATGATCTGCTTGCCTGACAACTCGCGCAGCACGCCGAGGTCCAGCTTCGGCTGCGCCGCCTCAATGGAGATCTGCTGCGCGATTGTGTCCGCCAACTGCGGCAGGAAGCTGTAGCCGGTGGGCTTCTGCTGCTTCACCACCGCGGCATAGCCGAAGCAGATATGCACCACCGTCGGTCCCTCAATGCCTTCGAGCGCGCGGTTGATCGCCGGAATGCCATAACGCAACGCCTTCTCCGGATCGGTGCGAACCCACGGCTCATCCAACTGGATTACGTCCACACCTGACGCCTTCAGGTCGCGCAGCTCTTCATTGACCGCAATGGCGTAATCCATCACCAGCTCCGCCTCGTCTTTGTAGTGCTCATTCTTCGCCTGGCGCGACAGCGTGAACGGACCCGGCAGCGTGATCTTCGTCGGCCGATCGGTATTGCGCAGCAGAAACTGCACGTCGCGCAGTTCCACCGGAGCGCGGCGGCGGATCTTGCCAACCACGCGCGGCACCGGTGTCGCGCGATTGAACTGCGCGTTCACTTCGCCTGGCGTGTCAGCGTCGATGCCATCGAGCGCCAGTGCGAAGCGGTTCGAATAACTCTCGCGGCGAATCTCACCGTCGGTGATGATGTCGATCCCCGCCCGTTCCATGTCGCGGATCGCGAGGACCGTTGCATCGTCCTGTGCCTGTTCGAGCAGCGGTCCGGGAATGCGCCAGATGTCGTGCGCGTGCACACGCGGCACGCCATGCGCGTGCAGTCCGGCGCGATCGACCAGCCAGTCCGGCTGCGGGTAGCTGCCCACGACGGTGGTTGGCAGGAGATGTGTTGGATAAGGCATGGCGGTTGGTTCCTCGGGACCGGCCTCGTTCATCGTCATGGCCGGCCTCCTTGCCGGCCATCCGTTGTGGCACCTTGCCACGACTGATGGCCGGAACAAGCCCGGCCATGACGATCAGGGGGGTTCGTCGCAAATGCAAACCTATGACTACATCGTTGTCGGCGCGGGTTCGGCAGGGGCTGTCGTCGCCAATCGGCTGTCAGCGGACGCGCGCAACAGGGTGCTGCTGCTGGAGGCCGGCCGGGCCAGCCATCCCTGGTCGCGCATTCCCATCGGCTACGCGAGGCTGATCAACAATCCCGCGGCCAACTGGCTGTACAGCTCGCAGCCGGAAGCGAACACCAACGGCCGATCGCTTCCGGTGCCGCGCGGCAAGCTGCTGGGCGGTTCCAGTGCGATCAACGGCATGGCGTTCGTGCGCGGCCAGGCGCAGGACTTCGACACCTGGGCGCAAATGGGTAATCAAGGCTGGAGCTACGACGACGTTCTGCCGTTCTTCAAGCGCATGGAGAGTTTTCAAGGCGGCGACGATATGTATCGCGGACGCGAAGGGCCGATACGCGTCACCAACCCTCCGCCGCGGCTGCCGATATTCGCGGCGCTGATCAAGGCGGCGGAGCAAGTCGGCATCCCGCACAATCCCGACTACAACGGCGCTACGCAGGACGGCATCGCGATGAGCCAGGCGTCGATCGCCTCCGGCCGCCGGATGAGCACCGCGCGCTGCTATCTCGATCCGATCCGCAAACGTCCGAACCTGCATATCGAGACCGAGGCACTGGCCGAAGCACTCGTGCTGGATGGCAAGCGCTGCGTTGGCATTCGCTACTCGGTGGGCGGCGCTGCGCGCGAGGCTCGCGTTGGGCGCGAAATCGTGGTGAGCGCCGGATCGATCAACTCGCCGCAGTTGCTGGAGCTGTCCGGCATCGGCCAGCCCGATCGGCTGCGCGATCTCGGGATCGAAGTGCGCCACGCGCTACCCGGTGTCGGCGAAAACCTGCGCGACCATTTTGCACCGCGCACGCGTTGGGCGGTGGGTGCGAAAGGCATCACCTTCAACGATCGAGGTCGCGGTCTCGGCCTGGTCAAGCAGGCGCTGCGCTACGCATTGTTTCGTGACGGCATGCTCGGCGGCGTGGCCGCGCCGATACGCGCCTTCGTGCGCTCGCGCGATGGGTTGGAAGCACCGGACGTGCTGCTTGGTTGGGTGCCGATGCTGACCGAACCCGGCCCGCACGGGCCGAAGCTGTCACGCGAGTGCGGCATGACCTGCTACGCGCATCCGATGCGGCCGGAGAGCAAGGGCCACATTCACATCGTCTCGGCTGATCCGCGCCAGCCGCCGGCGATCAACTTCAACTTCCTCTCGTCGCCGATAGATGCGGAGGTGACGGTGCGTGCAGTGCGCATTGCACGCGCCATCATGACCGCGCCGGCGATGGCGGCGATGCGGGTGACGGAGCTGGCACCTGGCGCGCCGGTGGTCGCGGACGAGGAGATTTTGGATTGGGTGAAGCGTGTGGCGGAGACGACGTATCACCCGGTAGGGACGTGCAAGATGGGCGCTGATCCGATGGCGGTGGTGGATGCGCGGTTGCGGGTCCATGGGATTGCCGGGCTGCGCGTTGCCGACGCGTCGATCATGCCGACGCTGACGTCGGGCAACACCAACGCGCCCTCGATCATGATCGGGGAGAAGGCTGCGGATATGGTGCTGGGGGAGGGGAGTAGCGGATAATGCAGAATGGAAACCACGGATGCACACAGATGCTTAGAGCCGACGACACATTGACGGTCTCGTCATTGCGAGCGAAGCGACGCAATCCAGTCGCTACTGGTTTGCTTCGCTTCGCTCGCATGACGAATGACTGATAGGTTCTCACCAACGAGACTAGTCATTGTGGTCGGCGCGTCAGGGCCCATCATTCACTTTGGACTTGAACGGGGGCGCCGTGGTTATCGGCGGTGCCGGGAATGATCACGAGGTACCGACGCGGGATATTGTCCTCGCCGCGCACTACCTGGCGGATTGGTCCGATTGTATTAACGACGGCTGCGCCGGCAGGGTTTGTCATGAAGCCTTGCAGTGGTTTCAGAGTGCCCCCGCCCGATGGCTCACTTGCAAGCGCAAGCAGGTAGGCCTTTCCGGGCTCGAGCCCGGTGACCGCGGCCTCTAACACTTGCACCAAACCCTGGTCGGCCAAGGAAACGCTGGTGGGCGCTCTTTCCTCTTTCTTGGCTCCCGGCGCCACGAGCGACAGCTGCGCCGATTGGCCGGCTACGCCAAGCGGCTGCAAGTTGTTGGTTCCGAGACCTTCAGGGGCGACCATCATCCTGGTCATTGCCGAGTTGATGGCGCCGCTCGCCGCGGGTACGGCATCGGGCACGTAAACGAGGGCTTGTGGAGCCTGGCCGATCGGACTGGTCGCGATCACTTGGTTTTTTAGCGTATCAATTACGGCCAGCTTGTCCTCGTTCTCGAGGCCGACATAGACTCGCGTGCCGTCCCCTGATGGCCAGATGCCGTGCGGTAATTTGCCCACTGGGATTGTTGCGACCTGCTCGAAATTGTCTGTGCGAAACACCTTAACTTCGTTGAGCCCGCCGATCGTGATGTACGCGAACATCCCGTTGGCGTTCCGCACGATATTGACATGATTGGTGATCGGACCGGTATCGAGGGTGGTTAACAGCGCAAACGGGGGTTGCCCGTCGAACACTTGGGTCTTGCCGGTGTCTTTCAGGGTAAACCAGACCTGCTTGCTGTCCGGCGTTGCGGCGATGTTGGGACAGAACGGGCTAGCTTGCGGAACCTTGCCGACAATCTTGTGATCGGCGACGGTTATAACTTCGGTCTCCGGTGTAAACGAGGAGCAGACATAGCCGTATTTGCCATCGGGCGAGAAGATCGTCATACCCGGACCGTTGGGAACGATGATCCGCGTTTTCTCCTCGTAAGTGGTACCGTCGAGCACGGAGACGTAGTTCTCGCCGCGGATGACTACCCAGATCTCACTGCCATCCATCGTATAGAACGCTTCGTGTGGAGAGCGTCCGACATAGGTTATGTGCTTCACACTATTGGTCGCGGTATCGATCAAGTTCACCGCATTCGAGCCGATGGAGACAACGGCGATAGTGTGATGATCGGGCGAAAACCCCATGCCGTGCACCAACAGCTGGCCCTTGTAGAGCGGACTGAGACTGGCAGGCCACGGATCGCCAAGGCGGATAGTGCCAACGAGCTTGTTGTCGACGGGATCGGTGACAGAGACGGTGTTCGAGTACTGTTCAGCGGAGTAGACGCGATCTTGACGGCTGATGGGAATATCGGGGTCGGACGCGGCCGCGGGAGCCTGTCCGGCGACGGCGTAGCGGGCACCGACAATACCTGTCGCAACCAACAGAACGGCCGCTATTGCGTTGCATTGCATATCACGGCTTCTTTACCACGATTGCATTACTAAACCTCGGATCGTTCATGACCGCAGGCGGGATCTGATCAGGCGATGCTACGGAGGGCGGTACGGCCTGGCCAAGCGACAACCGCATTGCAGCGATCTCTTCCAGCTGGGTGACAATGATTTCCTGAGCCATACGCCGGAGTGGTTCATTGCGTCCGTAACGCAATTCAGCCTGCGCCATCTCAATGGCACCCTGATGGTGCGGTACCATCATCGCCACAAAGTCGGCGTCGACATCGCCTGACGGCCTGATACCCATGTCGATCATCATCTTTGTCATCGCGCTGATATTTTCGGCGAGGTACGGAGTCTCCGCGGTAGACGCGGGACAAAACGATCCCGCGCAGATCGCCGAGATGTAGTAGGCGAGCGATTGTGGGCGGGCTGCGTAGACCATGAGGTATGCTGCTGCTGCAACGGCACCGACCGCGATCGCTGCCAGGTGGGAGGCGATTGATAAGTGAAGATTTGACCGCATGATTACGCCCCCATGCAGCGGTGAAAGAACGTGCCGACAGGCTGCGCGAAAATTCGACAATCGCAGTTCAGGCGGCTGCTTAGATCGACGAAGGTCGTAAACGGCCGCAAGCGTATCGAGGCGCCTTGGACGAGGCTTGAACCTTTCCCGCGGCGGTCCGTGCCGAACCCAACCGGTTCGCGATGCACCACCGTCCGCTGGGCGGGCGGAGGTGTGTTGTCCTTGTTGACAATATATACACCTCTACGATTTGGGGAAGAGGCGTCGGTTTTGGCTGACCGCCGATCATGACGCTGCCGTGCAGATGATCGATACGTCCGTCGCACGCGTGCATCAGCATGGATGCGGTGCTCGCGTCTGCTCGCCTTCTCGGCGCGCTCTGCGCCTCTGCCGCGGATCTGTCTCCGAAACTCATCCAGCCTCTCAGCTTGCGTTCAATGAGACGCCGCTGAGACTTGCTCCGCCACCGGCTCCTCTTCCGCGATAACCTCCTCGGGACTGACCGGCTGCAGCCGCCATGGGACCAGTGCGACGACAACATTGGGCGCATGGCGCAGCAGCCTGGTCCGCAGCAGCCGCTCCCGATGCGCGTGCATCACATAGCCCCACCAGCGGCCATCGATCAGCTCGGGCAGGATGACCGTGACGGGCCGATGCGGCGCCTCCTGCTGCATGCTGCTGATCATGCGCAGCAAGGGAGCGGTGATGCTGCGGAACTCCGAGCGGACGAACTCCAATCGCGGCGGACGCCGGCCATACCGTTGCGCCGGCGCCTGCACGCAGTGGGCCCATTCCCCGCGCAGCTTCTGCTCCTGGTCCTCCGCATCCGGACCGTCGAGTGCGGTGACGTGCAGCGCGGTCACATCGGGCGACACCCGCAGCGCAAACTCGATGGCTTTGCGCGCCAGCCGGTCCCATCGCTTGATCGGCACAAGGACGACAGGCGGCGTGTGGTGACGCACATCGATCTGGCGATCACGACCGGTCAGCAGTTGGCGGTCGATCTCGTCGTAGTAGCGGCGGACCGTATGCAGCAGCAGGATGGTGCTCGGGATCACCACCACGGTCAGCCATGCCCCTTCGACGAACTTGGCGGCCAGGATGATGGCCAGTGCGATGGCGGTTGCGATGGCGCCGAGCCCGTTGATGACGAGCTTGGCCCGCGCCATCCCGTCGAAGCCCTGCAGCGCGCGCCACCAGTGCACGGCCATGCCGGCCTGCGACAGCGTGAAGGACAGGAATGCGCCGACGGCGAACAGCGGGATCAACCGATCGGTGATGCCGCCGAACGCGACAAGCAGGATGCAGGCGCCGGCTGCCAGGAACAGGATCCCGACGGAGTAAACCAGCCGCCGCCCCGGGATGGCGAACGGCCGCGGCAGGAAGCCGTCCTGCGCCACCAGATGACACAGGCGCGGAAAGTCCACGAAGCTGGTGTTGGCCGACAGGCACAGCACCGCGAGCACGCTGCCAATGGTGATGTAGTAGAACCAGTCCCGCCCGAATACCGCGGCCGTGAGCTGCGACAGCACGCTCTGGTAGCCTTCCTTGGTCTGATCCATGGCTGTCACGCCATAGGCCTGAGCCACATGGGCAATGCCGAGAAGCAGCACGCCGAGGATGACTACGATGGCCGCCAGCGTGCCGTGGGCGTTGCGCACCCGCGGCTCGCGGAAGGCGTTAACCCCATTGCTGACCGCTTCCACGCCGGTCATTGCGGTGCAACCGCTGGCGAAGGCGCGCAACAACAGCCAGAGGGTGAGCGCCTCGGCGGCAGGCGGCGGTGGGGGAGGCGGCACTATGGGTTGGGGATGCCCGCCTGCAGACACTGCCCGAAACAACCCCCAGGCGATCACCACGCCCAGGCTGGCGATGAACAGGTAGGTGGGCACGGACAAGGCGAGGCCGGTCTCTCTTGTGCCGCGCAGATTGACCAGGGTGATGACGGCCAGGATGCCCAGGCAGAGCCACAGCGTGTA
>CAYRTL010000015.1:10902-39164 GCA_964427005.1 uncultured Acetobacteraceae bacterium
ACAACGCGTGAGCGGCCAATGCGTCCCCGGCTACACCACGAGATTCTTGGGCACGTCGCGGAATGGCCGGTCGTTGTCGGTCCGCGGCTCCTTCGGCATGCCTAGCACGCGCTCCGAGATGATGTTGCGCTGGATTTCGTCCGTGCCTCCGGCGATAGAGCCTGCCGGCACGGAGACCAGGATCTCAGTGACCAATCCGTTCATCGGCGCGTCCTCGCCGGCAAGCATCGCATCCGCGCCGGTCATCAGTGTGTGCACGCGTGCCGCCGCGCGCGCCACATGGCTTCCCACCAGCTTGCCCAGCGACCCCTCTGGTCCTGGTGACCGCCCCGCCATCTGTGCTGCCCGAGCCCGTCGAGCGGTCCATTCGGCCGTCTTCGACAGCGTCAGCAGCTTGGCGATCTCCTGCCGTACCACCGGATCGCCGATCTTGCTGGTCGCCTTGGCGCGCTCGATCACCAGGTCCACGCGCCCGGCGCGCTGCGGATACCACTTGTATGGCTCCATGACGGTGGCGATCTCCTGCCGCTCTTCTTCGTACACGCGGCCCGGCTTGTCGGATGCGCGGCCCCAGCGGGAGATGCCATCGGCACCGCGCCGTTCATGCATCAGCGTAGTGGTCGCGACCGCCCAGCCCTTGCCGACATCGCCGACGAGGTTCTCCGGCGGCACCTCGGCATCGGTGAAGAATACCTGGTTGAACGAGGCGTACCCGTTCATTTGCCGCAGCGGCCGCACCTCGACGCCCGGCTGGTGGATATCGAGCACGAAATACGACAGCCCTTGGTGCTTCGGCACATCCCAGTTGGTGCGCGCCAGCAGCAGGCCCCAATCGGCGTGGTGCGCGGACGTGGTCCACACCTTCTGGCCGTTGATCACCCAGCGATTGCCCTTGAACTCGGCGCGCGTCACGGCGCCGGCCAGGTCGGAGCCAGAACCAGGCTCGCTGAACAACTGGCACCAGGTGTCCTCGCCGGTCAGGCTGCGGCGCAGGAACCGCCGCTTCTGTTCGTCGCTGCCGTGCACCAGCAATGTCGCCGCGGCGAGCCGGCGGATGCCGGTCTTGGCCACGCTGACGGCGCCGATGCGCTGCATCTCCTCTTCGACCGCCATCTCCAGTGCCATCGGCAGCTCGCGGCCGAACCACGCCTTCGGCCATGATGGCACGCCCCAGCCGGAGTCGATCAGCTTGTTGCGCCACTCCACCAGGCCCTGGTCGGGGTTCCAGTTGGCTTCCAGCCATGCACGAACCTCGGCGCGGACCTGGGCTTCTGTCGGTTCGGTCATGCTCATACCCCCCACGCCCGCATCATCAGTTCCCGATGGTAAGTCGGATCGCCCAGGAACACCTCGGAGCTCTTGGCGCGCTTGAACCAGAGATGCGTGTCGTTGTCCCAGGTGAAGCCGATGCCGCCATGGATCTGGATCGTGTGTATGGCGGTCTGCATATACGCGTCCGACGCGCACGCCTTCGCCAGCGACGCCAGCGCCGGCAATTCGGCGTCATCGTCGGCTGCCGCAGAGGCCGCGACATAGGCTGCCGATCGCGCAAGCTCGACATCCACCAGCATATCCGCCTGCTTGTGCTTCATCGACTGGAACGAGGCGATGGTGCGGCCGAACTGTACCCGGAGATTGGCGTAGTCGAGCGCCGACTGCCGCAGCTTCTCGGCGCCGCCGACCATCTCGTTCGCCAGGCACACTGCCGCCTGCATCATCGTGCGCTCGAACGGCGCCGCGCCGGCCCCTTCCTCGCCAAGCAGTTCTGCTTCGACACCGCGGAACTCGAGCCTCGCCAGCTTGCGCGTCGGATCGAGCGCCTTCAGCGGCCGCCGCGTCAGTCCAGGCGCGTCGCCACGCGCTGTGAAGAACGACAGTCCCTTGTCGCCGCGCGCGACCACGACGATAAGGTCCGCGGTGTGGCCGTCCAGCACGAAGCTCTTCACGCCGTCGAGCCGATACTTGCCGCTTACTCTGGTCTCGATGCCGTCAGCGTCCCAACGCCCATTCGGTTCGGTGAACGCCAGTGTCGCGATCGTCTCACCGCTGGCGATGTCCGGCAGTAGCGCCCGTTTCTGCGCCTCGGTTCCGGCATTCATGATCGCGGTGCCGGCGAGCACTGTGGAGGCGAAGTAGGGTGCGCAGAGCAGTGCACGTCCCATCTCCTCCAGCACGATGCCCAGTTCGACGAAGCCGAAACCCTGGCCGCCATAGGCTTCGGGAATATGGACGGCAGTCAGCCCAAGCTGCTGATTGAGTTCCCGCCAGCTCTCGCGATCCCAGCCTGCCTCCGTTTCCATCAGCCGCCGTACGACCGTCGGCGGCGACTTCTCCTCGAGGAAACGGCGCAACACCGAACGGAACTCCTCCTGCTCGCTGGTGAAACTGAACTGCATGCGGTTCCCTCCCGGTACGCTCGTCGGCAGGATCGTGGCACGGGTGGATTGGCTTGTGAAACCGCCGCCGGTGCTCAGGCGCGGAACGGAATGATTCGCGCGGAACTCGAATCGGAGATAGCCTTGGTCACGGCGGCTGCGAGCTCATCTTGGCTGAAGGGTTTGTGCAGCGTGCTCACACCAAGATCGGTCCAGACGCGCAGTCCCTTGTTGTCCGCATAGCCGGTGACAAAGAGCAGAGGTGCGTTGGGCCATGCCTTGCGGATTTCGGTTGCCAATTCGCTGCCGCTCATCTCCGGCATGGCGTAATCGATCACGACCAGGTCGAACCGGCGATCGGATCGCAGGACGCTCAAAGCCGCACTGGCGCCGTTCGCCGCTACAACGTTGTGGCCTAGCTCCTCGAGCATCGCGCAGGTTGTCGCGCGCACGGCCTCGTCGTCATCGACGATGAGGATGCGAGCGGGGGCCGTTTCGACGATGTCGGATGAGTTTCGGAGCGTCGAGACGGCTGCAGCCGCTGCACCCGGCAGAAAGATGGCGATCGTGGTGCCCTGCCCAGGGGCGCTTTCCAGTGTCACCGTACCGCCGACGAGGGAGCCGAACCCAAAGACCATCGAAAGTCCCAGGCCAGTGCCCTGATTTGGTCCCTTGGTGGTGAAGAACGGCTCAAAGGCGTGGCGAGGGGTCTCTTCCGACATTCCCTGACCGGTGTCACTGACCGAGACACGCACGAAGCCGCCGGTGAGCGCGTCACCCGCGCCCTCGCGAGCTTTCCGTCAGGTGTCAGCCCTGTCAAAAAACAGAAACGTGAACGGATCGATCCCTGGTAAGAATGGAGATCGAACGATCAGCCGGCCCCGATCATGCTCCGGCCAGTTCGCTCGCCGGCACGCGGCCGGACCGCTCGCGATAGACGCGCTCGTAGATCGCAGCGCGCTGCAGGATCGCATCGACAATGGGCCGATCGTTCTCCACCCTGAGCCAAAGCCGCAGCAGGTGACGCGTGTGCTCCGGCGAGTCCTGGTAGGCGTCACGTGCGTGCAACATCTGGAAGTTGTGCCACAGCAGCATCTCGCCGGGCTGCAGCATGAACCTGATGCGCATGTCGTCGCGCTCCGCGATGCGGTCGAAACAATCGATCGCCTCGACGAACTTCGCTGGCAGCTCCTCGCCGCGGAGGCGCGCGGCGCGCTCGATGAAGTCGCGCACGTAGTTGCAGCTCACCTTGCCATCCACGCAGCAGAAGACGGGGATCTTGAAGTCGGTGACCGGCTTGCTGGAGAACTGTGCTTCCCCGACGGCGTAGTAGTAGCCCTCATACAGCGGTTCCAGCAGATCAGGCCGCGTCGCCAGCATCTCGTTGTGGATGGCCAGGCTGGAGACGATACGGCTGAACCCGCCGTATTCCGCCTGCTGCAGGCACATGAGACCGACAATGCGATGCGAGTCGGTGTGCGGCCGCAACTCCTCATTGCTGCGATAGCCACGCGCCACCGGATCGTCCTTGACGTGCCGCACATGACCCAGTCGGTCGCCCAGCATGCTCTGCACCGCCGGCTCGCCAAGACTGACGCCGATGCCCCAGTAGATCCGCTCCATGTCCTCTTCGCTGTGCGTCGCGCGTGACAAGCCGGTCAGCAGGACAGCACCGCTTCCATGTTTGATCGCCTCGGTCAGGCCGTCCGCGAGCGCGCTGATCTCGGGATGATCGAACTCGTCGCGCGTGGCCTCTTGCGGCTTCTTATGCCGCGTGCGCGCCAGCACCGCGTCAAACGCCGCGAGCTGTGCTGAAGTCAATGCCTGCGTGAGCCCTGCCTTGCCGCCGATGGAGCGGTTGGTCCACGCAGCCGGTGTCGTGATCACGTGATGGTAAGGGGCCACGTTGGCGTCTCCTCGTCTTCCGTCTCGCAGCACAGCATGGCAAGGTCGATCGACATACATCAAGGGGGAGGGGACCATGAGGCTGGCGGGCAAGGTCGCGATCATATCGGGCGCCGCATCAGGCATGGGTGCTGCCACCGCCCGGATGTTCGCACGCGAAGGTGCCAAGGTAATGATTGCCGATGTGCTGGAGCACGAAGGCAGGCAGGTGGCGAATGCCATCGGCGACAGCGCCCGTTTCGAGAAGCTGGATGTCACTGACGAGGATAACTGGGCCGCCGTGGTGGCCGCGAGCACGCGCAATTTCGGCAAGCTGAATGTGCTGGTGAACAACGCCGGCATTTCCGGCAGTGCCGAACAGGACTTCTACAGCACGGAAGCCTGGCACCGTATCATGGCGATCAACGCGACCGGTGTGTTCCTCGGCATCAAGCACGCCATTCCGGCGATGAAAGCCAGTGGCGGCGGTTCCATTGTCAACCTGTCCTCGATTGCCGGCATCATCGGCAGCGAACACGTGCACATGGCCTACAACGCCTCGAAGGCGGCCGTAAGGCTGATGACCAAGTCGGCCGCCGTGCAGCATGCGAAGGACAACATCCGCGCCAACTCCGTGCATCCCGGTGTCATGCCGCCTATGCGCACATCCGGCCGCACTGCTGATCCCACCGTGCGTGCAGAAAGGATGCGCGTCATTCCCATGCGCCGGCCTGGTGAGGTCGATGAGGTCGCCTATGCCATCCTGTTCCTTGCGTCGGATGAGGCGTCCTATATTACCGGATCGGAGATCCACGTGGACGGCGGCGCGATAGCGATCTAGCTCCGCGGCAAGTCCAACGCCTACCAGACGGAGCACCAATCTTTGCCGCATCAATGGAACGTCGAAGCCGATGTTGTCGTGGTCGGCTTCGGAGCAGCAGGCATGGCCACTGCTGTCACCGCGTATGAGCTCGGAGCGAAAGTGGTCATCCTGGAAAAGGCACCCGAAGGCCAGGAAGGCGGCAATACGCGCGTCGCAGGGCAGGGGTACCTGAACACATCATCGGCCGAGAAGGCCGCCGCCTATCTCACCGCGCTCTGCGGTCATTACACCGTGCCCGACGCGATGGTGAAGGCATGGGCGGAGGAGATGTGCAAGAACAACGAATGGCTCGCGAGCCTTGGCGGCGATCCGCAGGAACATCAGCATCAGCCAGTCGGCATCGAGTTTCCCGATCTGCCCGGCGCGGACTGCGTCCACAAGTTCCATGATGGGCCGACTTACGGCTATTCCTTCACATGGAAACTGTTTGAGCGCCTGGTGAAGCAGCGACCTATTCCGATCCTGTACGAAACACCCGGTAGGGAACTCATCCAGCACGACACGACCAAAGAGATCCTCGGTGTGCGTGGGCAAAGGCGCGACGAGTCGATCTATGTGAAGGCGCGCAAGGCAGTGGTGCTGACCTGCGGCGGCTTTGAGAACAACCAGCAGATGATCCGCGATTACCTGCCTGGCGTTCCGTATTGCTATACCTCCGGTTCGCCGTACAACGAGGGCGACGGCATCAAGATGGCGATGTCGGTGGGTGCCGATCTCTGGCACATGAACAACTACGCGGGTCCCTCGATGGCATTGAAGGTTCCGGAAGTGCGGACCACGTTCTCCATGCAGGCGCTGCATTTCAGCAAGCAGATGCCAGGCGGCATGATCGTGGTGGGGCCAGATGCTCGACGATTCACTGACGAGAAGTTCAAGACGCGGCACGGCAAGGTGCCGGTGAACGGACGCTGGCTGCCGCTGTCCACGCCATGCCCGATGTTCATGATTTTTGATCACACTCTATTCAGCGCCGGCCCGCTCTATGACAAGCATCCGAGCCACGGCTGGACGCAGATCATCGAGCGCTACGATTGGAGCGAGGACAACAGCGTCGAGTTGGCCAAGGGCTGGATCAAACGCGCCGACAGCCTAAGCTCCCTCGCCAGGGTGGTAGGACTTGATGCAGACACGCTGGTCGGCAGCGTTGATCGGTGGAACCGGCATTGCGAGGCGAAGCACGATGCGGATTTTGGCCGCACCTTGATGATGGAGCCAATCGTGCGGAAGCCGTTTTATGCGGTGGAACTCTCGCCTTCGATGCTGAATACGCAGGGTGGTCCGAGGCGCAACGAGAACGGGCAAGTCGTGCGACCTGATGGCACCCCGATTCCGCGGCTGTACAGTGCGGGCGAACTCGGTTCGATCTACAGCTATCTGTATCAGGGCACCGGCAACATCGGCGAATGCCTGGTGTTCGGCCGCATCGCGGGCCGCAACGCGGCTGCGGAGATGTCGTGGGACTGAACAGGAAGAAGAACACGGATTACGCAGAGCTCTGCGTAATCCGTGTTCTTCTTCCTCATGACCAGCGATTGACGAACCCGTACCGGGGCGCACAATTGGCTACCCGCCGGTATCTGCCAGCCAGCCGATGCAAGGAAACGCCCATGCTCAAGCCCATCATCCTCATGTACCCCGTCATCCCCGCCCGCGACGAGGAGGAAAGGGCGGCGCTCCGCCCGATCGGGCGGCACCGGGAGCGCTATCAGGACGCCATCCAGGGCATGACCGAGATCATCCAGGCAGCCGACGAGATGGGCTTCTGGGGTGCGGCAACGCCGGAGCACCACTTCTGGTCGGAAGGCTATGAGGTTGCGCCCTCGCCCGGCGCCACCAATGCCTACTGGCTGGCCAAGACGAAGAACATCCATATCGGCCCACTCGGCTATGTGATGAGCACGCACAATCCGATCCGCGTCGCCGAGGAAGTCGCGGTGATCGATCATCTGTCGAAGGGCCGCACCTTCGTGGGCTTCGCCCGTGGCTATCAGTCGCGCTGGACCAACACGCTGGGCCAGCATTTTGGCACGCGCGCGACGAAGTCGCCGAACGCCGCGGTCTATAATGCGCAGACTGTGCAGGCAGGCTTCTCGCAGGAGACACAGCTCCAGAAGGATCGCGAGGACGATGAACACAATCGTCGCATCTTCGAGGACAACGTCGAGCTGGTGGTGAAGGCCTGGACGCAGGAGAGCTTCACGCACAAAGGGCCGGCATGGCAGGTGCCATTCCCATATGAGGCGGGCATCGAGGACTGGCCGCTCGCGCGTGCCGGTGTGACGCAGAAGCTCGGCGCGCCGGGCGAGGTGGATGAACGCGGCGTATGGCGCCGGGCTTCGGTTGCGCCCGCGCCGTATACACGGCCGCATCCGAAAGTGTTCGTCGCCGGCTCGGGTAGCCCCGAGACGATTGAGTTCTGCGGTAGGAATGGCTTCGTGCCGACCTACTTCGCATCGATCGCGGCCGCCGGGCCATTGTCGGAGCGCTATCGCAGTGTCGCGGCGCAGCATGGGCGCAGCTTTGCGCCGGGACAGAACCAGTGCCTCGTGCGCTGGCTGCAGATTGGCAAGACCGAGGAGGACGCGCTGGAGAAGATCCGCGCGTATGATCTCGACATCTGGAAGAATTTTTATGCCGCGATGGGGCGGCGCAAGGTCGAGGGCAACGACATCTTCGGTTCGCTGGTGAACTCCGGGCTGTTCGTGTTCGGCACGGTGGAGAGCGTGCGGCGGCAGCTCATCGAGCAGTGGAAGGTGCTGCCAGGCGAACACATCGCGCTGGTCAATCACTATGCGCAGATGCCGAAGGACGCTGTCATCGAGACGATTGAGATCTTCCAGCGCGAGATCAAGCCGGCGCTGGATGAGGTGATCGACAGTTCGTTTAAGGTGGCGGCAGAGTGACCCTCCATACCAACAAAGGAAACGAAGCCATGGCCAGCGAGTTCGATATCGTCATCCGCGGCGGCACCATCATGGATGGCAACGGTGGAACACCCTTCGTCGGTGACGTCGCGGTCAAAGACGGCAAGATCGCCGAAGTCGGCAAGGCGTCGGGACGCGGCCGCGAAGAGATCAATGCCGATGGCCTGTCGGTCACGCCAGGTTTCGTCGATATCCATACGCACTACGACGGCCAGGCGATGTGGGATTCGCATCTCGCGCCCTCGTCCTGGCACGGCGTCACGACTGTGGTGATGGGCAATTGCGGGGTCGGCTTCGCGCCGGTGCGCAAGGACACGCAGGATGCAGTGATCGCGTTGATGGAAGGCGTGGAGGACATCCCCGGCCCATGTCTGCATGAAGGGCTCGACTGGAGCTGGGAAAGCTTCGCCGACTATCTCACCGCGCTGGAGCGCAAGCGTCACGACATCGACTTCTGTGCGCTGCTGCCGCATGCGCCGATGCGCGTCTATGTCATGGGCGACCGTGCGCTGAACCTGGAGGACGCGAACCAGGCCGATATCGCACAAATGCGGCAGATCACCGCCGATGCGGTGCGCGCCGGCGCGTTCGGTTTCTCCACCTCGCGCACGATCGCGCACAAGACGCTGGCGGGCGGATTCCACCCGGGCCTGCGCGCGCAGGAGGCGGAGCTGATGGGCATTGCCATGGGGCTGAAGGACGCCGGCAAGGGGTTCATCGAGATGACCTCTGACTGGAACACGCCCGATCCCGCAACCGAATTCGCGATGATGCGCCGAGTGATCGAGGCGTCTGGCCGGCCGATGGTGTTCTCGCTGACGCAGCGGCATGACCGCACCACGGCGTGGAAGGACCTGTTGGAACTCTCCACCCAGGCGGCAGCCGATGGCCTGCCTGTTCGCTGCGTCGCGCCCCCGCGGCCGATTGGTGCGCTGCTCGGGTTGACTGGCAGTCAGAACCCGTTCGCCGGCACCCGCACGTATCGCTCCATCGCGCATCTGCCGTTGGAACAACGTGTCGCCGTGATGCGCGATCCGGCGGTGCGCGCCAAGATCACCACGGAAGACCCGAATGAGTTCAACACCTGGTCGCTGCTGACCCGCATTGGCTGGGCGCGGATGTTCCGCTTCACCGATCCACTGAACTACACGCCGTCACGCGACGACTCCGTCGAGGCGATCGCCGCGCGCGAGGGTCGCACACCGCAGGATGTCGCATACGACATGCTGATCGACGATGACGGTAAGGGCTTCATATTCGCCTGCATCGTCAACTACGCGAACTATGACCTGGAAGCGGTGAAGGAGATGTACAGCCGCCAGCACGTCATCCCTGGACTGAGTGACGGCGGCGCCCATGTCGCGTTCATCTCCGATGCATCGTTCCCGACCTTCCTGTTCAGCTATTGGGGTCGCGATCGTGGAGACGATCGTATGGACATTCCCGATCTGGTGCGGCGCCAGACCCGCGAGCCGGCGCGCTTCGCCGGTCTGCACGACCGCGGCGTGCTCGCACCGGGCATGAAGGCCGACATCAACGTGATCGACTTCCCCAATCTGGCGTTGGAGCGGCCGCGGATGGTGGTCGATCTGCCTGCCGGTGGGCGGCGCCTGCTGCAAAGGGCGCGCGGTTATGCGGCGACCATCAAGGCGGGCCAGGTGACTTATCGCGAAGGCAGGGCAACCGATGCGCTGCCCGGTGGTCTGGTGCGGAGTCAGCCGACGGCCTGAGGCTCCCGCGCGAAGCGTTATAGCGTCGCTACATATTAGTGAAGCGTGTCGGCGTGCGATTCACGCAATTTGTTGTAGCCGTCGGGCTCACCGCTGTGTTATCGCGTCCAAAACGGACGGTGCGGGTTCTCGATACGCAACGGCGGAGACCGTATGGTGCAGCAGCAGTGCCCGTCAGCAGCCGATTCCGTCTGCCTCGGTACGCTTATCGTTTCCGAAGTGCGCTTTCTCCGCGAAAGCCTGACCGAAATCTTGCAACGCGCGCCGGGCTTGCAGGTGCGTGGGCATGGCGCAACACCGGCACAGGCGCTTGCGGCTGCGGCGACGCTGCAGCCAGACATCGTGCTGCTGGATGTCGCCTTTCCTGGTGGCATGCAGACCGCTGTGCAGTTGTGCGTAGCGGCACCCGAATCCAGTGTCATCGCTCTTGCCGTCGCCGAGACCGAGGAGAACGTTCTCGCCTGGGCAGAAGCTGGGATTGCTGGCTATGTTCCGAATACCGCCTCGGTGGATGAACTCGCCTCGCTCATCGGCGAGATCAGCCGCGGCGAACAGACGTGCTCTTCCCGTATCGCCGGCAGCCTGTTGCGTCGGGTCGCCAGCGTCAGTGCCACGGCTGCACTGCCCGAGGCATCTGCGCCGTCCCTGACGCGCCGCGAGAATGAAATCCTGCACCTCGTCAGCGAGGGGCTCAGCAACAAGGACATCGCGCGCCGGCTTGGCATCAGCCTGGGAACTACGAAGTCTCATGTCCATAATCTGCTGGGCAAATTGAGCGTGCCGCGGCGTACGGCTGCGATGACGCGCGTGCATGCGGCGCGACAGGGCAGTGATCCCAGCTTCGCCTGAGCGGCGCTTATCGAAGATGTGAATTGCCGGCGCACATCCTGCGCCTCAATCCTCGGTCAATCCTTGGATCAATGGTCGGCGCCGGTGCGCTCGCCCATGATGCATCAGGGTTGCAGAGGGAGATGGGGAGGTGGAAAGGCTCCGGGCCGTCATGGTCGCGGTATCGCCTTTGCTGGCCGACCTGATCCGGCACGTGCTGGTCGCGCGTGCCGATTTGCAAATCGTCGCCGAGTTCTCTGGTCTGGATGTGCAGCGGCTACGCGAACTTGCACCGGATGTCGTTATCCTCGGCCAGACCGCAGGGAAGCCGGTGATCGATCTGACATGGCTGCGCGCCTTGTTGGCCGGCGTCTGCGTGCTCGCTCTGTCGCCTGACCTTGCGCAACTCTTCGGCCCGGGCGCTGAGGATGTGGCAGTGTTCACCGCGGACACTCTGGCTGAGCGTCTGCCACGCTAGAGAGACGTCACTGCTTCCATCATCATGGCCGGCCATGACGCCAAGCAGTAAGGATATAGATCGCGCCCTCTATCTCATCTCGATCCGAGGATGGATGGCGCGCGGCTGCATCAACCCCTTACCGTTACCGCAACCAGCAAGGGGAAGAGCGCATGGCCGTACTCGGCGCATCGCCCGTCACGTTCATCAGTGAAAGCACCGCTCCCGGCAAGCAGTACCAGATACCGCTCTCGGCTATCACCATTACAAATGGCGTCGCAACCTGCACCGCATGGATAACCGCCGTGGGACTGACCGGCAACGACGAGAGCAATCTGGTTCCGGCGCTGCTCAAGTCGCTTGTGGCGCAAGGCCTCATCATCGCGCCGCCATCCTGACCTGAACGGGGCCGTTCGGCGGTCCTGGTCACCCAATCCCACGAGGTTGTCCGATGTCCGGTTCCTACTCCTACCCTGGAATCTACATCCAGGAACTGCCGTCGAGTTCGCATGCCATCGTCCCAGCGCCAACGTCGATCGCCGCTTTCATCGGCTATTCGCATCCGTACAAGACCGCGAGTTTCGGCGTCGCGCAGCAGATCTTCAGTTTCAGCGATTACGAAACCTATTTCGGCGGCCTGTTCAGCAGCGGCCTGACCGACGCCAGCCTGGCACGCGCGGTCTACCAGTTCTTCCTCAACGGCGGGTCGAACGCTTACGTGGTGGGACTTCAGCCAGGTCTGTTCAAGCAAACGGCCGCAAACGAAACAATCGTCCATCGCCTTGGCCCCGGCGGGATTGCTCCGACTTCGTCGGTTGTCGCGACTACCGGTGGCGGGCTGGAGTTCACTGCGCTGGAGCCGATCGATGTCGTGCCGATGTCGATCGCAATCACCAATGTGCGCAACAGCAATCAGACGTTCGACGTGGTCGTGACCTATGGCACGCGCGTCGAGACCTATCGCGGGCTGACCATACCGGTCAGTGCTGGCCATCCCGCACCGACCGATCCTGACGTGATGATCAACGGCGTCTCCTCGCTGGTGACGGTCGCGCCGCATGGTGGCGGCTTCGGTTCCGCTCTGACCATGCCGGTGGCGGCGATCACCTGGACCGACGTATCGGCGCAGTCTGGTGGGTTTGACACGGGCTACTCAGGTGCCGATTTCCTGCCGGTATTCGCGGCCAATTCGTCGCTCGACAACGTCGAGATATTCAATCTGTTGCTGGTTCCTGGCGTCACCGACAACGAGGTGGTGAGCGCCGCGCTCTCGTTTGCTGAGAGAAAGCGTGCCTTCGCGATAGTCGATCCACCGCCCCAGGCGCCGGCGAGCGGTGCAGCCGGATCAACGCCAGCTCCGATTCAGCAATGGATGTTCGGCGGCGTCAGTGGTTACCAACTTCCGACGAGCCAGAACGGCGCGCTGTATTACCCTTATCTTCAGTCCACCGATCCGGTCACCGGCGAGGTGATCCCGATGGCACCGTCCGGCTTCGTCGCCGGCGTGTATGCCGCGACGGACACGTCGCGCGGCGTCTGGAAGGCGCCCGCGGGACTGGCGGCCACCGTTCTCAACACGACCGGGCCAGTACCATCCGGCATCATGAACGATCCGCAGCAGGGCGTGCTGAACCTCGATTCGATCAACTGCCTGCGCAGCTTCGCAGGCACCGGCACGGTCGTGTGGGGCGCGCGCACTCTGGTCGCGCGCAACCAGGCTTATCAGCAGTCAATGTACGTGCCGGTCCGACGCATGACGCTGTTCATCGAGCAGACTTTGCTCGCCAATCTGCGCTGGGTCGTGTTCGAGCCAAACGATGAACCGCTATGGACGGCGATCAAGGCATCGATCGACGCGTTCCTGCTGTCGCTGTTCCGCCAGGGCGCGCTGCAAGGTGCGACGCCGAGTCAGGCGTTCCAGGTGAAATGCGATTCCACGACCACAACGCCGACTGATCAGCAGAATGGCATCGTCAACATCGTGGTCGCATTCGCGCCGCTGAAGCCGGCGGAATTCGTCGTCATCAAGATCGCGCAGCTTGCCGGCCAGACCGCAGGCGCCTGAGGAGAGCCACGATGGGCAAGCCGTTCACCGTCAACATCAATCGCTACGATCCGTACAAGACGTATCGGTTCCTGGTATATTTCGGCACATCGACATCGCCGGTTGCCGCGGTCAGCAAGGTCACCGGACTGAAGCGTTCGTCCGATGTGATCGAGTACAAGGAAGGCGGCAACGCGATCATCCTGAAGGGCCTCGGACGCACCAAGTATGAGCCGATCACGCTGGAACGCGGGCTGACGCAGGACCTCGACTTCGCCAACTGGGCGAATGCGGCGCAGGTGCTCGACAAGGGCGCGCCCAGCACGTCGTTGAAGAACCTCCGCAAGGAGGTGCGCATCGATCTGCTCAACGAAGAAGGTCAGCCGGTGTGGCGCTTCTTCGTGCACCGCTGCTGGGTGTCCGAGTATCAGGCGCTGCCCGATCTCGATGCGGGCGCGAATGCCATCGCCATCGAGCACATCAAGCTCGAGAACGAGGGGTGGGAGCAGGACACGTCGCTGACCGAGCCCGCTGAGCGTTGACGGTATGCTCCGACTGCCGGTCAGTGGCATTCAGGTCGCGCTGCGCGCACCCGACGGGACGGACGACATCCTGTTGCAGGAGGCGCACGGCGAGCCTGTCGCTATCGGCATTGCGCTGCTGGCGCGGCTCGCGCAGGCCGGTCATGGCAGAAGCGAGTGGTCGGAGCTGAGCGTCACCGACTTCGAGTTCTTGCTGCTCAACCTGCGCGCCAGCCGGTTCGGCCCGCATCTTGCGCTTGGCTTTGCCTGTCCCGAGTGCAATGCGCGCATCGAGGTCGGCTTCCGCGTGTTGGATTACCTCGGCGGTGTGCGGCCGCGCGCGGCTCCGGGCGTGCAACCGGATGCGGAGCGGCGCGGCTGGTTCCGGCTGGATGGAGGCGCGTTCCGCTTGCCGACGTGCGGCGACCAGGCAGCCGTTGCGTTGCTTGCCAATCCAGCGAAGCACCTGGAGGAACGTTGCCTGGATGCGGCAGCGAGGCGGCCCCCTTTGCGCGGGCGGGTATTGCGGGCCATGGCGGCGATGGCGCCGGAGGTGTCGCGACCTGTCGCGGGCATCTGCCCGGATTGCGCAACCTCTGTTGCGGCGCCACTGCATGTCGCGCGCGTGGTGGTGGGCGAGCTGCGCCGCGCCGCCGGAGCGGTGCACGACGATGTTGATCTGATCGCTCGCGCCTATCATTGGCCGGAGGCGGAGATACTGGCACTCCCGCAGGAGCGGCGGCGGGCTTACGCCGAACGAATCCGCCGCGTCTCGGCACAGGCGGCCTGACATGGCGGGCCGCTCCTATTTGCAACGCATTGCCGAACCGCTGCGGCGGGGCGATCCGGTGCTGTTCGCCATCCCTTCCGCGACGCCGGACGAAGCACGCCCGTTCGCAACTGCGCGTGCAGCGCCAATCACGACGGCATCGTCTGCGCCTGTCGTGCGGCGAAAGCCATTGGCTGTCGCGCCTCCTGTTGCGTCTGCGCCAGCACCGGCTGCATTGGCCAGCTCCTCTGCGCCGCTTTCGGCTGCTGATGCTTCAGTGATTGAGGAGCAGGTAGCGACGCCGCCAGTGTCTGTATCTCGCGCCCAAGCGATACCGCTGGATATGGACCATGCGCCTGAACATTCAGCGCCGCCCTTGGTACCCCCAACAGCGGAGCCGGCTGACCGAGTGCCCTTTGAGCAGGTCGCTTCGTCACCAATCGCAGCAGCCGATTTCGAAACGGGCTATTCTCAGCAGGAAACGATTCCAGGCAGCCACCCTGCCAGTCAGGAAGTAGCGCCGGCGGTCGCACCGGGTGCGACGCAACAGACCTCGCCTATGACTATGACTACTTCCACAGAGCCGCCACTGTCAGACGCGCCGTCTTCGCCGCAATACAGTCCGCGCGCCACGGCGGCACCGTCGCGCATCTACATCGGCACGGTCGAAGTGCATGCCGTCGCACCCTCGCCGCCCACAACGCCTGATCCTGCTCCTGTAGCCGCACCCTCTGTTCCGAGCGCGCCGATATCGCGCGGCTATGGCTGGCGCTTCGGTCTGGTTCAGGGCTGATCAGCGATGGCCTGGAGCACGCCCGATCTCGCGGACATCACCAACGTGCTGAAGGGTCTGCTGCAGACCGCGCTCGACAACGCCAACCCGCCGGCCAGCAACATCAAGATCTATTGCAACAGTCCGGATTCGGCGCGCAAAGACGATGGCTACTGCCATCTCACTCTCTATCTGCTGCATGTCGGCCGTGATCCGTACTGGCGCAATGCGCCGGTCAACAGCTCTCGGCCGCGGCTCAACAACGCACAGCCACTCAGCCTAAACCTTTCCTATCTGCTCACCGCCTGGCACGACATCGACTTCGCCAGCGAGCAGCGCGCGATGTCCATCGCGCTGCAAGCAATACACAGCCAACCGATCGTCACGCAGTCGATCATCCAGCAGGACTCGCTGACGCAGTGGCTGCCTGAGGGCGAGTTCACGGTCTCGATCGAGGCGGACACGATCGAGGAGATGAGCCGGCTGTGGCAGGCCATCACCGCGCCGATACGGCTGTCCGCGCTGATCCGCGTCGGCGTGGTGTTTATCTCGCCTGTCGCGCCTCAGCCGAAGCCTGCGCTGCCGCCAGTCCAGGCGAATCTGTCCGTCTCGCCCGAGCCAATGGTGACGGCGCAGCCTCTGTTGTTCGCTGGTGGCGGCGTCGACATGACGCCGGTGCTTCCTTCCAGCGATCCAGCCAAAGTGGTGGCCACCAACGGACCGCTGACTGCCGTCGGCGGCAGTTCGCTCATCGTGGCAGGCAATGAACTGGGGCTGCCACAGGCCGCGCAGGTATTCCTGCGGGTGCCGGGCTCGAACACCGCATGGGATATCACGCCGTGGCGGCAGGGACCCGCGCAGGCTGGTGCGCTAACGCTCGTGATGCCGGCTGCATATGCCGATCCGGCCACCGCGCTACCCGCGCCACCGGCGGCGACACCGGCACCCGGTCTGTACAGCCTGAGCGTCGGCAGCGTGCCACTGGCGACGCAGTCGAACGTGATCCCGATTGCGATCGCGCCGCGCGTGGACGGAGTGGCCATTCCGCCGGAACTGAAACCCGATGCTTCCGGTGTGTACTCGATCACCGGTGCCGGTCTTGTGCCGAACACCACCATCGTGGCGCTTGGTTCGGTGCCGCTGGTGAAGACCGCTGCACCGACACCCGGCGCGGGTCAGTTCACCGTCAATGCCGCCGGCACGGCGATCAGCTTCATGCTGCCAAGCCCGGCGCCCGCATCCGGCGCGTATCCGGTGCTGGTGCAGGTGAACGGCATCGCGGCGGCACCCGGCTGGGTCGTGGTGGTACCGTGACCGGCAGCACCACCGCGCAGTGCCTGCTCACGCTCATCCGTCTACGCTGCCGCCGGCTCGCTTCATGGATGGAGCATCTATGGCAATCCGGTCAGACCAGCCCCGACCAAGGGCCGGCGATTGGTCCAGGCGAAGTGGCGCGTCTGCTCTCACCCGAACTTCTTCCCGCAGCATCCGCGGAGGAGGAATCCGCTGCTGCGGCACTGGACGCCGATGAAGGCTGGACCGCTATCCGTCAGGTGTTTGGCCTCGACGAACAGGAACTGGACCTGCTGACCTTATTGCTGGCCGTGGAAATCGATCCAGGCCTTGGACGCGTGATAGCGTATCTACACGATGATGGACGCCTGATGCAGCCGACGACGTGGCTTGCCGCGCGTCTGGCCGGCCGCGAACCCGTGCCGTTTGCCGCCTCTGCGCTACTGCGCTGGCAACTTGCAACGCCATTGGACGGCGCAGCGGCGCAGCGTCTGACCACGCCGTGGCAAGCCGATCCGGCGGTCGCGTGGTCGGTATTCCATGGTTTCTGGCACGACGCTGCGATCAACCGTGCAGTGGTCAACATCGCGCCCGAACAGGCTACCGGGTTGCCCTTGCTGCAGGAGACGGCGCTCGCCGCTCTGGCAGCGGCGACTGATCTTAGAGACGTCGAGCTGGTGGGACCGCATGGGATCGGTCGTAGAACGCTGGCGGCGCAGTTCGCCGCGTCGGTCGGACGGACTCTGCTTGCAGCCGATGTGTCAGCCATCGATGGTCTCCCACCCGGACAGGCGCTTACCCGCGTGTTGCGTCAGGCCGCGATCACGGGCGCGCTGGCTTATATTGCTGGTGCAGATGCCGCGACCGAAGCGGACTGGACGCGCGCGCGCCAACTCGGTGTGCCTTACATCCGCGGCGTTCGTCATCCGACAGGCGAGGCGACGCCCATTACTCTCGCACCGCTGACCATTGCGGCGCGTCTGCATGTCTGGCGGCACGCAACCGATGCGCCGCCGCCAGAAGGACTGATTTCGCACCGCTTCACACCGGCGGAAATCACACGCGCCGCCGCATCGAGACACAATGCGCCGCTGCGGCCGACTGGCAAGCGGCCAGACAATGCACTAATGACGCGATTGCCGTGTCCTTATGACTGGGACGACCTGGTGTTGCCGCCGGACGTCATCACCCAGCTTCGCGCGTTCGAGATGCAGGTGCGGTTGCGTTGGACCGTGTATGAGGATTGGGGTTTCGCGCGTCTTACGCATCTCGGACATGGAATCTCAGCGCTGTTCGGGGGGCCGTCCGGCACGGGCAAGACCATGGCAGCGCAGGTGATGGCGCGATCACTCGGCATCGATCTGCTGCGCGTCGATCTTGCAGGCGTCGTCAACAAATATGTCGGCGAGACAGAGAAGAAGCTGCGTGAAGTGTTCGATGCGTGCGAAGACAGTGGCGCACTGCTGTTCTTCGACGAGGCAGATGCGCTGTTCGGCACGCGCACTCAGGTGAAAGATGCGCACGACCGGTTCGCCAATATTGAGATCGATTACCTGCTGCAACGCATCGAACGCTTCGACGGTGTGGCGATCCTGGCAACCAATCGGCGTCAGGACCTGGATACGGCCTTCGTGCGCCGGCTGCGGTTTGTCATCGAATTCCTGCCACCACGTCCGGAGGATCGCCTCGCGCTGTGGCAGCGCGCATTGCTGCCGCCGCCGCCCAGCGGCGAAGCGATCCTCGATGCGATCGACTGGAGCTATCTCTCCGAGCGGCTGAACATGACCGGCGCTGAGATCAAGGCAACCGCGCTGGGCGCGGCCTTCATGGCTCGCTCCGAGGGCGTGCGTATCGGCATGCGCCACGTGCTCGCGGCGGCACAACGCGAAATGGCGAAGCAGGGATTGCGGCTGCGGCTGCCGTTGCAGGAGGCGAGCGGGTGAGCGACGCAAAGCAGCAGGAGGTGCGCATCGATCGTCTCGTGCTCGATATTCCGGGCCTGGATCCGGCGCAGGCCCGTTCGCTCGCACTCGGCATTGCCGAAGGTCTGGCGGAAGCCGGTGCTTCGGGTGAGCACAAGTCGGTCAGTGTTCCGATCGCGTCCGGCAATCTTCCACCAGACCAACTCGCCGCACGCATTGTCGCGGCGTTGATGGAAAGGCTGGCGTGATGCGCTCGTACCGTCATGGCCGGGCTGGGCTCGGCCATTCACGTCGTATTTCAGTGCCGGCGGCAAAGACATGGATGGCCGGGCCAAGCCCGGCCATGACGGAATGGAAAGGAGGGGAAACCTGACATGTCCGGCTTCTATCTCCGCGGTGCGCTGATCGAGTTCTCGGAAACTTTCCCCATTCCGATCCCGAACGTCATCATCTTCCAGTACAATCCGGAAACGATGACGCATACCTGGACGCCGGCGACTACCAATCCCAATACGCCCGGGTCGACCAGCAATCCGCTCGCGATCACTGGCCAGCCTCAGGAATCCTTCTCATTCACACTGATGATGAATTCCAACGACATGATCGCCAATGGCGACGCGGTCGAGACCGGTCTTGCCACTGTCTCCGGCGTATATACACGCCTGGCGGCGCTGGAAATGCTGCTGTTTCCAACCGCGCCGCCGGGCGGCGGGCTGATCGGCAGCGTGACCGCAGCACTCGGCATCGGCGGCAGCCCGCCGACCGATCCGACACGCCAGGTTCCGGCGGCGCAATTGCCGACTGTGCTGTTCATCTGGGGTCCGGGGCGGATCGTGCCTGTTCGCGTCACCACACTGACCATTACCGAGAAGCTGTACGACGCGACCCTGCTCAATCCGACGCATGTCGAAGCACAACTTGGCCTTCGCGTGCTGACGCAGGAGGAACTGAAATACGTGGACGGCCCACTCGGGAGTCTTGCCAACACCGCCTACTCGTATTCGCAAGGCCTGCGCCAGGCGTTGGCTCTCGCGAACCTTGCGAACGGCGTCGAGTCCATCATCGGCATGATACCGGTCTGAAGGAGGCGCGGATGTTTGCACCGAACAGCCGTTACGCCGGTCTCGCCACCTACACAGTTACCACGCCGGACGGTCGCGTCATCGTTGCAACACGCCTGCCATTGCCCAATCCAATTCAGCTCGCCGGCTACCATCGCCGCATCACAGGCGACCGGCTGGACCTGCTTGCGGCACGTTATCTGAAGGACCCGACCGCGTTCTGGAAGATCTGCGATTCCAACAATGCGCCGGCGCCGGATGCGCTCAACGCACGCGACCTCATCGGCATTCCTCGTGGGCCGAACACACGATGAGCACGCTGTTCGATATCGTCATCGGCGGAACCGCAGCGAAGGATTTCGACGCGGACGTCATCGACCTGGAGGTGGAGGAGAACGCCGATCTGCCGGGCGCATTCTCCATCACTCTGCCAGTGGGCACGACCTCCAGCGGCGACTACAACACTGTGTCCGACCCACGGCTGGCGCCGCTGTCCAACATCGCCGTCACGGCGCAGGCATCCGACGGCCAGACGCATTGCCTGATCGATGGCTACGTACTGGCACAATCGGTGCACCTCGACACGGGCACGTCGAAGAGCACGCTGAAGGTGTGGGGTCAGGACGCGTCCTGGCTGATGAACGCCACCGAGAAGACGCGCGAATGGGTCGATGTGACCGACGGGGCGGCAGCAAACACCATCTTCGGCGAATATGGCTTCACGCCCGATCCGTCCAACCTGGATGATGATTCGCCGGCGCACACGGCCGATGGCGCGAGCCTGATGCAGCGTGCATCGGATGCGCAGTTCCTGCGCAGCCTGGCACGACGCAACGGCAAGCTGTTCCGCGTGTTCTGCACCGACACACCTGGCCAGCGCACCGGTTCCTTTGCCAGACCCAACATCACCGCGGATCCCGCGGTGACTCTGACACTGAATGACGCGGCCGCTGCGACCGTGGATGAGATCGACATCTCCTGGGACGTCATGCGTCCCAGTGCCGTGACCGCGCGCCAGGCGCTGTTCACCGACAAGGACAGCGACGGTACCGGCGGCACTGTCAGCGACAGCGGGCTGCCACCAATGGATCAGAACGGGCTCGCGACCTTCGCCACTGCTCCGGTTATGGCGCTCCTCACCACCACGGCAGCCGATGCGGGCACCGTGACACAGCGTGCCGACTCGGTGCTGCGCGAGGCAGGCTGGTTCGTGCGCTGCCAAGGCAAGACCGATGCCGCGCGTCTCGGCGCCATCCTGCGCGTGGGCACCGTCGCGAAGCTCGACGCCGCGGGTGGCGTGCATTCGGGCAACTACCTAGTGTGGAGCGTGCGCCATCACATCACGGCAGAGAAGCACGAAATGAACTTCGTGCTGGTGCGCAATGCCGTGGGTACCGGCACTCCGCCGGCCTCGAATGGAGGGCTCGGCCTGTGAACGATGCCCTGCTGCAGGATCTGCTCGATCACGTGAAGCAGCGTTTCTATGGCAAGTACCGCGGCGTGGTGGTCGATGTCGATGCATCGACGATGCGCATCAAGGCCAGCGTGCCATCGGTGCTGCCGATGACACCGACCGGCTGGTGCATGCCGTGCGTGCCCTATGCCGGTCCACAGGTCGGCTTCGTGATGCTGCCGGAAGTCGGCAGCGGCGTGTGGATCGAATTCGAGGGCGGCGATGTCAGCTTTCCAATCTGGACCGGCTGCTACTGGAACACCGGCGACATTCCTTCGTCCGCCGCCGCAAATGTGAAGAGCATCATCACCAACGCTGGCACACTGAGCTTCGACAACGCCGCGAGCAGCGTCACGCTGCAGGACTCCGCCCAGCACAGCCTGGTGTTCGACAGCAACGGTGCGACGACAAGTGCTGGTTCCGGGAAGATCGAAGTCTGCGCATCGGGCGTGTCGGTGAACAGCGGCGCGCTGGAGGTGAACTGATGCCTGCTTTGCTCACCAGCGCCAGTTCGATGATGTGTCCGCATGGCGGCACGGTGACCGCAACGCCGGGCAGCACGCGCGCGAACGCCGGAGCGCCCGTGCTGCGCGCATCGGACACTTTCGTCATCGCCGGTTGCACGTTCCAGGTCAGCGGCGCGCCGAGTCCGTGCGTCAGCGTCAACTGGGTGCAGACCGCGACGCGGGTGAAGCACGGCGGCGCATTGGTGCTGAACCAGGCGAGCATCGGGCTGTGTCTCGCCGCGACCCAGGCGCCTCAGGGAACCGTGCTGATCAATTCCACCCAGACGCAGGTCAGCGGCGCATGATCCGCAACGACTTTGCCGTGCCGTTCCATATCGACGCGGCCTCGGGCCAGGCGGCGCAGGCATCGTATCAGGACCATGTCGATCAGATGATCCGGCAGGTGCTTCTGACGGATCCGGGCGAACGTGTCTGTCTGCCGACATTCGGTGCTGGCCTCCGACGCCTGCTGTTCTCGCCGACTTCTGCGCAGTTGCATGCGAGCGCCCAGATGATCGTCACGCAGGCGCTGAACATGTGGCTCGGCAATCAGATCACCGTGCAAAAGGTGACGGTCGACACGCCGGTCAGCAATCCTGGTCTGCAGGAAGGCACGATCCTGATCACCATCGGGTACGTCCTGATCGAGACGCAGTCAGTGCGTCAGACTCAGGTGCAGGTGATCTGAGATGGCTGCGCCGAAGGATCGCACCCTCGCTGTCATCGGTTCGACCAGCTTCAACGGTATCGACTTCGTGGAAGTCGTCCCGCCGCGCACGTTGCATGTGCACTTCCTGAACAAGGTGAAGGTCGCCGATCCTTCTATCGTCGCGACGATCACTGGCGGGGACAGCGTCCCGACGGTGCCGCTGCAGCCGATAAACAACGCGACGGATTGGTCAACCGATCCCGAAGGCCGGCCGTTGCTGACGCTGACGGCGCTGACGGATGGCGACTTCTCTTTTTACACGCTGACGATCACCGCACCGGTACTGGACCTGATCCTCAACAGCAGCCGGTTCTCCTTCAAATCCACCTGCCCGAGTGATTTTGACTGCGCGCCGCCGCCACATGTCTGTCAGCCAGACGACACGCCGATACCGCCGATAGACTACTTGGCGAAGGACTTCCTCAGCTTTCGCCAGGCGCTCACCGAGTTCTCTTCACTGCGCTACCCAAACTGGGTCGAGCGCTCGGAAGCTGATTTCGGCATGGTGATGGCTGAGGTTCTGTCGGCGGTCGGCGACGAACTCAGCTACTTGCAGGATCGCGTCGCGGCCGAGGCGACGTTGCCAACAGCAACGCAGCGGCGCTCGCTTGTCAGCCTGGCGCGGCTGGTGGACTACGAACCACAACCGGCAACCAGCGCCAGCACGCTCGTGCAATGCGACGTGAAGTCGAAGGGCGTCGTCCCGGCCGGCGCCCGCATTTCCGCTCTGGCGCCCAACGGCACGAAGGTGCCATTCGAGATCGGCACAGGTCTAGCCGACGCAACGCCATACCAAGTTTCCAACGACTGGAATCTCGGCATCAAGCCGTACTGGTTCGATGACAGCGAGGAATGCTGGCCACAGGGTGCCACCGATCTATGGGTGCAGGGGCACGGTTACGATTTCACGCCCGGCCAGGCACTGCTGATCCAGACCGATCTGCCAGGTGAAAGCCTGCGGCAGATCGTGCATCTGATCGCGGCGGGTCACGAGACAGCCGATCCGATCTTTCTGACGAATGGTCAGCCGACGCCGGTGACCCATATCATGTGGGGCGGCGACGAGGCGCTGACGCGCGCGCGCGATCTGACGCGCACGGCCATCGGAGGCAACCTGCTGCCGGCGACACAAGGCCAACGCTTCACCGAGGTGTTCGCTATCGGCACGCCGCCAGCGACCGTTCCTGGTGCGCTGCCGGCGATCGCCCGGATGGCTCCGAACAGCAGCGTCAGCGCGGAAAAATTCGTGTTTCGATACCCACTCGGCCAGGGACCGTTGAGTTGGCTGGCTGACGGGGATGCGACGCTGCCTGAGATCGAAGTTCAGCAAATTTACCCAGCGCCGCAGGCATGGCGTTTCAACGGTTCCCTGCTCCGCTCGCTGGCTACGGATACGGATTTTACGGTTGATCCGGTCGCCTGGCGTGCGGTGGCGCGATCGGATACCGGGCGGCCGACGCATTATGACATCGACGGCGATGACGGCAGCACGATCCGGTTTGGCGACGATGTGTTTGGCGCGTCGCCTGCGGATGGCGACGTGTTCCAGGTCAGTTATCGCACCGGTCTCGGCGCTGTGGGCAATGTTGCCGCTGACGCGATCACCACGTTGGAACCGACAGCGCCCGCGATATTGACGACGGTGCGCAATCCATTTGCCGTGACGAATGGCGCGGATGCCGAGACGGCCGATCACATCCGCCGCATCGCTCCGCAGGCGTTCCGCGCTTTGCAGTACCGCGCAGTACTGGCGAAGGACTATCAGGCCGCCGCCGAGACGCTGAATTGGGTGCAAAAGGCCGGCACGTCGTTCCGCTGGACCGGAAGCTGGATGACCGTGTTCACCGCAGCAGACCCGCGCGGCAGCGAACAGATCAGCACGAGCGAACACGTGCAGCTTGTCGAATTGCTGAACCGGAGACGGTTGGCGGGCTACGAATCCTACGCCCCGCCCCCGCAATACATCTCGATCGATCTGCGCATTACGGTCTGTGTCGAAAGCGGCTGGCTCGACGGCGATGTGGAGGCCGGCGTGCTAATCCGTCTTGGCAGCTCAACGCGGCCAGACGACAGCACTGGCTTCTTTTTTGCCGATCGCTTTACCTTCGGTACCCCGCTGTATCGCAGCCGATTGGAGGCAGCGATCCAGGGCGTGCCTGGTGTTTCCGGCATCAGGGCGATCACGTATCGCCAGCGCGGCACGTTTTCTGGTTTCGTCGATCTGCCGGAAGTACTGGCGCCGGCTCCGCGGCAGATCCTGCGTGTGGACAACGATCCAAGCTTTCCGGAACGCGGCACGATCCGCGTCGCAGCGGAGGGCGGACGATGACGTTCCCAATCTGTCCATGCGATGGCGCCGACATCGCTGCACCGACCAACGCGCCGCAGCTTTCGCGTATCTCGTATCGCGTCGGCACCTACGCGGATTTCCGCCGAGCCGTGCTGACGCCGCTGGATGGCGAGGTGACGCTCTCGGTGCAGGGTGCGCCGGTGTGGCGTACGAACGGCGCGGGCGACCTTGCCGTGATGATCGCGGAGTGGTTCGCGTACATTGCCGACATCCTCACGTTCTACAACGAGCGCATCGCCAATCAGGACTATCTGCGCACGGCCGACTTGCCGGAAAGTGTGTCGCATCTGATTGCGCTGCTGGGATACCGGCCACGACCGGCGATTGGCGCAACGGGGACACTGGCGGCGCTGGTCACCGCTGGGCAGAGCGCAATCCTGCCGAAGGGACTGCAATTCCAGAGCAAGCCGACGCCTGGCCAGCCGCCGCAGATCTTCGAGCTATCCGCTGACACACCGATCGGTTCACCGGATCAGATTCCGGCCGCGCCAGCACCAGTATTGCTGGAAGGTTCAGCCGATGCACCGCAGTGGATCTACTCCGCATACCGCTCGTCTTACCGCAAGAGTGCGCGCTTCAGCTGGATGCCTGCGCCGGCCATGTCGATGCAGTCCGGGAAGTACAGCTTGCTGTTGCGCGGTGCAGTGGACAGCATCGAGCCGGGTGCACTGCTGGTCCTGCGTCCGCGCAATGCTTCGCAAGGCGATCCGCTGTTGGCAACCGTGGAAAGCGCCGCTATTCAGCCGAATGCGCAAGGCGGTCAGCAGAGCAAGGTAAGCTTCTCGCTCTCGGACACGCCGCCTGACGGAATGACGGCGGCGCAGGCGCGGCTCGAGACTGCGAATCAGAGCACCAATGTGTGGAGCATGTTTGGCGGCGCGATCAGCGGCGCCACGGTGCATCTTGCGAGCCTGGTGCGGCAGATCAGGCCGGGCGATTGGCTGCTGTTCAATCAACGTCCGCACTCGCCTGTCCTGGCGCAGGTGAAATCCATTGCTGAGACGATATGGGATGCGACCGGCAGCAGCAGTCATCCGACGACGCCTGCCAGTGCAGACCACCCGGTGCCGATACCGCACACGGTGCTCACGCTGGAAACAGCATTACCGAGTTCATGGCACAGCGGCGCCGCGAATACGACGGTGCGATTCAACTGGATTTCTGTCGGCACGCTGCTGAATCAGCCATACAGCCTGTGGACCGGTACACCCACGGCGCTGCAAGCGACGGGATCACAATCGTTCCCAGCGATGTCGGATCTGCCGATGCTGCTGCAGGATGCAAATGGCGCCGGCATCCCTGTGACTGGAAGTTCTGCCGGCGACAGCAACCTGACCGTTGGTGCTTTGCCTGACCCCGCACCGGCCTTGCAGCCGCCATTTCTGGTGCTGCCAAACGTGCTGCCGGTGACCCGCGGCAAGACCGTCGCCAACGAAATCCTTGGCAGCGGCGACGCAACCAACCCGGCGCAGAGCTTCAAGTTGAGACAGTCGCCGGTGACGTACCTGCAGAGTAGCGCCACCTGGGCCAGCACGATCAGCCTCACGGTGAACGGACAGAAATGGACCGAGGTGGCGAGCTTCTACGGCCAGCCGGCTGATGCGACGGTGTTCGTCACGCACGAAGACGACAGCGGCCACACGCATGTGACGTTCGGCGATGGCGTCAACGGGGCGCGTCTGCCGACTGGTGTCAACAATGTTGTTGCGACCTATCGGATTGGTGCCGGTGGGGCCTTGCCAGCAGCGGGCAAGCTGACAGTCATTGCGCAGTCCTATCCCGGACTGCGCGCCGTGCTGAATCCGGTCGCTGTCGGCGGTGGGGCCGATGCTGATCCGCCTGCCCAGATTCGGCGCTATGCGCCGCGTTCGGTGCTGACGTTCGGACGTGCCGTGTCGGTGCTGGACTACGAGGCACTGGCGGCACAGGCGCCTGGCGTGACCCGAGCAAGCGCTGTGTGGGCGTGGAACGACGCGCGTCAACGCAGCATGGTTACCGTCTATGTCGGCGATGACGCTGCTGCGGCGGCTTCGGCAAAGTCGGTGCTGTCCGCAGCGGGCGACCCTAATCGGCCCGTGCAAGTGGTACAGGCCAAGCAGATCGCGGTGGCGCTGGTGCTGACCTTGGCGGTCACACCGGGCATGGACGCGGACCGGATCAGCGCCGATGTCGTCACGGCACTGACCGACATTGAACACGGTCTGTTTGGCTCCTGGAGCCTGAATATCGGTCAGCCGGTGTTCGACAGTCAGATCGAGGCGGCGGTACTGGCTGTTTCTGGGGCGGTCGCAATCACCGCCGCGACCTTCCATGCCAACGGCATGGTTGATCCCGGGCCACTGCATAGCCCAGGCGAGGGCGGTGTGTATACGCTCGATCCAGCCGACATCACCCTAGTCACGGAGCCCGACACCCATGGTGGATGACGGCTACGTCACCTGGTATCAGGCCAAGCTGTGGCAGTTGCTGCCCGCGGTGTACCGTAACATGGACGGCGGTACACCCAGCGCGCCAGGCCCGCTCCGCGAATTGCTGAACCGCATCGGCTCCGAGACCGCGACCATTCGGCGGAGCATCGATCGGCTGTGGGAGAACCAGTCGATCGAGACCTGCGACGACTGGGTTGTGCCCTATATCGGTGATCTGCTGGCGACGCGACTGGTGTCATGCCTGGACGCACGAGGCCAGCGGCTGGACGTCGCCAAGACCATCTACTACCGCAGGCGAGCCGGCACTTTGGGCGTGCTGGAGGAACTCGCCGCCGACATCGCCGGACGTGACGCGCGTGCCGTGGAGTTCTTCCGGAGGCTCGGCCGCACGCGCCATCAATTTGACCCGCCCATCGGCAATGCATTCGCTGCTGCGGCCAAGGCGTGGGCGCCGATGATGACATACGCGCCTGGCCAGATCGTGAGGAATGGTGCCAATGCGTATCAGTGCGTCATTGGCGGCATTTCTGCGGCGAGTGGCGGGCCGACCGGCACCGATACAAGTATCGTGGATGGCAGCGTGACCTGGCGCTTCTACGACCCGGTGGGTTCGCTGGTGCCGGCCGTGATCGAAGGCCTGGCAGGTGCAAATTCGCGAACGCCCGCTGGCGGTTTTGCCGATTTGCGCAACGCCTATGCGGCTGCGAACACCAACAGCACGTTCGACGAATTCAGCTACACCGCTGATCTGCGACGTGGGCAGCAATCGTCTGGGTGGTACAACATTTCGCATTTGGGCGTGTTCATCTGGTGGCTGCAAAGCTTCCCGATTGCGGGCGCGACACCCGTGTCCAATGGACAAACTCCGCCGTGCTTCACCTTCGATCCCAGCGGGCGCGAGATGCAGTTATTCGCGCCGAGTTCACGCACCGCTGCGAGCTTCGGCGAGGATTGGGTTTCTCCGGATGAATGGCAACTGCCGGTTGCCATCCGAGAAGTGCTGTGGGACAGCTATCCTGATCAGCTTTATCAGGCGGCGTTCTGGGTTGGGCTTGGCGGCGGCACATCGCCGGCGCCGCTGCCACGCGACCAGGTCCGAATTCATCCTGAACGGGGTGTGTTTAGCTTCGTCGCAGCACCACCTGTCGGAACCATCCTGACGCAGTATCACTTCGGCTTCATGTCGGCGATCGGTGCTGGCGGATTTCCTGAGCGACTGCTGGAATCAATCGTCTCGCCGATTGCCGTGACGACCGTGAGCGGCGGCAGCGGGTTTGCATCGGCGCTCAGTTCGGTTGCCGCGGATGCCACGGTGCAGATCACCGACTCGCAAACCTATTCAGGTCCGGCGG
>CAYRTL010000015.1:39264-61167 GCA_964427005.1 uncultured Acetobacteraceae bacterium
ACCGGGCCTATCCGTACCCGCAATGGCGGCGCGATCGAGGAATTCACTGCGACGGACAGCATCATCCAGGCAATTCCAACCCAAGCTGGCGGTGACTACGCCTTGCAGACCGAGATCGGCACGATATCGCTCGCGCGCTGCACAGTACTTGGGCCCGCTGCCGTGCATCGGCTCGAAGCGAGCGAGTGCATTCTAGCCGACGCGGCGATTGCGGAAGACACGCAGCATGGCTGCGTGCGGTTCAGCGCCTATGCGCAGGGCAGCGCGCTGCATGCGCCTTATCGCTCGGTGATGGTGCCGCCGGACGCGCCGCTGTTTGTCTCCCGTCGATTTGGCGAGGCGCGCTACGCGCGGCTCCGCCGGCTCGCGGACAACATAATCATTGCACCGCAGACCGGCGACACGATCCTGGGTGGCGCGCAGAACGGTTCGGAAATGGGAGCCTTCAGCAGCGAAGCCGTCACGCTGAAGAAGCGGGGCCTTGCGATCAAGTTCGAAGAGTATGCGCCGCTTGGCGTGTACCCGGTGTGGATCGATGCGGATTGAACGGAGTGTGCTGATATGACAGCCGACATCGCCCGGATCACCTTTGATCCCACGCGGCAGTACCGCTCCGTTATCGCACAGCAGGGACGGGTGACGCTTGAGGCTGACAGCAACGAGTCCGCGGCGATCGCCAGCGAAGCGTTGCGTCTGGAAACGATCGACGTTATTGGCCCCACGGGCACGCCCGACGATGGCTACAAGGTTGGTTCCGGCAACGGTCCGGGTGGCGCCAGCATCGGCCCTGGCGTGTTCTATCTCGGCGGTTGGCGACTGGAGCTGGACTCGTCGATCGATCTGACGAAGCAGCCGGATTGGGTGGACATGCCGCCGTCAACCACGGCGCAGGGCAATCTGGTCGTCGCGCTGTTGCTGACGGAACAGAGCGTGAGCGCGACCGAAGATCTGGCATTGCGTGAAGTGGCGCTTGGCGGACCAGACAGTGCGGCGCGCATGCGGCTGATGCAGCAGTTCCTGCGGGTCCCGACGGATGGCAATACGTGTGCTGCCGGCGCAGCGACAGTGAGCAAGCTGCTGGCAGCCGAAGGCATCACAATCGATGCAGCGACGCTGCAATTGATGTCTGCGGCGCGATTGCAGGCGGGCTTTGTACCGGGGCCGCCGCAGACCGATCCGTGCACGCCAGCGGCGGCTGGCGGGTATCTCGGTGCTGACAATCAGTTGGTGCGCGTGACGGTAATTGCCTTCGATGCCGCGGCGAAGACTGGGACGCTGCTGTGGGGCTGGAACAACGCCTCCTTGCTCTACCGCGCCAAGATGACGACCCCACGCGTATTGACACTCGTTGGCACACCGGTAGACGAGGAGCACGCGCCGCAACTGGGGCAGGTGGTGGAGATCCTGCGCAGCCGAGCCGATATGGGCGATGGCAACTTCGTCGCCGCACCCGAGGGCTTCGTCACCACGCTGACGCAAGCCTATTCGTTCGACACAGGGCAGCTCGAGCTGGCGACGGCTTTGCCGGCGGAATATCAGGCCGACAAGAACCCGTTGTTCGTGCGGTTGTGGCAGACGACGGTACCGTTCACCGCCGGTCAGGCGACGCCGCTCAACATCACGTCGGGCATCACCGTAACCATCACGCTGCCGGCGCTGCCGACATCGATCGCGCTGCGACCGTTCTGGCGCTTTGCGGTCCGACCCAACACTCCGGTGCAAATCTACCCGCAGCGCTACCAGGAGAAGCCACAGCCGCCGGATGGGCCGCGCCAATGGCTCACCGATCTGGCTGTGGTGCATGCGCAGGCAAAAGGCTCGATCGTGCTTGCGGATTGCCGCGTGCCATTTGTGCCGCTCACACAGCAGCAGAACAGCAAATGCTGCGGCCTTGTGCTTGGACCAAAGGATGTGGACGGGCGCGGCGGATTGCAGGCGGTGCTGGATGGGCTTGCGGGGACGCAGTCGAGCGTGGCTCTGCTGCCTGGCGCCTATACGCTGCCTCAGCCATTGCTGCTCGGTAAGCAGCACTCCGGGCTCACTTTGGAGGGCTGCGGTCCCGGCGCAGTGCTGTCCGCGAACAGTGCAAACCTGGCGGCATTTCGCTTCGGGCTGGTGGTGCTGGATCAGGCGAGCAACATCGCGTTGCGGCGGCTGTCCTTCGCCATTCCCGACGTACCGCTGGCGGCGGCTGGCACTGCCACGACCGGGGCCGCAGTGGCGCCTGCGACAGGCGTGGGCATCCTCGCGGTTGCCTCACCCGGCCTGACGGTGGAGGGGTGCACCTTCAACAGCCAGCCACATTCGCCGTCTCTGTTCGGTGTTCAGCTATTCGTACTCGGTGAGGCCACCGGGTTGACGATACGAGGCAATCACTTTGCCTCCGCCAAGTACCAGACAGCCGGGGCTATATTCGGCGTGCTTGCAAGCGTGTTGAACACGAATGTCAGCGTGAGATTGGACAACGCAGAGCTGAGCGACAATACATTCGAACATCTATCTGCTGGTCTCGTTACCTTCGCGCAGCTTGGTCTGGTGCGCTGCACCGGCAACCGCGTCATACAATGCGGCACGGGCCTCTACTTCGCGTCAAGCAACATTGCGGCAACCGCGGAGGTGACGCGACAGGCGGCAGCCGATGCTGCGCATGGCACCGCCATGTCTCCGGCCATGACGGCCGGGATGCAGCCCATGATGCTCGCTTCGGTGCTGACACAGGCAACACCGTTCGCTGCCAAGGCGCCGCCACCACCCAGTCCGGCGATGTCGGACGATGCGCGCAATGTGCTGCTGACCGACGTTGCGACGCGAGGAACGACGGCTTATCGCAACATCATCAGCATGGCGGGTGCCGCGCAGCCCGCTGCGACGCAGCCGCAAGCCGCGGCGGCGGCCGTCATCGATGCCAACCTGACGCATGCGCTCAATGCCGTGCGCGATGTGTCGCTCGCCTCGGAGATTGCCGGTGTCACGCTCAAGCCGGTGCTGCATCTCGCTGGCAACGACGTGACGCTGATCCCAACACAGGGGACACCGGGTGTAGGCATCGGGATCGTGTTTGCGGCACGCAAGGATGCGGGGACCGTGCTGCTGAGCGCCAATCGCGTCATAACGGCGGACGTGAAGACCGAGGCTGCTGGCATCCTGTTCCCAACCGTCGCCGCGGTCACCGGAAATGTCTTCATGCAGACGGGTTCGGCTGGGCAGGCTGGCGCGGTCCCGGGATTCATGCTGGTGGCCGAGAGTGGAGAGATCGAGGTGACGGGCAATGTCATTCACGCCGGAGCCACGATTGCGCCTGCTCGTTCCAACCCGGCGCCGACGAACACCTGGAATTTCCTGAACACGGTAGGATAAGTCCGCGCCCGGCCATTTATGAGCGGGATGATTGTGCTGCAAATGATCGGCGTTCGATCTAAGCTGCCAAGGCTTTGCATGGAGGGAGGCCACTCTGATGCGAGCGCGGATGCAGGCTGGCGGTGCTGGATGCAAGCGAGGGCAGGGTCCCGCTGAGTGCTTGCGGACCGTCTCGGCCATGTCGACGCTGGGCAACCAGGCGGTTCTGCGCCGGCTGGCAGCAGCACGCGGTACGCAGCGGCGCGTGGCACCGTCCGTCGTGCATGAGGTGCTGAGCAGTGGGGGGCGTGCGCTGGACGCGGGCACGCGCGCGTTCTTTGAGCCTAGGCTGGGGGCTGATCTCGGCGCAGTGCGGGTGCACGATAGCGCGCTAGCGGCAAGGTCCGCCCAGGCGGTGGATGCTGAGGCCTATGCCGTCGGCCCGCACGTCGTGTTCGATGCCGGGCGACTGGCGCCATCGCATCCGGAGGGGTTTCAGCTACTGGCGCACGAACTGGTGCATGTGGTGCAGTCCGGCACACGGGTGCCACAAGGTGACATCCGCATCGGCGAACCGGGTGCGCCCGAGGAGCAAAGCGCCACACATGCGGCGGCGCGTCTGTCCGCTGCACTTCCGGCAGGCCTGGATGGTGGCGCGGCGGAACCGGCGCTGCGGCGGCAGCCGCCGGATGAGAACAAGCCCGCGCCGAAGCCGCTCATTCCGGTGCCCGTCTTCGATCAGTTCGACCCATTTCCGTACGTTCCAACTCCTGGTGGCTCCGCCCCCACACCCTATGATCAGCCTGGCAACATCCCTGGTCCTTCAGGGAAGGGACCGTCCCTGGAAGATCTGCGCGGCGCCAGGGAGAAGCTGTTCGGCAAGACGCCACTGAACCTGGGGCTCAACAAAAATCCTCAGATGCCGCCATGTTCGGCCCTGGAGACGGCCGATAGCACCATGATGGCGCCGAAGTACTGGACCTACGAGCAGTACGACGTCCAGCAGCGCCTGTATCATGGGCCGCTGGCAAAGGACGCATGGCCGAAGCTCAGTCCTGAACAGTACAAGGCGGCAATCGACGCATGTCCCAAGGCGCTGCCGCCGCCTGCCAAGGGCGACTTCCCAGGTCCGGCGCTCCCGCCTGGGCAGGCAATGGTCTGAGCCGTCGAATGCTGTCATTCGCGGCACCTGTTCGCGCCGTCCAGCCGCCGCCGAAGGCGCCTGCTGGGTGTGGGCATGGCAGTGCGAGTCATAAGGGGAATCAGGCAGCGCTGCGCCGGCTCTCACCCACGAGGCCCCGCGTGCAGGCGAGGTTGGAAGTCGGGCCGGTCAACGATCCGATCGAACGAGAAGCGGATGCAGTCGCCGATGCGGCCATGGGTATGGCAGCGCCAGGTCCGGTTAGCGCGGTACCGTCCCAGGTGAGCCGCAAGTGCGCTGCGTGTGAGGAAGAGGACAAGCAGACGCTACAAACCAAGCCAGCCGGCCCAGCGAGCACACAGCCGGGAATCGCACCCGCCCAGGTTCATGAAGTGATCGGTCAGCCGGGACAACCGCTCGACCTCGCGACGCGTAGTTTCTTCGAACCTCGGTTCGGGCTCGACCTGAGCGCGGTTCGGGTGCATGCCGAGCGTGGTGCGGGTGACGCGGCGCGATCGGTGGGTGCGCGCGCGTTTACAGTCGGCGAGCATATGGTGTTCGCGGCCGGTGCCTTTGCGCCGTCTTCCGCCGCCGGCCGCCATCTGCTCGCGCACGAACTGGCGCATGTGGTGCAGCAGCGCGGCGGCGCGCCGGGGATGGTGCGGCGTGCACCGCCCGATAAGCTATGTGATCCGCCAGTGGGGCCACTTGCGCAGCCTGACCACGTCAGTCAAACGCTGATCGATCGCATGGAAGGCAAATACGTGAAGATCGACGGCGACGTGGGTGAGGGTTGCATTCCCACGCCCTACCCGGCGGGCAATGGCGAGACGGTCTGTACCATCGGCTTTGGGCATCAGCTCAAGGACTGTCCGGTGCTCGACAAGGCCACCGGCGCGAAGCCCACGGCCGAGGCGATCAAGGAGGCCAACACCCCCAAGGTTCGTGACGAGAACAAGCCGGATGCCAAGCCTCGGAGGGCGCTGCCGGCGGAATGGCTGAGCTGTCAGTGCGCGGACAAGAAGATCGGTTGTCCGGACGAAGCGGAGAAGATCCTGAAGGACGATGTCAGCAAGAACGGCGAGAAGTTCGTCCACCACAATGTGCTTGCCGGTCTCGACGGTCCGAAGTTTGACGCACTTGTCGATCTGGTGCTGCACCATGGCTCGCTCGACAAGCCGTTCATCGAAGAGATCCACAAGTATTACTGCACGCCGGAGGGCTGGGATTACCTGCGCGAGGAGTACCTGAAGCAGAACCTCACGCCGCAGGGTTCGAACGTCATCTCGCCGGGCTTTGTGAAGCGACGGCAGCTTCGGGTGTGGCCATCTTCGTCGAAGACGTCACCTCTTACGTGCGGTGATGGCAAAGGCGATCCTGACTCGTGCAACGAGCAGAATCAGCTCTGACGCTGCGAGGAGCATCATGGACGCGCGTGACCTGAAAGTATTTGAGGCGGTTGCCAGGCTGGGCGGCATGGGTCGCGCGGCCACCGAGTTGAACACGGTGCAGTCGAATGTGACTTCGCAGATCCGGCATCTGGAAGAGGAACTCGGCACCACGCTGTTCAACCGTCATGCGCGCGGGGTGGAGCTTGCTCCCGCAGGCCAGCGTTTGCTGCCCTACGCGCGACGGATCGCGACAATGCTGGACGAGGCGCGCAGGGCCGCATTGGATGAAGGGACGCCTTCGGGGCAGCTCACCATCGGTGCTCTTGAGACGACGACGGCGATGCGACTTGCTCCGGTGCTGAACCGGTACATGGCGATGTATCCCGAGGTGGACCTGACGCTGCGCACCGGCACGACATGCGAGCTGATCGATCGCCTACGTTCGGGTGAGGTGGAGGGCGCATTTGTCTGCGGTCCTATTGCCCATCTCGAGCTTGATGCGACGCCGACATTCGAGGAAACGCTGGTGTTGCTGACCGCGCCCAATATCGGCTCGTTAGATGAGCTGATCCGCCGTGATACCGATTTGCGCATTGTGGTGCTGCGGCTGGGATGTTCTTATCGCCAGAAGCTGCAGGAGTTTCTCACCAGCCGCGGCATTCCGTCACCGCGCGTGATGGAGTTTGGCACATTGGAAGGCATTCTCGGCTGTGTTGCCGCGGGTCTTGGCGTCACGCTGCTGCCACAGGCGTTGCTGGCAAGCGCGTGGCGAGGAGGGCGTGTCAAGATCCATCCGCTGCCTTCTGATGCAGGCAGGGTCGAGACCGTGTTTGTGCGCCGCAAGGAAGGATACGTCTCCAGCGCGTTGCGCGCGTTCATGGACATGCTGACCGCAGAGGAACCGGCCTACCTGCACCGCGCCGCGGGCTGAGTTTCGCTCAACGCTCCGCGGGAGGAATCCGGAAGACCGATTCGACGAACGACGCCAAGTCCGCGCGGTCCCATTTCAGATGGACGCGCTGTGCGGATGCCGGTTGCTTGCCCAGACACACTCCAGGGCGTCGCTCGACCGAAGGGCGGATTGGCCTTGGCACGAAGCCGCCGCCGCAGTTGGGGCAGACATTGCGAAGCACCTGATCCACGCAGTCCGCGCAGAAGGTGCATTCGTATGAGCAAATCCTTGCGTCAGCCGCCTGTGGGCCGAGGTCCTTGTCGCAATACTCACAGTTCGGTCTGAGCTGCAGCATTCCGTCACTCCGTGCGAAGCCGTTCGTTGGCTGGTTGCCGCGTGATCAGCAGCACGGCACCGGCCAGCAGCCCCGCGGCCGCCAGCAGCGTAGGGGCGAGGAATGACCCTGTCCTGTCCGCCAGCGCTCCTGCCAGTGCGGGTCCGACGATCTGTCCCAAACCGAAGGCGGCGGTGATCAACGCCGCCACGCTGCGGCGGCGTTCGGGCGAAAGATGATGCGTGGCCGCGAAGCCGAGTGCCGTGATACCCATGAACGTCGCACCGAGTAGCACTGCGCCTGTGATCAGGCCGAATGCGTTAGGGGCAAGCACAGCAGCAGCGTTGCCGAAAGCCAGCAGGACGCTTGCGGCGGCCATGGCGCGCCGCTCGCCAAGTCTGCGTCCGACGATTCCCCAGAACCAGACCGATGGGATCGCGGCGATGCCGACGCACAGCCATGTCAACGTCTCCAGACTGCCTGATGCAGGGGTTGCACGGACCATTGCCACCAGGAACGTGGCAGTGATTGAGTAGCCGAAACCACACAGTCCGTAGGTGAGCGCGAAACTCGGCAGTCCGGGCAGGCGTTCGGCGAAGGTGGTGGCCGCGATGCTGGCTGTTTCGTGATCGCGTACGAAGACCGTTGCCGGCAGCAAGGCCAAAGCGACCAGCCCGGCCGCGAGCCATTGCGTGCGCCAGTCCATATGCGCCGCATGCAGGGCAGCGATCAGGGCAGCCGAAACTCCGATGCCGAAACCTACGCCGGCGAAGTGAATCGCGGCGAATGGCAGGGCCCGCATTGCCACAAGGCCACCAAGCACGAGGTTCGAGGCGAAGATCAAAACGAATGCGCTTGCCACACCTGCCACGAAGCGGAGCAGCAGGAACGCTGGCATGTCATCGGCCCAGGTCATTGCCAGCATGGAGATCGCGACAAGGATCGCAGAGGCCATAAGCCACCGGACGCGGGAGCCGGGTAGGCCGGGAATGGCGGCCGCCAGTGCGCCAACGAGATAGCCGATGAAGTTCGATGACGCGATGAATCCTGCCTGTGCCTTGCTGAGGTGCAACTGTTCGAGCATGGAAGGCAGGATGGGCGTGTAGACAAACCGCCCAATACCCACCGCGGCGGCCAGGGCGCACATCCCGCCGAATGCCAGCAGCGCTGGAGGGATCACCCTCAGGCCGGATCCCGCCCGAGTAGAAGCGGCGGACATGCTGTTCACGTGCGGATGCCTCAAAGTTCGTCGGCGCCAATCTGGGGCGCCTCCAGGTCGGCGAGAAATGAATAGTCCAGATGCCGTTCATCTCGATTACTGATCACCGCATGGCGAGGCTTGATCCGGCCATCACGAACCAGGGCCATGTCTGCCGTGTGACGTAAGTTTAATCGACATGACAGTGGTTTAATCGCTGCACGGGGGGAACGTTCACCCACTCCGTCGCATTTTGCAGGTGTGTCGCGGCGCCGCGTCCGGTTCGCCGCTCCGATGTACGAGCAAGTTTCCGCAGGAGGAACCATGAGCATTTCCCACGAGACACGCCGCACCGGCCGGCTGCGTGTGCGCACGGCGCTGGCCGCAGTTCTGCTGACAGGCACCGCCCTTGGCGGCTTCGCCGTTGGTCATGCGGGCCTGGCGGCGCCTGAAGCTGGCCAGGCTGCGCCAGTCAACCCGCCCGGCACCGGCATGACCGGCCACACGCTGCCGGACTTCACCGACCTCGTTACCCAGGTGAAGCCCGCGGTGGTCTCGATCACGACCAAGCTGGAGGCAAAAGTGGCGAGCGACGAGGATCAGCCGCAGTTGCCGATGCCGTTCCGTCAGTTCCCGTTCGGCGGCATGGGCCCGCAGATGGGGCCGCAAGCGCACGCCGTTGAGGCTCGTGGCTCCGGCTTCATCATTGATGCTGACGGAACCATCGTCACCAACAACCACGTCGTGAAGGGTGCAAAGACCGTATCCATCACGCTCGACGATGGCACCAAGCTGCCGGCGAAGGTGGTGGGGCGCGACGCTCGCACCGACATCGCGGTGTTGAAGGTGGATGCGCATAAGCCGCTGCCTTACATCCAACTCGGCAACTCGGCGAACGTGAAGCCGGGCGAGTGGGTGGTCGCGATGGGCAATCCGTTCGGCCTGGGCGGCTCCGTGACGGCAGGGATCGTGTCGGCGAGCGGCCGTGATATCGGCTCTGGCCCATACGATCAGTTCATCCAGATCGACGCCCCGATCAACCAGGGCAATTCCGGCGGACCGCTGTTCACACAGGACGGCAAGGTCATCGGCATGAACACCGCGATCCTCTCGCCCTCCGGTGGCTCGATCGGTATCGGCTTCGCCATTCCATCCGATATGATCCGCACTGTGGTCTCGCAACTCGAGAAGACCGGGCATGTCACGCGAGGCTATATCGGCGTGGAGGCGCAGCAGGTCAGCGACGCCATGGCGAAGGCAATGCATCTGAACGCCAACTCGGGTGCACTGATTGCCGGCGTGCAGTCCGACGCACCGGCAGCAAAGGCAGGCCTGGAACCAGGCGACGTCATCACGGAAGTGAATGGCAAGGTGATAAAGAACCCGCGTGATCTCGCGGTGAACATCGCCTCGGTGCAGCCTGGTGATGAGGCGAAGCTGCAGGTGCAGCATAACGGTGAGAACAAGACCGTCGCCGTGAAAGTTGGCCAGATGCCGAACGAGCAGGTGGCCAGCAATGGCAACGGTCAACAATCGCGGGAAAGGATTGGCCTCGCCTTGGCGCCGTTGTCACCCGACCTGCGCAACCAGCTCGACGTGCCGGATGGAACGAGTGGCGCTGTCGTGCGCAACGTCGAACCGGGCTCACCGGCTGAACAGGCTGGATTGCAGGCTGGCGACGTCATCGTTGGCGTTGGCGGCAAGAAGGTGAACTCGCCGTCCGATGCGGCGAGCGCAATCCGCGGCGCCGTCAAGGATCACGCGGTAGCTCTGCGCATCATCCGCAATGGTGAGCCGCTGTTCGTTGGCGTGAACCTGGATCAGTCGTCTGAAGGCTGAGACTGGTCCCTACTCGTCATGGCCGGCCTTCGTGCCGGCCATGACGGGTTAATGGCGGCCCCGTTCCTCCCGCCACAGCGCAAGCTTCTCCTGCACGGGACGATCGGAGAAGCTGAACAGCACCGCCTCGCTGCTGGCGCGATGCCGATGCCAATGCCAACTCGGCACCACAAAAATGTCGCGCGGCTTCCAGCGGAATGTCGTGTCGCCGACGATCGTCTCGCCTTCGCCTTCCACCACGACGAACACCGTGCCGTCGGTGGAGCGATAAGGTGCCGAACCGAAGCCGGCCGGCAGCAACTGCATGAAAGCGCCAATCGTCGGCATCGCTGACTCGCCGGATGCCGGATTGACGTAACGCAGCTTGTAGCCATGGCATGCGTCGGGGTCGCCGTTCCGCGATAACGTGGTCAGCGCCTCGCGCGAACGGATATAGGGGTAGTTGAACACCGGCGAGCTCTTCGCCGTCGGATGCCAATCGACCGGCAGCATGTTTGCGCCGTATCGGGCGAGGCTGTCGCCGGCAGGGCGGGTAATCGTCTGGCTGTCGGCATTGGCCGGTTCGGCGAAGCTCGCGTCGAACAGACGCACAATGGGGATATCGAGCCCATCGAGCCAGACCATCGGCTGGTCCGTCTCATTGCCGTGGTCGTGCCAGGTCCAACTCGGCGTGATGACGAAATCGCCTGGCTCCATCATGGTGCGTTCGCCTTCGACGGCGGTGTAGGCGCCGTGGCCCTCGATGATGAAGCGCAGCGCCGACTGGGTGTGCCGATGCGCCGGGGCGACCTCGCCAGGCATGATCAGTTGCAGGCCGGCGAACAGCGAGTGGGTGATCGACGTCTGTCCGCGCAGTCCGGGGTTCTCCAGGATCAACACGCGCCGTTCAGCTTCCTTCGCGGTGATCAGCCCGCCCGCCTGCATCAGGAAGGGGCGAACCACATCGTCGTAATCCCACTTGGCGGGCAGCGCCGGCGTGACCGGCGCGCGCGTCACCATCGAATGCAGGCGCTCCCATAGTGGAGCCAGCGAATGCTCGCCGATCCTGTCGTAGAACGCCTGACGGTCAGCCGATGGTGCGATGGCCGTGTCGTTCATGGGGAGATCCCTCCGATTTCTCAGTAGCCGGTTATGTCCTGCCACAGCTTTCTGGTCTGCCCACGTGGATCGCTTTCGATCCTGCATTGGCTATCCAGCATAAGCGTAGCGCGCTCGCTCAAACTATACACCGGCCAGTGCGGGATCGACGGATTGTCCGGCACGCCGGTGCGCGCGAAGGCGGCCCAGGTCCCTGACATGGTAGTCGCGAGACAGCGGGCCCCTTCGCTATTGTCGGTGGCGTTGGTGAGGTCGATCGTGTCGAAGGTGAAGGGCACATCGAGCGCGTGCGGCGATTTCAGCCGGCCGCCTTGCACTGGCGTCTCCCATTCGAACGAATACATGTAAACCGGCGCCGCTTGTTGCTTTGCCTTGCATTCCGCGACAATCAGCGAGCGGATGCGGAAGTTCGAATCGGTCAGCGTTGCGATCAGCCGCTCGGCTGGGTTCATATTGGGATAGAGGCGGCCGTAAGTTTCGATCACCCGATCGGTGTGAGGGCCGGCAATCGCGGCCACGCGCTGGCGCATCTCCTGTTCGGTCAGCGTACGATGCCAGACCTTGTCATCGCGTGCGAGGAAGCTCGCCATCTCGTCTTTCATGTCGCCGATCATCAACGGGATGTCGGCCGATATGGCAGGTGCCGTGCGATCGAACGGATGCTGCGGCACGATCTTTCCATCGACCACCGGACCGAACGCATAGCGATCGAAGAGTGGCTGTGCCGCGGGTCCGATCGCCCTGATGGCAGGATCGACGGCCGCCAAAAGCTGCGCTATTGGCAGCGATTGCAGCTTGCGGAGACTGTCTGCAGTGAGCCCAAGTGTTCTGAGCACGGCATCGGTCAGCCTGGCCGCTCGCGCAGGTTCTCGCAGGCGCACCGCTGCACCGCTTTGCACGATCGCGCGATGAAACAGGCCACGCGCGGACGGCATGGCAAGTAGAGTGCACACCTTTCCACCACCGCCGGACTCGCCAAAGATAGTGACGTTCCCTGGATCGCCGCCAAACCGGTCGATGTTGTCGCGCACCCACTCCAGCGCAGCAATCATGTCGAGCGTACCGGCATTGCCTGAGGCAGCGAAGTCGGTGCCGCCAACGCTCGACAGATCGAGAAAGCCAAAAATGTTCAGCCGCTGATTGACTGTGACCACCACGACATCACCACGCTTCGCCAGACGCGATCCTTGCAGCCGCGCGGCGTTCGCGGTGCCGTAGGAGAAAGCGCCGCCATGAAACCAGACCATGACGGGACGCTTCGCCGGATCCAGTCCCGGAGACCAGACGTTAAGCGTCAGGCAATCCTCGGTCTCTGGCGATGTATCAGGCGGTCCGGAGAAGTCGGCGAGCTCCGGCCGCGTTGGCGGACGAAGGCCTTCCTGCGGAGCGTGGCCGGTATATTCAAGTGCATCGCGCACGCCGGCCCACGGCGTGGGCTTGCGAGGCGGCATGAAGCGGTTACCGCCTGACGTCGGCGCTCCGTAAGGGATGCACTTGAAAGCATGGACGCCCTCGATCACCGCGCCCTGCACACGGCCCGTATTGGTCTCTACCGACGGGGTTCGCTGCCCAATCCCCAGATCGTTCATCCAATTCCTCCGTATTTCTGGCGTACCATGCGCCTGGCTTGTCCGGGCTGTCGATACCGTGGCAAGCCATGCTTGATCCCGGCCGCACCGGCGGGCTACCCTGATTACAATTGATACCGCACGAATGCGGTCTGGGGGGCATAGACAACATGATCTGCCGCTTGCTGCTGGCGCTTGCGCTGGCGTGGACCATCATTCCTGCCCGCGCGCAGGAATCCCAACTCGATGTCGTGCTGAAGCGCGACAAGCTTATCGTCGGCACCTACAGCACGTCGCCGCCGCTTGCCTATGTCGATGATAGTGGCGAACTCGTCGGCTTCGAGATCGATCTGGCGCGTGAGCTTGCTAAGGACCTTCTCGGAGACCCGAAAAAGCTCGAATTCGTCGTGCTGCAGTCTGATGGCCGGTTTCCGGCGGCGCTATCGGGCAAGATCGATGTCGGCATGTGTTCCACAACGATCACGCCCGATCGCGCAATCCGGATTGCCTTCACGTTTCCATATCTCGATGCTGGTTCCGTGATGCTGGCTCGCAAGGACGCGCATCTCACGAAGATACAGGAGCTCAACGACCCCAAATATACCTACGCGATTCTGAACGTGCCGCCGGCAATCGCGCGCACCAAGCAGGTGCTGCCTAATGTCACGCAATTGCTGCTCGACAGTCCTTCGGCGTTGTTCCTCGCGGTCAAGACCGGCCGAGCGACGGCGTTCTCGATCGACAAGCCGATCGCCGATTTCTATGCGGGGGAGAATTCTGACCTTGTGCGCATCGATACCACCGGAACGGCGCTGCATCTGGTCAACAATGACTCGTTCTTCCTGAAACCTGGCGACTTCAAGTGGTGGCTGTTCCTGGACACCTACGTGCGCGAGCTGCGCTTTGGCACACGTTACGAGCAGTACACCGCCTGGTATCGCAAGTGGTTGAAGAAGGATCCTCCGCCACAACGGCTGTACGATACCGGCGAGCATTGATTCCGCTTCGTGCCGTTCGATCCGCATTTCATCGCCCGTCTGATCCCGGCGCTATTGGAAGGCGCCGTGGTCACGGTGGAACTCGCCGTCCTGACCTTCGCGATTTGTCTGATATGGGGCCTCGTGGTCGCGCTTGCCAACAGTTCGCGCGGCCCGCTGTCGTGGATCGCTGGCGCCTACATCCAGATCGTGCGCAACACGCCGCTGCTGATACAGATGTATATCGTGTATTTTGGGTTCTCGATGGCGGGCTTTGGTCTGTCTGGCTTCATATCCGGGCTGCTCGCCCTCTGCATCCAGAACGGCGGATACATGGCGGAAATCTATCGTGGTGGCCTGCAGGCGGTGAGTCTGCGGCAATATGAGGCTGGGCGTGCACTGGGGATGCGCCGCCTGACGCTGTACCGCACAGTTATCATCCCTCAGGTGATTGCTCGCATCATTCCGCCGATGACCAATCAGGCAATCAGCATCACGAAGGACACGTCGCAGGTAGCAGCGATCGCGGTCACCGACATGATGAAGGTGGCGCAGGTCTGGGTGGAGTCATCCGCCAACACCTATGACGTCTTCCTCGGTGTTGCGATCATCTATCTGGCGCTGACATCGGTCGCCAGCTTCGCGGGCAAGCTGTTCGAGCGGAAGCTGGTGTTTGCCCAATGATGAAGGAATTCGGCCCGCTGCTGCACGGCTATTGGTATCTGTTCCGCGGCGCCGGCATGACGGTGCTGATGGCGGTGTCCGCCGTGGTGCCGGCAACTCTCTTCGGCATTCTGCTGGCGCTGGTTCAGGTGTTTGGAGGCAACTTCATTCGCTCCATTGTGCTCGGTTACCTGTTCCTGATCCGCGGCATTCCACTGCTGGTGCTGCTGACCTTCACCTATTATTTGCTGCCGCTCACCGGCATCGATCTGCCGCCGTTCTGGGGCGTGGTGTTGGTCATGGCACTGTATTATGCGGCGTTCATGAGCGAGGTGTTCCGCGCTGGCATCCTCTCTCTACCACGCGGCCAATGGGACGCCGCGCGCAGCCTTGGTATGACGCGGCGCCTGATGCTGCAGATCGTTATCTTCCCGCAGGCGCTGCGGCTGGCATCACCGCCGTTCGTCAGCCTGTGCGTGAGCCTGGTGAAGGCCACATCGCTCGTTTCCATCGTGGGCCTGTGGGAGCTGACGATGGCGAGCCGCGAGATCGTCGAGCGCACGCTGGCGCCGTTCCAGATCTTCCTGGGAGCGGCGGCCATCTATTTTTGCATCTGTTACGCACTGGCACTCTATGGCAGACATCTCGAAAGACGCGTCCTCCACGGTCACTGAGAAGCCGGCGGCCGCGGCCCGCCCGATGCTGGAGGTGGCCGACATCTCCAAGCGTTTCGGCGCGCTTGAGGTATTGCGGGGGGTGTCGCTTTCCGTCGCAGCCGGAGAAGTCGTGGTGGTGATCGGCCCCAGCGGTTCCGGCAAAACCACGCTGCTCCGTTGCATTAACATGCTGGAGGACTACGAGCAGGGCACCGTGACGGTTGACGGCGAGCCCATTGGCTATCGGCGCGACAACCGCAATGGCCAGCGCGTGCGCATGTCGGAGCGCGAGATCGCGGCGGCGCGCGAGAGTGTTGGCATGGTGTTTCAGAGCTTCAATCTGTTTCCGCACATGAATGTGCTGCACAACATCACGGCGGCGCCGATACGGGTGAAGAGTGTTCCGAGGGCTCGCGCGGAACAGCGGGCTCGCGAACTGCTGGCAATGGTGGGCTTGTCGGACAAGATCGCCGAGTACCCGGTGCGCCTGTCTGGCGGTCAACAGCAGCGTGTGGCGATTGCCCGGGCGCTCGCCATGGACCCCAAGATCATGCTGTTCGATGAGGTGACATCGGCGCTTGATCCGGAGCTGGTAGGCGAGGTGCTGTCGGCAATGCAGCAGCTTGCGCGTGATGGCATGACGATGGTGGTGGTGACGCACGAAATGAGTTTTGCGCGCGACATTGCCGACAGGATTGTGTTCATGGATGGCGGTGTCATCGTCGAGCAGGGCAAGCCCGACCAGGTACTGTTCTCGCCCACGACGGATCGGGTGAGGGCGTTTCTCAAACGGTATAATGATCGCTATAGGATTTAGTGCCCCAAGGTACACCTCTTCGGCTTGCGAATGCGCCGGGAGAGGGCGAGTTGCTAAGTGGTTTGCACGGCGCCCTCTCCCGATTCGCCGCTTGGGACGCTCTAGCCCCGTTTCAATTTGATTAACCCTCCCCGGCGAAAGTCCTCGGCCGTCGTATGGCGGTGGGGGAATGCAGGCGGAGTTTTGCGCAGGCAGCAGGGTTGGTGCTCGCGGTCTTGTTTGGGACCTCGTGGAGGCGTTGCCACTCGGCGAGCAAACGCTGCTGCGACTTCGCTGCGCCGAAGGAGATCTCGTTGGCCTGGAATGGGACGTCCTGCATCCAGCGGAACAGGTCGAAGTGCTGCGTGCGGAGCTGCGACCGGATGCACCTGGCCCACTGGCGGCGTGGCGTCTGTACCATCACGCCTGCCTGCTCGAGCAGATAACGAGTCCAGACGAATTGCTGTTGGCCGAACCGGGTCGGGTGCGCATCGAGCCCTATCAGCTCGTTCCGCTGATGCGAGCGCTGGAGCTGCCTCGGCCGCGATTGCTGCTTGCCGACGGCGTCGGTCTCGGGAAGACGATCGAAGCAGGACTGATCGCATGCGAGCTGATCGCGCGGCGTCGGGCGCATCGCGTGCTGGTCGTCTCGCCGGCGGGGCCGCTGCTGACGCAGTGGTCGCAGGAGCTGCGGCACCGGTTTGGCCTTCGCTTCACCGCGATCACGGATGCCGCGTCGCTGCAACAGCAGCAGCGGAAGCTCGAGCTTGGTGGCAATGCCTTCGACGCAATCTCACTCTGCCTGACGACATTAGATTTCGCCAAGCAGGAGCGGGTGCTGGAGGAGCTGGAACGTTCAGCGTGGGATCTCGCCATCATCGACGAGGCTCATCATTGCATCGGGAACCTTGCGGCCGAACGGGAGGACACACAGCGCCGGCGACTGGCGGAGGTGGTTGCGCGGCGCAGCGACGGCCTGTTGCTGCTGACGGCGACGCCGCACGATGGCTACGATCCGCATTTTGCATCACTGATCGAACTGCTTGATCCGAGCCTGGTCGATGGACGCGGCGGCCTCGTCGGAACGGCCTACCGCCGACATGTTGTGCGCCGGTTGAAGTCGCACATCCACAATCCGGCGACAGGTCAACCCGTGTTCCGCGAACGGCGCGTGATCCCGGTGAAGATTGCGCTTGACGGCGCCACCTTGGAGCCGGTGCGGCAATTCCATTATGCGCTTGCCGCACTGGTCGCGCCTCGGTTGCGTCGAGCAACCCAGGGACGCGAGCACGTTGATGCGTTGGCCTTCGTCAGCCTGCTAAAGCGCTCTGTCTCCACCATCGCTGCCTGCGTCAGCACTTTGCGTGTAATCGCCGACAGGTACGCCAGCGGGAACATCGTCGAGCCGGAGGCAATGCGGCGCGAGCGCGCCCGATCGCTGCGAGGCTACCGCAAGCGTCTCCTGAGATTTGGCGTGCTCGACCAGGCCGATGAAAGCGATCTGGCAGGACTGGAAGCTGATGGCATGGCCGCCGATTTGCACGAATTCTCTGCGAGTGAACTTGTCAGACTGACGCAGACAAAAGCCACGGTCGAGGCATTGCGTGCACTGATCCGGCTCGGCGAGATGGCCATGCCACTTGATCCGAAACTGGCTGCTGTGATCGGCGAAGTGAACCTGATCCGCGCGGCGGACCCGAAGGCGAATGTCCTGATCTACACCGAATATACGGACAGCCAGGTAGCCGCGATGGGTGCGCTCCGCGGCGCGGTCGAAGGAGAGGTGCTGTCGATCAAAGGTCTGGATGATGAGAATGAACGCACTCGGGTCGCTGAACGCTGTGCTGAAGAAGACAACATTGTCCTGCTCAGCACCGACTCACTTGCCGAGGGCCTTAATCTGCAGCGGCGCTGCTGTCATCTGATCCACTTGGATCTGCCGTACAATCCAAATCGGCTGGAACAGCGAAATGGACGGATCGACCGATATGGTCAGGAACACGATCCGCAGATCCGATACCTCTATTTGGCTGGGACCTTTGAAGAGCATCTCTTGCTGCGTCTCATTGCCAAGCACGAAAAGGCGCGAGCGCATCTTTCATTCATGCCAGACACTCTCGGCGTGACAGCGGATGAGGGGGCACTCGGCCTTGGTCTCGTCGCGGGGTTCGCCGAAAGGCAGGAAAACTTATTCGCGGACGAAGCCCCTATCGTCCGTACAGTGGACAGGGCGGCCGAAGAAGCGGGCCTGGACGCGTACCGCGATCTGCTGCACGAGATTGATCGAGCGTTTCATGGTTTTGAGTACTCGGCGGTACGGCATGGCTGGCTACTCGATGGCGGGGTGAACGCGGACGCGGCGGTGCGCAGCCAGCCGGGACACATCGATCTGCCGGATTTCATCGCAGCGGTGATCGAGGCGGAGACGGGCTGCCAGCCCATGGACGGCGGGACACTGCGGCTGCCATCTGATTGGTTGGCCGGGATGGATGGCCTGCCCGGACTTGATCGAGAGAACAACCAGGTCCGCTTCGCGCGCGACCCTATGAAGCTGCATGACAAGGATGGCAGGTCCCTCGCGTTTTTCGGCCGGGCGCACCCTTTGGTGCGCCGCGCGCTGTCCCACGTGCAGCGCGGAAATTCGGCCGAGCACGACAGCCGGGTGAGCGTTGCGCAAGCGGAGCGCATCGCTGTTCTGCTGACGTTTGCCGCCGAGTTGCGGAACGCGACGCGTACCGAGTTCCGATGGATCGTGGCCGTGCTGCTTGATGACGGTCAGAAGGCCGTGGTCATTAAGGATCCAGCACGTTGGCTTAAGCTTGCAGAGCTACCGTCCTCAGCAATGGATGTGTGGCCCAACCACTTTGCCAATTGGGTCCCGCAGCATCTGTCAAAAGCCGGGCAAGTCGCCTCGGCCGAGATCGAACGCAAAGCACATCGGCTCGCCGCAGCGCACAAGGCGAGGATCGAGCGGGAATCTGCCGAACTAGAGCGCTGGCTGAATGTACGGGCGGATGAGATCTGCGGCGCATTTACCCCGCCGACTGGCGATCTGTTCGGCGCGCCCTCCGATCAGCGAGATTGGCAGTTGCTGCCAGCACCCCTAGACCGGTTGTCGGCATTTGCCGCTGACGCAGAAAACCCAGCGGCGCAACGACGGGCGGCGGACAGTGTTGTGGAGCTGTTCCAGCGCCGCAGCAAGGAGCACGCGAACCGTGCTGCGTTGTCCGGGCCATTCGTACGCCCGTTAGGCATGTTGATGCTGGTGCCGGTGGCACTTGTTGCGTGACACTCGATCTGCGCGATTGCACATTTTCGGGTCCGGCATTGCCGGAACCGTTCGTGCGCTTCGAACTTGAGGCTCAATTGGCAAGGCTGGGCTTGCTGGCGGACATTCGTTCCAGCGAGATCGAGCGGCAATGGAGCGCTTTGCGCCGACAACTCCGACTTGTGGGTGCCATAAGCGGTGCGCAGCGTGTCTGCAACCACATCATCATGCCTCTGGCCGCGCAGCTTGGTTTTGACAAGCCGCTCCGGCAGCGAGAAACGACAACGCGCGAGGGGCTGGAAGACGGTGGCTGGCTGATGCAGGCGCCGTGCGGCACTCGCTTACGCGCGTGGTCATTCGGAACGGATGCAGACCTGGATGCGCCACATCGAACCGGCCGGGCTTACCGCTTCAGTCCTATGCGCAGTGCGCAGCGGGTGTTGCTCGCGGGCAGCCAACGCCTTGGACTGCTGACGAATGGCGAGGAATTACGGCTACTGCTGTGCGATCCGGCGCGGCCTGATAGCCATGTGGCGATTGCGCTCGGTGGAATCGCCGGCTGGCGCGCGCAGAACCTCGCCCCTGACTCCTATCGCCTGTTGCGTGAGATCGCTACGCCGAAGGGCATCGCCGCGTTGCCGGAGCTGCTCGAGGCAGCTCGGCTCGCACAGACACGGGTGACCAGCGACCTGCGTCAGCAGGCACGTTGGGCTATCGAAGGGTTTCTTCAGGCTATTCTCGACCATCCAGCCAACTCGTCGGAGCGTGAGCTGCATCACCGTTCGGATGCACTGTGGCGGGAAGGTCTGATCCTGATCTACCGGCTGCTTTTCATCCTGAAGCTGGAGAGTTCGGCCGAGCCGGCGCGGGCTTTCAGCTTTGCCTCAACTGGCCTGTGGCGTCATGCGCTCTCACCCAATCGCGCACTCGGCGCGCTCGTGCGGCGGTTGCTCGACCATGGTCATCACACGGGGTGCATGCTGGAGGACGGACTGCGCCTGGTGTTTCGTGCATTCCGCGACGGTTTGTCGTGCAGCGAGTTGTCCATTGCACCACTCGGCGGCGCGCTGTTTGGCGCGGAGGCGACACCGTTGCTTGATCGGCTCGCGTGGGGTGAGCGCGGGGTGGCTCTGCTGCTCGATCGGCTGTTGTGGACGACACCGAAGGGAAGGGCACGCGAGCGGGTACACTATGGTTCGCTGGACGTCGAAGACTTAGGCCGGATCTACGAGGCCCTGCTCGAGCTTGAACCTGGCATTGCGGTTGTTCCGATGTCACGGCTGCGGCGCGGCAAGCTCGAAGTGGTTGTGCCGGTGCAGCGTGATACGCGGCCGCCAGTCGTATGGATCGAGGACATCCCCTCCGGGCGCTTCTTTCTGCGCGCCGGGTCGGGACGAAAGATGACAGGCTCCTACTACACACCGCACGCATTCGTGCGGTTCCTGGTACGCGAGACATTGGCGCCGCAGATCGCGCTACGCAGCCCGGATGGTGATCCGAACCCTGGTGCCATTCTGGCGCTGAAAGCTGTCGACCCTGCCACGGGCAGCGGACATTTTCTGGTAGAGGCCTGCCGCTATCTTGGCGATGAGCTCTATGCGGCGTGCCGCATGTGCGATGAGTTGGCGGCAGCCGCCGAAGAGATGGGAATGGCGGGGCGGGCCGAAGAGCTACGCAAACGCATAGCCGATTTGCCTGAGCCGGACGGCCTGCTGTCATCCTATCTGCCCAGTAGGGCAAATGAGGGCGGCGCCAGCGGGATTTCGCAATCCCGGGCGTTGGCGATCTGCCGCAGGTTGGTCGCGGTGCATTGCCTCTACGGGGTGGACAGCAACGGGCTGGCGGTTGAACTCGCCAAGCTGTCGCTATGGCTGGAATCCTACGCAGAAGGCCTGCCGCTGACGTTTCTTGACCATCGGCTGTTGCAAAGCGATTCGCTGACGGGCGGCTTCTTTGAGTCATTGAGTCAGTTACCTGTTGGCGGCCAGGAGCTGGATCCGCTGCTGGCACGCGGAGTGAGTTACCGTCTGACCGATGCACTGAATGCCGCAGTGCGCGAAGTGAAGGCGCTGCAAGCGACGGTGGGCACGAATGCGGCAGATATGGTGATGAAGACAGCGGCGAAGCAGCGGTTGGACGCCGTTTTGCGCCCGCTGCAACTGCTGGCTCGTGCGTGGTCTGGTGCGATGATGCTGGCTGTGCGCGAGGCAGATGACGAATGGCTGGCACTGGCGCGTGCGGTTGCAGAAAGCGGCACGTGGCCGGAGGCGCTGACCGAACGACAGGCGATCATTCTGGATGCCGGTGCCACGGCACTGCCGTGGGACCTGACATTTCCGGAGGCTTTCGGCCCCCGCGGCGGATTCGATGCCGTGTTGAGCAATCCGCCCTGGGACATCATGCAGCCCCATTCAGCGGAGTTCCTTGGCGGATTTGATCTGTCGATCCTGGATGCTTCCTCGCGGCACGAGGCGCAGGCGATCGAGCAACGTTTGCTCGCTGATCCGGTCGTTGCCGCTGCTTGGCGCACGTATCGCGAGGCGTTCCTGCGACGGAATCGTGCGGTGGACAGGCTGTACGCGCATCAGCGGAGTGCGGTGCATGGCGGGCGCCTGGGGGGCAAGCTCGATCTGTATCGGGTGTTTGCGGAGCGGATGGTGCAGTTGACCGGGCCGAAAGGTGCCGTGGGTATGGTGGTTCCTTCGGCGTTCCATGCCAACGAGGGTGCGACAGGTGTCCGTCAGCT
>CAYRTL010000015.1:61267-62831 GCA_964427005.1 uncultured Acetobacteraceae bacterium
GCCCTCGACCTCGATCTGGCAAGGCGAATGTTTGGCGCTCCCAGGCGGTTCAAGGGATGGTCCGACGATCAGGGCATCCTGCTCAGCCGTGAGCTCCACATGACCGATGACTCGGCGGACTTCACTCCTCTGGCGAATGTCTCGCGACGCGTGCGCGGCGCGGGTGATTTGCTGCTACTGCATGAAGGCAAGACCATCCATCAGTTCCGCGATGCATGGGAAACCCATCCAAGGTATGGGATCAGGGTCAACCGCCTGGCGGATAGAACGCAGATTCTGGAGAACACCAGCTACTTCAGGGCAGCGTGCCGCGAGGTAGCGGGCGCTACCAATGAGCGCACGGCCATCGCGGCAATCTTGCCGCCGGGCGTGCTCTGCGGCCACACCATAAGCGTCGAACGCAGACCTGCCGGAAGGCGAAACGCATCGGCGCTCATATTGGTCGCGTTGATGAACAGCTTCCCATTTGACTGGCTGCTGCGCCAGAAGGCTGCGGCGCATGCCAGCCTGTATATTCTTGCCGAATTGCCGGTACCCGAACTGACGCAGGACGCAAGTCGCTTCCTCGCGCATGCATGTCTGCGGCTGAGCTGCAATCACATGGGTTACGCGCCGTTGTGGCAGGAACAGCTTGGTGATGAGTGGCGGGAGTCGTGCCACCGTCATTCGTGGCCGGTAGTTGCAGGCGAATGGGATCGATGGCGTCTGCGTGCTGCCATGGATGTCATTATCGCGCAAGCATACGGCCTCGACCGCGCCCAGTATGAGCGCGTACTCGGCAGTTTCAGCCACAGATCCTTCAAGTCCGCACCAGAGGTATGCCTGGCGGAATCCGATGCGCTCGCCAGTGACGGGCTTGCCGCGTTCTGCAAAGAGCGCGATCCATATTACGACATCCCGCTGGTGGATTCACCAGCGCAACCAGTCATCAATCTGTCTCTTCTGCGCGGGGTGCAGCGGTGTCTGCCGACAGGTGAGTTTGGCTCTCCTCCATCGGCTGGCGTATCACGCGTCAAAAGCATCAGGGGGAGACGATGACGACGGAAGCGAGGAGAACATCCGGTCGAACGCCAGCTCAACTCCTGCATCCGGTCGGTCCATGCCGGATGGGCCGGAAAGGGACGCCTTGGTCGATCCCCAGCCGCGCGTGCAGAGAGTGAGCCGCCTTCGTGTCGTGAACGCAGCGGTCATGCCAAGTGTGCCGGCAGGCAATACCAAGGGGCCAACGATCATGATCGTGGAGAAGGCGTCGGACATGATCTTGAAAGACGCACGCGTGCCGGCGTAATGTACATGGATCGAAGTTCACTTGTGTTGGCACGACTCCTCTGCAAATGGTTTGATCTCGTATGGGGATCATAGAGCGACAAGGCCGGATGTTTGTGCCACTTCGGAAGAGCGGGCGAGTCCGGCCGGGGGCAGAAACGATCTATCACGCGGTGACGCCGAATTGCCGCATTGCACTCTGTTCAGCAGAACCGGGAGCGAGGTCCAGTTGGGCGGAGCCGCCAGGCGCTGTAGTCACCTGCCCGGCCTGCCTCAGGCGGTTGGACAGACTGTAGGC
>CAYRTL010000016.1:0-10817 GCA_964427005.1 uncultured Acetobacteraceae bacterium
GCATTGGCAGCAAGCGCGTGCCAGCCGCCGACCAGATGCATCAGCGCATGGTTTCCCGGATCGTAGGCAGGCACCTGAAATAAATTGAAGACCACATCGCCTCGTACCCACACATTGGCGATGCCCAATCCCACCGCAATGATGAGCAGCACATAAAGCAGCCAATGCGTGATACGGGCTAACGCCAGCAACAGCCCATTGCCGATCGGTGGCAATCGGGTACGCCACCCGAACCTCCAAGCAAGCCGGCCCAGCAGCACCACGCCGAGAAACACGCCAAGCGTGATATGCACTGAGCGATAATCAATGCGAAGCGGCCCGTTTGGCGCAAAGTCCACGGTCTGGCCAATGGTCCAAAGCACGACGACAAGGAGAGCGCTGATCCAGTGAAAAGCGGTGGTCACAGGGTCATGCCGAAGGCCCTGCGTCTCAGCAGGCTGCGTCACAATCGTATGTCGCATGAAAACCTCTAGCTGCTGCCGATCAGAATGCCCGCGGCAAATACCAGTGCACCGCCGAATGCCACCTGGAACGCGGCAGAAAGCGGCGGCGTGTCCATGTACTTCCAACGGATCCAACTGATGACACCGAGTTCCACCACCACGACGCAGATCGCCAGCGTTGTCGCGGTCCAGAAGTTGGGAATGAGATAGGGCAGCGTGTGGCCGATACCGCCGAGTGTGGTCATCAATCCGGTGATGGCACCGCGGATCACCGGCGCACCCCGCCCGGTCAGGCTGCCGTTGTCCGACAGCGCCTCGGCGAAGGCCATGGAGATGCCGGCGCCGATAGAGGCAGCAAGCCCCACAACGAAGGCGTTCCACGATTGGCCGGTGGCGAAGGCGGCGGCGAACAGTGGCGCGAGCGTCGAAACCGAGCCATCCATCAGCCCAGCCAGGCCCGGCTGGATCACCCGCAGCACGAAATTCCGCCGCGCATGCGCGTCCTCGCCGGCGCGCACGTTGGCCGGCAGGTTCTCCTCCACCAACTGATCGGCACGCTGCTCGTGCACCGCTTCGGCCTCCGCCAGATCGCCGAGCAGGCTACGGATCGAGGCGTCTGTGGTGCGCGCCGCGGCACGCCGGTAGAAGCGCTTGGTCTCCGTCTCCATGCTTTCGGCCAGGTCGCGCACGGCGTCGAGCCTGAGGGGTTGGACCTGCCACACCGGGCGGTGCTGAATGAACCCACGGATGTCCTGGCGGCGAATCAGCGGGATGTGCTCGCCGAACTTCTCCCGGTAGAGCTCGATCAGACGCCGCCGATGATCCCCCTCCTCGCCCGCCATCTCGGTGAACACGTTTGCGCTTGCCGGGTAGTCCTGGCGCAAGCCCTCGGCGATGTCGGTGTAGATGCGGCCGTCCTCCTCCTCATTGGCGATTGCCAGAGCGAGGACCTCGCGTTCGGTCAGGTCGGAGAAATTGCGCATGGCGCGCAAATTGGCGGACACCGGCTCCGCGTCAAGTGAGCCGCCAAGCGGTGCAAATGCTTCGCAACAGCAGAATCACATGGCCAGCGCGGCATCCACCGCGGCACCCAGACGATCAACGATGGTGTCGATATCGGAAGCCGTGGCGATATACGGTGGCGCGACGATGACGTGATCGCCCTGCCTGCCGTCGATGGTTCCACCCATCGGATAGAGGGCCAACCCGCGCGAGAGGGCCTCGCGCTTCACCCTTTCATTTATTTTCAGCTTCGGGTCGAACACCTGCTTGGTGGCGCGATCGGTCACAAACTCCAGCGCCCAGAACAGGCCGCGGCCGCGGATGTCGCCGACATGGCGGTGATTGCCGAAGCGTTCGATCAATCCGGTCTCAAGCCTCGTGCCCATCGCGCGGACATTCTCCAGGAGGTTGTCATCGCGGATGATCCGCTGCACCTCCCGCGCGGCGGCGCAGGCGACCGGGTGTGCCTGATAGGTATGGCCGTGCATGAAGCCGCCGGACCCGCGACTGATGGCATCCACAATCTTGCCGCCGATGAGCACGCCGCCAATCGGCTGGTATCCGCCGCCAAGCCCCTTCGCGACAACCTGCAGGTCTGGTGCGATGCCTTCGTGCTCCCAGGCGTGCATCGTGCCGGTGCGGCCCATGCCGCACATGACCTCGTCCAAGATCAGCAGCGCACCATACCGATCACAGATCTCGCGCACGCGGCGGAAGTATCCGGGAAGCGCGGTCACGCATCCGGTGGTCGCGCCGACGACAGGTTCGGCGATGAATGCGATGACCCTGTCGGGTCCGAGGCGCTGGAATTCCGCTTCCAGTTCGTCCGCTAAGCGATCAACGTATTGCTGATCGGACTCATCGTCTCGCTTGAAACGATAGGCAAAGCAGGGCGAGACTAGACTGAAAGCCGGTGCAAGGATCGGCTCGTACAGTGCGCGCCGCATCATGTTGCCGCCGGCAGCGAGCGCGCCGAGTGTGTTGCCGTGGTAGCTCTGTCGGCGCGCAATGAAGTGCGTACGCTGCGGCTGGCCGATCTCGACGAAATACTGACGCGCCAGCTTCAGCGACGCTTCCGTGCCCTCGGAGCCGGAAGAACAGAAGTAGGCGTGACTCAGTCCGCCCGGCTCGCCATCCAGCACGATATGCGCGAGTTCCTCCGCCGGTTCGCTGCTGAACGTGCCGGTATGCGCGTAGGCCATGGTGGCGGCCTGTTTGCCGATCGCTTCGGCGATGCGCCGGTTGCCGTGGCCGAGACACGCCACGGCAGCACCACCGGATCCGTCAATGATCTTCGTGCCGTCGGCGAGGTGCAGGTAGATGCCATCCCCACCGACGGCAGTCGGCGGAATGGCACCGGAGCGATGCAGGACGCGGCTGGTCATGTGATACTTACTGTCATTGCGCGCGAAGCGAAGCAATCCCCTGCACGTTGGAGATTGCTTCGTCGCTCCGCTCCTCGCAATGACAGAGGGTCGGTCGCGAGCCTCACTCTGCCGCAGCCTTCTGTCCTGGCATCAAGTGTGCCACGCGCGGCCCCACCTCTTCCGCGAGCAGCCGCAGCGAATTGTGCCAGGCCTCGGGATTGTCGGCGTAGTCGAAGCCGAATACCAGCAAGCCGCCGAAGCCCTTGGCGTTGTGGTACACTTCTTCGATCTTCTCAGCGACCGTCTTCGGTGAGCCGATCAGCCAGTTGTGCTTGGCGCAGTATGCCGGCGTCACATCGGAATCCGCCACGTCGGTATCCTGCTTGAAGAAGTCCAGGAAGCCGAAAGCCCCCATCAACGGCAGGAAATACTCGCGCATCATCCGGCCCATCATGCCATCGACCGACAGACGCCAGGCTTCCTCGTCTGTGTCCGCGACGAACACCTCGCGGACCAGCCGCCAGTCGGCGCGGTTCGGCGTGCGGCCGGTGCGTTCGGCACCGATTTCCACCGCCTCCCAATGACTGGCGACATAGCCGGGATTGAGATTCAGGCTGAGCGGCAGGAAGCCGCGTTCGCCGGCCAGCATCAGCGTATCGGACCGTTTTGAAATGCCCGCGACCCCAATGGGCGGGTGCGGCTTTTGTAATGGATAGATGTGGGGCCGGAGGAAGCCGAGTTGCTCCGCGGGCTTGGCCACCTTCCAGAACTTGCCGTCGTATTCGAACTCCTTCTCGTCGCTCCACATCCGCAGGATGATGTCGAGCGACTCACGTGTCATCTCGCGATGTACGCCGGAAGTGCCATCGACGCGGAACATCGCCCAATCGCTGGCCAGGCCCGAAGCCGCGACACCGAAGTTCAGCCGCCCCTCCGACAGGTGATCCAGCATCGCCACGCGGTTCGCGAGCTCCACCGGGTGGTGGTACGGCAGCAGAAAACCGCCGGGGCCGATGCGAAGGCGCTTTGTCTGCAACAGCGCCTGGGCGATCAGCAGATCGGGTGCGGGATGCGGCTCCCAGGGCGCGGTGTGATGCTCGCCTATCCAGGCCTCCGCGTAGCCCAGTTCATCGAGCCAGCGCAGCGTCTGGAGGTCCCAGTCATGTCCCGCCTTCAATCCTCTCTCCGGCGGATGGGAGGGCATCGAGAAATAACCAAATTCCATGGCGGTTCCTCCTTCACTTGGGGGAAGGCTACTCCGCTCGGCGTTGGGCTTGCTATGGCTCAGCCGCGGCTACATATTGGCGCCATATTGGCACCAGAGCGTTGACCATGCCTGTGACCCTCTCAATCAAGAACGTACCCGATGAACTGGCCCAGAGGTTGAAGGAGATGGCCTCCAGCCACCATCGCTCGCTGCAAGGCGAACTGATGGCGATCATTGAAGAAGCGGCTGGTCGAAAGCCCGTTTCGCTGCGGGACATCGGAGAACTCGCCAGGCAACTCGGCTTGCGTTCTCCCCCAGGAGATTCCGCCAGAATGGTCCGCGAGGATCGGGATGATCCGGATCGTTGACGCCTCTGCTGTCGGTGCCGTGTTGTTTGTTGAACGCGATGCTGATTGGGTCAACGAGCAGACGGTCGGCATGGACCTGGTCGCGCCCGGGCTGCTCTCGTTCGAGATCGGTAATATCTGCTGGAAAAGAATGCAGCGCGCGGAGTCCGATTTCGACAGCCTGATGGTCATTTGGATGGCCTGGAATACGTCTTCACCAGTCCGATTTATACAACCTGATCCCGTGCAGACACTGAGGCTTGCGCACGAGACCGGACTGACCTTCTACGATGCCAGCTACGTCCGATTGGCGCAGGAACATGCGGCAGAGTTGATCAGCCTGGATGCGAAACTGGTACGGGTAGCGCGCCGTCTTGGACTGGAAGCACCGTCACCTCATATTGCGCCCCGCTCTCGCAACTGATCGATCTCGGCCGACGAATAACCGAGTTCGCCGAGTACCTCAGCATTATGCTCTCCCAGTTCAGGTGCGTGTCGCCGGACCGGCAGCGATGCACCATCAATGTACAAGGGCGAGCCAAGCATGGACACCGGACCATATTTGGGATGCTCCTGTGTCACCACCGATCGTTGATCGATCACCTGCGGATCCGCGAAGACCTGATCCATGCTCATCACCTGGGAACACGGCACGCCTGCCTCGTTCAGCACGTGGATCCAATGCGCACTCGTCTCGCGCATCGTGCGCGCCTCGATCTCGGCATTGATCGCGGCGCGGTTCTGCGCACGCAGTGCATTGGTGGCGAACTCCGGTCGCTCGCGCAGCTCCTGTGCATCGAGCGCGCGAAGGAGGCGCTGATACATCGGCTCGCCGGCCGGCGCGATGGCGATCTCACCGTCCGAAGTGCGGAACAACCCGTACGGCGCGGCGATCGGATGATCATTGCCGTTGCGCGTCGGCATCTGGCCGGTCGCCAGATAGTCGGTGGCGATGAAGCTGAGGAAACTGATCAAGCCTCCTGTCAGGCTGACGGAAGCCGATCCGCCGTGGCCGGTCTTTCCTGCTCGCAGCAGACCCGCGACGATGCCAAGAGCGGCATAGAGCCCGGCTACGAGGTCGCTCACCGGCGGGCCTGAACGCATCGGCGGCTGATCAGCCGCGCCATTGACGCTCATGAAGCCGCTCATTGCCTGAGCGATGAAATCAAAGCTGGGCCGGTCGCGATACGGTCCGGTGTTGCCAAAGCCGGTGATGCTCCCGCGCACGAGTCGCGGATTCAGCTCGTTCAGACGCTGTTCGGTGAAGCCCATCGCGGCGAGCACACCCGGGCGATAATTGTCCACCAGCACGTCGCTCTTCGCGATCAGCCGCGCCAGAATCTCGCGCCCCTCATCGGAACGCAGGTTGAGCGTGATCGAACGCTTGTTGCGGTTGTAATTGGCGAAATACCAGGAGAGCCCTTCCCTGCCCGCGCCCTGGTGTCGCACCGTGTCGCCATCGCCTGGCGTTTCCACCTTGATGATGTCGGCTCCAAGGTCGCCCAATATCGCGGAACAGAAGGGGCCGGACAGTACTCGGGTGAGATCGACTACCCGGATTCCAGCAAGCGGCAGAGGCTCGTCCATCAGATTATTCGCTCCTCGAAGTCCATCTATTCCAGCGCGGATGAAGCACACGCCGTTGCAATCGCGGAAGTGTGGCAGCGATCAATTTCGGCACCTGCAATCCGTCATTGTCCCCTAACTCTCTTTCCGGCATGTTGTCTGCGTCCCAGCCACCCGGCGCGGGAGAGAGCGGAGCGGTGCTCCGCCGCCGAAGGCGCAACCGGCCCCCGGAAACGCTCAGGCAAAAGGACCGCGGCGGGATCAGGGATCTCTGGAAAGCCGGCAGGCGCGCCATGTGCCTGCCGCACCGACGAGGTAAGGGACGCGCTCCAGCGTCCTGAATCTTTCAGGTACCGCGACAGAGGGGGGTCATCGACACCGGCACCAAGCGCCGGCGCGTGACCCTTGCGGAGCAGGCCAGTGATCGAGAATGCGCTGCCGGATGACCCTACACCCAAGCCGCTGAGAACCGTGCCGCTCGATGCCTGGCATCGCAGCCTGGGCGCGCGGATGGTCGAATTCGCCGGCTACTCCATGCCCGTACAGTACCAGGGCGTGCTGGCGGAGCACCTGCACTGCCGCTCGCAGGCCGCGCTGTTCGATGTGTCGCATATGGGGCAGGCGACGCTATCCGGCGCGACCGCCGCCGCCGCGCTGGAACGGCTGGTGCCAGGTGACATCCTGGGGCTGAAGCCGGGACGGCAGCGCTACACGCTGCTGACCAACGAAGCGGGCGGCATCCTCGACGACCTGATGGTGGCGAATCTCGGCGGAGAGCGGTTGTTTCTGGTGGTGAATGCCAGCCGTAAGGACATCGACTTCACCCATATCGCCGCCAATCTGCCGTCCGGCCTGCAGATCGAGCCGCATGAAGACCGCGCATTGCTGGCGCTCCAGGGACCTGCCGCGGCCGCGGTCATCGGTCGCATCAGCCCGGAGGCGGCGCAACTGCCGTTCATGGGCGTGGCGGCGATCACGCTTGCGGGCATCCCCACGCTGATCTCGCGCTCCGGCTATACCGGCGAGGACGGATTCGAAATCTCATTACCCGCCGAAAGTGCGGCCGCATTGGCGCAGCGCCTTGTGGACGAACCCGAAGTCGCACCTGCCGGCCTCGGCGCGCGTGATTCGCTGCGCCTGGAGGCGGGGCTTTGCCTCTACGGCAACGACATCGACGAACTCACCACGCCAATCGAGGCGGACCTCGCCTGGGTCATCGGCAAGCGCCGCCGCGCCGCATGGGATTTCCCCGGTGCGACAGCCATCCGCGATCAGCTTGCCAATGGGGCACCGCGTTATCGCGTTGGCATCCGCCCGGACGGCCGCGCCCCCGCGCGCGCCCTGACCGAAATCGTCGCCGGCGACGGCACCGAGGCGGGCACCGTCACCTCGGGCGGTTTCTCGCCGACGCTCAGCGCCCCCATTGCCATGGGCTATGTCCGCAAGGACCTCGCCGCAGATGGCACCGCGTTGCATCTGATCGTCCGCGGCAAGCCACTGCCTGCGCGCGTCATTCCCTTGCCGTTCGTCCCCCACCGCTACGCCCGCTAAAAAGAAGGAGCGTCCAGATGGCGAAACCTCCCTCGGATATCCGTTACACGAAGGAACATGAATGGGTGCGACTGGATGGTGACATCGCCACAGTCGGCATCACCGATCATGCACAGGAGCAACTCGGCGACGTGGTGTTCGTCGAGTTGCCGGAAATCGGCCGCGACGTGTCGGTCGACGAAGCCTGCGCCGTGGTGGAAAGCGTGAAGGCCGCATCCGATGTGTATGCGCCGCTGACCGGCAAGGTCGTGGAAACCAACCAGACGATTATCGATGATCCATCGATCGTGAACAGTGACGCGGAAGGTGAAGGCTGGTTCTTCCGCATCGAGATCGACGACACCGATGCATTCGATGCGCTGATGGATGAAGCCGCGTACACCGAATATCTGGAGACGCTCGACTGATGGACGCCCTGGCTGAACTCGCCGCACTCGAGGCGGTGGATAGCTTTGTCTCCCGTCACATCGGTCCGTCGGAGACCGACATCGCGGCAATGCTGCATGAAGTCGGCGCCGCGACACTGGACGATCTTGCGGCGAAGACGGTGCCCGCGGCCATCCGCACCAATCAGCCGCTCGATCTGCCGCCGCCGATAGACGAGGCGGCCGTGATCGCGGAGGTGCGCGAACTGGCTGGCAGGAACGTGCTGAAGAAGTCGCTCATCGGCATGGGCTATCACGGTACTCACACGCCACCAGTGATCCAGCGCAATGTACTGGAAAATCCCGGCTGGTACACGGCGTACACGCCGTACCAGGCGGAAATCGCGCAGGGACGGCTGGAAGCGCTCCTCAACTTCCAGACGATGATCTGCGAACTGACGGCGATGGAGATCGCCAATGCCTCGCTGCTCGATGAAGGCACGGCAGCAGCCGAAGCGATGGCGATGGCGCACGCTGTCAGCAAGACGAAATCCGACGTGCTCGCGGTCGCGACCGACCTGCATCCGCAGACTCGCGCCGTGCTGGCCACGCGTGCTCGTCCGATCGGGATCACACTCGTCGATTTCGCACCGGGCGACCTGGCGGCCATCGGGGCAGCCCAACCCTTCGCCGTGGTGCTGCAATATCCAGGAACAACTGGAGAGGTCCGGGAACTCTCGCCCGAGATCAGCGCCGCGCACGAAGCCGATGCGCTGGTCATCGTCTGCGCCGATCCGCTGGCGCTGGCGCTGCTGACACCGCCTGGCGAGATGGGCGCTGACGTTGTAGTCGGTTCGTCGCAGCGGTTTGGCGTGCCGATGGGCTTCGGTGGTCCGCATGCCGGCTACCTGGCGACACGGGATGCCTATAAGCGCCACATGCCCGGCCGGCTCGTGGGCGTGTCGCTCGACGCCGCCGGAGAACCGGCAATGCGGCTCGCATTGCAGACGCGCGAGCAGCATATCAGGCGTGAAAAGGCGACCTCGAATATCTGCACGTCGCAGGTGCTGCTGGCGGTGATCGCCGGCTGTTACGCCGTCTGGCACGGACCTGAGGGGCTGAAGCGCATAGCCCGGCGGGTCAACCTGCAGGCGCGGCTCTTGGCCGATGCGGCGCGGCAGGGCGGCCATCGTCTGGTGCATGATGCGTATTTCGACACGATCACCATCGAGACGGCGTCGGCGGATGCACTGATGCAGGCCGCGTTGATGCAGGGCTTCAATCTGCGCCGGGTCAGCGACACGCGAGTCGGCATTACGCTCGACGAAACCGTAACCCGCGATGAACTGGTGCGTCTGGCTGAAGCGCTGGGCGGCACGCTGGCAGGTGCGCCGCCATCGATCCCGGCGGAGCTTGTACGAAACACGCCATTCCTCGAACAGGCAGTGTTCAATCAGCATCACGCCGAGCATGAAATGCTGCGGTATCTGAAGCGCCTGGAGGAGAAGGACATCGCGCTGAACCGCAGCATGATTCCACTCGGCTCATGCACCATGAAGCTGAATGCTTCGGCGGAGATGATCCCGATCACCCTGCCAGGCTTCACGGAGATCCATCCCTTTGCGCCACCGGATCAGACACGGGGCTATCTCGAGCTGATCACGCGGCTCACCGATTGGCTGAAAGCAATCACCGGCTATGCCGCCGTCACGTTGCAGCCGAATGCCGGATCGCAAGGGGAGTATTCAGGCCTGCTGGCGATACGCGCCTATCATGAGGCACGCGGCGAAGGTCACCGCACGATCTGTCTGATCCCTTCCAGCGCGCATGGCACCAATCCCGCGAGTGCGGCGATGGCGGGACTGCAAGTGGTGGTGGTCGGCTGTGATCGCGACGGCAACGTTGACCTCAACGACCTGCGCATGAAGGCCGATAAGCATGCGGCCAATCTCGCCGCGCTGATGGTCACCTATCCCAGCACGCACGGCGTGTTTGAGGCGCAGATCCGGGAGATCTGCCAAATCGTGCACGAACGTGGTGGCCAGGTTTACATGGATGGCGCCAACCTAAACGCACAGGTTGGCCTTACCAGCCCTGCCACGGTTGGCGCCGATGTATGCCACCTCAATTTGCATAAAACGTTCTGCATTCCGCATGGCGGCGGTGGCCCCGGTGTCGGACCCATCGGCGTGGCGGCGCATCTTGCACCGCACCTGCCGAATCATCCGCTGCGTGCCGATGCAGGGCCGGCGACAGGCTTCGGTCCAGTGTCAGCCGGACCGTTCGGCAGCGCGATGATTCTGCCCATCTCATATGCCTATGTCCGGATGATGGGCGCCGCGGGTCTGAAACGCGCGACGGAGGTGGCGATACTCAGCGCCAACTACATCGCCAACCGGCTGCGCGGGCATTATCCGATCCTCTACACCGGACCGAATGGCATGGTGGCGCATGAGTGCATCATCGACTGTCGCGGCTTCCAGGCGGAGGCTGGGGTGATGGTCGAGGACATTGCCAAGCGCCTGATGGACTTCGGCTTCCATGCGCCGACGATGTCCTGGCCGGTCGCCGGCACGCTGATGATCGAGCCGACTGAAAGCGAGAGCAAGGCAGAGATCGACCGGTTCTGCGAGGCGATGATCGCCATACGTGGTGAGATCGCCGCAATCGCTGCTGGCAAGCTCGACAAGGCTGACAATCCGCTGAAGCATGCACCGCATACCGCGAGCGACGTAATGGCAACCGTATGGACGCATGGCTATTCGCGAGAGCAGGCCGCATTCCCGCTCAACTGGGTAGCGGCGGCAAAATACTGGCCACCGGTCAAGCGGGTGGACAACGTGTACGGCGACCGCAATCTCGTCTGCACGTGTGCACCACTGGAGGCGTACGCGCAAGCCGCGGAGTAACAGGAACGCCCGGTAGGTGGGACTCACGGTCTCATCGTCATGGCCGGCCTCCGTGCCGGC
>CAYRTL010000016.1:10917-32646 GCA_964427005.1 uncultured Acetobacteraceae bacterium
ACGCCCGGTAGGTGGGACTCACGGTCTCATCGTCATGGCCGGCCTCCGTGCCGGCCATCAGTGGCGGCACGGTGCCAAGACGGATGGCCGGCACGAGGCCGGCCATGACGTGAACAACGCTCTCGCCATCCTGCGCGGCGCGCGAGATGGGGGAAATACCCCGCCTTTTTCAGGCAAAACCAGCGGATGATGTCTCCTATATCAGTTGCGGCCTCCGTGCGCCTAGCTTGAGGGCGTCGAAGAAAACCAACTGGTGGAGACGAAAATGACCTCCTCAGCCGCTCGGAAGATCACTGCCACCGCGGCCATCCTGGGCCTGGCAACAGTCGGCGTCGCCGCCGCTCCGAAGCCAGCCAACGCCTGGTGGAACGCCTATGGTTGGGGCGGGAGCGTCTATGCACCCCCTGTCGTCGTGGCACCGGCCCCCGTCTATTACCCCCCGCCTGCCTACTATGCACCGCCTGCCCGCGTCTGGGTCCCCGCCCACTGGCACAACGGCTACTGGGTCCCTGCTCACTGGCGCTGAAACTTGTGACCTGGCTCATAGAGGCCAGGAAGGCTTTCATCGCAGATTGGTTCGCAGGGCGGAATTGGACGTAACACTCCGCCCATAACGGGGACAGACCGGTCATGCGTAAGTTCATTGTAGCGGCTGCAATGGCGATCGGATTGGTGATCCTGTGGGCGGCTATCCTGCCGCTGACGGCACAGCCCGCGCCCCCCAAGGCGCCTGCGACCTCACCAGCGATGTCAAAGGCGCTGTTCCTCTGCCGCACCAGCAACGGCATCGATCAGACCTGCGTCGCCGCGCTGGCGAAGGCGCTCGTGCTGGATGAGCCGGCCGCTCCCGCGGCACGCGCCAGCGGACAGTCCTGCACCGGCAAGCCAGAGCTGACCGCGAGGCTCGATCGGCACGACTGACCCAATCTGGTCGTTCTCTGGTCGCCGTGCCACCATTGACCGGCACGGTTGGATCAGGCCATGCCGAACACGCCAGCACCAGGCATCGACGCGATCAGGGATTGGTTTTTCGCCGAACGCCCACGCGCGTTGACGGATGATCAGGCAGTTGAAGCATTTCATCTGCTGGGCCCGCGGTGCCGGTTCTTCAAGACGCTCGCGCCCGGCTCAAACGTTCTGGATGTCGGAGCCGGCGAAGGCGCGCTGCATGTCTATCGTGATTGGCCGCTGTTCCGCCGTCCCGACCTGAAGATATTCGCCTACGCAGGTGAGCGTGGGGCCAATTTCCACCGTTATGACGCCTATGAGATCGGGCTGTGGCCAGAAGCGCCACCCGATTTCGGTGGCATGAAGTTCGACGCAATCGAGGCCTGCAACTTCATCGAACACATCGACGGCCCACTGGAGTTTCTGCGTTGGTGTGCGCGACGGCTTTCACCGTGTGGTCGGCTGTATCTGGAATGGCCGCGCCCGCAATCGGCTGCGCTGCCCACAAGACCCGAGCTGCTCGCCTGCGGTATCGACGTAATGACGGGCAACTACTTCGATGATGCGACGCATCGCGCCGAGATGCCGCGAAGCGAGGATGTACTGCGGGAACTCGCTGCGATGGGTCTGGAGATAGAGGCGTCGGGCATTGCCAGCGTTCCGTTCGTAGATGCCGAACTTGCATCAGCCGCTCTCGCGGGAGGAGACGTGGTCAGTGCAACCATGGCGTACTGGTCGTACACTGGATGGTGTCAATACGTCGTTGCCCGGAACTGACAAATGACAGGTGCCAGGTTCATCTCCACTCTCGCACTGATCACCCTGTTTGCAGCCGGGCCGGCCAAGGCGCAGCCGCAGTTGCCCGAGGGGCCAGGCAAGTCTGCTGTGCAGCAGGCATGTCTGGGTTGCCACGAGCCGGTCCGCATCATCAACGCCGGATACAACCGTGCTGACTGGCAGAACGTCATCCATATGATGATGAACGTCGGAGCGCCCGTTCCACCGGATAAGGTCCCGACGCTGATCGATTACCTGGCCAAGAACTTTCCCGAGAAGCCGAAGCCGGCGCCATCGCTACTCGGTGGCAGCACACGCGTCGATTTCAAGGAGTGGGTGGTCCCGACATCGGGTGCGCGTCCGCATGATCCACTCGCTTACGCTGACGGCTCCATCTGGTACACAGGACATATGGCAAATCTCCTCGGCCGGGTTGATCCGCGCACCGGTCAGATCAAGGAGTACCATGCCGGAACACCGTCCTCCGGCCCGCATGGCCTGGTCGCCGACAAGGACGGCAATATCTGGTTCACCGGCAATTTCGCCGGCTACATCGGCAAATTCGAGCCGAAGACCGGCAAGTTCACCGAATATCCTTTACCGGACCCCGCTGCCAGGGATCCTCACACACCAATCTTCGACCGGCGTGGCATTCTGTGGTTCACAGTGCAGGGTGCGAACATGATTGGGCGGCTCGATCCGAAAACCGGCGAAATCAGGCTGGCGAAATCGCCGACGCCGCGCTCGAACCCCTATGGCATGGTGGTGAGCTCGCGTGACGTCCCCTGGTTCTGCGAATTTGGCTCGAATAAGCTGGCAAGCATCGATCCTGACACGATGGCTATTCGCGAGTACACACTGCCAAATGAGGGCAGCCGTCCCCGTCGGATCGCCATAACGCCGGACGACGTCATCTGGTATTCGGACTACGCGCGTGGCTATCTCGGCCGGTTCGATAGCAAGACGGGCGATGTGAAGGAGTTCACCTCGCCAGGCGGGCCGAACTCTCAGCCTTATGGCATAGTCTATCTGAAGAGCGCGGTGTGGTACAGCGAATCAGGCGTACGCCCGAACACGCTGGTGCGGTTCGATCCGGCGACCCAGACGTTCCAGACCTGGGCGATTCCTTCCGGCGGAGGCGTTGTCCGCAATATGATGGTGACACGCGACGGCAATATCGCGCTGGCGGAAAGCGGGGTGAACCGAATCGCCCTCGCGATTGTAGAATAGGACCGCTGTGTCTATTTCAACAGCACATACCCAATGAAGATCACGCACGCCAGGAGATAGAGCAGCAATAACGCCAGCCTGATCCTGCCGGCATGTTCCCGCAGACCCGGCATCCAGCCGGTAGCCAGCAACACCGCCATGGTCGCGCCTGTTACGATGCGTGCCGCCTGCATCTCATTGGGCGAAACCGCGTCGAACAGGCTCATAGTCCTCATCCTCCAACTCTCTCGCGGTTATTCTCACGACTGCGAACGCGAAGGTCCAGGCAAACAGGAGACGAAAATGGGACGCTTGATGCTGCCACTGCTGCTGCTCGCCGCGTCACCGGCCTTCGCGGATGATTTGGCACTGAAGCGGGTGATGCTGTCGTCAGCCGGCGTCGGCTACTTCGAATACGAGGCGAGCGTGGACGGCCCGACGACGCTGGGCCTCGATGTGCCGTTGGATCAGGTGGACGATGTGCTGACGTCGCTGGTGGTGTTCGACAGCGCCGGCGGGGTCGGAACATTCGAACTGCTCGGCCGCGACAATACGCGCACCAGCTTCGGCAACCTACCATTCGGCCCGGAAGCCCTGCGGTCGCCGATTGATTATCTCAACAGTCTGCAGGGCGTGGAGATTTCGGTGGAAGGTCCGCGTCCGATGACCGGGCGCATCGTCCACGCCGAGTCAGTGACCGAAACGCTGCAGCCGCCGAGTGCCGGCCAGCCAGCGCGAACAGTCCAACGCACCCGCGTGACCATTCTCAGCGATGAGGGAATGCGGCAGTTCATCCTCGAGGATGCAGACAGTGTTCAGGTCGTCAATCCCGATCTGCGCGGCCGTATCGGCCAAGGGCTGGAGTCGCTGCGTCGCGAAGCCAATCAGAGTCTGCGCCACATCACCTTGCGCAGCAGCGGCTCCGGTCATCGTGCCGTTCGCATTGCCTACGTCGCCGTGGCGCCGCTGTGGAAGGCGTCGTATCGCCTGATGTTGCCCGCCAAGGATGGCGATCCCGCGCGCCTGCAAGGCTGGGCCGTCCTGGAAAACCGGTCCGGCGCGGACTGGAACGGTATCGCGCTGACGCTGCAGTACGGAAACCCGGTCACGTTCCGACAGGCGATCTATCAGAGCTATTTCGTCGAACGTCCGGAAGTGCCGGTTGAGATTCTTGGCCGCATTCTGCCCAGCGTGGATACGCGAGCGCGGCCAGCGGAACTGGCCTTGCAAAGGGCAGCACCTGCGACTGGCGGGGCCCGCGCATTTGCAGCAGCGCCCGCCCCCGCCGCGATGCCGCAGCCGCGTGCCGTGTTGGCTGCGCCGTCTGATCAGGTGCAGGCAGCGGAAGGAGCGGAAGAGACGATTTTCAACCTGCCAACGCCAATCTCGCTCACCGCAGGCCATACAGCGAGTGTGCCGATCATCGACCAGTCCATTCCCGCGGAACGGGTGGATCTTGCTACGGGCGATGACGTGCATCCGCTATCGGCGATCCGCATCACCAACAGCACGAATGCTTCAATCCCCGCCGGGGTCTTGACGCTGTACGACGCCTCAGGTGCCGCGACATTCGCCGGCGATGCCAGATTGGGCGGCCTGCCCGTTGGAGAGCACCGCCTGCTGTCGTTCGCCCAGGACCTGCGAACCACGGTCGAGCGCAACAGCAGCGGGGAGACGACGCTTGCTGCACTGACCGCGGCCGACGGTGTGCTGCACATCACCACGCGTCAGCGGGAGGTGCTGCACGTGACTATCACCGGCCCCGCCAACGAACCTCGCAAAGTGCTGCTGGAGATTCCTAAAGAAGGCGATCGCACGCTGACGATGGAAGCGGGTGCCATTGCAGGCACAGAGGAGACGGCGACTGCGTGGCGCGTGCCGGTTTCGCTCAAGCCGGGCGAGGTCCGCAAACTCACTGCATACATCGACCGGCTGGAGCGCGAACAGGCGGCGCTGCTGGCTGACGATGCGCAGGTGGTCGTGCGATTGCTGAACGAGCAGACACTCACGCCGGCTGCTCGCGCTGCGCTGCAGCGGCTGGCTGCACTGCGGCAGGATGAAGCGGCAAAGCGGCAGACCGTGCAGCAGCTCAAGGTGCAGCAGGCGACGATATTGCAGGACGAGGATCGGATCCGGCGGAATCTTGCGGCGGTCTCGGCTAATGACGCGTTTCACACAAGGCTGGCGCGCGCCTTGGAAGCGGATGAGACCAGGCTCGATCAGCTCAGCCAGGCGATCGATCAGGCGACTGCCGCGGCAGACAAAGCGCATCAGGTCCTGGCTGACGCGGCATCCTCGCTACGCCTGTGATCGATTAACGCACCCCTAACAGTTTGGCGGCATTGTTGGTTGTATGGCGTCATCCCTAACGCAGGCCGATGTTGCGCGTCTGCTGGCGGAGCCTTCCGCTTCGGTTCGCGCGGAGGTAGCGGACAAGCTCGCAGGCGAGATCGACAGCGCGCTGCTGAGCGAAGCGGAACTGCGGATCGCGCACGACATCGTTCGTCTCATGGCCAAGGACGTCGAACTCGCGGTACGGCGGTCCCTGGCCTTGAGCCTGCGCAGTGCCAGACACCTGCCACACGACGTGGCCGTGCGGCTCGCCAACGACGTCGAAGCAGTCGCTTTGCCAATACTGGCCGATTCTCCCGTTCTGGTGGATGACGACCTGATCGAGATCATCCGGCAGAAGCAGGGCCGGAAACAGCAGGCGATCGCCGGCCGCGATGGCGTTTCCGAACAAGTCGCCGATGCCTTGGTCATTCAGGGCAACGAGGCGGCGGTGGCCACACTGATGGGCAACGCGAAGGCACGGATCGCAGAGGCGAGCTTTGGTTCAGCCATTCAGCGGTTCGGTGCCAGTGAGCGCGTGAAGGCAAGCATGGTGCACCGTGCGGATCTGCCGGTGACAATCGCCGAGCGTCTCGTCGTGATGGTGTCGGAGAAGCTGCAGTCCTATCTCGTCACCCACCACGAACTCCCAGTTTCGCTCGCAACCGACATCGTATTGCAGAGCCGCGAGCGTGCGACGCTGAATTTCAGCGTTGGGTCCAATGAGCAGGAGCTTGAGAGGCTGGTGCGGCAGATGCACCGAAACCAGCGCCTCACACCGCTTCTGGTGTTGCGCGCATTGTGCCTGGGTGACATCGCCTTCTTCGAGGTGGCGATGGCTGTCATGGCCAGGATACCGCTCATCAATGCGCGCGTCCTGATCCATGATGCCGGCCCGAATGGCCTTGCCTCGCTGCACCAGCGAGCCGGTATGCCCCAGCGCCTGTTGCCAGCGGTGCGGGTTGCGCTTGCCGTTGTGCGCGGTACCGAATTCGATGGCGGCGAGCGTGATCGTGAACGCTTCCGGTCGCGGGTGATCACCCGGATCCTGACGCAATTCGAGGATCTGCCGCAGGAGGATCTCGACTACCTGGTTGACAAGCTGGGCGATGTGCTGAGCGTTCCAGCATAACGGGAAGGTCCGGGCCACGATGAAATCCGCCGACTTCATTGCGATCGGGCGTCCGAGGCTCCACGCGATCAAGCGATTCCCGTCGGTGGAGTTTGCCGACTACGAGCGTCGGCTTACCACGATGCAACGGACTCTGCAGCTCGTGCAGCAGGCCTATCTTGGCACAGCACATCGCGCCGTCATCGTGTTGGAAGGCTGGGATACGGCGGGCAAGGGCGGTGTGGTGCGGCGGCTGGGCTGGGCGCTCGACCCGCGCAGCTTCAAGGTGCATGCGATTGCCGCACCCAACGGGCGCGAAAAAGCGCTGCATTATCTGCAACGCTTCTGGGAGCGGCTGCCACAGCACGGCCAGATCGTGGTGTTCGACCGGTCCTGGTACGGGCGCGTGCTGGTCGAACGGGTTGAAGGTTATGCCAGTGAGCGGGAATGGCAGCGCGCCTATAACGAGATCAATGAATTCGAACGCATGCTACTGGCGGACGGCATGCGCCTGGTGAAGCTGTTCCTGCACATCACACCCGATGAGCAGATCCGCCGCTTCCGCGCGCGCCTGACCGATCCGCTGAAGCGCTGGAAACTCTCCTATGAGGACTTTCGCAACCGCGGTCGCTGGAGCGACTACGAGGACGCGATCGAAGATATGGTGGAGAAGACTGCCACCCGCCGGGCTCCATGGCACCTGATCCCGGCGAACAACAAACCCTTCGCTCGGTTGGCAGCATTCCGTGTCGTCGTTGATCGCCTGTCGAAGGACGTGGCGCTCGACCCGCGTCCGCTCGCACCAGAAGTGGCGGAGGCTGCGGCTGATCTTCTGGGAATCCGCCTGCCAGAAGGAAATGACGCTGCCGACGGCGGCGTGTAGCCTCCCGCGCCGCCGAAGAATCTTCCGCGTCAGAAATGCAATTGCGAAACTCTTCCCAAGGTTCTGCTGCCTGCGGCGCCCGTACAACAAACTGCCGGGATTCGGTGTTTGCCAGAGTTCATTGCGGCTTTTCTGTGGCGACTCATATGAGCTGCTGCTAAGGGTTCACCAATTAGTGTAACCGGACACGAAATAATTTGGAGTCGGATGCCATGTCCGAGGCAGTCAGTCCTTATACAGTCGAAGAGCGTGTTCTGAATGGAGGCACCACCTGGGTTGCGATTCGGGCGCGGGGTGCCGAGTGGTCATTTCTGACGCCGGCAGAAGCGGCACGGCTGGGACGGCAATGGGTCGCCCGGTATGGCGGCGGCACCTTGGCTCCAGGTGACGAGAACTTACTTTCAGCGTTCCCGGCGTCGGAATAGGCAGACTGGGGCGGCAACCCGCCCCAGCCCATATCGGATCAAGCAGTCGGAAACTTACAGTTGTCGGCAAGCGGATGCAGCACCTCCGATGGCGGCGAAGTGTGCATGAGCTTGTACAGGTCCCAGGGCCCCTTGCTCTCTTCCTTGGTCTTGACCTGGAACAGATAGGCCGGGAACTCGCCGCGGCCATCAGCGCGCACCCTGCCCTTCCCGAACGCGTCGTCGTCCGTCGGGATCGACTTCATCTTGGCCACGGTGGCACGACCGCTCTTCTTCGCCTCAGTGGCCCCCATCTGCTGCGCAGTCTTCAGGTAGTGCAGCGTGATCGCGTACGAACTGGCATGCGCCTGGTTCGGATAGTTATTGGGAGACTTGGTCAACAAGCGCTTGGTGAACGCGCGCGTCCTGTCGTCACGATCCCAATAGAACGTCTCAGTCGTCGTCAGCCCGCCGCAAACATCCAGACCCAGCGAATGGACGTCGGTGATGAACAACAGCAGTGGGGCGATCTTCATCGTCTTGTTAAGGCCGAACTCAGCCGCCTGCTTGATGCAGTTCTGCGTATCGAGCCCGGCGTTCGCCAGACCGAGCACCTTGGCTCCGCTCGCCCCGGCCTGCGCGAGAAATGAAGAGAAATCCGTGGTGTCAGGGAATGGATAGCGCAGGTCACCCTTCACCTCGCCACCACCCTTCTGGACGACATCCTTGGTCAGGTCCGCCAGCGACTGACCGAACGCATAATTGGCGGTGATGAAGAACCACGACTTGTTGCCGGCCGCCATCAGCGCGCCACCAGTGGAATGTGCGTTCTCCCAGGTATCGAAGCTCCAGACGATGGAATTCGGGCTGCACTGCTCGTAGGTCAACGCTGCCACGGTGGCGGACGCGTTGAGCATGATCTTGTCCTTTTCCTTCGCCACCTGCGCGACCGCCAGCGCAACGGACGAAGTCGGCACGTCGATGGCCGCGTCGATTCCCTGATCGAACCACTGCCGCGCAATCGTCGCCGCCACATCAGGCTTGTTCTGATGATCGGCGCTGGTCAGCTCGACGTCGAAGCTCAGGTGTGGCTTCATCTCTTCGATCGCGAGCTGCGCCGCTGCCACTGACGTGGGGCCGGTGTTGTCGCGATAGGTGCCAGAAAGATCAGTCAGCACGCCGAGTTTGATAACCGGCTTGGATTGTGCGCGGGCACGGATGATAGGCGCGCTACCAAGTGCCGCGGCACTGGTCAGCAGAGTTCGGCGTGACAGCCTCATTGACGGACTCCTCCTTTGTCGTTCTGCAAGTACGAAGGCGCCCGGTTCAGTGCCGGGCGCGATTTATTCTGTAGCGGCAGTCAAGCCCTAGGTGAAGCGGCCTGAGCGCGGAAACCCGTTTGGCGGCAGGCGCCCCGCCTGCCCTCGCTCGCCGATCCAGTCGCGCAGGTTCGTCTCGGTGCGTGTCTGATCGCCGCGGCGCCAGGTCAGACCCTCGGCCAGGCGGAAAACCTTCGCATCCGCCAGGCCGAGCTCGCGGTAGCGCTGCAGAATGACACCGCCACCCCGGGCCATTTCGGGCACCTGCTCCAGCGGAAAGATCAGCAGTTTTCGGTTCTCGCCGATGACCGCCACATGGTCGCCTTCGGCCGGAACGCACACCGCCGCCTCTTCACCGGTCCTTAGGTTCAGCACCTGCTTGCCCGTGCGCTTTTCCGCCGCCAGTTCCGCTGCAGGGACCACGAACCCGCGCCCACCCGACGAGGCGACAAGGTAACGCCCGCCCTCCGTGGCGATGAACAGCGCAGCGACGTCGTCCTCATTCGTCAGTTCCGCGAGGAGGCGCACAGCTTGGCCGTCGCCGCGGCCCCGCGGCAAGTCGGCGGCCTTCAGCGTATAGGCACGGCCGTTCGTGCCGAACAGCGTCAGCCGATCGGTGGTTTGGCATTGCACCAGGCGTTTCAGCCGGTCGCCTTCCTTGAAGCGCAACTCGGCATCTTCGCCGACGTGACCCTTCACCGCGCGGATCCAGCCCTTCTCGGACAGGATCACGGTGATCGGCTCGCGTTCGACGAAGGCTTCGCGGTCCACTTCCACCACAACCGGTGCCGAACCAATCTCCGTCCGCCGACTGCCCAGCGTACCTGAGCCGAACCTCTGCCGTGTGTCCTCGATTTCCTCCGCGATACGGGTCCAGCGCAGCTTCTCGTCCTTCAGCAGCGCCTGAATGTCCTTGCGCTCTTTCGTGAGTGACTTGTGTTCCTTGCGGATCTCGATCTCCTCGAGTTTCCGCAGCGAGCGCAGGCGCATATTCAGGATCGCTTCGGCCTGGGTGTCGCTCAGCTTGAAGCGCTGCATCAGTCGCGGCTTCGGCTCATCCTCATTGCGTATGATGGCGATCACTTCGTCGATGTTCAGATAGACCAGCAGATAGCCGTCGAGGATTTCGAGCCGCCGCTCGATCGCGGCGAGCCGATGGCGCGTGCGACGGTTCAGTACCTCGTGGCGATGGTCCAGCCAGGCGCGCAGCACGGCAGGCAGGGACATCACCAGCGGCGTGCGCGTCGCGTCGAGCACATTCATGTTGAGTGGGAAGCGCGATTCCAACGCTGTGGCCCGGAACAGCGTCTCCATCAGCACTTCGGGTTCGACACCGCGCGACTTTGGTTCGAGCACAAGGCGCACTGTCTCGGTGCTTTCGTCGTGCACATCGCCGAGTAGCGGTAGCTTGCGCTCCTCCATGAGCTGAGCGATCTGCTCGATCAGCTTCGCCTTCTGCACCTGGTACGGAATCTCCGTCACCACGATCTGCCAGGTGCCGTGCTTGCCCTTTTCGACGGCCCATTTGGCGCGCACGCGAAAACCGCCGCGGCCGGTCTCGTAGGCCGACAGGATCGCTGCCTTGTCCTCGACCAGCACACCACCGGTCGGGAAATCAGGACCTGGCATGTGCTTCAGCAGATCAGCCGTTGTGGCATTTGGATGACGGATGAGATGAATGGCAGCGGCGCAGATCTCGCCGGCATTGTGTGGCGGGATCGACGTCGCCATGCCAACCGCAATGCCGGCCGCACCATTGGCCAGCAAATTGGGAAATGCCGCGGGCAGAACGACGGGTTCACTTTCCTCGCCGTCATAGGTCGGGCGAAAATCGACCGCATCCTCATCGATGCCGGACAGCAGCGCGCGTGCAACCTCGGTCAGACGCGCTTCGGTGTAGCGCATGGCCGCCGCGTTATCGCCGTCGATGTTGCCGAAGTTACCCTGCCCTTCCACCAGCGGATAACGCGCTGCGAAACCCTGAGCGAGACGCACCAGCGCCTCGTAGACCGCGGCATCACCATGCGGATGGAACTTGCCGATGACGTCGCCCACGACGCGCGCGCATTTCTTGAAGCCGGCAGTCGGATCGAGCCGCAGCAGATGCATGGCGTAGATCAGCCGCCGGTGCACCGGCTTCAGCCCGTCGCGCACATCCGGCAGCGAGCGCGACATGATCGTGGAGAGCGCGTAGGCGAGATAGCGCTCCGACAGCGCGTCCGACAGACGCGTATCCTCCACGTGGCCGATCAGGTCATCCGGCATCCTGCTGCTCCGATTCGGCGGCGAGCGCCGCGACGCGGTCGTATAGCATCTGGCGCGCGGCAGGCAGCGGGCGGTGGTGATGGCCGAACGCGTCCCGCGCCAGGAAATGACCCGTCAACCGTAATCCGTCCCGCCATTCGGCTGGGCCTGCCTCGTTGCCACCGACAAGGAATGAGGGCAGGGGCAGCAGGCGCGAGGTCCAGATGCCAGCCCCTTCGGCCGTCACGGCTCGTCCGGTCTTGGGCGAGACGAACGCAAGGCCTGCTGTTGCGCCGGTCACCGCACATGCCGAGAGATCGAGTCCGTAGCCGAGGTCGGCCAGCAGCACTGCCTCCCATTGGATCATTTCGCGTAGCATGTCCGTGCCGTGCGGCAGATGGGCGATGAGGCGCAACAGCCCTTCGAACACGCGTGGGTGCGGCTCGCGTTCCGGTAAAGCACCCTCCGCAACAGCGCATGCCGCGGACAACATCGCCAGGGATAGCGCATCGTCCATGGCCAGCGCCGCCGCCGGGTGAACCAACTCCGCGGTGAAACTACCAAGTTGTTCGCTCAGCCGGGCCACCCAGCGCGCCTGCACCAGATTGCCCGGTTGCCAGATCGCAGTGCGGCTTCGCGCCGCGCCACCGCGTGCCAGACCCCGATGCGCGCCATGTTCCCCCGTCATCACCGTGGCAATGACATCGCCTTCGCCGTACGGCCGTGCATCGAGCACGATTGCAGGTGCATCCCACTCCATTTCAACTGCTGAGAATGGGAAGGCGTGGCCTTTGGACCAAGCCTCAGCTTGACCTACAGCCAGTGAAACCCATGCGCCATAGCGCCAAGCAGCGCGCCGAACCCGCCCAGCATCGCTGCGAACCCACCAAGCATGATCCCAAGCAGCCAGCGAAAGTCAGCCCGCTGCTCCGCTGACAGAGCATCGATGCGCCGTTCGATCCGATCGAGACTGGCGGTAGTTATGCGGGCAATCTGCTCCAGTACCGCAACCCGGCTTTCCATGTCGGAAGGATACCGACCGCCGCCAGCTGGCTCAAGTGTACCAGGCATCAGGGCCTCCCGGGGCCCCACAGTACGGTCAACCCATGAAGGAAGCCCTACCCCGCATCCTCCAAACCAATGGCGCGCAGCCGCGCTGGCTCGTTGTCCCAGCCTGCACGCTCCTTTACATTGAGAAACAAATGGACCTTCCGCTCCAGAAGCGTCCCTAGCTCCTCTCGCGCACGCGCACCGATTGCCTTGATCCGCTTGCCGCCCTCACCGATCAGGATCGCCTTGTGCCCGGGACGGGCAACGTAGACCGTGGCCTCGATCCGCACCGAACCGTCCTTACGTTCCTGCCAGTTCTCAGTTTCCACAGTCGTGCCATAAGGCACTTCCTCGTGCGTCTGCAGGAAGATCTGCTCGCGCACAATCTCAGCCGCGAGCAGCCGATCCGGCAGGTCAGTCAGATCATCGGCGGGATATAGATGCGGTCCCTCCGGTACTGCCGTCGCGAGCGCGTCCGCCAACCGTTCCATTCCATCGCCCGTCGCGGCACTCACCATGAATGTCTCTTCGAACGAGCCAACTGCTGACAGCGAAGCGGTCAGAGGCAGCAGTGATGGAGCCGGCACGAGGTCGATTTTGTTCAGGACCAGCCATCGTCTGCGTCCTTGCTCCGTAAGCGACGCAGCGATCTCGCCCACCGCCTCCGTCACGCCAGCTTTCGCGTCCACCATCAGCAAGGTCAGATCAGCGTCGCGGACGCCAGTCCACGCTGCCGCGACCATGGCGCGATCCAACCGCCGTCTCGGCGTGAAGATACCTGGTGTATCCACCAGCAGCACCTGACTCTCGCCGCGCATCATGATGCCTAATACCCGGAAGCGCGTTGTCTGCGCCTTCGGCGTCACAATGGACAGCTTCGCTCCGGTGAGGCGGTTGACGAGTGTGGACTTGCCGGCGTTTGGCGCGCCGGCAACGGCAACAAAACCACATCGCGGGCCTGCCACCGGGCTTGACCCGGTGGTCACGCGCCGAGAATCCGCAGCAGGTCCTGAGCCGCCAATTGTTCGGCTGCGCGTTTGCTGCCCGCAGTTCCTGTCCCGGTGAATCCGCCGGCAGTGACGGTCACAACGAACTCCGGTGCATGCGGCGGACCGGCCCTCGATACGACGGCATAAGCCGGCAGCCCACGACCGCGCGCCTGCACCCACTCCTGCAGCATCGTTTTGGCATCCTTCGGCGGATCACCCTGCCGGTTCATCACGCTGTCCCAGGCACGCCGAACGAACTCGCGCGCCCGGTCGAGCCCGCCATCCAGATAGAGCGCCCCCAGTGCCGCTTCCAGGGCGTCGGCCAGAACAGTTGCGCGTCGCCGCACGCCAGCTTTCGCTTCGCCAGGTGCTACCGCCAGCGTGTCGCCGAGCCCTATCGACTCAGCCACCTCCGCAAGTATCGGCTGGGAGACCAGCAAAGCCAGCCGGCGACCGAGATCGCCTTCCTGCTCGCGCGGAAACCGCTCAGCCAACCACTCAGCGATCAGCAACCCCAGCACGCGGTCGCCGATGAATTCCATTCGTTCATTGGATCCCCTGCTCCGCCCGCGCCCGCGGCCATGCACGGCAGATCGGTGCGTCATTGCCTCACGCAGCAATTCGGGGCGAACGAACTGATGACCGAGAATCGTCTCGATCTGCGTATTCAACGCTGGTGTACTCAGTGGACGCCCATGGCCAGTCGGCTCCAGCGAATCTCAAATGGCCACATCCAGAATTCCCACCACGGATATTCCGCATCCACCGAGAAGAAGATGATCTCGGCGCGACCCACCAGGTTTTCCACCGGGACGAAACCCACACCGTTCATGAAACGACTGTCGGCCGAGTTGTCGCGGTTGTCACCCATTGCGAATACATGGTCAGGCGGGACAAGGAATTCCGGGGTGTTGTTCACGTCACCTTCGTCGGTCGCCTTCAGGATGTCATGCTTGACGCCATTCGGCAGCGTCTCGAGGTAGAGCCGCAGCACCATATGGATGCCGCTATCGTCGGTCACATAATCGCCCTTGGGCTGACGAGGACATAGCTGACCATTGATGTAGAGCTGTCCCTCGCGCACCTGGATACGATCACCGGGCAGACCCACGATCCGCTTGATGTAGTCGGTAGAATTGTCACGGGGGTACTTGAACACCGCGACATCCCCTCGGTTTGGCAGACGCCCAAGAATGCGCCCCGAGAAGGGCGGCCAGCCAAATGGCAGGGAATACCGTGAGTAGCCGTAGCTGTATTTAGAGACAAAAAGATAATCGCCAACGAGCAGAGTGGGAATCATGCTGCCGGAAGGAATATTGAACGGCTCATACGCGACGGTGCGCACCGCAACCGCGATCAGCCCGGCATAGACGAGCGTCTTGATGTTCTCGATCCAGCCGCTCGACTTGCGCTTGGCCTTTACCTTTGTCGCCATATGAAGAAGGGCTTCCGTCCAAAATCCGGGCGGATCAAGCCCAGGGGGAGATAGCGTGTCAAGCGAACGGCTGGCCGGCTGGGCCCAAGCCTTCTGGCACGGCAGAGATGATCACCTGGGCGAACGCATATGGGTATTCGTCCGTCATGGTCAACGCTACGGAGGCGATCATTCCGCCCGGTGTGATCCGCCTCAGCCGCGCCGCGGCACCGCCCGTCATGCGCAAACTTGGCTGGCCCGAAGGCAGATTGACCACACCCAGATCGGAAAAGAACACACCCTGCCGGAACCCGGTGCCCAGCGCCTTGGCGGCTGCCTCCTTCGCGGCGAACCGCTTGGCGTAGGTAGCGGCCTGGATCTTCTCCGTCCGCCGCGCCGCCTTCGCGCGCTCGGTCTCGGTAAACACCCGCAGCAGGAACCGCTCCCCATGTCGCGCGATGGCAGCTTCGATGCGGCGGATGTCGCAGATGTCGGAACCGAGGCCGAGGATCATTTCAGTGGTCAGTGGTCAGTGGTGGTGAACCGCTGTTCAGCGTGCTCCTGACAACTGACCGCTGACCACTGCTCACTGAATCCTATCCTCGCTCCACGCCCTTGACGCCGACTGCGCCGCGCAGACCTGCGATCACCTTTGACAGGTGCGCCACATCGCGCACGTCCACATCCACCAGTGCTTCGATGAAGTCGGCCTGCCGATTGACGATCTTCAGGCTGGCCACTGCACCTTCCTGCTTGGCGATGGCGTTCGTCAGATTGGCAAGCGCTGTCGGCTCATTTGCGCCAATCACGCTGATCCGCGCAGTGTGATGTGGTGTTCGGCCGTCGTGCCGTCCACCGAACAGCGCATCATGATTCCAATCCACGTCGATGAAGCGCTCCGGTGTGGCGGCAAAGCTGGCCAGTGTCTGGCAATCGCGCGCGTGAATCGTGACACCCTTGCCGGTCGTGACAATGCCGACGATTTCGTCACCCGGCACAGGGTGACAGCAACCCGCGAAGTGATAGGCCATTCCCGGCACGAGGCCGGTGATCGGCATGTCAAAATTCCCTTTTGGCTCATGCCGGTGATGCGCCCGCGCCAGCGGCGCCGGTACCATGCGAGGCGCGCGCGGTGCCTGACGTAGATCCGGATAAGCCGCGTGCACAACGTCCTTCGGCCCAAGATTGCCATTACCGACGGCGATGTACAAATCATCCACCGCGGCGAACTTCAGCGTCTTCAGCGCAGGTTCCAGCGCCTTCTCCGACCCGTCCAGCCCCGCCTGGCGAAATGCCTTGGTCAGTTCTGCTCGTCCCGCGTCGAGATGCTGCTGGCGTTGCTGCTGATGAATGAAGCGGCGGATACGGGCACGAGCCTTGCCCGTGACGACAAAGCGCTCCCACTGCGGCGACGGAGTGCCGCCGCGAGCGGTCATGATCTCGACCTGATCGCCGTTCTGTAGCTGATGCCGCAGTGGCAGCAGCCTGCCATTGATCTTGGCACCAACGCAGGCGTCGCCGACCTGCGAGTGCACCGCGTAGGCAAAGTCCACCGGCGTTGCGCCGCGCGGCAACTGGATCAGTTGCCCCTTCGGGGTGAAGCAGAACACCTGGTCCTGGTAGAGTTCCAGCTTGGTATTCTCGAGAAAATCGTCCGGTGCTGCAGAGTTTTCCAGGATTTCCAGCAGGTCCTGCACCCAGCGGAAGCGCTGGAGATCACGCAGATCGGCTTTCTTGTCGGGCACCTTGTACACCCAGTGCGCCGCGACGCCGTTCTCCGCCACGTTGTTCATCTCGGCGGTACGGATCTGGATCTCGATCTTCTGGTTGCGCGGCTCGCGCAGCGTGACGCCGGTGTGCAGGCTTTGGTAGCCGTTCGACTTCGGCGTGGAAATGTAATCCTTGAAGCGTCCGGCGATCACAGGATAGGCAGAATGCACCGCACCCAGCGCGGCGTAACAAGCCTCCTTGCTGGGCACCACGATACGGAACGCCATGATGTCCGAGAGCTGTTCGAACGCGACGTTGCGCCGGTGCATCTTCTCCCAGATCGAGTAGGGAGACTTCTCCCGCCCCGCCACCTCGATGATCTGTACGCCGGAATCCTCGCAGACACGCTTCAGCTCCTCGCGCACCTCTTCGATGACATCGGCTCCCTGGCCACGCAGGAAATTCAGCCGCGCCTGGATGGTCGCGTATGCCTCCGGCTCGAGCTGGGCAAAAGCGAGCGTCTGGAGCTCGGTCTTCACCGCGTCCATGCCGATACGTTCGGCAAGCGGTGCATAGATTTCCATCGTCTCACGCGCGATGCGACGGCGTCGCTCAGGGTCCTGCACGAAATGCAGGGTGCGCATGTTGTGCAGCCGATCGGCCAGTTTCACCAGCAGGACGCGAATATCGCGGCTGATCGCCAGCACCAGCTTGCGGAAATTCTCCGCCTGCTTGGTCCGGTCGGACTGCAGCTCCAGCCTGGTCAGCTTGGTCACGCCGTCGACCAGACCGGCGATCTCGCCGCCAAACCGCGCCTGGATGTCCGGCAATTTGACCGGCGTATCCTCGATCACGTCGTGCAAAAGGCCGGTCGCGATGGAGGCGGTATCCAGCCGGTAGCCCGCCAAAATGTCGGCGACGGCGACAGGGTGGGTGATATAGGGGTCACCATTGTCGCGGCGCTGGCTGCCATGAGCGCTGGCCGCCAGCGAGTAGGCGGCGTCGATCACGCCAGTGTCGGCCTTGGGATCGTAGGACCGTAGCTTTTCGGAGAGGAATGCGGGCGGTGGGGCGGACCGTCCCACGGCGGTTTCGACCGCGGTGCCCTCAGGCGCAAAGACCGGGGCGAGGGCCGGCGTCACGCCCGCGTTGCCAGCACCCCCCCTTATCATGGCCGGTTAGGGACGGGGACGGCCGCCCAGCTCCGCCTCGATTGCCGCTTCGAGATCCTCGGGCGACATATCTTCGCCTTCGACGGGCAGGCTGGCCGCCTCTTCCTCGGCTGTGACGTCCTGCAGGCCGAAGATGTTCTGGTCGGTCGGGATGAGGTCGAGCACCTCTTCGTCCGCGGGCTCCGGTTCTGGGGCGCGCGACAGCGACTTGACGAGGTCCTGCTCGATCCGGCCTAGGTCAATCGTCTCGTCGGCGATCTCCCGCAGAGCAACGACCGGGTTCTTGTCGTTGTCGCGGTCAACAGTCAGCTCCTCGCCGCGGCTCAGGTTACGCGCTCGCTGGGCAGCAAGCAGCACAAGCTCGAAGCGGTTGGGAACCTTCTGGACACAATCTTCTACGGTGACGCGCGCCATGCGCTCAGCCTCCGGCCATTGGACTTGGGCGAACAAGTGATCTAGGCGAGGCCCCCGGCCAAAGCAAGCCTTACCAGGCGCTTGACGCGATTGATTTAGGCGCCATTGTCGCTGCAATGACCCAAGCCGGCCAACGCCGCCACGCAGCTCTGGCGCTCGGATTCCTGAGCAGCCTGACCGGTTGTATCTCGACCACCCCTGCTCTTCCCCCGGCCGGCCCCCAGTTCGATGGCAGCTATGTCGGGCAAGACGTCCTGGTCAGCGGCGCCGTCTTCCAATGCGGCGAGGCCAGCCGGACAGTGCGTATCAACGTCAGCGGAGGCCGCTTCGACTATCCCTTCCCGGTCAACCCGCCCCGCGTCGCTCCGCTGCCAGTCCAGATCGCGGCGGATGGCACGGTCAGAGGACAAATGCAGTACGGGACCACTGAGGAGACGCCCAAGTTCGGCTCGCGGGAATTGTTCGAGTGGGTGACGCTGAGCGGACGCATTACCGGGCGGATTCTCGACGCCGATGTTGTGTTTTACCGCTGCGCTCGACACCTGACGGTACAGCGCCAGTAGCGCTGGCGTCAGATCGCCTGAACGGTCTGCTGCGGTAGCTCCCGCAGCAACTCACTGGCCGCCCGCCCTAACGTGGGATGAACCCAGCCTGGGGCCACGTCCAGCAGCGGCACCAGCACGAAAGCGCGCAGATGTGCCCGCGGATGCGGCAGCACCGGGTCCGGAGCCGCCCGGACCGTCTGGCCCATGGCTATGATGTCGAGATCCAGAGTGCGCGGCCCGTTCGGCTCGGCGCGCACACGCCCAGCTCGCGCCTCGATCCCCTGCAGCATGGCAAGCAACTCGGCAGGTGCCGGTTTCTTCATGCCCGGCATGACTTCCAGAACCGCCACCCCATTCACATAAGGCGGCTGCCCGGAGGGCGGGACGGGTTCGGTCAGATACCACCTCGAAAGCGCGCGCAACTGCAGTCCCGGCAAAGCGTCAAGTTCCGTGGCAGCGCGCTGGCACGCGAGCAAGGGAGAAGCACCATCCGGGGCGTGAAGATTCGCGCCGATGCCAATAAGCAACATCAAAAGCTAATTTATACGAACAGTTCACATTTCAGCAAGAAACTGCGATGCTTTGGCCGCGAACGCTCCGGTTTCCTGCCTTTGGCCGGCCAGCGTGCCTTCCAACTGGGTTCTGTCTGTACCGAGAGGTCAAGTTCCATGCATTTCGTACCAAATGAAAGGGTTGCCCTGTTTATTGATGGCGCAAATCTTTACTCCGCATCGCGTAATCTTGGCTTCGACGTTGATTACCGGAACCTGCTGGAATTCTTTCGTAAGAAGGCACATGTCGTAAGAGCGTATTATTACTCTGCGGTACTGGAAACCGACGAATACTCACCATTAAAGCCGCTGACCGACTGGCTTGCCTACAACGGCTACACGCTGGTGACCAAACCGGCGAAGGAATTCACCGATTCAGCCGGTCGCCGGCGCGTCAAGGGAAACATGGATATCGAAGTCGCGGTCGACATGCTTGAGCTGGCACCGCGCCTGGATCACGCGATCTTGTTCAGCGGCGACTCGGACTTTCGCCGGCTGGTCGAGGCGATGCAGCGAAAAGGTGTGCGCGTCTCCGTCGTGTCTTCGATCCGCACCAGCCCCCCGATGGTCGCGGACGAGCTCCGGCGCCAAGCCGATCAGTTCCTGGAACTGGCCGACATCGCCCCGGAATTTACCCGTCGCCAGACAGAGCCACGGGTCCGGCCGGTGCCGCTGCGCCAGACACCCGCAGAGCCATTTCCGGACTCGCACGACGCCGCGTGACCGGGCGGCAAGGCGAGCAGGACATCCTCCCGGAGGCCGGTTGCCAACTTTGCCCAAGGCTCGCCGAATATCGCCAGGCGAATCGAACGGCGCATCCTGAGTGGTTCAACGCGCCGGTCCCGAGTTTCGGTGGACTGGATGCACGCCTGCTGATCGTCGGGCTGGCACCGGGTGTGCGAGGAGCGAACCGCACCGGCCGCCCGTTCACGGGCGACTTCGCCGGTGAACTGCTCTACCAGACGCTGCTGCGTTTCGGGCTGGCGCGGGGTGACTACAAGGCTGATCCGCAGGATGGTCTGACGCTTATCGATTGCCGCGTCAGCAATGCGGTGCGCTGCGTCCCACCTGCCAATCTGCCGACCCCGAGTGAGATCAGCACCTGCAACTCGTTCCTTGCCAAGGAGATCGCGGCAATGCCGCGGCTGCGCGGGCTCCTGGCGCTTGGAGGGACGGCGCATAACGCGATCCTGCGGGCGCACGGCGTCCGCCCCTCACGGGTCCCTTTCCGTCATGGCGAGATCCATGTCCTGCCGAATGATCGGCTGCTTGCGGACAGCTACCATGTGTCGCGATTGAACACGAACACCGGCCGGCTGACCGAGGCGATGTTCCATGAAGTGGTACGAAGCTTGCTCCATCGTTTGACGTGAGGCACGCGCTAACCCGGAGAGCCGAATGCGTCTGACCACGTTTACCGACTATACGCTGAGAACGCTGATCTATCTGGCTTTGCAGACGGATGGTCTGGTGACGATTGCCGACGTCGCCAATGCCTATGGGATTTCGGTCAACCATCTGATGAAGGTAGTACACCAGCTTGCGGTGGCGGGCGACGTTGTGACGGTGCGAGGCCAACGCGGCGGTCTGCGTCTGGCCAAACCGCCTGATGCCATCAGCATTGGCGAGGTGGTGCGCCGGACTGAGCCCGACATGAACCTGGTCGCCTGCTTCGGTGAGAAAGAGCGCTGCACCATTCAGGACGGCTGTGTGCTGCAGCATGCATTCGCTGCGGCGCTGTCGGCCTTCCTGGCAGTCCTGGACAACTACACGCTGGCCGATCTGGTCGCACCGCGCCAGACGCTGCTCCATATGTTGCGAGTACCCGAACCGCCCGTCCGCCCAGTCGCCTGATATTAATCTTGCGCAACATCAGAGATTGTGCCGGACTCGCCGTGGTCAACGGCCAGGTGCAAGAGGCGTTCAGGTGAGCCACAAGCTAAGCACTCAAATCCTGTGGCTGCTTATTGCCATCTATGCATGGGTTACTGTCCTGGCGGACGGCCTCCCGAGACTGTTCGCCTCACCCTACACCCTGCCACTCTCCATCATTGTCCCGCTGTTGTTTGGCCTCATCCACGGCGCGCTGCGCTATGGCATCACTGGCATCGTCGTGTTTCTCGTTCTGTGCCTTGGTATCAGCAACGTCATGGAAAATGTCGGCGTAATGACCGGGTTTCCATTCGGCCACTACCACTACACCGATGTGCTGGGACCCAAGCTGTTTCTTGTGCCGTTGCTGATCGGACCGGCGTACTTCGGAACGGGGTATGTCAGTTGGGTGCTGGCGCTGGACTTTCCCGCGTCCTATCTCGCGGGCGAGAACAAGCCCGTCACCGACGCGACAGGCAAGATCTGGCAAACAGGAGACATGTACCAGACCGCTTCTATTGTCAGTCTCTACACGATGCTGTTCGTTGCGGTCGCAAGCTTCGCCGTTCTCCTGCTTGGACGAGGACCGAGGGCCACAGAGGCCGCTTGAGACCTTACCCAACCGAACGTCAATCGATGGAAAGCTGAAGTCCCACGCAAGCCTGTCGTTGTTCGCCGCCATGGCAACTCCAATCGCGGAAAACAGAATCGATCGGCGCCCCAACTTATATCAGTCATACCGCTCCTCCTGCCACGGATCGCCGTTATTATGGTAGCCGCGCTGTT
>CAYRTL010000016.1:32746-58750 GCA_964427005.1 uncultured Acetobacteraceae bacterium
CAGTCATACCGCTCCTCCTGCCACGGATCGCCGTTATTATGGTAGCCGCGCTGTTCCCAGAAACCAGGATGATCGCTGATGGTAAACTGGATGCGCCGCAGCCACTTTGCCGACTTCCAGAAATACAGCCGAGGTATCAGCACGCGCACCGGCCCGCCATGAGCACGCGTTAGCGGCTTACCCTCCCATTCATGCACTAGGAACACGTCCGGCTGATCGAACTGCTTCAGGCGCACATTGGCGGTATAGCCATCAAAGCTGTGGAAGCTCACGTGACGCGCTTCCGGCTTCGGCTGAACGATTTCCAGCAGAGTGCGCGCCGCGATGCCCTTCCAATGATTGTCATAGCGCGACCACTGCGTCACGCAATGGATATCCGAAACGCTCTCGCTCTGCGGCAGCACCATGAACTCGTCGAGTGACAAACTGAGCCGGTTCTCCACTGCTCCGTCGATATCCAGCCGAAATTTCTGGGGCGTGATGTTGGGTTCCGCACCGAGGTCGAGCACCGGCCAGTCCCGCACCAGACGCTGACCCGGCGGCAGCCGATCGCGTTCCGGATCGGCAGTGGTGCCGGTCAGCAGCCTGCCTTCGCGGGCCCATTTCTGCTTGGTCTCGATCAGCTTGTCGCGCGACATCAGCCGCGCGCCCGCATCAGCCGCGCCTTGTCGCGCTGCCAGTCGCGATCGGCAATCGCGGCGCGCTTGTCCTGCTTCTTGCGGCCCTCGCCCAGGCCCAGCAACACCTTCGCGCGGCCGCGGTCGTTGAAGTGGATCTGCAAGGGCACCAAAGTGATTCCTTGCCGCGCAACTGCTCCGGCCAGGGACCGGATTTCCTTGCGCTTCAACAGGAGCTTGCGCGGTGCGCGGGGTTCGAAGCGCGACAGAACGCCGCCCTGGTACTCAGGGATATAGACATTGAACAACCAGAGCTCGCCATCACGCTCGCCAGCCCACGCATCGGCAAGACTCGCCCTGCCGTTACGCAACGACTTGACCTCCGGCCCCTTCAGGACCAGGCCGGCCTCAACCGTGTCCTTGATGGTGTAATCGAACCGCGCCTTGCGGTTCTGCGCCGCGACGCCGTGCGAGATCAGGCCCTTCTTGGTCTTCGCTTCCGCCATCCAGATTCACCACAAAGAGACGAAGGCACGAAGAACGCTGCTTCGTGCCTTGGTGTCTTTGTGGTGATCCTTTTCCCTAGTTCAACAGCCCGACATCCGTCATGGCCGCACGCACCTTGGTCCGGGTGCTCTCCATCAACGGAGCCAGCGGTAGGCGGCAATGCTCCGAGGTCTTCCCCAGCAGGCTGGCCGCGAACTTCACCGGCGCGGGGCTGGTCTCGGTGAACAGCGCGTCGTGCAGTGGCACCAGCCGGTTCTGGATCGCCATCGCCTCACCAAGCTTCCCTTCCGCCCAGGCATCCTGCATCGCCGCGCATAGCCGCGGTGCGACATTGGCCGTGACACTGATACAGCCGACGCCACCAGCGGCATTGAACGACAGCGCAGTGTGGTCTTCGCCGGAGAGCTGGCAGAAATCTTCGCCGCAGGCGCGGCGTGTGTGCAGCGGCCGCGTCAGGTTTGCCGTCGCGTCCTTCACACCGACGATGTTCTTGTGCTTCGCCAGCCGCGCCATCGTATCCACACTCATATCGACAACCGAGCGCGGTGGGATGTTGTAGATGATCATCGGCAGATCGACTGCATCGGCGATCGCCTTGAAGTGCAGGTACATGCCCTCTTGCGTTGGCTTGTTGTAGTACGGCGTCACCACCAGGGTGGCATCGGCGCCCGCCTTTTTGGCGTGCCGCGCCAGGTCGATTGCTTCTTCCGTACAGTTGGAGCCTGCGCCGGCTATCACGGGCACACGGCCTTTGGCCACTTCGATGGCAATCTCGACCACCCGCTTGTGCTCATCATGCGATAGTGTTGGGCTTTCCCCAGTGGTGCCGACGGGAACCACAGCGTCGGTACCTTCCTTGATCTGCCAGTCCACAAATTCGGCATAGGCTTTCTCGTCGATGGACCCGTCTGCCCGCATCGGCGTGATGAGCGCAACGAGAGATCCCTTGAACATTATCTTCTCCCCGGAGCTGGCGGATTTACGGTCGGAACGAGGCTAGGCGCGTAAGAGATGCGCCGCAAGGCCAGCCTGGGCTAGAAAGGGAACATGATCGCTCCGATTCGTCTCTGTTTCTATCTGCTTGCGCTGTCGTCAACGACCTCCGCCCTCGCACAACAGGCGGATCCCATTGCTGCAATTCGAGCTGACCGGTGGGCTGACGCCCAAGCCGCGGCATCGACCTATGCCGATCCGGTGGCGGTGAAACTCGTCACCTACTTCCGGCTGCTGGCACCTGGCGCGGCGACGGCGGATGAAATCACTGATTTCATGGCGCAAAATCCCGACTGGCCCAGCCAGGCGCTGCTGGAACGCCGGCGGCAGGAGGCGATTGCCGCTGAACCGGACCTGGCCGCCACGCTTTCGCAGTGCGAACGCAACAAGCTGACGCTGGCTCAGACCATGCTGCATTGCGCGGAAGCGCTGGCAAATGCCGGCCGCAACGCGGAGGCAGCCGAGGAGGCGCGGCATGCCTGGATTGCGGGCATCGGCGACGAGCCGGGCTTCCTGCGGCGATGGTCGGGTGCCATTCGGTCCGAGGATCAGTGGGAACGCTTCCAGCACTTCGCCTGGCACGATACCGCTTCGGCGAGCCGGCAGATAGCCAAGCTGGATCCCCAGCACCGCGCAGCAGCCGAAGCACGACTGGCACTGCAGCGCGATGCACCGAACGCCGAAACACTGCTTGCCGCCCTGCCGGTGGGGCTGCGGCGCGAGCCCGGCATGATGCTGGACCATGCGAAGTGGTTGCGACGCGCGGATCGGCCGGCGGATGCCGTAGCGCTATGGCAGCGCGCGGGTGAAGCGGCGCAGGCCGAAGCTCCGGCCGACCAACTCGCAGCATTCTGGACGGAGCGTAATGTGCTGGCGCGCCGGGTCCTGCGTGACGACGATGCCCGTAGCGCGTACGCACTTGCCGATCAGCATGGCCGGATCAGTCCGGACCAGGCACTCGACGCTGAATTCTTCGCGGGATTTGTCGCGCTGCGCTGGCTCAAGGACGCCGCCGCAGCGACGCGGCATTTCACTGCGCTTGCATCCCTGTCGAATGCGGCGATCACCCAGGGCCGCGCGCATTACTGGCTGGGTCGTGCTGCCGCTGCTGCGGGTCGCGATCCAAAACCGGAGTACCGGCAGGCGGCCGCATGGCCCATCACGTTTTATGGCCAGCTTGCGGCAATCGCTCTGGGTGACGATGCCGCCGCGTTGGCTCGCCGCATCACCGGGATGCGTGATCCCGCCTATACACGCGATCAGGCACTGGCATTCACTGATCGAGAGGTGGTGCGTGCCGCGGCGATGCTGGTCGCGTGGAACGACCCGCACCGCGCGCGAGCATTCCTGCTACGAATGGATGAGCTGGCGCCCGATCCGGCTGATCGATCGCTGACCGCTCGTCTCGCGCTGCGTCTCGGACTTCCTGACACAGCGGTGTTCGTGGCACGGCGCATGGGACGCGACGGCCTGGCCTTGCCGGACGCTGGTTGGCCGATTGCTGCCGAACCGCCCGATGGCATGGTCGATCCATCGGTAGCACTGGGCATCATCCGCCAGGAAAGCAGCTTCGACATCGGAGCCGTCAGCCCGTCCGGCGCACGTGGGTTGATGCAGCTCATGCCCTTTACGGCGCAGGCGGTGGCAAAGCAGATCGGCACGAGCACGTCACTGCCGATATTGACCTCGGATCCGGCTCATAACATGCGGCTGGGCACCACCTATTTGCGCAGCATGCTGGACCGCTTTGACGGTTCGCTGCCGCTCGCGGTGGCGGCCTACAATGCTGGCCCGCATCGTGTCGATCAGTGGCTGGGGGAAAACGGCGATCCGCGGGTTGGGCCAATCGAGATGCTGGACTGGATGGAACTGATTCCATTCAACGAGACCCGCAACTACGTGCAACGCGTGCTGGAGAATGTGGTGATCTACCGCGCACGCCGTGGCGAGACCGCGCCGACGCTTCTGGCAAAGTGGACGCAATAATCGCGCGCTTCATTGCCAGCGGATGCGGCTGCGGCTTTGTGCCGCTTGCACCGGGGACAGTCGCGTCGGCAATAACCCTCTTGCCAGGCGCACTGTTGCTGCACGTCTCCCCTTCCCTGCTTCCTGCGGCTGTGTTGGTTGCTGCACTGGTCGGCCTCTGGGCCATCCGTAGCGCGCATGTCGAAGGCGATCCGGGCTGGGTGGTGATCGATGAGATTGCTGGCCAGCTTCTGGCACTTTGCACTCTTGCTCACGGGTCATGGCCGGGCTTGCTTGCTGCGTTTGCCATCTTTCGTGTGCTCGATATCGCAAAGCCCGGCCCGATTGGCTGGGCAGATCGACAAGCAGGAGCGGCGGGGATCATGGCCGATGATCTGATTTCCGGCGCCATTGCCGCAGGCATTATTTGGGCCGTCCAACTGCACTGGCCAGCGCTACTCGCTTGATGCGTCGGACTAATAGTCACGCTCCCCTTGGCGACCGATCTTGTGCTTGCGCGAAAGCCCTGCCTGCGCTGTGATCCTGAGAAAAGTCGGGGAAACAGGGAATGCCGTTGGAATACGCGCGACCCGACGACCTGCCGCCGCTGCCGGAACGCCGTCAGGCCGGACACGATTTGCGTCGGCTCGTGCCACGCCGACTTCATGCTGTCTGGGCCGCACCTCAGGGTCGCCGGGACCCGGTGCAGATCCTGATAGAGAGCAGTCGGCACCGAATCTCGTCATTGCTACCCGTCCGCTACGGACGGATGCAGCCATCGGCGTTCGCCTTTCTCCGGGGATCTGCCGTGGTCATGGCGGCGGATCTTGCCACCACACCGACCAGCGGCATTTGGGTACAATCCTGCGGCGATTGCCACCTGGCGAATTTCGGTAGCTATGCCGCCTTGGATGGCACACCGGTCTTCGACATCACGGATTTCGACGAGACGTTGCCGGCGCCGTTCGAGTGGGATCTGAAGCGGCTTGCCGTCAGCTTTGTGGTGAATGCGCGCAGCCGTTTGATCCCCGAACGCACATGCCGCCAGCTCGCACGAAGCGTCGTCACGGAATATCGCCAGTACATGGCGAAACTCATGCGGATGGACCCGCTGCGGGCATGGCACTCGCGGATTGACATAAACGACGCACTCGCAGGGATCACCGACGCAAAGCTACGCCAGCGGGAACTCAAGCGGCTTCGTTCAGCGGCAGAGGCACACCAGAACGGTTATCGCAAGCTGCTCGAGCGTCACAAATCGGGGTGGCGCATCCGGCCCTATCATCAGCTCCCATTCCTGACCGATCCGGGTGACGACACGCTCGAATTGGTCGCGCGTACAGCATTCGAGGCATACAAGGCGAGCCAGCCGGAGGAGCGAAGCATCCTGCTCGATCGCTATCATTTGGCGGATGTTTCGTTCAAGGTGGTGGGTGTGGGCAGTGTCGGCACATTCTGTGCCATCGGCCTGTTCACCAACCACGACGGCGCGACGCTGCTGCTGCAAGTCAAGGAAGCCCAGCAGTCGGTGCTGGCGCCTTATGCCGCGCCCAGCATGTACACCAACCACGGCCAGCGTGTTGTCGTGGGTCAACGCATCATGCAGGCCGAGCAGGATTTCCTGCTGGGCTGGACAAAGGAACATGGCAGCGATCAGTACTGCTATGTGCGGCAACTCAAGGACTCACGCTTGGCAGCGGTCAGTGACGACATCGCCGATGCGGCCTTGCCCTGCTACGCCCGACTGTGCGGTCAGACTCTGGCGCGCGCGCACGCGCGATCCGGCGACGCTGCGCGAATAGCCGGTTATATGGGAACGGGTACCGCCTTTGATACCGCAGTGGCGGAGTTCGCCCTGACCTATGCCAGCCAGGTCGAGCGTGATTGGCTGTTGTTTGTCGAGGCCATCAAGTCAGGTGTGATCGAGGCGCGGAAACAATGATCCCCAACACGCTGCTCCACGAGGCGGCGTCCCTGCTCGACGCGTGCCGGGCCAAGCACGTGAAGCTTGCCACAGCCGAGAGCTGCACAGGAGGTCTCATAGCCGCTGTCCTGACCGCGATCGCCGGCTCGTCCGATGTCGTGGAGCGTGGCTTTGTCACCTACTCCAACAGCGCGAAGATCGAGCTTCTCGGTGTCCCCGCCGAACTGATCAGCACGCTTGGCGCGGTGAGCGAGCCAGTAGCGCGCGCCATGGCACAGGGAGCATTACAACGCTCCCATGCCGACATTGCCGTGGCAGTGACCGGCATGGCCGGGCCGGGCGGCGGCAGTGTGGAGAAGCCGGTGGGGCTCATCTGTTTCGGCCTGGCCCGGCGCGGCCAGGAGCCCATCAGCGACCGTCAGCTATTTCCTGGCGATCGCATGGCGATCCGCGTCGCTGCCGTGGAACGAGCTTTCGTGCTGATTCGCGCTGCCCTGCCTCAGTGACAGGCGCACCCGGGTGTGGGACCCCGATCGGCGCGGACCACGTGATGGTCAATCCATTCCGCCACCAGGCGGCGAGCCTCGTTCAGCGAGGCCTCAGGGTGATGAATGCGGTACAGCGTCGTGCAGGCCTGGAACGCGGTCATGTCATCGGAACCCAGGTTGCGCAGATCGCGGTACGCAGTGACCACCGCGCGTTCGCAGCGTCTGCCAATCTGGCTGTCGTGACCCATCGTTGGACGCCCTCCAAGTTGCGAATCATTCGCAACTAATTACGGTAGAATACGTGCCAGTTCCGAACCGGGCAATATGCCCATTGTCAACTCAGGAAACCGGCGGCCTGGGCGGTCTCAATCTCGGTCGCGCCGACTCCCCAGTCGGCCAGCACGGGGCGCAGGTCAACGGCGTCAGGCGCCTCGGGCGGCGTCGGCTGATCCAGCGGCGTACGGCTGAACCGTGGCGCAGGTGCGGGTTGCCGCACGCCATCCATATCGACGAACGCGTTGCGCGCACGGTTGTGGGGATGATCGGGCGCCTCGTCCATTGAAAGCACCGGGGCGAAACACGCATCAGTGCCCTCCAGCAGCGCACACCATTCGTCGCGGGTGCGGGTGCGAAAGCGTTCCGCCAGCCGCTGCTTGGCTTCGGGCCAGCGGGCCCGGTCCATCTGTTCCGGCATGGTTGCTGGGTCGATCTCCAGCAGGCGCAACAGCTCCGCATGGAATTTGGCTTCGATCGCCGCGACCGAGACATACTTGCCATCGGCGCATTCGTAGACTTCGTAGAAATACGAGCCGGAGTCGGTGATGTTGGTGCCGCGAGGCCCACTCAGCCGGCCTGAAGCCTTGCCGCCGTAAATCGAGGTCATCAGCGATGAAGCGCCGTCCACCATGGCGGCATCCACCACCTGGCCCTTGCCGGAGCGTTTCGCCTCGATGATCGCCGCGAGGACACCGACAACCAGGTAGAGCGCGCCGCCACCAAAGTCGCCGACGAGGTTGAGCGGCGGTGTCGGCGGGCCACCCGCGCGGCCAATGGCATGCAGCGCACCGGTGAGCGCGATGTAATTCAGATCATGGCCGGCGGCATGAGCCAGCGGCCCTTCCTGACCCCAGCCGGTGACGCGACCGAACACCAGGCGGGGATTGCGCGCGAGGCAGATATCGGGTCCGAGCCCCAGTCGCTCCATCACCTTGGGGCGAAAGCCTTCGATCAGCGCGTCAGATTGTTCAATCAGGCGCAAAGTCAGCGCGACGGCTTCCGGCCGCTTCAGATCGAGCCGGATGATATGGCGGCTGCGCTTCAGCACCTCGAACCTGGTGGCCATCGGGATGCCGAGGCCACTTTCCGCGATGCGATCGATGCGCAGTACCGTAGCGCCCATTTCGGCGAGCATCATTGCTGCCATGGGGCAAGGTCCGATGCCGGCGAATTCGATGATCCTGATTCCTGCGAGCGGTCCCATTCGGCGTCTCCTTCTAATCCCCTGCTGCCGGCATCGGCCTCGCGTGCCTGCGCATCAGGAACAGCAGCAGCAGCGGCGGGATGATAGTCAGCATCATCAGCCGGAAGTCGTTATTATAGGCGATGATTTGCGCCTGATGGGTCACCATCTGGTCGAGCAGCATCGCGCCATGCCGTGTGGCAGGATTCAGCATCTGCGAGACGGCGTCGTGACCTTGCAGCACCCGGTCGAACGGAGTGAGTCCCGCCGCGATATCCGCATGCGTGGTCTGAATGCCGCGCGTCAGACTGAACGACGTGACCGAAATGCCGATGGCAGAACCGATGTTGCGTGCCAGCGACTGCACGGATGTGGCTTCACCACGTAGCGACGGCGACAACGTCGTGTATGCCATCACCGTCATCGGATTGAACACCAGGCCCACCGAGAAGCCTTGCAGGACCATGGTCAGCATCATCTCGTTCTCGGTGATGTCCGGCGTCCAGGTGCTCATGGAGTAGAGGGCCCAGGCCAGGATCACCAGACCGACAGCCATGATCTTGCGTTGATCGACGCGCATGCCGAGGCGAGCGGCGAGGAACATTGACGCCATCGTGCCGATGCTGCGGGGCGCCATCGCGAGGCCGGCGGTATAGACCGGGTAGCCCGCCAGGTTCTGCAGATACGGCGCCAGCAGCGCCATGGTCGCCAGCATCACCGATGAGACGCAGAACACCATGATGATGCCGGAGAAGAAGTTACGATCCTGGAAGAGGCCGGCTGGCAGGAACGGCTTGTCGGCCGTGAACATGTGCACAACGAAAAGATAGAAGGCGAGCCCCGCGACCACTGCCTCGATGATGATCTCGGTCGAGCTGAACCAGTCCAGCAACTGCCCCCGGTCCAGCATCATCTGGAACGAGCCGACTGCAAGGCCCAGCATCGAGAACCCGTACCAGGAGAATTTGAGGTTGGGCCGCCGGGGTGTCTCCCGCATGAACAGGATGATGCCGATGATGGCGAGGATGCCGAATGGCAGATTGACGTAGAAGACCCAGCGCCAGGAATAGAGATCGGTCAGGTAGCCGCCGAGTGTGGGGCCAACCATTGGCCCCATCGTGACGCCCATGGAGAAGATGGCCATCGCCTGGGCCCGGCGGGAGAACGGATAGATGTCCAGCATCGTTGCCTGCGAGAGGGGGGCTAGCGCGGCACCGAACATCCCTTGCAGCAGGCGAAAACCGACCAGTTGCTCCAGCGACTGCGCCGCCCCGCACAGCACAGAGGCGATGGTGAAGCCCGCGATGCAGACGATGAACAGCTTCTTGCGGCCAAAGCGCACCGCCATCCAGCCCACCGGCGCGGTCATGATGGCCGCAGCGATCACATAGGAGGTCAGCACCCAGGTGATCTCGTCGGCGGAGGCCGACATGCTCCCCTGCATGTACGGAAGCGCCACGTTGGCGATGGTCGAGTCCAGCGTCTGCATGAACATCGCCAGCATGGCGGAGGCAGTGATCAGGCCGCGATATGGGACGCGGGTAGAATCGGACATTTTCCCTGGGTGCAGTCAGCGAAAGCCGCCTATTGTGCGCCGGGCCGCTGGATTGCGCTACCCGTGGGTAGATTGGTCGCCTACCAATTGGACCGGCGAACGGGTCGCAGCTACGCCTTCACCATCGGACAAGCCCCGTCCGACAGAGGCCGGAACGCCTCATCGGCCGGCGTGGTGCCGATGAGCTTGTACAGGTCCCACTCGCCCTTGCTTTCCGAGGGCTGCTTCACTTCGAACAGGTAAGCCGGCGTCAGCTTCCGCCCATCCTCGCGGATCTTCCCTGGCCCGAAACAATCATCGTCGGTCGGCATGGCCTTCATGCGCGCGACCACCGCCGCACCGTCAGTCTTGGCCTTGGCGGGACCGATATCGGCGACGGCCTTCAGATAGTGCAGCGTGCAGGAATAATCGCCGGCCTGCGCCATGTTCGGCCACAGCGTCACCTTCGGCTGGATGCGCTTCTGGAAGGCACGCGTCCGGTCGTTGAGGTCCCAATAATAGGTTTCGGACAGCCGCGTCCCCGCCGCCATCTGAATGCCGATCGAGTGGATATCCGTCGTGTAGGCGACCAGCGCGGCCAGGTTCATGGTCTTGGTGAGGCCGAACTCGTGCGCCTGCTTGACAATGTTGATCAAGTCGGCGCCCGCGCCGCAGATGCCGAGGATCTTGGCGCCGGAGGCCTGCGCTTTCACCAGGAAGGCGGAAAAATCGGTGGTCTCCGGGAACGGATAGATCTGTGCGCCGAGAACCTTGCCACCGGCAGCCTCCACAAAGCGGGTCGTATCGCGCTGTGTCGCGGCACCGAACGCGTAGTTCGGTGTGATGAAGTACCAGGAATCGCCGCCGGCCTTCACCATCGCGCCGCCAGTGGATTTCGCCTCCATGTAAGTATCGAATACCCAGTGCATAGAGTTGGGCGTGCACGCGCTGCCGGTCACGTCGGAGCTCGCGGTGCTGGTCGCGATCATGATCTTGTTCTTCTCCTTGCACACACCCGCGAGCGCCAGTGCGCAGGACGTCGCGGCGATATCGATCACGATATCGACACTGCGTTGATCGAACCACTCGCGGGCCAGCGACACGGCTACGTCCGGCTTGTTCTGGTGATCGGCCGACAGCACCTCCACATCAAACGCGCCGGCGGCGAACTCCTGCACGGCCTGCTTCGTGCATGCCACGCCGGTTGGCCCGTTCACGTCGCGATACGGGCCTGACATGTCGTTCATCACGCCAATGCGGATAACGGGGCGGGCCTGCGCACGCGAACGCCGGATAGGCAGCGTGGCGGCGGCGGCAGTGGTGGCAATCAGCGAACGGCGTGACAACAGCATGGACGCTTCCCTTTCGTATCCAACGACACGATAGGAGATCGGCCAGATCACGCCAAGCGGCGACCGTTATTGTCGCTTCAGTCGCACATCCTCCAACGGTGCCGACCAGGGGTATGGATCGATCTTCATCAGGGCTGGATCGTCCACGCGGGGCCCTACCCCACTCGCCCAGATGTAATCGTATATTGGCGCAAATCGGGTTCGGTCATGTAGCGTCTGCTGTATCTGGTGCAACATCGCCGTGCGCTTGCTGACATCCGTCTCCAAAGCCTGGCGCTTGTACAGATCATCGACGTCCGGGTATCCACCATATGCGAACGCACCATCACTCGGCACCGTCTCCGAGAGGCGGGACGATGCATTGCCGTAGACAGCATTCACGCACATGCAGAGCCCCTTCAGTTTTTTCGTCGCCAGTGCGGCGTAGAATGCCGCACGCTCCATCGTACGTAACCGTGCCTTGATTCCCACTGCCCCGAGATAGCTTATGACGGCCTCTCCCGTAGAAAAGTACGGTGGCCATGGATACAGATCGCCGGCATCAAAGCCATTCGGATAGCCCGCCTCGGCGAGCAACTTCTTCGCACGCACTGGATCATACGCATCAGGCTCGATCTTCAACGCGAACTCGAAGCCAGGCGGGACGACATTGCCGGTGGGCGGTGACGCACCCAGCGTTTCCGCTTCACTGATAGCATGCCGATCGATCGCGAGGCTCGCAGCCAGGCGCACCCGCTGATCCGCCCAGGGTGACTTCGCATCCCACATGTCGAAGAAATCAAGATACATCGTGCCGATGCCACCCGAAAACGCCAGCTTCAGCTTCGGATCGCGCTTCACCTCTTCCGCCAATGAAGCATCCAGCAGATAGGCAACATCGACCTCGTCGCGCTTGAGCATCGCCAGGCGCGTTGTCTCCTCGGGAATGCTCTTGAAAACTATGCGCTTTACCGAGGGCACCTTGCGCCAGTAGCCCTCGAATGCCTCCATGATCAGTTCGATACCCGGCTTGTTGCTGACGAACTTATACGGTCCCAGCCCGACGGGATTACGCTTGAAACCGTCTGGCCCGACCTGCTCCATATAGCGTTTTGGCACGATCCAGCCGGCGCCACTGGCGAACGTCCCATAGAATGTCATGAAGTCCGGCCACGGCTCATGCAACACGAACTGAACGTGGGTTGGATCGACGATAACAACTTCTTTGACCTTCTGGTGCAGCAGAGCTGCCTTGGCGCGTTGAAAGCTGAACTTCACGTCCTCTGCCGTGAACGGATCATCGTTGTGAAACTTCAATCCTGGGCGCAGCGTGAAGCTATAGACGCGCTGATCCTCACTGACGGTCCAGGACTCAGCGAGACTCGCCGCGAGGCGTTGCCCTGGCATCGGCTTCACCAAGGCATCGTGCAGGGCATACAGCACCCAGAACGGCGTGATGACACCAATAACCGACTCACCGGGATCGAACCAGGCCGGCGCCAAAGTCACGTAGAGTGCCCAGCGCATTTCGCCTTCAGGCTTGGTCTGGGCCGCGGCGGGACCGGCCAACGCGGCCCATGCAAGTAGTCCGCCCAGGATCAGCGTGCGCCAAGACTTCATTGTTGTTTCCCCCCATCTCCCACCGCCGGCGAACATCATCATGCAAAGACCGGTGTCGAACGCGACATTCTCTTGGCCAGCGGGAGCAAATTATTCTGCCCCGATTCAGGCCATGGGCCAACACTCGGCAGCTCGTGCACTTGAGTGATATGTTTGCTCCTTGTAGCGTCGAAGAACGCCAGAAGGACCATGTCGCCATGGGCATCACCACCGAGCTAGCGAACTTCACCAGCGCGATCCGCTTGGACCATCTGCCGCCCGACGTGGTGAAGCGCGCGCGTTTTCTCGTGCTGGACCTGATCGGCAACATTGTCCGTGCACGGCATGATGCGGAAAGTACGCCCTCGTTCCTCGCCACTGTGCAGGCGATGGGGATGGCAGCCGGCAACTCGGGCGTGTTCGGTGATGCAGCACGCTACACGCCAGCAGGTGCCGCTTTCCTCAATGGAGCGCTGGCCCACTCACTGGACTTCGACGATACACATGCTGCTGGTTCGCTGCACCCTGGCGCGCCGGTGATCCCGGCGGCTCTCGCTGCTGGCGAGATGGCCGGCGCCTCCGGCGCTGACGTGCTGGCCGCCATCGTTGCCGGATACGAAGTGACCTGCCGCGTCGCACTCGCCCTGCCGGCAGGCGAGCACTACGACCGTGGCTTCCACCCCACCGCGACCTGCGGCGCCTTCGGCGCCGCCGCCGCCGCTGCACGCGTGTTCGGCCTGTCGCCGGAAGGCGTGGAAGGCGCCCTCGGAACGGTGCTGAGCCAATGCGCCGGCAGCCTGCAGTTCCTGGTCAATGGCGCCTGGACGAAGCGCTTTCAGGTCGGCTGGGCGGCCTGCAACGGGCTGATGGCCGCGACCCTGGTGCGGGAGGGGTTCAAGGGAGCCTCAGAAGCACTGGAAGGCCGCCATGGCTTCCTGCGCGCCTATGCGCCTAACCCGAAGCCAGAACGGGCGGTGCAGGACCTCGGCAGCGTGTTCGAGCTGATGAATACCGCCGTCAAGCCGTACCCGTCCTGCCGCTACGGCCATGCCGGGATCGATGCGGCGTTGGCGCTGCGCGCGGCGAACGACATCAGGCCGCCCGAGATCACCTCCGTCACACTGGGTCTGCCGCGTGCCGGAATGATGCTCATCGGCGAGCCGGCCGCGAAAAAGGCCGATCCGCAGAACGTCGTGGACGGCCAATTCAGCGGCCCATTCGTGATCTCCGCCGCTTTGGCGACCGGCGCAATGGGCTGGGACAGCTACAGCCTGCTGCGTGACCCGGCGGTGCGAAGCCTGCTGCCGAAGGTGACCTGCGCTTTCGATCCGGAGATTGAAGCGGAGTTTCCCGCCAACATGTCGGGCAAGCTGACGATAGCCGCGCGCGGCAAAAGCTTCGGTCAGAAGGTGGTCGTGCCGAAGGGTGAGCCGGCCAATTTCCTCACCGAATCTGAGCTGCGAGCAAAGTTCAGTGGGCTGACTGATGCGGTTCTTGGCGCCGACAGGTCTGCCAGACTGGCCGATGCGGTCCTGGCGATCAATACGACGTCCGACGTCGGTGGCTTGATGCGCCTCGCATCACCGCTTATGCCCGCACGCCTTGCAGGCGAATAAGATCATAACAGGATAATCTTCGTGCCGACATTCACTCCGAAGGCGCTGCGCGCGCTTACCCACCTGATTGCATCGCGCATGGGCAGTGCCGAAGACGAGGCACAGGAAGTCGCGGACCATCTGGTCCGCGCCAACCTCGCCGGTCACGACAGTCATGGCGTGGGGATGCTGCCTGCCTATGTCCGGCTGCTACAGGATGGCCTTCTGGTGCCCAACCAGACGGCCGAAACGGTGCTGGACGCCGGCGCGCTGCTGGTGATCGATGCGCGCCGCGGGTTCGGACAGCGTATGACAGCCAATGCAGTGCGTCGTGCCATTGCCCGCGCGCGCGAACTCGGTGCCTGTGTACTGGCACTGCGCAACTCCTCGCATATTGGTCGCGTCGGGACCTACGCGGAACTCGCCGCCCGTTCCGGCTGCGCGTTTACTGCGTTCGTGAACGTCACCGATCATCGCGACGTGCAGGCGCCGTGGGCCTGTGCCGAACCGCGTCTCGGCACCAATCCGTTCTGTACGGCCGTGCCCGGGCCAGATGGGCCGGCGCTGATGCTCGACATGGCAACGACCACGATCGCGGCTGGCAAAGCGCGCGTTGCCTGCAACAAGGGCGTGCCGGTGCCGGATGGTTGCCTGATCGACGAAGCGGGCCACCCGACCAACGATCCAACAGGGTTCATCCGCGACCGCACTGGGGCGATGCTGTCGTTCGGCCGTCACAAGGGGTCTGGCCTCGCGGTGATGTGCGAAATCATGGCGGGTGCGATCGGTGGCGGACAGCGCGTGGACCAGCCGGTGCAGGGAGGCATCCTCAACTCGATGCTGGCGACCGTGATCGATCTGTCGAAGTTGGGTGATCCGGCTTCCATCGCGGAGGGCGTCGAGTCAACCAAGGCACACATCCGGAGCTCGCGCGTCGCGCCAGGCTTTGACGAGGTCTTGCTGCCTGGCGAACCCGAAAGCCGTGCCGCCGGTGAGCGAGCCAAGGCAGGCATTCCCGTCGACGCCACAACCTGGAAGGAAATCGTCGAGGCCGCGGGCAAGCTTGGGATCACGCAGGCCGACATCGACCGCGCTGTCCGGGCGAACTAGCTGATTGGATTTCCAATAGGTGGCCGGTGGCAATTCCATGCAGAACGGCCAACAACCTGTCGTCAAAGACCTTGTACTCATCGGCGGCGGCCACAGCCACATCGCGGTTCTGAAGCGCTTCGGCATGAAACCCATGCCAGGCGTGCGGCTGACCATGATCTGCCGCGAGACGCACACGCCGTACTCAGGGATGCTGCCCGGCCTGGTTGCAGGACACTACACATTTGACGAGGCGCACATCGATCTTGGCCCGCTGTGCCGCTTTGCCGGCGCGCGGCTTTATCATGATGAAGCAATCGCGCTGGATCTGAATGCCCAGGCCGTGCATTGCCGCGGCCGGCCGCCGGTCAGATACGACATCGTCTCGCTCAACATCGGCTCGACACCGCGCGTGCGCGATGTTGCTGGCGCTGAAGGCAATGTTGTCCCGGTAAAGCCAATCAACCAGTTCATCGCGCATTGGCAGTCGATGATCGGCCGCGTGCTGTCTCGCAATAACGGCGTACGCATCGGCGTGGTTGGTACAGGAGCCGGCGGTGTCGAGATTTTGCTGGCAGTGCAGTACCGGTTGCGCCAACTTCTGCACGAGCGCGGACGAACCGATGAGCATATTGAATACCACTTGTTTGGCGATACCGGCGAAGTACTTCCAAGCCACAATCCGCGCGCGCGCCGCGCATTTCAACGGGTTCTGCGCCAGCGATGCGTCCATGTGCATGCAGGTGATCCGGTCGTCGAGGTTTCACCAGGACGGCTGGTGTCGGCAAATGGCACGGAGTACGAGCTTGACGAGATATTGTGGGTGACTGCAGCGGGAGCCGCACCATGGCTCGCCGCATCAGGATTGCGCGTGGATACTCAAGGCTTCATTGCCGTGAACGACGCGTTGCAGTCGGTTTCGCATCCTGCAGTGTTCGCTGCCGGGGACATCGCATCAGTAGAGAACCATCCGCGGCCCAAATCGGGCGTGTTCGCAGTTCGCCAAGGCAAGCCGCTGGCGGACAATCTGCGGCGCGCATTGCAAGGGCGCCCGCTTAAGCCGTTCCGGCCGCAACAGCGGTTCCTCAGCCTGATTACCACCGGCGACAAATACGCGGTGGCCTCGCGCGGCAACTGGGCGCTGGAAGGCCCGTTGATGTGGCGCTGGAAGGACTGGATCGATCAGCGCTTCATGCGCCGGTACAACGTGCTGCCGGAGATGGCGCAGGCGCAGCAGCCTGCACTCGCCAGCGGTGTTGCCGATGCCGCGGCAATCAAGGAAATCTCGGCCATCGCGATGCGCTGTGGCGGCTGTGGCGCCAAAGTCGGCAGCACCGTTCTGGACCGGGCCCTGAGTCAGCTCCAGCCGATACGGCGACCGGATATTCTCATCGGCCTCGATGCACCCGACGATGCAGCGGTTGCCGCTGTGCCGCCCGGCAAGGTCATGGTGCACACGGTCGATTACTTCCGCGCCTTCATCGACGATCCGTATATCTTCGGGCAGATCGCTGCCAATCACAGCCTGGGCGACATCTTCGCCATGGGGGGCGAACCACAATCGGCGCTGGCCATCGCCACAGTTCCATACGGCCTTGAAGCCAAAGTGGAAGATCAGTTGTCGCAGCTCATGGCGGGCGCACTGAAAATCTTGAACGAGGCAGAGACTGCGCTTGTCGGCGGCCACACCAGCGAAGGTGCCGAACTTGCCATGGGCTTCGCCGTGAACGGACTTGCCGATCGCGACCGACTGCTGCGCAAGGGCGGTATGCAGCCGGGTGACCGCCTGATTCTGACCAAGCCACTCGGCACCGGCACTCTGTTCGCCGCCGACATGCGAATGAAGGCCAAGGGCCGTTGGATCGATGCGGCGCTTGCCTCGATGGTGCAGTCCAACCGGGCTGCGGCGCTGTGCCTGCACAATTACGGTGCGACGGCCTGCACCGATGTGACCGGTTTCGGACTGCTTGGCCATCTGGTTGAGATGACCAAGCCGTCTGGCGTCGACGTTGAGCTCATGCTTGATGCGCTGCCACTCCTGGACGGTGCGCTGGACACCGTGCGGCTGGGCATTTTGAGTTCGCTGCAACCCCAGAATGTGCGGTTACGCCGCGCCATCCGCGACATCGCGACATGCGCGCAGGATGAACGCTTTCCGCTTATTTTCGATCCACAGACGGCAGGAGGATTGCTGGCCAGCATTCCTGGCAATCAAGCCGATGCCTGCCTGGCGGAGCTGAAGCGGCTTGGTTACGGCAGCGCCGCCATCATCGGCGTGGTCAAACCGCAGAGCGATCAACTGGAACCGATCGAGCTGCGCCGGTGACCTGCGCCAGTGCGTCATGCCACGCCTGTCGCTCGCGCGCAGGATCGAACAACGGCGCGCGCGCTGCACAGTGGCCGCGTAGTTCGTCGAGGAATCCAGAATCGCACTCGACACGATGCAATAGTCCTGTCAGCGCGGCCGTGTCTTGCACAGGAAAGTATCCGGGATAATTGCGGCCGAGCAGTCCTACTGAGCCGGGGATCTTTGAGGCCAGCACCGGGACGCCGGCGGCGAGCGCCTCGGAAATCACGTTGGCGCCGCCCTCCATGATGGAGCTCAGCACCATCAACCGCGCGCGGGCCATGGCGCGCCGAACTGCCGAGCCAGGCACCTCGCCGCGCCAGTGATAGCGGGGGTTCTCTGCCATTTCGGTGGTTGCTGCGTCGGACCAATGTGCATCGTGTGCCATGCCAAGATGCACGACGCGGATGCGTGACTCTGTGGGCAACGCGCGTGCGGCATAGGCCGTGCGCAACGGATCCTTTTCTCCGCGCAGATGGCCAACCACCAGCACCTCGAAAACATTGCGCACCGGCGGCAGTCGCCTCGGCAACGGTGGCACCGACTGATAGATCACGCGGAGCTTGCCGCGCATATCCTCCGGAATGGCATCGGCCACCAAATCGTGCAGCCCTACGAGCATGTCGGCCATCGTCATCGACCCAATGGTCACTTCGGGGTCGGTCTGCTGAAACCGATAGATATCGGTGCCGCCGAGCCCGACGATGAGCGGCTGCTGCGGATAACGGGCGCGGTAAGCCCTCACACTCTCGGCGCTTCTCCATGCATGCAGCGCGATCATCAAATCGACCAGGGTCCCGTCATAGCGTGTTGTAACGTGAACACGATGACCAAGGCTGCGCAGAATGCGTGCCCAGCGCATCGCGGTAGTACGGTTGCCCGTGCGTGAGCCTTTGTTCGCGGGAGTGATCAGGCTAATCTTCATGGCATGACAGAACCGCTGCCCACCGCCCTTCTCGCCCGCTATCTGCGGGACGCGCGCGCCCGCACGCTGGAGCTGATCCACGGCCTCGGTGCTTCGCAGCTTATGGGTCCCCGCCTCGACATCGTCAACCCGCTGCTCTGGGAGATCGGTCATGTCGGGTGGTTCCACGAATATTTTGCACTGCGGCGGCTGGAGGGCGGGCCGCCCCGCCTGCCTGATGCCGATGCTTTGTACAACTCATCGACCGTTCCGCATGACGCGCGCTGGGAACTCAAGCTGCCTTCATTGCAAGGCACACTCGACTACATGGCGCGCGTGCAGGACGCGATGATGCAGCGCCTGGATAGGGAAGCTGCGAGTGAGGAAGAGACCGAGCTCTATCTGCTGACGATCTATCATGAGGATATGCACGACGAGGCCTTCACCTACTCGCGCCAGACCCTTGGTTATCCGGCGCCGGTGTTTGCGGCGGCGCAAACTTCGGAGCCGATTGGGACTGGCCCACTGCCAGGCGATGTCGCCGTGCCCGGTGGCGTTCTGCAACTTGGCTCGCCGCAGGATGCACCTTTCGTGTTCGACAATGAGAAATGGGCGCATCCGGTTGAAATCGCACCGTTCCGGATAGCGCGCGCCCCGGTGACCAATGCTGAGTTCCTCACGTTCGTGACCGAAGGCGGCTATCGCCGCGGCGAGTTCTGGAGCGAAGAAGGCTGGCGTTGGCGAGAAGCCGCGCGAGCCGAACACCCGCTCTATTGGGTGCGCCACGATGGATGGACCCAACGCTGGTTCGATCGCGCCGAACCGCTGCAACCGAACCGACCGATCATTCACGTCAATTGGCACGAAGCAGAAGCCTGGTGCCGATGGGCTGGACGCCGGTTGCCGACTGAAGCCGAGTGGGAGGCAGCAGCTTCCACAGAACCAACGGCGGCGGGCGGATTGTCCGCACGCAAGCGCCGCTATGCTTGGGGCGATGAAACACCCGCGCCGCACCAGGCCAATCTCGATGGCCGCGTGATCGGTGTCGTCGATGTCGCGGCATTTCCCGCTGGCGATAGCGCCTGGGGATGCAGGCAGATGATCGGCAATGTATGGGAATGGACCGCCACGACATTCAAGCCGTTTCCCGGCTTCTCGCCCGATGCCTATGAAGACTATTCCGCCCCTTGGTTTGGCACGCGCAAGGTGCTGCGGGGCGGCGCGTGGGCCACGCGCAGCAGAATGATCACCAATACCTATCGCAATTTCTTCACGCCCGACCGGCGTGACGTGATGGCGGGATTCCGGACCTGTGCGCTCTAACACCATCTGTCATTGCGAGGTGCGCAGCGACGAAGCAATCTCCATTCGGCTATTCGAGCGGCCGGCGCATTGCCATGTATTCGGGATCGCCCTCGATCGGCTTGCGTGGGAAGCCGTCGCGTATGTCCAGCCACGGCACCTGGCTTTCGGTCCCCCAATGCATCTCCGGTCGCACCTCTTCAGGCTGATCGAGACTACCGATCGAAATGGCGATCCACTCCGAGCGCAGGTAGCGGAACGTCAGAGGCGTACCGCAGGTGCCGCAAAAGCCGCGTTCGGCATAAGGTGTGGAACGGAACAGCTTCGGCTTGCCGCGCGTGAACGACAGCGCGACCGTCGGCAACGATCCGAACACCGCGAATACATTGCCGAAGGCCTTCTGGCATAAGCGGCAATGGCAATAATGCACATCGCATGGCCGAACAGCGCATTCGTATCGGACAGCTCCGCAAAGACAACCACCGACGAGCTTCCCTGGCGTCTCCGACATGAGTTACCTCCCACCGGAATGGACTACACATGGCTGATGTGACAATCGGATACAGCGAAGGCCGTGGCCGAGGCGTGTTCGCCGCGCGCCGGTTCGAACCTGACGAGACGATAGAGGTCTGTCCAGTGATTGCTCTGTCCGAGGCGGACGCACGAAAGCTCGATGCCACCGGCCTCTATGACTACTACTTCGGCTGGGGCGAAGGCGGAAAGGCCGCTGCTATCGGCCTGGGTTTCAGTTCCCTGTACAATCACTCATCCACGCCAAATGCCGTTCATCACAAGAATGCAGCAGACCGCACGATCTCAATCGTCGCGATCAAATCCATAGCACCGGGGGAAGAGATCTTCATACGATACGACACCGGTGTAGGTGGCAACCAACAGGAGATGTGGTTCGCGGTTCGTTAGGTAACCGGCTATGCCATCACCATTGTCCAGCCCAGGCGATGACGCGTCCAGCCGCTGAAGGCATCGGACAGCATGACGACAGCCCAAGTGACCAGGACGTACGCCATCATCTGATCGTAAAAAAAGAGCTGCTGCGCGTTGTACAGCGCCTGACCGATGCCGCCCGCGCCGATCATGCCGACAACAGTCGCTGCCCTCAGGTTCCATTCAAACCGGAACAGCGTATGGATCGCCATCGGTCCGGTGGCCAATGGCAGAACGGCGTAGCAGGCGACACCAATGCGAGAAGCGCCGGTCGCCTGGAGCGCCTGCACAGGCGCTCTCCTGACGTTTTCGCAGGATTCAGCAAACAGCTTGCCGAGGACACCGGCCGAATGCAGGCCCAGCGCAAGAACACCCGCGATCGGACCGATACCCACGAGCGTGACCAACACCAACCCCCAGATGACTTCCGGCACCGCACGAAGCGTCTCCAACAACATGCGTACGATTGCCGCGACGGACATCGGTACGAGATTGCGCGACGCGATCAGACCCAACGGAACGGCCAGCAGCACGGCCAGCGCGGTGCCCGCGCCGGCGATAAATAGTGTCTCAAGCAGCAGCCGGGGTAACTGCGCGAGCGCGGAGAGTGGCAGCGCCGGTGGGAACATGGCTCCGATCGTGGCCGCCGCATGGTGGAACGTCGCGACCTCGGGTCGGTTGATCCACAGCGCCGCCAGTCCAAACGGAATCAACAGCAGGATCATGCGCGGATACCGCCGAAGCAGCCAGCTCAGGCTGTCGAGCACACTGACCAGCACCACAAGGAGGATGATCAATGTCGTCGCACGGTGATAGTCGAACGCGCTGATCGTCCCCACGAGTTCGGCACCGAGGCCACCGCCGCCGACTGCGCCCACGATAACGGCAGCGCGCACAGCACACTCGAACGAGTAACAGCCCATCGATACGAGATTTGCAATTGTGATCGGCAGCAACCCGTAAAAGGCGACCATCAACCTGGTTGCACCGGTGGTCCGTAAGGCTTCGATCGGGCGCCAATCGGCGGCAAGAAAGAGATCGGCGAACACCTTCCCGATCATGGCGGAATAAAAGATTGCCAGCGCCAGCATTCCGGCAGCCGGCCCAATCCCGACTACCACAACGCAGAGAATCGCAAGCGTAAGGTCGGGAATCGCGCGCACTGCCGACAGCAGTCCGTACAATGCTCGGGCACCCGGTACATTCGCACCGATCAGCATCGCTATGGGCAGGCCAATCACACAGGCGGTCAGCATCCCGCCTGCTGCCATGCCGACCGTCTGCAATAGCGGCACCATCAACGCTGCCAAATAGGAGAACGTCAGGTCTGGAGGGAAGAAACTCGCGATCAGGCCGAACATGATGGCTGGGGCTCGCTACGACGCGCCAGCAAGTTGCCTGGCTGGTGTCGCACGCTCGCTTAGTGTCCCATGCTGCAACTCCACGATCCTGTCGAAGTGGCGTTCCGCCAAGTCGTGCTGGTGGAGCGAACAGAGCAGTGCAATCCGCGATTCACCGGCCAGCCTGCAAAGCAGGGAAAGAATGTGCTGCGAGAGATCCGGATCAAGCGAGGCGACCGGTTCGTCGGCGAGCAACAGTAGCGGCTGCTGTATAAGGGCGCGAGCGATCGCCACGCGCTGCTGTTGCCCACCCGACAGTTCACCCGTGCGCGCTCGCAGCTTGTCCGCCACGCCCACACGTTCAAGCGCACTCCGCGCCTCCTGGAGTTCGGCGCGTCGCGGCCAGAACAGGAAGCGCAATGCGCGGGCTGTCGACCAGCGACCCAATGCTCCAGCCATCACGTTGTGATAGACGCGCATGCGGTCCACGAGGTCGTGCTGCTGGGCGATAACTCCAATGCCACGCCGCATTGCACGCAGGTCCCGGCCGCGTGCGTGTGCGATGTCGGTGCCGGCGATCAGGATGCGGCCGGCCTCGACGGGGATGAACCCGCTGATCGTGCGGAACAGCGTTGTCTTGCCGGAACCGCTTGGCCCGATTATTGCCACACGTTCACCAGCCCCGAGTGAGAGAGAGATGCCGCGAAGCGCGGGTGCGTCCCCTCTCCTGTACCGCACAGTGAGTTCTTCGATCGACAGCATGGATGACGATGTCAGAACAGCTTCAGTTCTGTTGCGACCCGCCGAAGCGTGTCGTACTCATCGTCTGTCGCCTTGATGAATTTGGTACCCCGCAGAATATCAAGGATGCGGTCATCGCGACCGGCCTGCAAGGCCAGGAATGCATCGGCGAACTTTTGGCGTGTCGCCGCATCGATCTGCTTGCGTGCTACCCAGACGTAATCCAGGAAGGGGGGCGTCGTGAAGAACACGCGCACCTTCGCCTTGTCGAGCTTCTCGTCCTTCAGCATCGCCTGATAGACGCTTTCGTCCAGCGCACCGGCATCGACGACGCCTGCCTCCACTGCTTTCGCCGTTGCCGGATGGCTGCCTGTATAGCGGGATTTCATGTCCGTATCAGGATCGAGCCCGGCGCGCCGCAATGCTTCAAACGGCATTAGATGGCCGCTGGTGGAGTTGATGTCGCCAAAGGCGAATGTCTTGCCCTTGAGATCCAGCAGCGACTGAATGGGCGCGCCAGTCTGCGTGATGAACAGTGAGTGGAACTGCGTATCGGCATCGCGTTGCACGATTGGGAGAACGCCATATCGCGCATGCGCCTTGATGTAGGTGAGGCCGCCGAGATAGGCGAAATCAAGGGAGTCGTTCCCGAGAGCCTCAACAGTTGCATTGTAGTTGGTGGGTATGACGAGTTCCACCGGCACGCCCATCGTCTTCGCCAGATAGTCCCTTAACGGCGCCTTCTCTTCGATTGAGACCTGCGTGGAACCCGCGTCCGGGATCATACCGACCCGGATGCCGTCACGCGCCGCTGCCCCTCGGCCTGTTACCGCAGCCATCAACAACAAGGCGGCGAGCGCGATCAGACAACGTGACAGCATTGGGCCCTCCTGCATGGAGATGCAGATCGAGCCCAAGTGTCACCGCGAGCCACGTATGCTGCAAGGCCGGGTGGTTTCAGCGCAACTTGGGAACGCCCGTTTCGTTCCGAAAGCGGGCGCCCCTTCGCCTCAAGCCCGCTTCATGGTAAGTGCCTGCCGCGAATGGGGATGGGTGGCCGAGTGGTTTAAGGCAGCGGTCTTGAAAACCGCCAACCCGCAAGGGTTCGTGGGTTCGAATCCCACCCCATCCGCCAGCTCATCATTCGCTCACGTAAATCACCATCAAGCCCGCCCCGCTACTTGGGCCCATTTTGCGGGATAATCGGCACTTTGGTTGGCAACCACTATTCACTTGTCGAAACCATCGTTCACGTTTACTATATGGGGACGCATTTGGGGACGACAGCCGTGCCGAGGCGTGCACAGGGTCTCACTGCAGCAAAGGTCCGAACGGCGGCACCAGGACGGTATGGTGACGGCAACGGGCTGTACTTGCTGGTGCGGCACAAGAAGGCCGCGTTCTGGATATTCCGCTACACGCTTCATGGTCGCATGCGTGAGATGGGATTAGGGCCCGCTCGCGGCTCAGCCGCCGTGCCTCTCGCGAGCCATCCTGATCCCGCTAACAAGGAGAAGCTTGTCCTCGGTGCGCGTGATCTAGCAGCTACTCTTCGTCGCCTGGTGCGAGGTGGGATTGATCCGCTGGAGCGACGCGAGGCAGAAGCCGCGGCGGCCCGGGCCGCCGTACAAGCCGATAAGGCTAAGGCCATCACATTCAGAGCGGTCGCTAACTATTACCTCGAGGCACACGAAGCTGCCTGGCGCAATGCGAAGCATCGACAGCAGTGGGAAAACACGCTGAAAAGGTACGCCCATCCTCATATGGGCGACCTTCCCGTCGGCACAGTGGGCACCGAGCATGTGCTGGCAGCGCTGGAACCGATCTGGCGCAGCAAGCCTGAGACTGCATCTCGGGTGCGTGGCCGGATTGAGGCCATCCTCGACTATGCGAAGACGCGCGAATGGAGGACCGGCGAAAACCCTGCACGCTGCAAAGGCCATCTTGACCACCTTCTGCCTTCGCGCTCCAAAATCGCAGCGGTCGAACATCATGCTGCTCTACCATGGGGGGAATCCGCCGCATTCGTCGCGGCGCTTCGTCAGCAGGCGGGCGTTGCAGCTCGCGCGTTGGAGTTCGCCATTCTCACCGCCGCTCGCACGGGCGAGGTTATTGGTGCATGTTGGCAAGAGATCGATCTACATGGGGCCGTTTGGACAATCCCAGCAAAGCGCATGAAGGCGGCCCGCGAACACAGAGTTCCGCTATCCAAGCCGGCACTAACATTGCTTGGCGAGATGGCGAGTCTGCGGGCGGATGATGGGCTGAACGCATTCGTTTTCCCCGGGATGCGGCGTGGTCAGCCGCTGTCCAACATGGCCATGCTGGTGCTGCTGCGGCGCATGGAGCGATCAGACCTGACTGCGCATGGCTTCCGCAGCACGTTTCGTGACTGGTGCGCAGAAGCGACCAATTGTCCCCGCGAAGTTGCGGAGGCAGCCTTGGCACACACCCTGCGGGACAAAACGGAAGCCGCGTACCAGCGCGGTGATCTCTTTGAAAAGCGCGGCCGGTTAATGGCCGACTGGGCAGAATTCTGTGGCCGGCGATTCGAACCAACAGAGGCGGATGTGATCCCACTGCGGCGGACAGCCTGAGCAGATCCGCGGGGTCGGGAACGCCGGCAAAACGGCGACGCCGGAAGTATTTGCACCACCGCGCGCTCCTGCCTACACCGGAAAAAGGACAATTCCAGTGACGAAGACCATTAGCGATACCCGAAGAGTATTACTGCCGACAAACCCCGACTACTCAGACATCGTCGAAAGCTTGCGCGACGCTGCCGTCTTGCACGTCAGATCGCGTCCAGATCTGCAGTCAGGCAACTCCCCTCAGCAGATCGTCAACGCCGTTGAGACGGCGATCGAGAATAATCATGACCAGATTATTGGCCGCCTTAGAATCGTAGCAGGTCAGGACTCTGATCTATCGCTCCTCGAAGCTGTTGATGCCAGTGACGTAGGTGAGGTGCTCAACCGTGTGGCGAGACAGCTGACCGCTGCCCGCAACCGGCTCGAAAACTTGCTTTTCGAAGACGATGGCCATATCAGGCGGCTGAAACCGATTTATGGCAATCCGATAGAGAAGCTGGCGTTCCTTCGACAGCTGGAGGATTGCGTGCGCGCAGCAGAGAAAATTCATCCCAAAAACGAGGCCCCGCTCGGGCTTGACCCACTCGATTGGGACCCCGTCGAGTGGGACCCCAGCGAGGTAAACGAAGTAATTGGAGACGATCCTGTTCCCTACCCGCGCCCCAACGCGAGCGAACAGGATATCCCCGCTATTCCGGTGTTGCAGCTCGCGGAGTGCTGGCGGATTGCGACG
>CAYRTL010000016.1:58850-61914 GCA_964427005.1 uncultured Acetobacteraceae bacterium
ACGCAGGGACTGGCGACAAGGGACAATTCGCTGAGTGGACAATGGCTACTCTCCGCGTGCTCGCGCCAGCGATACATCATCGGTTGCGTGCTGCCGACCCTGTGGCGCAGCTGCTTAGGCGACTGCGGGACATGCGGCTTCTTCCGCCCGGCTGAGGCTCCTGACGGTGGCGTCAGCGCCGTGTAAATTTGTACCCCGCCGAACCAGGAAGATTACACGACGACAGACGTGCCGCGACTCATACAGCTGTGGACATTGGCTGACATCAGCATAGGAGCTTCGATGTCATGCCACGCAGGAAGACGCCTTTGAGGCAAAGCTTGTTGGACAGCGTTGCACTTCCCGCAATTCGCCCCTTGGGTGAGGTCAGTCCGGCGAGAGCTCTGGCGGATGACACTGTGAACGCCTCGGGCGGTGATGGTGCGGCGACAACGGTCCGGCAGCGGTCAGCCGGACGTCCGCAGCGCCGCGTTGTGGACACGCGCGCCAGGCCCCCACCGCCCTCCTTGGTGGATGACAGTGCGGCGACGGTACCTCTGCTGGTCTCGGTGAAGGAGACGCAGCGGCTGCTAAGTTGCTGTCACGTGAGCGTTTATTCCCTCATCGGGGCAAAAAAGCTCGATGCCAAGAAGCTGGGCCGACGGACGCTGATCACGATGGAGAGCATTCACGCTCTTCTCGCCGACCTACCGCCCGCCCAGATCGCCGCGCCAAGGCGATCCACATAGCCAGCCGACCCGGACTGGCCGGCCAGCTGCGTAGCTACAAGCGTCCCGACAACACTTTGTAGCACGCAACGAGCGCGGACGCCAGGGTGGGATCGGCTCCATTAATGGAGTCACTTCTTGTCTGTTTTCGGCACCAAGGGGGTGGCCGCGAGACGCGATCGCGCTACCCGGAAGATCGCCACTGATCAACTCTATCGCACGCGCCCTCTCGTTGTCCCGGAGCCCGGCGGAAAGCTTGTCGCGGGCGCAATCCGTGTGCCTGTTCATGCTTTTTCGGCTGGCCCGCGGGATCGCTTGCGATTCATTCCATTCAACGCGCTCACACATGGTGAGCAACGGATGGTGCTCCGCTGGTTGAGCGAGCATCACCCGCGGCTCGCCCGCTCGTACGGCGCTGCGGTCCGGCAAACGCGAACCAGTGCACGACCGCGGATCTTGGAAGGAGCGCCACAATGAGCGATGTGATTGATGCGGCATTGCGCCTCGCGGCCGAGGGTACACCAGTTTTTCCGGTGCGGGGCAATAAGCGCCCGGCGACGCCACACGGCTTCAAGGACGCGACGTGTAATCCAGCCGCGGTGCGCGAGCTGTTTACGCTATACCGTGCGCCGCTGATCGGCGTTGCGACCGGTTCGGTTTCGAACATCGATGCCTTGGACATCGACCCGCGCCATGATGGCGATGCGTGGCTCAGGTCGAACGCCGAACGCCTCCCACAAACACGAACGCACCGCACTCGGTCGGGCGGCCTGCACCTGCTGTTCCAACATGCGCCAGGCGTTCGAAATTCGACAAACAAGATCGGACCCGGCGTCGACGTGCGTGCAGATGGTGGGTGTCTGATTTGGTGGCCAGCCGCGCGCTTCCCCATAGTGTGTGACGCCCCTATCGCGCCCTGGCCGCGATGGCTGCTGTACGAGCTCCAGACCCCGCCGGTGAGGTCTCCGACGAAAGGGCCATTTTCGCTGCCCGGTGGGTCCGATGACGCGCGGCGGTACGCCATTGGAGCGCTCCGTGACGCAGTGCGGAAGGTCGCCGCGGCACCTGAGGGCACTCGCAATGCCACGCTCAATCGCGAGACCTTCGCGATAGCGAGGTTCGTGGCGTCGGGATTGCTCTCAGTCAATTGGATCACGGAGGCCCTGACCGTCGCCGCACACGCTGCAGGTCTGTCCCCGTAGAGTCAGCGCAGACGATCCAGAGCGCATTACGGGCAAGGCACGCCATATGAGCACGCCGCCCAGCTTCTTGCAGGAGAAAAGAAGGCGACGGGCGCCACCTCCTCCCGCAATGACCAGCCTGACGAGAGACGAGCTTACGGCGCTTAACGAGCTCGCCAGCCGCGACCCGGTTCTGTTTAACCAGCTCACTGGACGCCTAGGCATCAGACTCCACATGAGGTTGCACGCGCTCGGAGGAGGCCTGCTGACGATAGATGAAGCGGACTCCATCCGGCGCGCGATCCCAGAGCTTCACCTGCAAATCCTGGGGAACGAGCGCACCAGAAGCACACAGGTGGTTTTGTCGAACGAGCAGTTTCAAAAACTGCTGGCAGGTCAGCGGCCCACGACCAGTGCGGGGCCCGGAGCTGTCGCTCGATCAGCCGGCGACCTGCCATTTGATGCAGAGCGGGAAGCCTTGGCGGCGATAACCAGCATCACCCAAGTGCGGTCGCGGGCGTTTCGTCCTCTCACGATGCACGAGATGCTGGAGGACCAACCTCAAGGATTCATGCTTGATGGACTGCTGAGACCCGGCGAGATGAGCATTGTTTGGGGTTCCCCGAAAGCAGGCAAATCGGGCTTCGCGCTCCATATCGCGTATGGTCTGGCGGCCGGTCGCCCAACGATTTTTGGCCGAGCAGCCACGCAACAGAGGGTGCTCTATCTGGCGGCCGAGGGAAGCCAGGGCTTTAGGAACCGCCTCCGCGCTCTGCCCCCGGTCGACACCTTCTGGACTTGGCCGCGGTCGATCGACCTTCAACGCTTAAGCGCACCCACTACTGACGTGATCGCCTTTTGCAGGGAGAACGCCATTACGCTTGTTGTAGTCGACACCGCGAGCCGAGCGCTAGCTGGTGGAGATGAAAACAGTCCAACGGACATGGGTGCATTCGTTCGCAATGTAGATCGCATCCGAGAGGAAACTGGTGCGCATGTGATGATAATCCACCACGACGGCGTCCAGCAAAGACGACCCAGAGGGCATCAAAGTCTCCAGGCCGCGGCTGACGTTCTCATCCACGTCTCTCGCGGCAAGGGAGGGCTAAGGATCGCTAAGGTGACCGAAGCGCGCGACCTCCCTGAGGGCACCACACTATGCTTCCGATTTAGGGA
>CAYRTL010000017.1:0-6680 GCA_964427005.1 uncultured Acetobacteraceae bacterium
ACGGCCAGACGGTGTTGTCCGGCTTCAACTCCGGCGATCTCGTCGCCTCGATCCTGTACGACGGCAGCACCCGATACTCCAGCTTCTCTGCTGAGAATGAGGTGGTCAACGGCACACCGGTGACTCATCTGTGGAACTACGGACTGGATACTTTTGGCTGGGAGGATGGCTACGGCGGAGGCGATCACGACTACAACGATCTGGTCTATCAGCTTGACTTCACCAGCGCCGGAACCCCGCTTGCCTGCTTCACTGCCGGGACAAGAATAGCGACAGCCCGTGGCGAGGTGGATGTCGCGGAACTGCGCGAAGGCGACCTCGTGCGCACCGTGATCGTTGACGCGATGGCGCCAATCCGTTGGATAGGCTACCGGCGAGTCGACTGCGGCCGGCATAAGCGGCCGGCACAGGTCTGGCCGGTGCGTATATCGTCCGGCGCGTTCGGACCCGGTCGGCCCGCGCGAGCTTTGTTTCTGTCACCCGATCATGCGGTGTATGCACAGGGCATGTTGATTCCGGTAAAATACCTGATCAACGGCAGCACGATCACGCAGGTGCCGCGCAAGACCGTCACCTACTTGCATATCGAGTTGCCGCGGCACGACGTGGTGCTGGCGGACCGGCTGCCATGTGAGAGCTATCTTGATGTCGGCGATCGATCGAACTTCGCCAATGGTCGCGGTCACGCGCGCCTGTTCCCGGACTTCTCGACGCATACCTGGGAGGCGCATGGCTGCGCTCCGCTGGTGGTGACTGGACCCGAGCTTACCGCGGTCCGCGAAGTGCTGGCCGGTCGACGGATGGTCGCCGACACAATATCCTTGGGCTAAATAAGCCTCTGGGAGCACGTCCATGACCGAACCCGTGCTGAGCTACGTGCATGGTGCAACGAACGTTCCGCTGATTGGCGAGACCATTGGCGCCAATTTCGATCGCGCCGTGGCGCAATGGGGCGAGCGGCCGGCCCTGATTGTTCGCCAGCAGGGTGTGCGCTGGAGTTATCGCGAACTTGGCGAGAAGGTGGACGCGTTCGCCGCTGGCCTGATCGCGCTGGGGCTCGAAGCTGGCGAGCGCGTCGGCATCTGGTCGCCGAATAACGCCGAGTGGGTGATCACGCAGTTCGCCACGGCCAAGGCCGGACTGATCCTGGTCAACATCAACCCAGCCTACCGCCTGGCCGAGTTGGAGTACGCGCTGAACAAGGTCGGCTGCCGCGCGCTGATCACCGCCACCTCGTTCAAGTCTTCAGACTATGTCGGAATGATCGGCACGCTGGCTCCTGAACTGCGCACCGCACTGCCTGGGCGGCTGCAGGCCGCGCGACTGCCGGAGCTGGAGATGGTGATCCAAATCGGCAGTCCCACGGTTCCGGGTGCCATTCCGTTCGACAGTGTCGCTGGAATGGCAGCACGATCGCATCACGCACGGCTGGCCGAACTGGGACCGAAGCTGCAATTTGATGACGCGATCAACATCCAGTTCACCTCTGGCACCACCGGCGCGCCAAAAGGCGCGACCCTCACGCATCACGGCATCCTCAACAACGGCTTCTTTATCGGTGAGGCGATGAAGCTGACGCCGGAGGATCGGCTGTGCATTCCGGTGCCGCTGTACCATTGCTTCGGCATGGTGCTGGGGAATCTGGCCTGCACGACCCATGGCGCGGCGATGGTCTATCCGGGAGAAGGCTTCGATCCGCTGACCACGCTTCAGACGGTGGCGGAGGAGCGCTGCACCGGTCTGCACGGTGTCCCCACCATGTTCATCGCGCAACTCGAGCATCCGGAGTTCAGCAAGTTCGATCTGTCGTCGCTGCGCACCGGGATCATGGCCGGAGCACCCTGCCCGATCGAGGTCATGCGCCGATGCATCCGCGACATGCATCTGAGCGAGATCACCATCGCGTATGGGATGACCGAGACCAGTCCGGTCAGCACGCAGACGATGACGGACGATCCGGTGGAGCGCCGCGTGGCAACGGTTGGTCGCGTGCAGCCGCATATCGAGGTGAAGATCATCGATACCGACGGCCGCATTGTACCGCGCGGGGTCGCGGGCGAGTTCTGCACGCGCGGCTATTGCGTGATGCTCGGCTACTGGAATGACAAGGAGCGTACCGAGCAGGCGATCGACGCGGCGCGCTGGATGCACACCGGCGACCTCGCTACGATGGACGAGGAGGGCTATTGCAAGATCGTTGGGCGCATCAAGGACATGGTGATCCGCGGCGGCGAGAACATCTATCCGCGCGAGATCGAGGAGTTCCTGTATCGCCACCCGAAGATACAGGACGTGCAGGTGTTCGGCGTGCCGGACGAACGATATGGCGAGGAGCTGTGCGCCTGGATCAAGCTGCGCAGCGGTGAGGAGCTGACGGCAGAGGAGGTGCGCGAGTTCTGCCGCGACCAGATCGCGCACTATAAGGTGCCGCGCCATATCCGGTTTGTGGATGAGTTCCCGATGACCGTGACAGGCAAGATGCAGAAGTTCATCATGCGCGAACGAATGGCGACGGAACTGGGTGTACAGGAAGCGGTCACGGCATGAGTGCGACCTATACCGTCACGCCGGGCCTGCGCCCGCCATGACGGTATGAGTCGCACTCTGTGGGGCTTGGTATTGGAGGTGGCAGATGCGTTGGGCACGCTTTGATCAGAACGGCACGCCGACTTACGGCGTTGTAGAGGGCGACGAGGTCATTCCCGTACGCGGCTCGCCCTTCGAGATGTGGGAGCGTACCTCCACTCGGCTGAAGCTGCCGGACGTGAAGCTGCTTGTGCCGGTGATCCCACCGACATTCTACGCGGCCGGCATGAACTATCCGGAGCACGTGCGCGAAGTGGCGGAGAAAGTTGGCCAGAAGCCCAATCTGCCAACCCAGGCAGACGCCGGCTATCGCGCCAACAACGCGCTGATCGCGCACGGGGAGGCTATCGTCATACCCAAGGACGCGACCGACCAAGTGCAGTACGAGGGCGAACTGGTCGCCGTCATCGGTCGCAAATGCAAGCACCTGACACGCGACAACGCTCTCTCCGCAGTGCTTGGCTACACGATCGGCAACGACGTGAGCGAGCGCACCTGGCAGAAGAGTGATCGCACGCTCTGGCGGGCCAAGAACACCGACACGTTCAAGCCGATGGGCCCCTGGATCGAGACCAACGTGAAGCTCGACGAATTGGTTACCAAGGTGCGGCTGAACGGCGAGCAGCTGATCGCCTTCCCCACCAATAGCATGATCTTCGGCGTGGTGGACTTCCTGGTGATGATGACGCGTTATCTGACGCTCTATCCGGGCGACGTGCTGTGGATGGGCACCGAAGGCGCCACCGCCAATATGAAGCACGGCGATGTCTGCGAGATCGAGATCACCGGTATCGGCACGTTGCGTAACCCTGTGGTTCGGGAGAACTGAGATGCAAATGCAGCGCGAAGTCGTGGTCGTTTCCGGGGTCCGCACGGCAATTGGCGATTTCGGCGGTGGGTTGAAGGATGTCGCACCCACCGAACTGGGCGCCCAGGTGGTGCGCGAGGCACTCGCACGCGCGCAGGTGGCCGGTGACGAGGTGGGGCAGGTCGTGTTCGGCAACGTCATCCATACTGAGCCGAAGGACATGTATCTCGCACGCGTCGCAGCGATGAATGCCGGCGTGGCGAAGGAAGCGCCCGCGCTGACGTTAAATCGCTTGTGTGGTTCCGGACTGCAGGCAGTCGTGTCGGCGGCACAGACGATTATGCTGGGCGATACCGACATCGCAGTGGGCGGCGGCGCGGAGAGCATGAGCCGCGCGCCCTATATCGCGCAGGGCGTGCGCTGGGGCGCGCGCATGGGCGATGCTGCGATGATCGACATGATGCTGGCTGCGTTGCACGACCCGTTCGATAACATCCATATGGGCGAGACCGCCGAGAACCTGGCCGAGAGCCATCAGATCACGCGGGCCGACCAGGATGCATTGGCGGTCGAATCGCATCGGCGCGCGTCGCGGGCGATTTCCGAAGGCAGGTTCAAACAGCAGATCCTGCCGGTTAAGCTGAAGACTCGCCGTGGCGAAACGATATTCGACACCGACGAACATCCGCGCGCCGATGCGTCCCCCGAGGATCTGGCGAAGTTGCGCCCGGTGTTTCGCAAGGACGGCACGGTCACGGCTGGCAATGCGTCCGGCATCAACGATGGCGCCGCGGCTGTGGTGCTGATGGAACGCAACACGGCGGAGAAGCGCGGTGCCAAACCCATGGGGCGGCTGGTTGCCTATGCGCATGCCGGTGTTGATCCGAAGATCATGGGCATCGGCCCGGTTCCGGCGACGCGTCTCGCTCTGCAACGTGCCGGCCTGGCGCTCGCAGATATCGACGTGATTGAGAGCAACGAGGCATTCGCCGCACAGGCTTGCGCCGTGGCGAAGGACCTCGGGTTCGATCCTGCGAAGACCAACCCGAACGGTTCTGGCATTTCACTCGGTCATCCAGTCGGTGCGACTGGCACCATTCTGACTGTGAAGGCGCTCTATGAGCTGGAACGTATCGGCGGGCGCTATGCGCTGGTCACGATGTGCATCGGCGGTGGCCAGGGGATCGCGGCGATCTTCGAGCGCGTCTAAGTGAGCGCGTTCGCCTTCCACCAGCCGCGCTGTGGGTACGGCAGGCCCAGGTTCTCGCGCAGTGTTGCGCCTTTGTAGTCCTTCTGGAAGATACCGCGGCGTTGCAGTTCCGGCACTACGAAGCGCACGAAATCCTCGAACGTCCCTGGCGTGTGCGTGCCACCCACTACATAACCGTCGCATGCGCGTTCGACGAACCATTGCTCGAGCCTGTCGGCGATTTCCTTCGGTCCACCGACGATGGCCTCGCGCGGGCGGCCGCGTCGCGTCACTTCCAGGAAATCGCGCACCGTCGGATTGCGGCCGGTGACGCGCATAACCCGATCGCGCATCGCCTGCATGCCCGACATCCCTTCCAGTTCCTCATCGGTGAACGCCTCATCCATACCCTTCCTGGCGAAGTCGAAGTTCAGTGCCTCGGACAACAGCGACAGCCCATCGACTTCGCGATACAGCTTCTCGATCAGCGCCATCTTGTCCTCGGCTTCGGCCTTCGTAGCAGCGGCGACGGGATATGCAATCGTGTTGACTGTCACCAGGTCCGGATCACGGCCGAGCCGAGCGACACCCTGCTTGAATGCCGCGTACCGCCGCTTGCCCTCTTCAAAGTCCGGGTAACCAACAAAGACTGTCTCCGCCCAGCGCTCGGAGAACTCGACACCGCGATCAGACGAACCCGCCTGGATGATCACTGGATGGCCCTGCGGCGAACGGGGCACGGTAAACGTGCCGCGCGAGGTCAGGTATTTGCCGTGGTAATCCAGCCGGTGGACCTTCTTGGGATCCGCGAACAGGCCGCTCTGTTTGTCCACGACCAGCGCATCGTCCTCCCAGCCGTCCCAGCAGTTGAGTACGATCTCCATGAACTCGTCTGCACGGTCGTAGCGCAGGTCGTGCGCGAGATGTACCTCGCGGCCCATGTTCTGCGCTTCGCCATCATTCACCGATGTCACCACGTTCCATGCGGCACGGCCGCCCAGCATGTGATCCACGGTTTGGAATCGCCGCGCGACGTCGAACGGCTCGTAATACGTGGTGGATGCTGTGGCACCGATCCCAAGCCGCCGCGTGCCGAAGCCCATGGCCAGCAGTGTTGCCACGGGGTCCATCTTCACGACACGAACGCCATTCGCGACGACCGCGGCGGGATTGCCACCTTCATAGATGTCCGGCATCGCCAATCTGTCATCGAAGAAGGCAAGTTGGAATTTACCCTCCTCCAGCACCTGTCCGATCTTCTGGTAATAGGCGGCGGTGGTGAAATCAGTGCGGGATTCCGGATGTCGCCAGGAACTCGCCAGCGTCGTGCAGTTCTGCGCCTGCAGGAAACCAACCAGAACCATCTGACGCATGACGCGTGTCCTTTCAGAACTGATAGCGTCGCAATCCGCCATCGACGGGAATCACCGTCCCGGTGATGTAGCGCGCCAGCGGTGACGCAAGCCACACCGCCATGACCGCGAGATCCTCTGGTTCACCCCAGTAGCGTACTGGAATTTCCGTCTCGGCAAAGGTCTTGCGGAAGTCCTCGGGATAGTTACGGCGAATCTGCTCGCTCATGATGCGGCCAGGCGGAATCGAGTTCACCGTGATGCCGTACTGCCCGACTTCGCGCGACAGTCCTTTCGCCCAGGCGTGCAGCGCCGCCTTGGCCGAGAATGCCGCATTCAAATGATCCGGTTCGGACTTGCCGGTGATATTGATGATCCGCCCCCAGCGCCGATCGATCATCTTTGGCAGCAGCGCATGCGCGATCTGCCGCTGACGGGTGAAGTTCAGCGTCATCGCTTCCACCCAGCGTTCCTCTGGCGCATCTATCGGCAAAACGCGGCTGCCACCGGCGTTGTTCACCAGGATGTCGACATGGCCCAATTCGGCATAGGCGACATCTCGCAGCATCTCAGCCGCATCCTCGGCCATGATGTCCTGGCGGATCAACACCGGCCGCACGCCGCCGGCAGCAACAGCCTCTTCTGCCATCGCCGACATCAGCTCCACGCGACGCGCGACAGCGGCCACACGCACGCCCTCGATCGCCAGCAGCTTGGCGATGGCACGGCCGATGCCCATGCTGGC
>CAYRTL010000017.1:6780-55694 GCA_964427005.1 uncultured Acetobacteraceae bacterium
GCACGCCCTCGATCGCCAGCAGCTTGGCGATGGCACGGCCGATGCCCATGCTGGCCCCGGTCACCAACGCCGTCTTGTCGCGTAGTTGCAGGTCCATCGTCTATTCCTTCGCTTGCAACGGACGTAGACCCATCGCGAGCGACAACTCGTCGGCGCGCGCGTCATAGACCAGGCCCTTCTTGGTCGCCCAAGTGTTGATAGTGAAGTACACCGGCACCACACCCATATCGCCGACAGCAATCTCTGCCGCGCGCGCATAGAGTGCATTTCGCTTGGTATCGTCGAGCGTACGCAGAGCCTCCCCCAGCGTTGCGTCGAACTCCGGATTGGACCAGCGGCCTCGATTAGATGGCCCCATGCCGGTCTTCGGATCGTAGGTCGCCATCAATGCAGTCAGTGGCGACGAAGCCTCGCCAGTGCCAACCCAACCTGCCATGAACACTGAGAATTCCAGCTTGCTGCCGCGGCTGAACTGGATCGCCGCCGGCATCGTCTGCACTTCCGTCTTGATGCCGACGCGCGCCAGCATCTGGCCGATCGCCTGCGCCACCTGTGCATCGTTGGGGAAGCGATCATTGGATGCTGCCAGGACGATACTGAACCCGTCGCCCCACCCCGCTTCCTTCAGCAGCTTTTGCGCGAGGCTCGGATCATAAGGGATTGGCGGCAGATTGGAGCTTGAGCCAGGAAGGCCAGGCGCGGTGTACTGGCCCGCGGGATGCGCCTGACCGCTTAGCAGCCGTTCGGTGATCGCCTGGCGGTTGATCGCATAGCTGATCGCGCGCCGGACTCGCACATCCTTCAGCGGATTGCGATCCATCTTGCTGCCGTTGAGATCGAACACGCCGGGCGAGACGTCGCGCGCCGAATCTAGATGGATGTAGATGATCCTGAAGGCGTCGCACTCATACAACGCAACGTTGGGTGTCGCGGCGAGCCGCGCACGGTCGACGCCCGGAACGCCTTCAATGATGTCGACATCACCGGACAACAATGCCGCTACGCGTGCGCCATCATTCGAGATCGCCTTGCGCGTCACGCGCTCCCACGGTTCCACTCCGCCCCAGTAGTTGGGATTGCGCTCAAGCGTCAGATGATCGCCAGCGACCCACTCGATGAATCGATAGGGGCCAGTGCCAATCGTCGCAGCACCACTGTTGAAGTCGGCCGTCGTCTTGCCCTCGGCGGCATGCTTCGAGACGATGGCAATGGACGCCAGATCGATCGGCAGGGTCGGCGCGGGCCCCTTGGTATTGATGCGAATGGTCAGGGGATCCACAACCTCTGTCCCAGCGATCAGTTTGGTATATTGCGCATAGGACGAAGGACTGTTCGGCACGTTGGGAGCACGCGCGATAGAGAACGCCACGTCTTCTGCCGTGAACGCGCTGCCGTCATGGAACGTGACATTCGGCCGCAGCTTGAACACCCACGCATCTTCCCCAGTCGGCGTCCAGGATACTGCAAGACCCGGTCTGGGCTGGCCGCGCGCATCGCTCAGAACGAGCGTGTCAAAGATATGCCGAAAGACCGCACTGTTTGGGGTGTAGACGTGATAATGGGGATCGATCGAACTTGCGTCGGTACGGACCGCCATCTTGACCTCGGCCGCCTGGGCGATCGGCGAAACCAGCAGAGCAATTGCAAACAGCAAACAACGCATATCAACGTCCCTTGAATACCGGCTTCCGTTTCTCGATGAAGGCGCGCCGCGCCTCCTGCGCATCCTCGGTCTTGCTCAGCATCACTGTGATTCCTTGTTCGAAGCGATAGCCATCCCGCGCGGGCATGTGCATCGTGGTGTTCATCGACTGCTTGGCATAACGCATGCCAATCGGGCTTTTGGAGGCAATCTCGGCCGCCAGCTTCATCGCCTCCGGCATCAACTGCTCGAGCGGCACACAGCATTCGACGACACCAGTGCGATACAGCTCATCCGCTGGCACTCGCCAGCCGGTATAGAACATGCGCCGAGCGCGTGAACGACCGAACAGCGTCTGCAGCATGGCCGCACCACCGGCCAGGCCGACATCGATTTCGGGCATGCCAAGCTGCGCGTTATCCGAGCACATTATGATATCGCACGACGCGGCAAGGCCGAGACCAGCTCCAAGAGCCGGGCCATTCACTGCCGCGATCACCGGCTTGGCGCATTCGGCTATCGAGTTGAAGCACTCGCGCGCGAGCCGGTTGAAGTGCCAATACTCGCCGGGATGCTCGGGATCTGGCCGCTCCTTCATGTCGGCGCCGGCGGAAAACATCCGGCCCGTGCCCGTCAGAATGGCGACACGCACATCATCCCTGTCTGTCAATGAATCGAATGTCGCGATCAGCTCCTGGCGGAATTCCGAGTTCTGCGCATTTACCGGCGGCCGGTCCATCACCACGGTGGCGATATGGTCTTGCACTGTCACCTTCACGCATTCTGCCATGGATGTTCCCCACTCGGCGTTCCTGACTTACGCTAAGTGAAGGGAATCCCAGGCGCAAGGACAGCACCGTGTCCATTTATGAGCAGAATCTCGATCGCACGCCGGCGAATTATGTGCCACTATCGCCGGTGTCATTCCTGGTGCGTGCTGCACGGGTCTATGGATCACGAGTGGCAGTGATCGACGGCGAACGGCGGTACACCTATGCGCAATTCCTGGAGCGCGCGCGGAGGCTGGCGTCGGCGCTGGCTCGCGCCGGTATTGGCAAGGGCGACACCGTCGCGATCATGGCGCCGAACATTCCGGAAATGCTCGAGGCGCACTATGCGGTGCCAATACTCGGCGCAGTGCTGTGCTCGATCAACATCAGACTGGATGCAGGAGCGGTCGCCTTCATCCTGGAGCACTCCGAAGCCAAGGCCGTGCTGGTGGATGCTGAATTCGCGGCAGTCATGGCGCGCGCACTGGCACAGGTCGGGCGAAAACCTTTGGAGCTGAACATAGGTGATGAATACGAGGCATTCATTGCCGGCGGTAACCCGAACTTTCCCGTACGCCTGCCGGACGATGAATGGCAGGCGATCGCGCTGAACTACACGTCAGGCACAACCGGCAATCCTAAGGGCGTCGTGCTGCATCACCGGGGTGCCTACTTGAATGCCTGTGGCAACGCGCTTACTTTCGGGCTGTCACCGCGAAGCGTCTATCTGTGGACGCTCCCGATGTTTCACTGCAACGGCTGGACTTATACCTGGGCAGTGACGCTCGCCGGCGGCACGCATATCTGCCTTCGCCGCGTAGAGCCGGCTCAGATCTTCGCCGCGATCGCGGAACACGGCGTGACGCATATGTGCGGTGCGCCCGTGGTGCTGAGTATGCTGATCCACGCGCCCGAAGCAGCCCGGCGTGCGTTCCCTCACACTGTGCAGATCGCCACTGGCGGAGCGGCACCACCCAGCACAGTGATCGCGCGCATGGAAGCGATGGGCTTCGCGGTGACGCATCTCTACGGACTGACGGAGAGCTACGGGCCGTCTACTGTGTGCATGTGGCAACCTGGCCTCGACGACATGCCGATTGAACAGAAATCGGCCTTCATGGCGCGACAGGGGGTGAACACGCCCACCTTGGAAGACGCCGCGGTACTCGATCCGGCAACCATGGCGCCGGTGCCAGCCGATGGCGCGACCATGGGTGAACTGATGCTGCGTGGGAACACTGTCATGAAGGGCTATCTGAAGAACCCTTCAGCCAGCGACGAAGCGTTTGCCGGTGGATGGTTCCACACCGGTGACCTGGCCGTGATGCATTCGGACGGATATGTCGAGATCAAGGATCGCGCGAAGGACATCATCATTTCCGGGGGAGAGAACATCAGTTCGCTGGAGGTAGAGGAGGTCCTTTACAAACATCCGGACGTGATGGAGGCCGCAGTTGTGGCGCGGCCCGATGAGAAATGGGGCGAGACGCCGCAGGCATTTGTCACGCTGAAGCCGGGTGCGAGTGGCGTGACCGAGGCCGATATCATTGCCTGGTGCCGCACGCATCTCGCGCACTTCAAATGCCCAAGGTTTGTGACCTTTGGGCCGCTGCCGAAGACCTCGACGGGCAAGATTCAGAAGTTCGAATTGCGGGAACGAGCGCGCGGGTAAAGAGAAAGGTTCACCACAAAGACACAAAGGCACGAAGACTTCGTGCCTTTGTGGTGAGCCCTGCTTACTCTGCGGCGGCGCGCTGAACCGGAATATCAGTTGAGTACCGCAGATGCACGGGGGCCTTGGCTTCCCACGGATCGTTCAGACCCAGCTTCTTCCCGTGCTCCTTCACCGCCGGCATCACTTCCTTCACCAGCAGTTCGATGCAGCGGCGGCGATCTTCCTTCGGCACCGTCCCGTCGTTGCCCCAAATGCCCATGATGCCAGGACGCGTCTGCTCAATAAGGCCTTTCAGGCGCTCGATCACCTGGTCCGGCGTGCCGCAGATGATCATCGTGTCCCTGACCTGCTCCTCGAACGTCGGTTGGCCGCGCGGGTTCTTTGCCCGTCCGACTGCGAACTCGACGAAGCCACGCCGCCCGGACGGCGAGAAGTAACCCGCCGGGTTCGCCCAGACAGGATGCGCGAGGCCGGTAAACTCGCCCTGCATCCACATGAACTGGCGCGCGTTCTGCATGGCCTTCTCTTCGGTGTCCTGCACATGCACGCGGATCAGGTAGCCGAAGTTCTCCGGCCCTGCTTCGTACCCGACCTCCTTTGCGGCCTTCGAGTAAGTGTCCCAGATCGTCTTGGTCGCATCGATCGCCGTGTTCAGCGCGATGTATGGATAGCGCTGCTGCGCCGTCCAGATCACCGTCTCGCGTGACAGCACGCCCGGTATCCACACTCGTGGATACGGTTTTTGCACCGGCAGCGCCCAGGGGTTCACCACGCGATGCTGATAGTGCGTGCCTTCCCAGCGGAACGGGCCGGGCTCGGTCCAGATCTTGGTGATGAGGTCATGCGCCTCGACGAAGCGTTCGCGGTTGTACGCGGGGTTCACTCCATTGGCCAACTGCTCCTGTCCGCCACCGCGCACGAAGCCCGACACCACCCGCCCCTTCGAGATCATGTCGATCATCGCGATCTCTTCGGCGAGCTGCACGGGATTTTCCGACAGCGGCAGAGGATTACCCAGGAACACGATCTTCGCGTTCTTTGTCACCGCCGCGAGGATGGCGCCGAACATGTTGGTCCGGGCCTGCATGCAGAACGGCGCGTTGTGGTGCTCGTTCAGCATGATGCCGTCCACGCCCCACTCGTCGGCCATGATGTATTCTTCGAGGTATTCGTTGTACAGCCGGCTGCCCGCCACCGGGTCGAAGTGCTTGTTGGAGAAGTTCAGCGCGGTTGCGCCGTATTTCAGCCCCTCCTTCGCGTCGTAGGCACCCATCGGCTGTTCGGTGAAGTACATAAGATGCATAGCAGGATCTCCCTGAGTTCCCGTGCTGATTCAGTTCGCGTTGACGAACGTAGTGACCAGTTTCGCCAATTCGTCCGGCTTCTCCATCTCCACATAGTGCCCGCAGGCCGCCACTGTTTCCAGCCGCGCATTCGGCAGCGCATTCGCATAGGCCTCGCCCGCGCTTTTCGGCACCTGCTTGTCATCGTCGCCCCAGACCACGAGCGCCGGCGTACGCACACCACCGAGCAGATGTGGCAGCGTCTGGCTGTACATGTACGGCTTCCACGCGGTGCGGAACACCATTTCGCGGCAGATGTCCCACTGCTCGAGTTGATCCGTGGTCACGTCGCCATAAACGCGCGCGAACGCCGCCTGGTCGTGAAAGCCGGCGCGCGGATAATCGACGTAAGAGATGATCGCCTGATCCAGGATGTTGCCCTGTGGCGGCTTGATGCCCATCGCGCCAACCAGCACCAGCCGGCGATACGCCGTCGGTGCCTGGCTCGCCATCTCGGCGGCAATCCAGCCACCGAAGCCCAGCCCAACGAGTGACACGTCGCTTATGCCGAGCTCGCCGAGCATCCAACTGTGCATCGCGGCAATGTCGCGTACACTGCGAAGCCATTGCGGCCGCTCGGACTTTCCCCATCCGGGATGATGCGGCACCAGCACGTCGAAGCTCTGGGCCAAGGTGTCATAGAACGGCAGGCGATCGGGCGTGCCGATATCATGGTGGAGAACCAGCACCGGACGACCGCTGCCGCCACGCGTCAGGTGCAGCTTGGTTCCGGCAATCGTCAGCGCGGTCTCATTCCAGGTCACACCACTCGGCATCAACGCCCCCTTCGGCCCTTGCGGTTGGGTTGAGGATACTCACCAGTAGCCTTGCTTGTCCAATCGCCCGGCTGTGCCATAAAGCATGGGAAGCGATGGGGAGGCTGGGTGATGCCAATTCTGGCGGGTAAAGTTGCAATCGTAACGGGCGCCAGCCGCGGCATCGGCGCTGCTGCTGCGGCCGCGCTGAGTGAGGCAGGCGCATCGGTCACGCTTGTGGCACGCAGCAAGGCTCAGGCGCAGGAGAATGCCGCCCAGATCAATGCGGCCGGCGGGAAGGCATTCGCGATTGAATGCGATGTGTCCGATTATGCGGCGTGCCAACGTGTCGTGCAGGAGACGACGAACCGGTTCGGGCGGCCCGATATTCTGGTGAACAATGCCGGTGTGATCGAACCGATCAGCATGGTTGCCTCAGGCGATCCTGCGGAATGGGCGCGCAACATCCAGATCAACCTGATTGGCGCGTATTATGCGATCCGCGCCGTGTTGCCCGGGATGTTGGAGCGTGGCCATGGCGACATCATCAATGTGTCATCGGGTGCGGCGATCCGGCCGCTGGAAGGCTGGAGCGCGTATTGCGCCGGCAAGGCGGGCTTGGCGATGTTGACGCGATCGATCGATCTCGAGCATCGCGCGAGTGGGATTCGTGTGTTTGGATTCCAGCCCGGCACCACGGATACCGACATGCAGGTGACGATACGCGCTTCCGGGATCAACATGATCAGCAGAATTCCGCGCGAGCAGCTCACGCCGGTTGCGCAACCCGCACGGGCGATTGTGTATCTGTGCACCAAGGATGCGGATGACCTGGCAGGCAAGGAATTCAGCCTGCGGGACGAGGAGTTTCGGCGGCGGATTGGGCTGGGGTAGGGGCACCACCTCCCTGGCCCTCCCCGGCTGCGCGGGAGAGGGGAAATTCAGGTTGGGCGCTTGCGCAGCAGGAAACGCTGTTGGCCTTCCAGCACCAGTTCGCGCCGCTGGTTGTGTACTGTGCTGTGCAGGCCCACCACACCGGTGGTCCGGTTCGGCGATAATTCATCGACCTCAAGGGCGGGATACAGTGTGTCGCCAGCGAATACAGGTTTGAGGAATCGGCTGGACTGTTCGAGGAAGCCGACCAGCGAGTCCTCGGTGATGAATGGAAACAGTCCCGCGCCAGGTGCGGTCTGGATCAGCGTTTGGAATCCGTGCGCGAGCATGCCCTGCAAGCCTCGGGCGCGGCAGTACTCGATGTCGTAGTGTATCGGGTGGTTATCGCCGCTCGCCGCCTGAAAAGCCATGAACAGCGCTTCGGTCATCGTCCTGCTTGGCAGCAGGAAGCGCTCGCCCATCCGGAAGTCTTCGAACCAGCGCTGCTCCGGCACCATGCGATGCTTCGCTGGGTCGAACTCGCTCATACCGCTCCGGCCGTGTGCAGCGCGTTGATTTCTCCGGCCGCGAATCCCAGTTCGCGCAGAATCTCATCGGTATGCTGGCCAAGTGCCGGCACATCTCCCATTGCGGCCTCCACATCGGTAAAGGTGAATGGGGGCAGCAGAGCGCGAGCCGGACCGCCAGGCGTATTGATTTCGCGCCACCGGTCGCGGGCGCGAAGCTGCTCGTGCTCCCATACGTCGGACGCCTGATTCAACCGACCATTGGCAATGCCGGCCGCGTCCAGTTTCTTCACCACCTCGAGCGATGTCATGTCGCGGAAATAGTCTTCGATCAGCGCTGTCAGCTCCAGACGACGCTCGCGGCGCTCATTGTTGTTGCGGAAGCGCGGATCGGAGGCCAGTTCTGGCTGCTCCATCACCTTCGCGCAGAACGCCGCCCACTCGCGTTCGTTCTGGATGCCGAAAATGACCTGGCCGTCCTTCGTCGCATGCGCGCCGTATGGTGTGAGTGCGGGATGGCTAGTCGGCAGGCGAGGCGTCGCCGATTTGCCATACGCATGTCTATACAGCGGGTACATCATCCACTCGGCCAACGCATCCAGCATAGCGATCTTCACGTTGGCGCCCTCGCCTGTCCGCCCGCGCCGCACCAGCGCGGCGAGAATGCCGGACAGCGCATACATGCCGGTTGCGATATCCGCGGCGGAGATGCCGACACGCGACGGCGTATCCTCGGTGCCGGTGACGCTGATCAGGCCTGACTCGGCCTGGATCAGCAGGTCATACGCTTTCTTCTGTGCAAACGGTCCGCTTTCGCCATAACCCGAGATGTCGCAAACGATGAGCTTCGGATGGCGCGGCGCCAGGTCAGCGTGGCTGAGGCCGAGACGTGCCGCCGCACCCGGCGCGAGGTTCTGTAGCAGCACATCGGCACCATCGAGCAGCCTGGCGAGCACCTTCGCGGCTTCAGCGTGCTTCAGGTCCAGCGTGATGCTGCGCTTGCCGCGATTGAGCCACACGAAGAAGCTCGCCTGACCGTGCACGTAGTTGTCGTAGTGCCGGGCGAAGTCACCTTCGCCGGGGCGCTCTACCTTGATGACGTCCGCACCGAGATCCGCCAGATGGCGGCTGCAAAGGGGCGCCGCAACGGCGTGTTCGAGCGCGATGACGCGCATGCCTTCCAGTGGTCGCACGATAGTCCCTGCCTTGCTGGTTTGCCCCGGCAGGAAAGCGCCGCGGCAGGCGGGTGTCAAAGCGGGATCTGGCTGGCCGCGGAAAGTGCTTCTGCAATGCCGGGGGCAGCAGCGATAATGGGATTGCCGGCCGTGGCACCCCCGCCGGCCATGAAGTCGCTGACCGTTGCACCGGCTTCGGAAAGGATGGTCAGCGCAGCAGCCACATCCCAGAGGTTGATATGCAGCTCGACGTAGGCGTCGATACGGCCCGCGGCGACCTCGGCCAGCCCAAGCGAGCCTGAGCCGCTGAGCCGAGGCGCTACTCCCGCGCCGATAATGCGGTCAGCCAACGCCAAGAAGGCCTCGCGCGGCCGGCGCGTGGACCAGCCAAGCTCCACTATGGCCTGGGTCAGTTCCTTCGTTTCGGCCGCATGGATCGGTGCCCCGTTGAGCGTGGCGCCAGCCCCGGCGCAGGCTGCGAAAGTCTCCTCAAGCGCTGGAGCGACGATGACACCTATGAGTGGCCGATCGCCCTCCAGGCAGCCAAGCGAGACGCAAAAGCGCTGGCCGCCGCGCATGAAGTTGGCGGTGCCGTCGATCGGATCAACCACCCAGCGAAGACTACCCGATCGGGCGAGACCGCCCTCCTCACCCTGGAAGCCATCGGCCGGATAGGCCTGCGCCAGGCGCTCGGACAGCAGGCGTTCGACCGCCCCGTCGGCCTCGGTAAGCCAGTCCTGCGCTCCCTTCAGCTTGCCGGCTGACGCACCAAGCGGCGGACGCATGCGCAGCGCGAGCGCGCCCGCCTCACTGGCAAGTTTAACTGCCGTATCGAACCGGTCGGAGAGAGCACTCATCGTATTCCTACGCGCATGAAGCTCTGCACGAACTGCCGCTGAAACAGCAGAAAAGCAACCAGCAACGGCGCACTCGTCATCAGCGTGGCCGCAGTGACGATGGACCAGTCGATGCCCTGGTCTGTGGTGGCGAAGATGGCGAGGCCGACGGTCAGCGGCCGCGTTGTGACCGAATTGGTGATCACCAGCGGCCAAAGAAAGTTGTTCCAATGATAGCTGACGGACACCAGGCCATAGGCGATGTAGGTTGGCTTCGCGAGTGGCACATAGACGCGCCATAGCCGCGCCAGAAGACCGCAACCTTCCAGCCGCGCCGCGTCGTCCAATGGCTGCGGGATCGTCAGAAAGGTCTGACGCAGCAGGAAGATGCCGAAGGCAGAGCCGAGATAGGGCAACGCGATCGCCAGGATGGTATCGGCAAGATGGAGGTGAACCAGCGTCCGGTAGTTCTCGACCAGCAGCACATCCGGCATCACCATGAGCTGCAGCAGCACCACGGCGAACAGCAGGTCGCGACCGGGGAAGACGAGGCGCGCGAACGCGAACGCCGCCAACGTGCACAACACGAACTGTGCTGCCAGGATCAACGTGACCAGCATTACTGTATTGACGAGGTAGCGGGTGAATGGCGCGGCCTCCCAGGCTGCGATCAGGTTCGCAAAAGTCACTGGTGCCAGCGGGTCGAAATGCGTGGCATAGATCGCAGGATGGAACGCGGTCCATACCGCGTAGAGCAGCGGCAACATCCACAGAAAGCCGAGGAGCCAGGCACCGATCGTTTCCAGGCTGCGGCTAAGCGGATTGTGATCCGATACCATCATCGGTAATGCACCCGCCGTCCCAGCACACCGAACTGGAATGCTGCGGCGAGCGCCATGATGGTCAGCAGCACCACAGTTGCGGTTGCTGCGGTGGCTGTGTCCCAGAACCGGAAACCGGCTTCATAGACATAGTAAAGCAGCAACGTGGTCGCATTGTCGGGCCCGCCTCGGGTCATCACCACAATATGGTCTATGACGCGGAAGGCGTTGATCACCGCGTTGACCAGTACGAACAGCGTGGTCGGCATCAGCAAAGGCAAGGTGACGCGGCGGAAATAGTTCCAGCGCGACGAGCCTTCCAGCGCGGCAGCTTCGCGCAGGTCCGTCGGCATGGTTTGCAAGGCGGCCAGATAGAAGATCATGAAGAACCCGGCCTCCTTCCACACCGCCACCGCGATCATCGCTGGCAGCGCGGTGGAAGCATCGCCAAGCCAGTTGTGCCGGCCACCACCGAACAGCGCGATGATGCGGTCGAACAGGCCGTAATCGGGCGTGTAGAAGAACAGCCAGATATTGGCGACGGCGATCATCGGCAACATGGTGGGCAGGAAATACGCCATCCGCAACAGGGCGCGCCCTGGCAGCGCTTCATTCACTGCCAGTGCCATCAGCAACGCCAGGACGATCGAGACCGGAATGGTGGCGATGGCATACCACGCGTTATTGCGCAGTGCCTGCCAGAATACCGGATCGTCCAGGATATCGACGTAGTTGTCCGCACCGACAAACGGCGCTGGCCGGCTGCCGTGCGGTGTCGCGTAGAGGCTATCGATCAGCGTCGCGACCGCCGGCCAGTGCGTGAATGCGACCAACAAGACAAGAGCGGGCAACAGCAGCAGATACGCGTGGATCGTCTCGCGCCGCATCACCCGCGATCAAGCTCTCTTATACGGCTTCAGAATCCGATCCGTCTCCGTCTGTGCATCCGCCATTGCTTGCGCCGGCGTCTTCGTGCCGTTGAGGCAAGCCTGGATGTTGTCGGTCAGCACCTTGTACACGCGCTGGTTCTCATGCACCGACAGCTCGCCGGTCGCAACTGGCAGGAATGTGCGTGCCACGTTCGCCGCGGGAACCTTGGCAATGAAGTCCTTCATCGTCTGCGTCTCGTACGCCGCCGGGCTTGTGGCAATGTAGCCGGTACGCATCGACCAGTCGGCCGCGCGCTCCGGCTGGCTGACCCAGCGAGCAAACCGCAGGCTCGCCTGCCGCTCTGCCGGACTGGCGTTCTTAAAGAAGTACATGTTGCCGCCGCCAACCACTGTGTGCGGCGAGTTCTTCCCGGCAAGACCCGCGACGCCGAAGGGGAACTGCGCCTTTTCACGCACATTCGTCAGATTGCCGGTGGTGTGCTGGATGATCGCAGTGTTCCCCTCCAGAAAGTCTGGCGAAAGCTGCGGCCAGTTGGAGACACCATCCGGCGTCGCATGATGCTCCGCTGACAGGCTGCGCCAGAATGACATCGCCTCAATCGTCTTCGGCTGATTGAAGTAAACTTCCGTCCCGGCTTCGTTCATCAGCTTCTGCTCGGCCTGATTTGCCAGCGCTCCGAACGTCCACTGCGCGTTTCCAAGATCGCCCGCCATCTTGATGCCCCAGCGGGTTACGCGGCCGGAGGCATCGCGCCTGGTCAGTTTCTCCGCTGCCGTAGCGAGCTCTGCCCACGTGGTCGGGAACTTGTCGGGATCCAGTCCGGCTTCCTGAAATGCCGCCTTGTTGTAGTAGAAGATCGCGGTCGAACGCTGGAACGGCACCGACCATGTTTTCCCATCGGCGTGGCTATTCGCCATGAACGCCGGATAGAAGCCCTCGAGCCACTTCTTGCCATCCGCATCAAGCCCGATCTCATCGATCGACACGAGAACGTCCTGGTCCTGCAGGCTATGCATTTCGGCCGCGAGCAGCACAGCGAATTGGGGGCCGGTGCCGGCGCGGATGGCTGCAAGCGCCTTGATCAGCGTCTGGCTATAGTCGCCGGCGTAAACCGGCTCCACCGCAATGCCGGTCTCCTGCTGGAATGCCTTGCAGTAGCTGTCCATGATTGCCTGCAAGGGGCCGCCAACCGCGATCGGGTAATAGAACGTCAGCTTCTGCACGTTCTGCGCACGAAGGACGGCTGGCATGGCCAGCGCACCAGCGGCCGAAGCAAGCAATGAGCGGCGATGGATCATGTTGAACCCCCTTGCTATTTGGTCACCGTTGGAATGGGCGCAGTAACCGGCTGGCCTTCGCTTGCGCATCAGCCAAGGCCGTATCAGGCGACTTCTTTTGCAGCAAAGCCGCTTGCAGTTCGTCGTTCAGGACTTGGGTGACGCGCTGGTTGTCATGCGTTGACAGCTCTGCGACCGCATACTGCAACTGATCGCGCGCGACAGCAGCAGCCGGAAAACCTGCGACATAGGCCTTCATCGCCGGCGTCTCCCAGGCATCCGGGCGTGTCGCGACATAGCCGGTGTCGATGCCCCACTGGGCCGCGCGTTCGGGACTGCTGATCCAGCGCATGAAGTGCAAGCCGGCTTCGCGCTGCGGCGGCGATGCCGACTTGAACAGATAGAAGTTACCGCCACCTGTCGGCGAGCCTCGGCGCTTTCCAGCCGGCAACATCGCGACCCCGAAGGGGAACTTCGCATTCGCGCGGATGTTCGACAGATTCCCTGTGGTGGTCCAGATCATCGCCACCTTCTGTTCCAGGAAATCGCGCGGCGTGGTTCCCCAATCCACCACGCCAGGCGGATGCGCCTGATATTTGCTGGACAGGTCGATCCAGTAACGTAAAGCTTCGACACAGGCCGAGCTGGCGAAGTCGGTCATGGTGCCTTCGGCATTGGCTAGCGTTCCACCAGCCTCCGTGGCGAGCGCCTGGAACAGCCAATAGGTGAAGCCGGTGCTAGGAATCTGTACGCCCCATCGGGCGACTGCAGCGCCGTCCCGTTTGGTCAGCGTCTGCGCAAACTCGGCATGTTCCATCCAGGTGGCTGGCGGGTGTTCCGGATCGAGACCCGCAGCTTGGAACGCCGCCTTGTTCCAGTAGAGCACGATGGTCGAACGCTGGAACGGCACGCCCCAGGTATGGCCAGCGATCTCCCCATTCTTCAGAAACGCCGGGTAGAAGCTGCTGAGCCAGGCCTTATCAGCACCAACGCTATCAAGCGGCACAATCAGATCATCGTCGATCAGCGAAAACACGTCGGTTGACAGCAGCACGGCAAGCTGCGGTCCGGCATTCGCCTTCAGCGCCGTCTGCGCCTTGGTCATCGTGTCCTGATAGGTACCGGCATAGATGGGGGTCACCTTGATGGATGGGTTCTCGCGCTGAAAATCCGCGACATAGCCATCGATGATTTTGGTGATTGGGCCGCCAACAGCGACAGGAAAATAGAAGCCGATTTCGACGCTGGTATCGGCACGAGCAATGACCGGCATTGCCAATGTGGCGCCGGCGGCCGCCAGCAACCGACGACGGGAAAAGCCAATCATGCGCCAATCGTCTCCTTGGCTGTGACAACAGTTTCGACGCGATGTCCCGTAGCAGCATCAAACAGGTGCAGTGGCTCATCCGTGGCGAGACATACAGGAGCGCCGTCCGGCAGAACGGAGCGGCCAGGTAGCCGCGCCAGCAACGTCAGCTCGCCGATATTGCAAGCCACGACGGTGTCCGCACCAAGGTACTCGGCGTGGCGGACTCGCGCCTCGATACCCTGACTGGCAAGGCGCAGGGTCTCCGGCCTGATGCCGCCCACGACGTTTCCCGCTGTGGCTGGTGCCAGGACGGGGCCATCCGTGCCGCGTATCACCATGCCAGTGCCGCGCCGCTCCAGCGGGAACAGGTTCATCGGTGGAGTGCCAATGAAGCTCGCCGCAAAGCTGGTCGCTGGGTGCGCATAGACTTCGGCCGGTGGCGCGTCCTGCTCGATATGGCCGTCGCGTAGCAATACGATCTGGTCGGCCATGCCCATCGCCTCGGTCTGATCGTGTGTCACATAGAGCATGGTAATGCCCAGCCGCCGCTGTAGCGCCAGGATCTCGCGGCGCATGTCGGCGCGGAGCTGCGCATCGAGATTGGACAGCGGCTCATCCATCAGACAGACCGGCGTCTCAGCAACAATCGCCCGGCCGAGTGCCACACGTTGTTGCTGGCCGCCGGAAAGCTGGCCGGGCTTGCGCTCGAGCAGATGCCCAATCCCGAGTATCTCCACCGCTCGCCCCAGACGCCGGCCCCGTTCGGCGGCCGGGACGCGTCGCGCCTTCAGGCCGAACATAATGTTCTCGGCTACGTTCAGATGCGGAAATAGCGCGTAGGACTGGAATACCATTGCCACGCCGCGCGCTGCCGGAGGCAGCTTCGTCACATCCTTCCCACCGATCTCGACCCGGCCATCGCTGGCTGTTTCGAGACCCGCCACGATGCGCAGACAGGTGGTCTTGCCGCAGCCGGAAGGTCCGAGGAGCACGGTGAAGCTGCCGGGCGCGACGTCAATGGAAACATTGTCCAGCGCCGTCGCTACGCCCCACCGCCGGCTTACGCCGATCAGGCGGACAGATGCGCCGGAGCGTGCTGCCTGAGGTGTCTTGTCGCGGAGCATTAACGCTGATCTCGAGCGCTATGTGCGCATCTAATCGGCATAACCGCAAGCGCGGAGGCATGTGCGGCTGTGTCGTTTGGATGAAACCAGCATTGATCTTCTCGGCGTCGCGGGGAATGGTGCCGACATGCCTATTCTCTCTGGTCATGCCCGAGTCGCCGGCATCGCCGGCTGGCCTGTCACCTATTCCCGGTCGCCTCGCCTGCATGGATTCTGGCTGCAACGACACGGCATAGACGGCGCCTACATTCCGCTGCGAATCCAGGAGGGGATGTTCGCGACCGCCATGCGCGGTTTGCTTGCGGCCGGTTTCGCGGGGGGCAACGTCACCATCCCGCACAAGCTCGCAGCATTCGATATTTGCGACTCGGTGGACGACTCGGCCCGCCGCGCGGGCGCCGTCAATACGCTGGTGTTCAATGAAGGCCGGATCGCCGGCAGCAACACTGATGGTTATGGCTTTATTGCCAATCTGCGCTCCTCTGGCGTCGATCCCGCTGCCGGTCCTGCGCTGCTGCTCGGCGCGGGCGGTTCGGCGCGCGCTGTTGCTGCTGCGCTGCAGGATGCCGGCGCGCCTGTCACGGTGGCGAACCGCACCCGCGAACGAGCCGAAGCGCTGGCCCGCGACCTGCCGGGCCTGCGCGTCGTCGATTGGGAACGCAGAAACTCGCTGCTGAGTGAGCATGCGTTGGTAGTGAACGCGACGCCGCTCGGGATGGTCGGGAACGATCCGCTCCGGCTCGACCTGTCCCGGGCGCCCTCTTCTCTCGCGGTTGCGGATAACGTGTACGTGCCGCTGGAAACGCCGCTACTCGCGGCGGCACGTGCCCGCGGACTACGAACTGTGGACGGGCTTGGGATGCTCTTGCACCAGGCTGTCCCGGGATTCCGCGCCTGGTTCGGGGTGGAACCGAAGGTGGACGATGAGCTGCGCCAGTTCGTGGCGGCGGACATTCCCGCGCGATGATCATTCTTGGCCTGACGGGCGGCATGGGCATGGGCAAATCCACTGCCGCCGCCGCGTTTCGTCGGGCACATATCCCGGTTTTCGATGCTGATGCCGCCGTCCATCAGTTGCAGGCTCGCGGTGGACGTGCCGTGCGGGCCATCGAGTCAGCTTTTCCAGGCACCGTCAGGGACGGGGCTGTGGACCGTGCCGCGCTCCGCGAAGCTGTGCTGGGCAAGCCCGATGCCCTCGCCCGTCTCGAACACATCCTGCACCCGATGGTGGAGGAGGAGGAACGCGCCTTCGTTGCGCGCGCAAGGCGCAGAGGCGAGCGGGTCGTGGTGCTCGACATACCTCTTCTGTTCGAAACTGGCGGCGACCGGCGCGTCGATCGCGTCATCGTCGTATCAGCGCCGCGCGCGGTTCAGATGCACCGCATCCGTGCGCGACGCCGCATGAGTAATGCCGACATTGCTGCTGTGATCGCGCGCCAGATGTCCGATCGGGAGAAGCGGCGTCGCGCGGACATCGTCATCCAGACGGGACTCTCACGCCACAAGTCATTGCAGGCCTTGAGCCGGGTGATCAGGGGGGTTCTTGTGTGATGCGCGCCATCCTGTTCGATACAGAGACAACAGGCCTGGAGCCTCATCTCGGCCATCGCGTCATCGAGGTGGCAGCGCTGGAGCTGCTGAACGATTTGCCGACAGGGCGGCAGTTTCACGCACTCATCCATCCGGAGCGTGACATCCCGGAGGACGCGACCCGCATCCATGGCTTCACGCTGGGAGATCTGGTCGGTAAGCCCTGTTTTGCCGAGGTCATTGATGAACTGCTGGAGTTCTTCGGCGACGGACCGCTTATCGCCCACAATGCTCCGTTCGACTTCGCCTTCCTGAATGCGGAGTTCACTCGGCTGGGCAAGCCGATACTGGCACCGGAACGGATGATCGACACGCTTGCTCTGGCGAAGACCCGGTTTCCCGGCATGCCGAACAGTCTGGATGCGCTATGCCGTCGGTTTGCCATCGACCTCAGCGCGCGCACCACACACAACGCGCTGCTCGACTGCCGGCTCCTCGCCGACGTCTACGTGGAACTAACGGGTGGACGCCAACGCGGCCTGTTGCTGGCGACGGAAACGGCTGCGGCCGAAATCATCGTCTATGCGCACGCAGGCGATCGGACACCTCACCCGGTGATGCCGAGCGCCGAGGAACTGGCCGCACATGCGGCGTTCCTCGAGCGGCTGAAGGATCCGATCTGGTTGCAGACCTGAAGGAGGTCAGGCGACTGCGGTCGTGCCTTGCGCCTGGGCGCGGCGCGCCTGCCAGAGCGCGACGAAGTCGATGGGCTGCAACAGCACCGGCGGGAAGCCGCCGTCGCGGGTCACATCCGAGAGGATGTTGCGGGCAAACGGGAACAGGATGCGCGGGCACTCAACCAGGAGTACCGCTTCCATCGCATTGTCAGGCAGGCCGGTCAGTGTGAAGACGCCCGCGTAGGTCAATTCCGCAACGAACACTGTCGGAGGCACTGCGGCCGTCTGGCCGTTCCCTCCTGTCTGGGCCTCATGTGCCTCGGCGCGGATCATGATGGCCACCTCGAAGACATTCTGGCCGTCCTGAACCCGGCGTGCCTGGACGTCGAGGTTGATGTTGACCTGGGGCTGCGCACGAAGCTGCGTGTAGATTTGCGGCGCGCCAGGAACTTCGAACGAGAGATCCTTCACGTACTGTATGTTGACTACCAGCGGGGGCGTCTGGGGCTGGCCGGCCGGCGGCTGAGGGGGCGTTGTCGTCTCGGACATTCCATTCTCCATGTCTTCGCGAGCAGGTTGAGGCGGTGCCCCGTGAGGCGCGGCGGGTAGCACGGATGGCCGGGCCGCGCCATCCTTGTGAAGGGAACGGTCAGGCTCGCCAGGTCAGTTGTTCGGGCGCCGGTTCGGTCGGATCACAGCGCAGCCATTCACCATTGGTCACGCTCTTGCCGGTGAGCGACAGAATGAAACCCCAGTGGCTGACCACAAGCGTGTCTGACCAATCCGGCAGCGCGGCCATCTCGGCGCGGAACAGTGCCGCGCGCCCAATCACTGAGTCGGCGGGCTCTTCCACGGCGGGCCACCAGATCTCGTCGATGGAGGAGAAGTCATGCTCCGGCCATGCCAGCCCCAGTTCGGTCCGGGGCGTCCCGATGTCGCAGGCAAAGGCGTAACGCTCCCGGACGATCGGATTGATCAGCACTTGCACGCCGAGCGCCTTGGCTATCGGCGCCGCGGTCTGCAGGGCTCGGGTATACGGCGAGGCGATAATGCGCGAGATCCGCTCGCCGGAGAGTTGCTGCACCGCGGCAGCCACCTGCATGTGGCCCAATTCCGTGAGTTTGGGATCGATAATTCCGGGGTCTCGCCGGGTTGCCGTGAAATGCAGATTGAATTCACTCTGGCCATGGCGCAGGAGGATCATCAGGCGCCAATACAGGCCGATTTCCTGGGCGGCAACCCGCCGGGACGCCGGAAACATTTGTCTCCGGCACGTCACGCCCTTATCTGTGTGGTAAGGAGAGCAATGATGGGCGCCAGCGGCAGTTTTCCAATCGACCTGATCCTGTTCGGGATGATCGCGGCCTTCCTGGTGCTGCGGCTACGCAGCATCCTGGGCCGCCGGACGGGTTTCGAGCGTCAGGCGCCGCCGTTTCCGCCGCCTGGCGTGCAGAATGCTGGTGGGCCGGTGATCGACGCCCGGGCCGAACCGGCAGGCTCCGCCACGCCCAGGACTGTGCCGGAGCCAACAAGCCCCCTCGGGCAGACATTGGGCCGGATGGCTTCGATCGACCGCAGCTTCGATCCGGGTAAGTTCCTCGACGGCGCCGAAAAGGCCTTCCGCATCATCGTTGGGGCGTTCGCATCGGGCGACCGGAACACATTGCGCGGCCTCCTGTCCGAGGACACGTATCGGGCCTTCGAACAGGCAATCGCTGCACGCGAAGCTGCCGGCCAGACGCAGGTCAGTGCGATTCACGCGATCCACAGCGCCTCGATCGAGGAGGCGGAGTTACGTGGTACCGTGGCCTCCATCACGGTCCGCTTCGTGTCTGATCAGACCAGCCTGACGAAGGACAAGGACGGCCATCCGGTGATCGGGACGGACGCTGTGACGGAGATCACCGACCTCTGGACTTTCGAACGGGATCTTTCGACGAGGGATCCGGCGTGGCGTCTGGTTTCTGCGCGTAGCGCCTGAACCGCGCACCCTGACAAATGGAGCAGATTGCCGAGGCTGATTTGTCGCGCATGGCCGGCGCGCACCGCGTTATATGCGGTGACTGTCTGGCGGTACTGCCCACACTGGAAGCCAAGACGGTGGACATCGTGGTGACATCGCCACCGTATAATCTTGGCGTGTCGTATCGCGGTTATGTGGATCGCCGGGAAGAAGACGACTACCTTGACTGGCTGACGCAGGTAGCAACCGCGATCCGCCGGGTGATGAAACCGGATGCATCGTTTTTTCTGAACATCTCAGGCTCCTCCAGCGCGCCCTGGCTGCCGTTCGAGCTGATCGTCCGCTTGCGCCCGCTTTTTACGCTCCAGAACCATATCACCTGGATCAAATCGATCACCACGCGCGGCGACTCAGTCGGGCACTTCAAACCGGTGGGTGGCCGGCGTTTCCTGCACCACAACCATGAGCACATCTTCCACCTGACCTTGTCAGGTGACGTAAAGCTGGACCGGTTGGCAATCGGCGTGCCGTTTAAGGACAAGTCGAACATCGCACGCCGCGGACATGCGAAAGACCTGCGGTGCCGCGGAAATACATGGTTCATCCCCTACGATACGGTGCAGAGCAAGGCGGCGAAGTTCCATCACCCCAGCACATTTCCTTTGGCCTTGCCGCGCTGGTGCATTCGTCTGCATGGCCGGCAGAATGCATTGGTCCTTGACCCGTTCATGGGAACCGGCACGACCCTCGTGGCGGCACAACTGGAAGGCGCACGCGGCTTCGGCATCGAGATGGATGCTTCGTACGTTGCGATCGCTCAGGCACGTCTCGTCGAGGCCGGCGACGTGCAGCACAGCCTGAACGAGACCTGATGCCAACAAACAAGCCGCGCGTTGCTCTCTTTGTCACATGCCTGGTGGACCTGCATCGTCCCACTGTAGGCTTTGCAGCGATCAGGCTACTGGAGCAGGCGGGCTGCCAGGTGGAAGTGCCGCGGGCGCAGACCTGTTGCGGCCAGCCGGCGTACAACTCAGGCGATCGCCGCACGACGCGTGATCTGGCAGAGGGCATCCTGGATGCCTTCGGCGGATACGATTACGTTGTCGTGCCGTCTGGCTCGTGTGGCGGAATGCTAAAGCACCACTTGCCGCATCTATTCGACGACGACCCGAACCTGCGTGCCCGCGCCGATGCGTTGGCTGAGAAGACCTTCGAGCTCGTCAGCTTCCTGACGGACGTGATCGGCATGGAAGGGCCGCAAACGCGCTACTCTGGCGGCCCGGTTACCTACCACGACAGTTGCTCTGGGCTGCGCGAACTCGGGATCAAGGAGCAGCCGCGCAAGCTGCTGAAGTCGGCCGGGGTCACCATCGCCGAAATGGGCGATCCGGAAATCTGCTGCGGCTTTGGCGGCACGTTCTGTGTGAAGTACCCAGAAATCTCGGTGCGGATGGTATCAGATAAGGTGCGCGACATTGTCTCCAGCGGCGCACGGACTGTGCTGGCAGGCGATCTCGGATGTCTGCTGAACATCGCGGGGCGGCTGCAACGCGAGGGTCACGCGATCGAGGTGAGGCACGTCGCGGAAGTCCTCTCGGGGATGACCGGGCAAGTACCGCCGATTGGCGAAGGTCGCCGGTAATCAGTGACCGCGTAGTATCTGGCTGAGGAACAGCTTCAGCCGATCGGTCTGTGGATTCTCGAACATGCGTTCCGGCGAACCGCTCTCAACGATTTCGCCGCGATCCATGAACACGACACGATCGGCGACCTGACGCGCAAATCCCATCTCGTGCGTCACACAGACCATCGTCATGCCCGACTGTGCCAGCTCGATCATCACGTCGAGCACCTCCTTGATCATCTCGGGGTCCAGCGCGGAGGTTGGTTCATCGAACAGCATGATCTTCGGGCGCATGCACAGAGCACGCGCGATGGCCACACGCTGCTGCTGGCCGCCAGAAAGCTGGCCCGGATATTTCTTCGCCTGTTCCGGGATCTTCACGCGCGTCAGGAAGCTCATGGCCAGTTCCTCGGCCTCGGCTTTGGGTGTCTTGCGCACCCAGATCGGCGCGAGCGTGCAGTTCTCCAAAATAGTCAGGTGGGGAAACAGATTGAATGACTGAAACACCATGCCGACTTCGCGTCGGATCGTGTCGAGCGAGCGCAAGTCATCGGTCAGTTCGGTTCCGTCGACAATTATTCTGCCTTCCTGATGCGTCTCAAGCCGGTTGATGCAGCGTATCATGGTGGACTTGCCCGAACCGGATGGCCCGCACACCACAACACGTTCCTTCTCTGCCACCGATAGTGACACGTCGCGCAGCACGTGCAGCGAGCCGTACCACTTGTTCACCTTGTCCATGACAATGATCGGCGGCGCCGACGTGTCCGCCATGTGAGCGACGATATGATCCGATACGACGGCTTGGCTCATCGCGATGGTCCCTGTTTCAACGGCGGTGCGCGCTGTTCAGCTCGCGTTCAAGACTGCGGCTGTATTTCGACATGGCGAAGCAGAAGGCGATGTAGATGACCGCCAGCATCAGGTAGACCTCGGTCGAAAAGCTCTGCCACGGCGGGTCACTGATGGCGATCTTGCCCATATTGAGCAGGTCGAACATGCCGATGATCAGCACCAGTGTGGTGTCCTTGAAGAAGCCGATGAAGGTGTTGACCAGAGGCGGAATCACCAGACGCAGCGCTTGCGGCAGAATGATGAGGCCGGTCTTCTGCCAATACGTCAGCCCGAGTGCGTCGGCCGCTTCTCCTTGCCCCTTCGGCAGCGCTTGGAGGCCGCCGCGCACCACCTCCGCCAGATAGGCACCGGCGAACAAGATGATGGCGATCTGCGCGCGCAGCAGTTTGTCGATGTTCACGCCCTCCGGCATGAACAGCGGGAACATCACGCTGGCCATGAACAGCAGCGCGACCAGGGGCACGCCGCGGATCAACTCGACATAGACAACGCACAGAATCCTCACCGCCGGCAGACTGGTGGAACGCCGCCCGAGCGCAACCAGGATTGCTAGCGGGAAAGCCACAGCCAGACCGAATGTGGCCAGGATCAGAGTGAGCGGCAGCCCGCCCCATAGATCCTGCGGCACGTACGTGAGGCCAAACACGCCGCCCCACATCAGCACGCCGATGATCACCAGCGTGACGAGCCAGATGAGCGCAAGTTCCCTGCGCCAGAACCGCCGCATCGCCGAGACGACGTAGAGACCGATGAACAACGCGACGCAAAGGGCCGGTCGCCACTGGTCATCGTAGGGATAGCGGCCGAACAGGATCAGGCGGTACTTGTCGGAGATGATCGCCCAGCATGCGCCGATGCCCTTGGCGTTCAGACACGAGCTGGTGTCCGGTCGGCCTTGCGCGTCGTAGGGCACGCTCCAGACCGCGTGCACCAGTGACCACGAAATGAAGTCCGCGACATAGCGGATAATCAGATAGCCCAGCAGCAGGGTGACGGCCGTCGACCACCAGGAGCCGAACAGGTTCGTCCTGAGCCAGGCCCAAGGCCCTGTTACTCCGGCGGGCGGCGTTTCGCGAACCGGAGCGTAAGGTGTATCGGCGGCAACGGCGGTTTCGCTCATGCTCAGCGCTCCACCAGCGCGATCCGTGCGTTGTACCAGTTCATGAACCCGCTGATCGACAGGCTTATCGTCAGATAGACCGCCATGATTATGGCGATGCCTTCTATCGACTGGCCGGTCTGGTTGAGCGTGGTGTAGGCCACCGAGACAATGTCCTGGAAGCCGATGGCGACTGCCAGTGAACTGTTCTTGGTGATATTCAAGTACTGGCTGGTCATTGGCGGAATGATGACCCGCAACGCCTGCGGCAGGATGATGCGGCGAAGTATCGTGCCGCGCCGCAAGCCGAGGGCACCCGCAGCCTCCCACTGACCGCGCGGAACGGCCTGAATGCCAGAACGGACGATTTCGGCGATGTAGGCAGCGGTATAGATCACCAAACCGAGCAGCAAGGCGGCGTATTCCGGACTGATCGCCCCGCCGCCCTGAAAGTTGAAGCCACGCAACACCGGGACATCAGGGTGGAACGGTGCGCCAAGCAGGTCCCAAATGCCCAGCGGCAGACCGATCATCAGGATCAATGCGACCGGCCATACCGGCGGGCGTCGACCCGTCGCTTCCTGTCGCCCCCGAGCAATCCGGTTCCAGATAACGGTGCAGATCACGCCGGCAATGAAACCGACGAGGCCCCAGGTGTAGGCAGGATCCCACTCCAACTCCTCGAACCGCGCACCGCGATTGGACAGATACAGCAGTGAACCAAGATGCCATGCCTGCCGCGGTGGCGGCAGCGCTTGCATCAGCGAGTACCAGAAGAACAGTTGCAGCAGCAGTGGAATGTCACGCAGCGTCTCGACATAGAAACCGGTCAGCCGCGCCAGCAACCAATTGCTGGACAGACGGCCGATGCCGATGAGCGTGCCCAGGATGGTTGCCAGCACGATGCCTATGACAGCGACGCGCAGCGTATTCAGGATGCCTATGACCAGCGCCCGTCCGTAAGTATCGACCGCCGGATTATACGAAATCGGCGCCTCGCCGATCGGGATGCCGGCAACCCGTCCGAGGAACGCGAAACCGGTGGCGATGTGGCGTGCCGCGAGATTGCGATTGGTATTGCTGATCAGATACCAGGCAATCAGCACGACAACGCCAATAATCAGAACCTGCCACACGATGGCGCGGAACGCCGGGTCCGACCATGTCAGACGCAGCCCCTTCTTCGGCGCGGCGCGCGCCCCGACGAAGCGTGGATCAGCGGTTGCTCCTGACATGGTTCGCGATCAGCGAATGGGCGGTGCGTATTGCAGGCCGCCCTTGGTCCAGATGTTGTTGATGCCGCGCTTAACACCCATTGGCGTGATGTTGCGATCCCATACTTCGCCCAGATTTCCGACCTGCTTGATGACGTTGTAGGCCCACTTGTTATCGAGCCCCAGCGCCTTTCCCATGTCGCCCTCCAGTCCAAGGAGGCGCCGAATGTCAGGGTCGGTTGAGTTCATGAACGTATCGATGTTCTGACTGGTAATGCCCTTCTCCTCCGCTGTGATCATCGCAATGAACGTCCAGCGGACGATGTCGAACCACTTGTCATCGCCTTTGCGGACCATCACGCCGAGTGGCTCCTTGCTGATGATCTCGGGCAGCAGCACCAGGTCTTGCGCCTTTGGCCCCTGGCTGAACCGGAAGGTCGCGAGTGCGGACGCGTCGGTGGAATACGCGTCACAGCGCCCTGAGAGGAACGCGCCCTGGATCTCGGAGAGATCCTGGATCAGGATCGGGGTGAACTTCATGTTGTTCAGGCGGAAGTAGTCATTGATGGCCAGCTCGGTGCTGGTCCCCGGCTGGACGCAAATGGTTGCGCCATCCATCTCCTTGGCCGACTTCACACCACTGGACGCTTTGACCAGGAATCCTGTGCCGTCGTAGTAGTTCACCCAGGCGAATTCCAAACCGAGATTGCCTTCGCGCCCAAGCGTCCAGGTTGTGCTACGCGACAGCATGTCGACTTCACCCGACTGCAGAGCGGTGAAGCGATTCTGTGTCGTGGTTGGCACGAACTTAACCTTGTTGATGTCGCCCAATGCGGCGGCGGTCACTGCGCGGCAGGAATCTGCGTCGATGCCGCGCATGACTCCTTGGCTGTCGGGCAGGGAGAACCCGGGTACCTGGCCGGAGATCCCACACAGCACCTGGCCTCGCCCGCGCGCGGCGTCGAGTGTCGCCGAGCCGGAGCTTTGAGCGGACGCCGGTGGCGACGGACCGGCCGCCGACAAGGCGGCAAGCACAGCACCGAAGCACGCGATGGCCGAACGATTCATACGGTTAGACTCCCCTGGTCCAAACGGGCTCTCACCCGAGAATGGCGGCACTCTGCGGTGGGCAAGTTACATTATCAATGCCTGCCGGGACGGAATCTCAGTGCTCGGGCAACCCGGCGCGCCGCAGACCGTCCGCGTAAAGGGCGAGGTCGCTCCCCCTTCTCATCGGAGATCGCTCGATCGCATTCCTGACCGAAAAGCCAGGTTCAAGACAAAGCAGTCGAGTACATACTCGAGCCGCTTCCTCGTGCCGACCGAGATGCCCCAGCGTCGCCAGGTAACCCTTGTAGGTCGAGGAAAATCCCGGGTTGAGCTCCACAGCGCGACGCCCCAGCGCCAGTGCCTGCTCAAACTCTCCGCGCAGGAAATGCGGCATCATCAGAGCCATGTCGAAGAAGAAGGCGTGGGGATCATGCGGGGACAGACGCTGCGCATGTCGGATCTGTTCGATCGCCGCTTCGTGATTCCCTAGATAGCTGTGGGTCAGGCCGAAAAGGCACCAGGCGATCGGCAGGTTGGAATTCAGCGAGAGCGCCTTCTCGTGCAAGGCACGCGCTTCCTCCGGGCGCTTATGCAGGAACCCCCGGACGTGTCCCACCAACGTCAACGCGCGCGCATTGCCCGGGTCGAGCGTAACTGCTCGTTCCGCCAACTCACCGGCGCGCACGGTCGCAGCAGCCGGGTCCTGGCTCCAGGCCTGCCCAACCAGAATGACATGCCAGTACGCCCACCATGCGTGCGCTGCGGCATTCCGTGGCTCCAGGTTCACCGCGGACGCAAGCAACTCGCCAGCAGCATGAAATGCCCGCCGCTCAAGCCGGTAGATACCTGGGATGGCACGCAGGGTCAGATCGTTCGCATTCGGTTCGGCCAGCGGTACGCGGCTCCGGCGGTCCCCCTCGCATAGCAACAATTCCGGGTCGATCTGGGCCGCGATTTCGCCAACAATTTCTGCCTGCAGGGTCAGCAGGTCGCCCAACTGGCGGTCAAATCGTCCGGCCCAGATGACGTTGCTACCCGACAGGACGTCGAGCAGACGGACAATGAGGCGGATGCGATCCCCACAGCACTGGAGCGCACTATCCAACAGATACTCCGTCTGGGATATGCCGTCAGCGAGCGAACTCGTAGCAGGCACGCAGGTGATCCACCGGAAACGCGAAATGGCGGCGGTCATCTCTTCAGCAAGGCCCGACAACCGGGCATCCAGCCGATGGCCGTCCAACTGACGCACGGGGAGAACGGCAAGGCGGATCCCGCTGCTTGGCGGGGGCAGAGACGCGGCTGTGGGTCGTTGCTGGCTGAGACGATCGCGCTCGGCCGTGAGCCATGCGTCAAAAGCAGGATCAAGGCCATCGAGATCGTCGAGAAGGGTGGCCTGGAAGGGTTCCAGCACCTCCCGTTCGGCTGTCCAGGAAATCCGGCGCACGCGGACATCGACCCAGAGCCGATGATCCATCATTGCGAGGGTGTGGCGATCCGCTCGCAGCAAGGCGGCTCGCTCTGGCCCCAACGCGCGCTGAAGTTCGTGAAAAGCCTGGCGGAGTGAGGCTCGCGCTTGCTCCTTGGCCCGACGGCTCCAAAGCAGTGCGGTAATCCGGGTACGCAACACTGCGGTCGGCGCTGCCAGCGCCAATATAGCCAGGACTGCCTTCGCCTTGCGCGAGCGCGGCAGGACGCTTCTACCCGCCGCATCCTCTGCCCGCATGTGGCCAAGCAGTCGTACGCGCAAAAGCGGCCCGGCCTCCTGGAAGCCGGAGGGCTCATCCCGGATGAGCGGCTCCGGGCGCCGAAGACCGCCGTCGTGCGATTGGAGCACCACCGGATTACAACCGCCGGATGAACTGATTGCAAGAAGGCTACGCGGGCGTGATTTTTGGTGCAAGGACGAAAGATTTTGCGGCCGGTGGGTTCGGCAAATCCATCAACTTCCGCTAGGGTCATTCCCGCGTCCTCAGTACAAACCCAGGAGAAACATCGATCATGGCGATGCCGCAGGAGATGGCCGTTTCGACGAGACCGAGCGTCGCGTTCGCGGCGTGGTTCCGATTGGCCGCCGGCCTGTTGCTGTGCGTGGCGATTGCGGCGGCTGCCATCGAGGCCGGGAATTACGCACCGATCGTAGGCGCCCCCATCATTGCAATTGCCATTGGCGTGGTCATTACCAATACGTTGCGAGGACCGCTGCAGATCAGCAGCCTGCGAATTGGTGAGGTCAGCAAACTCTGTCTTAAGGGCGGCATCATTCTGCTCGGCGCCAGTCTCGATCTGGGCGTGATCCTGCGCACCGGCGCTGAGTCGCTGCCGGTACTGATCATTACCATCGGTGTGGGCCTCGCCTGCGCCCTGCTGGTCGGCCGGGCGATGAGCGTCCAATGGCGCATGCGATGTCTGATCGGGATCGGCACGACGATCTGCGGGGCATCGGCCATTGCGGCTCTTGCGCCCGTGCTACGGGCAAAGGCGGAAGAGATCGCCTACTCCATCTCGGTTATCTTCTTCTTCAACATGCTGGCGGTGTTTGCCTTTCCGGCAATCGGACACTTGCTGGGGTTGAGCGATCCAGGTTTCGGGCTATGGGCAGGAACCGCGGTCAATGACACATCCGCAGTGGTGGCGGCCGGGTTTGCTTACAGTCACGACGCCGGGACGATTGCGACCATCGTCAAACTGACGCGGACGACACTGATCATTCCATTGGTTATCGGCTTCGGCCTGATGATGCCGCTATTTGAGGAACAGCGCCGTGACGAGAGCGGCTCCCTCGCGCAGCGTGTTTACCAGGCCGTGCCGATGTTCATCATCCTGTTCGTGGTGGCATCACTGCTGAACACACTTGGGCTCATCGGCCAATTCGGACCGACAGTGCAGCTTGTGGGCCGCTGGGTGCTGGTAGTGGCTCTAGCGGCCGTCGGCTTGCAGGGTCACTGGCGCGCGTTCACCGGGGCGGGTGCGCGGCCGCTGCTGCTCGGGTTCGTCACATGGATTGCTGTGGCGGTTGCCAGCCTCGCCATCCAGATGTGGACAAATTCCTTGTAGTCCGGAATATTTTCCTTGACATACTGATCGGCCGCTCGTAAGTGGGGTGTGTCACCGGGCGCAGTTTGTCCGTATTCCCTTTCCCAACAGCATAGCGTGCTTTCATACCGGCCTTGCGCCGGTGCGATCGGTGTTGCGCGCGAAATCCGGCACGCGCCCGGGATGACATCGGTTTTCCGAAAAGGAGCGTGTCCATGAAGTCGACGCCTGTGATCGTCTCTCCTGCAATCTCAGACACGGGTCGCGTCCGCCTCGGCGCAGGCTGGCGACTGCCGGCAGCGAAGCCCGTCCGCTGACCTGAGGTAGAGCCGCGGATCCTCAGGATCATCCGCGGCTCACTCGCTCGTCGATTGTATGGGCCTGTTGCAGGAGTTGCTGCCAACCATGACCTGCGCAAGTACACCCGTTGTTCATTTCTATCGGCTGATCGATGCGGCGCGCTTGCCGCAACGCGCGGATCGCTCGGCGGCGGGAACTCTTCCTGTGCGCGCCTACCGGTATTGCGAGGCGGTCACGACGGCCGCGGGGTTTGGCTGGTGGGTGTTTCCTCCAGCAGATGTAGATATCCTGTGGGATGGCCACGACATCTTCTGGCAGCCTAGCGGTTCGCAGGATTGGCTGCCTCTGATGCCATCGGCACAGTACCCGAAGTTCGCCGCTCGCTTCGATCAATGCGCGCCTGGCTCTCTTGCCGGATGCTCGCCGCCATTTCTCACGGCACTTCCTGAACCGGGCACATTGCAGATCTGGACCGGTCTGATGGCGCGTACGGCTGAGGACTGGAGCCTGCTGATCCGCGCGCCTGCCAACCTGCCGCCGTCAGGTGGGTACAGTATGTATGAAGGAATCATCGAGTCTGATCGATGGTTCGGCCCACTGTTTACCAATCTGCGACTGACTCGCACACACTCGCCAATACGGCTGCAAGGCGACTTTCCGCTCGTGCAGGTTCAGCCATTGCCGCGCATTGCTTACGCTGACGAGACACTTGCCGCTGTTGATATGACTGCCGAAATGGGCGGGTTCGCGGCGAATGACTGGACTGACTACGAAGCCACGATTGCAGGGCCGAATGCCAATCCCGATCGTGCATTCGGCGCCTATGCGGTGGCTGCGCGAAAGCGCGCAAAAAGCCGCTGTCCGTTCACCGCCGTGGCGGAATGAGAGCCGATCAGATCGACATCAGCCGCATGCAGCCGCCCTTGCGTCCCGCGCGAAACAGGAAATCGACAATCGCCCCCACGCCGAGCAGATTTGGCCACTTGTCCACCGACGAGAGTCCCCAGATCTCCTCGACTGCATCGACCGCTCCCAGGAAAGCGGGATCGCCGCCCGTGACCAAGAGGACCGGCAAGTTCCGATCGTAGGCGGCCACGGTCATCAAGACATGGCAACCGTCCTGACCAGCCCCATCAACTTCGGCCACGACCGCCATTGGTCGCCGGTGACGCAACACCGCACCCACTTCATCGCGCGTGGCCATTCGCTCGACTGCCACGTTCAGACAATCGCAGACGCTGCGGAATGCGTCCGACAAATGGGTGTCGTCTTCGATCACGAGCACGAGCGCCTCTCGGTTCGGCTGCGCCGCGCCATCATTGTTGTCGTGCGCTCCGACGCGCCCGCCAAACGCCTTGTCCATGTATGTCATCGCGTCCCCAGCGAATGAGCATCGCGGCGTCAGTGTGACTCGAAACGCAACAGCATCAAACAGGCCGAACTGTCAGTACACCGTCAAATCGTGCGATCGCCCGTCAATCCCGGACCGGCCCAGGGCTCATCCCCGATGCAGTGACACCGCCCAGCGGCAGCGACCCGATTGCAGCGTGCCATTGATAGCGTCTGAACCGGACGCGGCGCCGTCAAACTGGATTGAGACGTCCTGACGGTCGCCACCCTGACGGACCAGCCGGCCGCTCAGGTGGCCACCCTCGCTGATGTCACCCTTTATGATTGCGGTGCTTTGGAAGGGGTCGAACCCGAAGCCATTCTTCCCGATCGACATCAGGCCTTGGGTGGTCGGACCGCAGCTTGGTGTTGTCGGTGCGACCGGCCCGACCCAGCGGCCTTGCAGACCGTTCAGAGCCAGGACCTGACCGGATTGAAGATGTTCGCTCAACTCGCTGTGGCAGGCGATGACGGAAATCGCGAGAAATCCCCAGACGAGCTGTTGTAGGATTTTTTTCAAATTGTTCTTGCCCACCCGCCCCAGATTTTGGTATCCATTCCGACATGATGGCGTCGCGCGCAAGCGACGCACCATCTGATCCCAACAAAATCCTCAATCATTCGCCGCCGCGCGAGCGAGGATCGCGCGCACTCCGCCGCTCATCGTGCAATGGCTCTGCCGCGTATTCCGGCAAGCTTCACCTGGGACTCCATCACCTGAACGATGCCGAGTTCCTCGCACGACTCGCAGAAGGCGGCGGAAAAGTCCACTCAGCAGAAACCGATCTGGTCCAGTCTGCTGGATTGGGCAACTCACGTCGTTGCTCGCGATGACCAAAGCCCCGCGACGCATCATCGTCTGCTGCTGCGACACCTCGATCTGGTTTGCCAAGGACAGATCGATCGGCTGATGGTGCTGATGCCGCCGGGGTCGGCCAAGTCAACTTACGCCTCGCTGCTGTTCCCGCCGTGGTGGTTTACGCAACATCCAACCAGCTCGGTCATCGCCACGTCGCACACGACGAGCCTTGCTGCGAATTTTGGCCGCCAGGTACGCGATCTGGTGCGAGAATACGCAACCGAACTCGGATACAGCCTGCATACCGGAAAGCAGGCGGCAGCACACTGGGCGACATCGCAGCGGGGCGAGTATTTTGCTGCCGGAATTCGTGGCCCACTTGTTGGCCACCGCGCCGACCTCGTCATCATAGATGACCCGGTCAAATCAGAGGCGGACGCCGATAGCCCCCTCCTTCGGGAGAGAGTCTGGAACTGGTACCGCTTCGACCTGACGACACGACTTAAACCGAAGGGACGCATCGTGCTGATCATGACGCGTTGGCATGAGGATGATCTTGCCGGCCGGCTGCTCGCGCATAATGGCAACGAGTGGCAACTGATCCGGCTGCCCGCAATCGCGGAAGAGAACGACCCTCTCGAGCGTGCTCCTGGTGACGCGCTCTGGCCCGAGTGGGAGGACAAAGCAGCCCTACTCCGCAAGCGTGAGACAGTCGGTGAGCGAGCCTGGTCCGCTCTCTACCAACAATCACCGCACCCGATCATCGGCAGTCTCTTCAAAACCGATTGCATAGACGTCCTCGATACGGCTCCAGCACACGCCGAGGCGCAGACTGTGCGCGCCTGGGACCTGGCAGCGACGTCGCCAAGCGAAAGCAGCGATCCCGACTGGACTGTCGGTGTGAAGCTGACGCGCAATGAAACCGGCCGCTTCATCGTGCTGGACGTCGTGCGAGTGCGCGGTTCACCACTTGAGGTGCTGACCGCAATTACCGAGGCGGCCCGGATCGACGGCAATGGCGTCATCATCGGTCTGCCGCAAGATCCCGGACAGGCAGGCAAGGCGCAGGTGCAGTATTACACCAGCCAACTGGCTGGATATCGCACCTCGTCCTCGCCCGAAACCGGCTCCAAGGTCACGCGCGCCTCACTCGTCGCCTGCCAGGTGGAGGCACGCAACTTCGCCATGGTGCGCGCCAACTGGAACCATGCATTTCTGGAGGAACTGCGCGATTTTCCTCTCGGGCGCAAAGATGATCAGGTTGATGCATTGTCCCGCGCCTTCGGGATGTTGACTACGGCGGGGGCGCCGGCCCGCCGTCTCTCGACCAGCTTCCTGGCCCGCTAGCTAGCCTTTTCGGAAAACTATGTTCGAGACGATTTCCAATCTGGTCCCTCGCGATCCGCACTACCCTCCGCGTGTGCGGATGCTGGATATCTTGAAGCGCGTGCTGGATGGCGGCCTGTATGATGTTCTGCCCTACCAGTTCCACGAGGAGCGAGGCGCCGGCGGTGAATACATCCCGCTGCGCAACCGGCGGCCAAGCGTACGCTACGCCCTGTGCCGCATTGTCGTGGAAGACAGCGTGTCGCTGCTGTTCAGTGAAGGTCACTTCCCTACAATAGACTGCGCGGACCGCATGATCCGCACCGTTCTTGCCGATATTGTCAAGGAGGCTCGCCTCAACCTCATCATGACAGAGGCGGCGATGCGCGGCTCGATTGGATCGGTCGCCATCCTGATGCGAGTGCTGCGCGGCCGAGTCTTCTTCGATGTTCTCGACACGACCTACCTGAGGCCGGAATGGGACCCTCAGGAACCCGACACGCTTCTCCGGGTTACCGAGCGGTACAAGGTGCCAGGCGCTACCTTGGTATCGAACGGCTATGAGATCGCGGACACGGCGATCGAATACTGGTTCACGCGGTCCTGGAACGCCGATGCGGAGACGTGGCTGGTGCCTGCCGCGGTTACGGGCGCGTCGAGTCAGGAAGTCGATGAGTTGCGCAGCGTGCAGCATGGGCTTGGTTTCGTGCCGATTGTGTGGATCCGCAATTTGCCAGGGCCCTCGTCCACCGGCGACGTCGCGGACGGCGCCTGCACGTTCCGTACGGCAATCGAGACGCAGATCGAGATCGACTATCAGCTCAGTCAGGCTGGGCGCGGATTGAAATACAGCAGCGACCCCACCTTGCTGATCAAGGAGCCTGCGACGAACGACAGCCAGATCGTCAAGGGCGCCGGCAACGCGCTTGTTCTCAGCGAAAAGGGCGATGCGAAGCTGTTGGAGATTGGCGGCACCGCTTCTGCCGCCGTCATTGAATATGTTCGGACACTTCGCGAGCTGGCGTTGGAAAGCGTGCACGGCAATCGGGCCAATGCGGATCGGTTGACTGCCGCGCAGTCCGGGCGCGCTTTGGAACTCATGAATCAGGGGCTGCTTTGGCTCGCCGACAATCTACGCATCAGCTATGGCGAAGGTGCTCTGCTGTCCCTGGCGCGCATGGTGCTACGCGCCTCGCAGGTCTATCGGCTGCGCGTCATGGATCAGGAGATCCCGGCCCTGGATCCGGCAGCGCGCCTGTCTCTGAACTGGCCGCGCTGGTACGCGCCCACTGCCGATGACAGGCAGAAGGATGCGCAGACGCTCAGCACGCTGGCGGATGCAGGACATATCAGCCGCGAAAGCGCGGTGAAGGCGATCGCGGACACGTTCGATATCGAGGACGTGCCGGCTGAACTCGCGCGCATCGCCGCGGACAGGAAAACAAGCGGACTCAACTGATGTCAGAAGCAGATACGCCTGCTGAACCGGACATTGATCCGGTCGCTGAACTGCGGGCGCGCGCCGAAGCACTGGAACGACGGCTTGCGGAGGCGGAGCAGGACGCGAAGGCACGCCTTATCCGCGCCGAACTGAAGGTGGAAGCAGTGCGTGCCGGGATGGTCGATCTTGATGGCCTGAAGCTGTTCGATCTGAAGGATGCCGAATTGACGCCGGAAGGCGAGCTGGCAAATGCCGTCGAGTTGATGAGCCAATTGCGAAGGGCAAAGCCCTGGTTGTTCGCCGGCACATCTTCGTCCAGCCCAGCCAGCGCGCCACCTGTGCAGCCGCCACGACAGAAGCTTGCGACGGAAATGACGGACGAAGAGTATCGGATCGCCCGTGCGACCATCCTGAAACAGCGGCCATAGCCGCCATTCGCCGGCTGTGCGCAGCCAGCCACGAACTCTTTGCATGTGAACCACGCTGAAGGGATACCCGAATGGGCATTCAGAACTTTCCAGCCGCCTTGCAACCAATTATCCAGCAGGGCTTTTTGGAGCGCGAATTCCAACAGGCGCTGAAATCGCGCCTTGGCTACCGTGCGTGTGCCGATCGCGTGAAGATCTCGGTCGGTATCGGCGAAACGCTGACCCGCACGCGCGCAGGCCTGAAGCCGAGTATCACGACGCCACTGCAGCCCAGCACGAATACCAACCTGGATAATGGGCTGACGCCAGCCAACTGGGGCGTGGAGCAGTACACTATCACCATCAATCACTACGCCGCCACGACCGACCTGAACATGGTGACCAGCCGCGTCGGTATCGCGTCGCAGTTCCTGCAGAACGCTTATGTCAATGGCGAGCAGGCGGCACGCAGTCTCGACGAGTTGGCCCGGAATGCCCTGTTCAGCAGCTATTTCGGCGGCAATACGCGGGTTCGCACCACCTTGGGCAGCCCAGGTACTTCGGTGGCTGTGGATGACGTGCGCGGATTCCAGAATGCCTTCGTCAACGGGGTTCAGCAGCAAGTCAGTGCGTCCAATCCCCTCACCGTCACCGTCGGGTCAAATGCCTACTCAGTTGTTGGAGCAGCCGCTGATGCAACCAACGTCTCGACCGCGCCAAATGGGGTATCCGGCGTCCTGACATTCTCGGGCAATGTTTCGGTCTCTGACGGCACGGCAGGGAACGCGGTGATCGCCGCCAATGCAGCCGTTATCGTGCGGCCCTCGCTGCGGGCAACCACCGCTGCCCTGACCGCGACCGACATGCTGACCATGGCAAGCCTGCTGGACGCGGTGGCCAAGCTGCGCATGAACGCAGTGCCGGAGATCGACGGCGTCTACAATTGCTATCTCGATCCAGTCTCGGCGCGGCAGTTGTTCGCGGACCCCGACTTCAAGCAGTTGTTCCAAGGCGCCACCTCGGCCAACCAGGTGTTTCGCCAGGGCATGACCAACGACTTCCTTGGGTTGCGCTTCATTCCCACAACGGAGGCTTTCGTTCAGCCACATCCGACTCTGGCCGGTCTGATGGTGCGTAGGCCGATCATATGCGGTCAGGGAGCGCTGATCGAAGGCGACTTCGCGGGTATGGCGGCCGAGGATGTCGTTCCGAAGGATTCGATCGTGTCCGTTGTTGACGACATCGCAATGGTGACACGCGAGCCGATCGACCGGCTGCAGCAGATCATTGCGCAGTCCTGGTACTGGATCGGTGGATTCTGTGCCCCCTCGGACACGACCACCAACCCGGCGACCATCCCCACCGCCACCAATGCCGCGTTCAAGCGCGCGGTGATGGTGGAGCACATCGGCTGAACAGCAGGAGCGTATTGCATCATGGCTGTGGGCTCCATTACGCCGTTTCGCCCGACCGGCACGGTGTCGCTCAGCGCAGGCACCTCATCGGCGACGGTGGCACTGGCAGGAGGTGGCGACTCAGTCGTCGTCACCAATGCCAGCGCCTCGCTCGCCTATGTGGCATTTGGCGCTGATGCGTCGGTGTCGGCCGCAGCGAGCGACATGCCGGTGCTGGCGAACACCAAGGTCCTGCTGTCGGTGAATGGGTTGGTCCAGTACGCCGCGGGTGTTCTGACGAATGGCAGCGGAACTGTACTGTTTACACGCGGTGACGGATCTTATCTCTGATGTCGTTCACGGATTCGGAAAAGACCGACATTCGCCGGTTCTGTGGATATCCGGCGTACGGCGCGGCCACGGCTGCCATGCAGAGCTGGCGCTTTTTCCAGGCATACGGGTTGCTGGAATTCCGCATGAGCAATCTGACTGATGCCGAAGCTGCCGTTGTGCGGCGTTATCTCGCCACGCTGACGGTCCTGGAACTTGCCATTCCCCGTGCAGGCGACAATCTCGATACTGATCAGGCAGCGGTCTGGACGCGCAACCGCGATGAATTGCGCGATCGAACGAGGCTGTTCGATGACTGGCGCCGGCGGCTGTGCGGTTTTTTCGGCGTCCCGCCGGGACCGGCAATGACGGACACCGGCATCGCCCTGGTCGTATGACAATGCATCCAAAGACACTGGAAGATCGCATTCACCGTGGCCTGAATGCCGCGGCGCGCTCGCTAGGAGCCAGCGCTGACGCGTATCGTCCGAAGGGCCCCTTCGAGCCTCTGGCGCGATCGAATCGCTTTCTCCGTTTGCGGGCAGCTTTCACCGCGCCTGACGGAAAGTTCGCGCGTCCGAATGGCTACGGCGCGGCGGTCTGGTACGGCGTATTCGACGCGGCGTATACCCGTCCGGGTGACTATCTCGTGCAGGACGAAACGGTTTGGTTCATTGCTGCACAACAGAGGCTGCTGCCGGTGCTCTGCGTGCAGACAAACCGGACGGTCTCTTTTCTCCGGCCGGCCGCGCCATCAGAGACAGGAACAAACGCGTATGGCGGCATTGTCGCAGCTACAAACACGCCGCTATTGACGAATTGGCCGGCCAGCGTACTTGGTGCCTCAAGCCGGGGTCACCCCAGTTCTGATCTGCCCAATGACAGTCCGGTCCCTTACTGGACTGTGCTGCTGCCCGCCCATCCGGATGTTGTGCTGCACCCTTCAGACCTGATGACTGACGATCTGGGACGAAATGCGGTCGTCGCAGCAGCAGAACTGACAGAACTCGGCTGGCGAATTACGGTGAAGCAGGCCACGACCTGATGGCTGACCAATCCGACGTGGAATCCGCGCTGGTGACCGCGGCCACGGCAGCGCTGTATCCGGATGGGACTGGTGGTGCGAGCGTTCCAGGCCCTGATTGCCGCATCTATCGCGGCTGGCCCAACTCTACGGCACTCAATGCGGACCTTGCCGACGGAAAAATCAACGTTACGGTATTTCCTGGCGGCAATACTGCGCGCACGACAACCCGATACTCCGAAACATGGATGGGAGCGCCCGCTCAGCCGAGATTGACGGTGTCCGTGAACGACGCGTCGGTCACTTTCGGTGGAATGGCAGATGTTGGACAGGTGGCGGGCATTCTGGTTGATGGCGTGAGCTACGCCTATCGCATACGGCCTGGCGACAATCCGGAACTGGTAGCCGCAACACTTGCATCGATGATACGCGGGCGTTCGATCGTACAGCTTTCCGATAGCACGCTGACGATTGCGGGGGCACGTGATCTGGTCGCCCGCGTCGTTGCGGATGCGCCGGTTCAGCAGGAAGTCCGTCGTCAGGAGCAGGATTTCCGTATCACCTGCTGGTGCCCAACGCCTGCCATTCGTGACGTCACCGCGGCCACGATAGACCGGGCCATCAGTGGCATCCGGTTTCTTCCCTTGGCAGACGGAGCAACCGCCAGGCTGACCTATGCCGGGACAATGGTCTTCGACCAGTCGCAGAACGCCAGGCTGTACCGTCGGGACATCAACTACCTGGTTGAATATCCCACCATTATTTCGAGCAACAACCCGGCAATGCTGTTCGGCAACGTCGTGCTGAACTCGACCTCTATCACTGCCTGAACGACGGAGATTTCATGGACATTCATCTGGTCGTGGTGAGGCCGTTTGGCGGCCTTGCCCGTGGCGACATCGTCACTGATGCCGTGCACGTCGCGCAAATCCTCAGCAGCGAGCATGCGCGCTGTGTCGTGCGTGTGGCCGCGTCGACCAAGAAGGGAGACTGAGCCACATGCCGATTGTTCAACAGGGCAGCATCAACACAACGGCACTTGTTGTCCCGGATCTGTACGTCCAGATCGTTCCGCCGCAGAACCTTGTCTTGAACGGCGTTCCGACGAACGTCGTCGGCGTTGTTGGCACTGCGTCGTGGGGTCCCGTCGGACATCCAGTCATCGTCGCCACCATGGCCGATTATGCCCAGAGTTTCGGCCCGGTCATCGCTGCCAAATATGACATGGGCACCCAGGTTGCCACAGCCGTGCAGCAGGGCGCACAGAATTTCCGGTGCGTCAGGGTGAGCGACAATACCGATTCCGCCGCGCAGGCAGTACTTCCTGGCACGACGGTGACATTTACTGCCCTGTACACCGGCTCACTTGGCAATCAGATCACGCTGACATTGAGCGGCGGCTCGCGCCAGAACACGTGGCGCCTGGCCGTTTCACTGCCCGGTGTGCAACCCGAAGTCTTCGACAACATCGCGGGTTCAGGTGCGGCATTCTGGTTGGCTTTGGCGAAGGCGGTGAATACCGGCCAAGGCCCCCAGCGCGGACCTTCGCAATTCGTGGTTGCGAGCGCCGGTGGTGCGACGCTTGCGCCCACGCCCTTCTCAATCGCCTTGGGTTCTTCGACAGCGGGTACCGATGGTGCGACTGCTGTCACCTCCATGGGATTGGTGGGTGCCGATGTTGTGCCGCGCTCGGGCATGTACGCGTTGCGCGGTCAGGGTTGCGGCATTGCGCTGCTGGCAGATGCCGATGACTCAAACTATTGGACTACGCAGGCTGAGTTCGGGCTTGAGGAGGGGATTTACATGATCCTCACCGGGCCGCCCGGCGATACGATTCAGAACGCAATCTCTGTCAAGCACCAGGCTGGTCTCGACAGCTACGCAGCGAAACTGATGTTCGGGGATTGGCTCTGGTGGTCCGACCAGGTCAACGGCGTCATTCGCCTGGTATCGCCGCAGGGCTTCACCGCGGGCCGCCTCGCGAATCTATCGCCCGAACAGTCGAGCTTGAACAAGCAGCTCTACAGTGTCATCGGGAGTCAGAAATCCGGCTCACCGGGCTCCGGTCAGAGCGCGTCCTACTCGGCAGCCGAGTTGGCAGTCCTGCTGGGCGCCGGCATCGACTTGATCAGCAACCCACAGCCAGGCGGCAACTTCTGGGGCGTGCGCGGTGGACATAATTCTTCGTCCAACGCGGCGATCAATGGCGACAATTACACACGGCTGACGAATTACATTGCGGCGACCTTGGCTGCGGGGATGGGGCAATACGTCGGACAGGTGATCACGTCCGACCTGTTTCGTCGGATCCGAGCCACGCAACTGGCATTCCTGCAGAACATGCTCAGCCAAGGCCTGCTTGGCAGTACCGACGGCAGCCTGCCGTTCACAGTGGTCTGCGATAGCTCGAACAATCCACCCAGCCGCACCGACCTGGGCTACGTTCAGTCGGATGCACAGGTGCAGTACCAGGCGATCAACGAGAAGTTCATTGTCAACATGGAAGGCGGTCAGACCGTTCAGGTGTCCCGCCAGACACTGCCCAGCGGGCAGGTGGCCTAAGGAGCTGACAGAATGTCCCTGACCATGTTCTCCATCGGCCGTGATACCCAGTTGGTGGTCATCGGCCCAACGGGCCGCATCGATCTGACACATGTCACGTCGTTTCAGAGCCATCAGATAACCCATTCCATCCGAGTGGACCGCATGGACGGAACTCAAATGGGCACCGAACTTCCCAAAGGATGGGAAGGCAGCTTCGAACTCGAGCGCGGCAGCTCCACCGTGGATGACTTCATTGCCGTGACCGAGCAGCAGTACTTCAACGGAACCACAGTCACGCCAGGGACGATGTACCAGTACGTGACAGAGACCGACGGTTCCACATCGACGTACCAATACGACAACGTGATCTTCAGGTTGAGCAATGCCGGCACCTGGAAGGGTGATAGCAGCGTGAAGCAGAAGCTCGAGTTCTTTGCCGTTCGCAGGAGACGCATTTGATGACACCATCCGCTTCCATCATCGCGTCCGGCGCGACAACCGAGACGGTGGTTGACAGCGCCGGGCGGTGTCTGACGATCAGGCGGCTTGGCGCGCTCGACAGGCTGCGTCTGTTCAAGGCGGCTGGCCCGGTATTGGCGCAGAACCAGCCATGGCTGGGGATGGCACTCATCGCGAGTTCGGTTGCGGCCATCGATGACGTGCCACTGCCGCCACCAGTCAACGAGCTCCAGATCGAGGCAATGGTCGCGCGGCTGGGCGATAGCGGTATTGCGGCCGTCGCGGCGGCCCTGGAGCAAGCCGACCAACCCGCTGATGCCGAACTGGGAGAAAACGCGGGAAACTGAGTCGGCACCCCGACCTGATCGATTGCCTTTACCTGGTTCGGAACGGGGTGCCATTCGATGTCGCGTTCAGCCTGCCGCCCGATGAGCGCCTGGCCTTTGTCGTAGTACTCGGCTCATTGGACGGTCGTGTTTTTGATTGGCGGACGATGCGTTGGAAGTCATAGCGTTGACTGGGACCGAACCTGCCGCCATCGGCGCAAAGCTGGCGCTGAGCAATGGCGTGGCAGAAGGCATGGCCATTGTTCAGCAGGTGCTCGCCGTCATTGATAAAGCTGTCGCGGACAGCGTAGCCATCACGGAAACAATGACACGGCTGGTTGAGCAGATGCACGGGATGGGCATCAATGTGGCACCTGTCACTGCCGCCGAACCGGCTGTGTCACCCGGCATCGATGAGATCGAGCCATTAGCCCCAGCCAACATGGGCGGTGCACGGACACGAAATACCAGAACCACGAATGCAACCCATTCGCGAGCAACGCTGCGGCCCGCCGCTCTGTCACACGTACTACCGAGATTTCATGGTGCCGAAGCACTGCCTGCCGGATCACACCGAACACAGACAATCACGACTTTAACACCGTCCGGATCCTCTGTGGCTTTGCCAACGGATGATCATGTCCCCTCTCAGCCGTCGGCCATGCCATACACGATGCCCGACATAACGCAGTTCCCTGCTGCATCGCCCGCAACCGTGCCGACTGAAGTCGCTGAGCGACGCCCTTCACCTGCGGTGGGCCCGATCATGGCCCCCTTTGCACCGTTAGGCTCGAGTCAGGCAGAACCTGTCGGCGACCGCACAAAGGCGATCGCATTCGAACCTGTCGGCATGCGAATCGCTGAACCCACATTCGAACCACCCAGTGACCAGACAGGCGGACAGGCCAGTGAGCGAAAGGCAAGCCAAGTCGAATGGACAGGGCAGCGGATTATGCCCAGTGCCACCGCGCCAACAAGACCAGCGGCCGGTCGTGCGTTCTCACCGGTAGCGCAAGCCGCGCCATTCACCCGCCGGGCCGCGCCTTTTGCCTCGTCACCGCGCAATCGCACAATCGATGAACCCGCGCAGTCTGACGAATGGTCCGGCACCTCGGAAAGCGAGCGCGTCTCATCCTCAGCGACCGAGCCGAGGCAAGGCATTCTCATATTGGATGGCGCGCAGGTCGGCCGATGGATCGTCGATCATCTTGCAAGGCAGGCTTCGCGGCCGGGTGCCGGTACGACGGGCATCGATCCTCGAATCAACGCAATCTATCCGGGCGCTTTCTCCGGAGCATAGAGCAATGGATGAGTTCTGCATTCCGTTCGTGCTCTGGTTTCCTGGTGACATCGAGGCGGATTCGACCACTATGAGTGAGCCTATCGCCATACCGGTGATCCTGGACGAACACCGCATCGCGCAACGGAACGACCGAGCCTGGTCACCTCTCCAAGGCAGTGAAAATCATGTCTGACGTAGCCCTCCTGCTCGGCCCGATTGTCTTTCAGGATTTCGAGGTACCGTCTGGCATCAACTTCGGTGGCAGACAACGCTTGGCCTTGCATTCGCTGCCCGGTGGCGCCCGCATTATCGATGCCATGGGTCGCGATGACGCACAGATCAGCTTCTCGGGGATATTCTCGGGGTCAGATGCGACTTTGCGGGCGCGCAGCCTGGACGAACTGCGCGTTGCAGGCATTCCACTGCCGCTCACCTGGGATGTGTTCTTTTATACTGTCCTGATCAGTGACTTCCGCGCCGATTACCGCAGTGGCCAGTGGATCCCTTACCGGATCGTCTGCACTGTCGTTCAGGACGAGGCATCCGTGCTGCTGGAGCCGGCGGTTTCAGTGGCAACAGCCGTCTTGGCGGATATCGGCGCCGCTGCCGGCCATGCACTGGAGGCCGGCCTGGATTTGTCGCCGGTGCAGAACCTGCTTGCAGCACCTGGTGCGACCATGCGCGATACCGCAGCCTATGCAAATGCCCAATCGGCACTGCTTGGGGCTCAATCCCAGATCGATGGGTCGATTGGCGCGGCGGACAGCACGCTGAGCAGCGTGAACTTCGGCGCAATCGGTTCGCCACAGGAGGGCGTCGCGGCACTCACCGCGGCGACCGATAGCAGCGGAGTGCTCAGTTCATTGCATACCGCTCGCGCGTATGTTCGCCGCACTGCAACCAACCTGGTCACGGCAAGCACCTGATCATGAAGACCATCACGGTCGCTGGCGATAATCTGTTTCGTATCGCTGCCGCGCAATTGGGAGATGCGACTCAGTGGATACGCATCGCGGAGCTTAACAATATATCCGACCCTATGCTGCTTGGTGTCACGACGCTGCTCATTCCCGACATCGACCGCAGCGCTGGAGGCGGCATTGCTGCTCAATAGTTCGACTTCAACCTGGCGCGCCCCACGGCTGCGGCTTATCGCCAATGGCGAAGTCATAACGGGAGCCACCGAAGCCGAGGTCATTTCCAACAACTATTACGCTGCCGATCGGTTCAATGCCTCGGTTGCGCTGGGTGTCGATCCCTGGGCTGGCGCATCTTTCTGGGCCAGCGAGCCGGATATTCTGCTGGAGGTCCAGCTCAGCATGGACGGCGGTGCGTCTTTCGTCAGTCTGGTGCAAGGCGCGGTTGATAGCGTCGCAATTGATCCGGCAATGGGAGTCGTTCATTTGGATGGCCGCGATCTCACCGCCGCGCTGATCGAGACTCGTACGCAGGAGACCTTCGCTAATCGCACATCGAGTGAGATCGCCTCGCTGCTTGCTCACCGCCACAATCTTTCCCCACGTGTCACGGCCACCAGCACGCCGGTGGGACGCTACTACCAGAGCGAGCACGATCGCATCACGCTCGACCAGTTCAGTCACGCCACGACTGAATGGGACCTGCTGGCGTTTCTTGCTCGACAGGAAGGATTCGATGTCTTCGTGCAAGGCCAGACGCTCTATTTCCAGCCCGCCACACAGAGTGGGGGTGTTTCTGTCTCGCTGCGGCCCCCGGACGTGCTCGCGATGCGGCTCGAGAGGTCACTGACACTGGCGCGCGACATCGAGGTCGAGGTCAAGAGCTGGAATTCCCGCCAGAACAGCGCGTTTGTCCAGCGCGCTCGTGCGAAGGGCCGTCGCGGCGAGCGGCAATCTTCTTCGGGCCCCCCGCAGCGTTATGTCTTTGTTCGCCCTAATCTGACGCCGGATGAGGCGCTCAAGTTTGCCCAAGGCAAGCTGGCGGAACTGACTCGCCATGAGCGTGTCATCAGCGTCAGCATGCCCGGCGAGTTGACCCTCACTCCGCGCAGCCTGATCGCGGTTGAAGGTACCGGTACCGAGTTCGACCAAGTCTACTACGTCGATGTCATAGAGCGGCGCTTGCGGCAGAACAGCGGGCTCGTACAGCACATTCGGGCGAGGAACACGTCGCCTCGAACGGAGACCACGATCCCAGCAGACACAGCGGGCGGCACGGCGGCCTAGAAATGGAACGGCTTCTCAACGTCATCAAGCAACATGCCGGCGCGATGGATCAAGGCGCCGGTCAGCCGCGATTTGCCACCGTCACCTCGGTCAATCCGCAGACCGCGACGGCAAAGGTGAGGCTCCAACCTGAAGGCGTTCTCAGCGGCTGGCTGCCAATCCTGTCACCATGGATCGGCGCAGGATGGGGCATGTGCTGTCCTCCCTCGCCCGGTGACCAGGTCCTGGTTCTGACACAGGAAGGCGATGCGGAGCATGGCATCATCATCGGTTCTGCGTTCTCAAACACGCAGACACCGCCACCAGCACCAGTCGGCGAACTTTGGCTTGTCCACAAGTCCGGCAGCTTCATCAAGCTGCAGAACGACGGCACGGTTCAGATACACGGCGATCTGCATGTGAGCGGCGACGTCTACGATCAACATGGGCCACTGTCTGGTCTTCGCAGCCATTACAACTCGCATAGACACACCGATTCACGGAGTGGCACAACGACCACGACAAGCCTGCCGGATTGATCTTGATGGCTGACGCATTTCATCAATGGGGATCTGATCTGGCCCTCAGCGCGACTGGCGACGTCAGTACGATTGTAGGTCCGCTGCTGGGACAGCAGCGCATTTTGCGTAGGCTGCTGACCAATCCCGGCGACTATATCTGGCAGCTCGACTATGGCGCTGGTTTAGGACGCTTCATTGGTCAGACAGTCAACCCGCTGCAAATACAGGCAGTGATACGCAGTCAAATCTTCAAGGAGGCGGCCGTGGCACGTCAGCCTGAACCGGTTATCGACGTGCAGGTTGCGCCCGGCGGAGCGGCAGGCACCGTCTACGTGTATATCCGTTACGTCGACGCGAGCAGCAGTCAGACTCAGGTTCTGTCATTCTCGGTTTCAGCATAAACCATGCAGCTCTCGCTCCGCACGTTCAACACGCTCGTCCAGTCGATGGCAGCGTCTGTCGAATCGACAGCAACGCAGCTTCTGGACCTCACGCCTGGATCGACACTGCGCGCGGTGCTGGAGTCCAATGCGTCGATTGGCCTCTGGATGCAATGGCTGATCCTGCAGGTTCTGCGGACAACGCGCGCCGCTACGAGCAGCGATGCAGATCTCGATAGCTGGATGGCGGACCTCACCTTGACCCGGCTCCCCGCCACAGCGGCAACCGGAATGGTCACGTTTTCCCGTTTCACGCCAGCACTGGCTGCGCTTATCCCGGCAGGCGCACTGGTGCGCACAGCAGATGGAACCCAAACATTCTCGGTCAGCATCGACACGAGCCTGACGTCCTGGTCGCCAACCAGCAACGGGTATGTCATTCCTGCTGGTGTTGCGGGATTGGACGTACCGGTGATCGCGGAAACACTCGGCAGCGCCGGGAATGTTCAGGCCGGTACGATCTCCATGTTGGCGTCTGCCGTACCCGGGGTTGATTCGGCGAACAACGCGAATGCGTTCCTGAATGGCCAGGATGCCGAGACGGATGATGCATTCAGGCAACGCTTCCGGAACTTCATTGCCAGCCGGTCGCGCGCAACACCGCTGGCTGTAGGTTACGCGATCAGCGCTATCCAGCAGGGCCTTAACTATACCATCCAGGAAAATCTCGACCCAGCGGGCCAGCCACGCATGGGCCATTTTGTGGTGACGGTGGACGACGGATCCGGAAGCCCTTCAACACCTCTGTTATCAACTGTGCAAACTGCGATCGATGCGGTGCGACCGGTTGGATCGGTGTTCACCGTTCAGCCTCCGACGCCACTGAACGCCGACGTGTCGCTCGCCATCACTGTCTCACCAGGAAGGGCCAAGGCTCCACTGCAATCACTGATTGGCGACGCGATCCGCTCTTATATCAATAGCCTGCCAATCGGTACGGGTCTGCCTCTGACCAAACTCGCGCAGATCGCCTACTCGGCGAGTCCCGATGTCGTCAATGTCAGCGAGATCACGGCCAATGGCAGTCCGAGCGATCTCTCCGTCGGAAGCACCGGTGTCATCAAGGCCGGTATCATCGCGGTGAACTGACATGGCGGGTGATGAAGCCGACATGCTGCTGCGCCTACGTGCGGTTCTGCCGGCACGTTGGTTCCCGGATGAAGCGCCACTGCTGAACGGGCTGCTCAGCGGCCTTGCTTCGGCTTGGGCGTGGGCTCACGGGCAACTGCAATACGTCAAGTCACAAACCCGCATCGCGACCGCCTCTGACATCTGGTTGGACGTGATCGCGATGGATTTCTTTGCCAACCGGCTGAGCCGCCGGCCTGGACAAAGCGATGACGCCTTCCGCCGCCGCATCACCCGTGAGTTGTTCCGCGAACGAGGTACGCGTGGCGCGGTCATATCCGCACTACAGGACCTGACAGGCCGAACGCCCGTCGTGTTCGAACCTGCCCGAACGACGGACACCGGCGGCTACGGTTCGCTGGCCGGCGGAAGCAATGGCGCCGCCTACGGCGCGTCTGGCGGATGGGGAAACCTGGATCATGCCTTCCAGTTCTTCGTGACAGCCTATCGACCGCTAGGCACGGGCATTGCCACGATCTCGGGCTGGGGAATGCATGCCGGAGGTTACGGACACGGGACGATTGAATACGCCAGTCTCGAAATGGTGCAGGGGCAGGTAACCGACAGCGATATCTATGCGGCCGTTGCCGACGTGCTGCCGGTTGCCGCTATCGGCTGGACCAAAATCACCAACTGAGTCTGTTCCACGATCCGGAAAGAGGGGCCTTATGGACCGAATCCTGGTTTACCCCGGGAGCATCCCGCTCGACACCGACATGCTCGCCATCAATCGGAACAGCATGGTCGCGCTGGGTTATCTCGCACAGGCCGTACTCGGCACCAGCACCATTGTCGACGGACTCGCATGCTCGCCGACAAGTCCCGCGTCACTGACGGTGAGCGTCGGGCCAGGTAGCATCACCCAATTCACCGTCGTGGATACGCTCGCCTACGGGTCGTTGCCGGCCGATAGCACGGACCCCTTGGTCAAAATGGGAATCAACCTGGCTCCCACCAGCTTCACCGCAACGGCGCCCGCGACGTCTGGGCAGGCAATCAATTATCTCATCCAGGCGGCATTGCAGGAGAGCGACGCCAATCCGGTGGTTCTCCCCTACTACAACGCAGCCAATCCCGCCCAGCCGTACAGCGGCCCGAACAATTCGGGCGTCGCACAAAACACGACGCGCATCCAGCGTGTCCAACTGCAGATCAAGGCTGGCGCTGCCGCCAATGCAGGTTCCCAGAGCACTCCCCCTGTCGATAACGGCTGGGTCGGGCTGTACGTCATCACAGTGGCTTATGGGCAGACGACGATTGGTGTTGGCAACATAGCCCCGTTGCCGGCGGCACCTTTTCTCGGTTGGAAGTTGCCGGCGCTGCGACCCGGCTTTGCGTCCGCCGTGCAGACCTTTACCTCATCCGGCACTTTCGTCGTTCCGGCCGGCGTGAGCCAGTTGGAAGTCGAGGTTTGGGGTGGCGGCTCCGGAAGCTTTGCATCGTATGGCAGCATCCCAAGCGGTGGTGGTTCCGGCGGCGGCTATGCACGCAAGCGGGTCACCGGGTTGGTGGCCGGACAATTGATAACAGTGACGGTGGGCGGCGGCGGGACCGCGGGAAATACCAGCGGCGCAGCGCCTTCCGCAGGCGGGTCGTCCAGCTTCGGTCCGTACGTCAGCGCGACCGGCGGCAGCCTCAATCCCCAGGCGAGCACAACGAATCCGCAGAACGGCGCCACGCCGAGTGGTGTCGGCGTCGGTGGCGACGTGAACATTGCCGGTTCCGTGGGGCAGGCAGGTGTCGTGAACCAGGGCGGATTGGGTGGCGGTGCGCCGATGGGTGGCTCGCAGAACAGTGGCACCTGGGGACTGATGGGCAACTTCCCTGGTGGCGGAGGGTCGGGTGCGGGAACCGGAGCAAACAGCGCCACGCCTTACAATGGCGCACAAGGCGCGCCAGGCCTTGTCGTGGTCAGATGGTAGGAGGCGCGCGATGAGAACCTATGCCCGCATCCAGGACGGCCGGATTGCCGAACTGCTGCAAACCGACGGTGACATCACCGCCATGTTCAATCCTGCCCTCGTATGGATTGATGTCACTTCTCAACCGAACGTCGCTGAGGGCTGGGAGTTTGACGGCAGCAGTTTCGCCGCACCCGCGCCGGTAACACCGCCCCCGCCGCTCGTGACCATCGCCGAGTTGCAGGCGCAAATCGCCGCACTCAGCGCCCAGCTCGCAGCCCTCGCTCAGTCCACCTGAGGATTCCTCGATGCCCACTCCAGTGACACATGTCTGGAAGCCCAGCAATGCGCGAACCATTGTGCTCGATTCCTTCATTCCTGTGCCTCGCGGCTCTGTGCCGGTTGCCCCGCCACCGCTGAACTGGCCGACCAAGGACCCGACGGATGTGCTGGACTATCAGTTCGACATTTCGCCTGCGGTGGTTGGAAATGACGGTGACTCGATCGCAACGCTGGATGTGACAATCGAGCCAGCGCTGCCGGGCGGTCTGACGGTGAACAGCGCGACGACTGATGGCACGGTTGCAGTGTTATGGCTGTCAGGCGGTCAGTCCGGGACCGTGTATACGGTAACGCTGGTGATAACCACAGTGAACGGTCGAACGATTCAACGCAGCATCCTGTTACCCGTGCTGTATCTCTCCGTACCGGCCGTTCCGGCCAATGCCCTGATCACCGATGCAGGTGTCGTATTGACGGACCAGAACGGCAACCCGGTGCTGACGTCGCCCTGACCTGAGCCGCATTGGCGGCACATATTTCCTCAGCCGAAACATTCGTTAGCCCGCGCAGGCATCGCTGCCGCGCGCGTGGGAGTTTGTTTACCAGATGCCCACAATCGATCAGCTTGCGCCTGCAACTGCTGCGTCAGACAGCGACCAATTGCTGGTCAGCCAAAGCGGCACGGCCCGAAAAGCGACCAGGTCGCAAATCCTTGCCGGTGTCCAGCCACAACTTGCGATCACCGCCGGTAGTTTGCTTGGTCGTCACAGCCAGGGCACGGGCGGTCCCGAGCAGATCAACATTGGCGCCAATCTGAGCCTCATCAATGGCACATTGTCGGCCAGCGCAACACCCTTCGTGGTCGGATCACTGAGCGCGGGCACTGTACCAGCCCCCGGCGATCTGGTTCCGCTAGGACAGAATGGCAGCAACACCGTTGTCACTTACAGCCAGTTCATGAACGGCCTTGCTGCCGTCACCAACATCGATCTCAGTCAGCTATTGGTGACGCCGACCGGCAGCAAGTCACCAAGCAAGCTCGGCGACTTCGCCGCCAGCACTCTCTCCTTGTCTGGCGGCACGCTTACTGGTGCGCTGACGCTCGCCGCCGATCCTTCCGCGTCCCTGCAGGCCGCGACGAAAAAGTACGTGGATACGCAAGTAGGGACGGCACTGCCGAGAGCCGGCGGAACCCTGTCGGGCGCATTGACCCTCGCCGGCGATCCCACTGCTTCCTTGCAGCCGGCGACCAAACAGTACGTGGATGCGCAGGTGGCCACCACGTTGCCAAGATCAGGGGGCGCTCTCACCGGCTCGTTGACCCTCGCCGGTGATCCCACCGCCTCCCTGCAATCGGCGACCAAGCAATACG
>CAYRTL010000017.1:55794-61907 GCA_964427005.1 uncultured Acetobacteraceae bacterium
TTGACCCTCGCCGGTGATCCCACCGCCTCCCTGCAATCGGCGACCAAGCAATACGTCGATACTCAGGTAGCGACCGCGCTACCGAAGTCTGGTGGCACGCTTTCTGGTGCACTCACCCTCGCTGCTGATCCGGCGACACCGCTACAGTCCGCGACCAAGCAATATGTCGATACAAGGGTATCTCGCAGCGGTGATACCCTGACCGGCGCGCTGGTGCTTGCAGGTGATCCTACCTCTGCGTTGCAGGCAGCAACCAAACAATACGTGGACGGACAAGTCGCCACCGCCCTGCCCAAGTCCGGTGGTGCCCTTTCCGGCGCATTGACGCTCGCTGCCGATCCGACTGCATCGCTGCAGGCTGCAACCAAGCAATATGTGGACACGCGTGTTTCGCGCAGCGGAGATACGCTCACTGGCGCCCTTGTGCTTGCGGCAGACCCGACCGCGTTGATGCAGGCCGCGACAAAGGGGTATGTCGATAGCCAGGTCAGCAGCGGCTTGCCTAAGGCAGGCGGCACAATGACCGGTACGCTGACACTCGCAGCCGATCCATCCGCAGCGATGCAGGCTGCTACAAAGCACTACGTGGATGCGCAAGCGGCAATGTCGCTTCCGCTCAGTGGTGGAACCCTAACCGGACCGTTGACGCTATCGTCGAACCCAACTACGGCACTGCATGCCGCACCGAAGCAATATGTCGATGGTCAGGTTGCCGCCACGCTGCCTCTGACCGGAGGCACGCTCACTGGTGCACTGACGCTCGCGGCTGATCCGACCTCATCCCTGCACGCCGCGACCAAACACTACGTCGACGCATCCAGCGGTGTCCCCACCGGTGTGATCAATGTCCGGTCGGCACCGTACAATGCTCAGCTCAATGGCATGGCGGACGATACGGCTGCCTTCAAGGCGGCATACCAGGCGGCGCCGGCCGGCTCGGTCATCTATGTGCCGAACGGCGTCACAGTTCTGCAGAACCCAGGGAACTGGGGCATTCCACTGACCAAGCGCGTGAAATGGGTTGTTGATGGCACGTCATTGCCTGACGGCACCCCACTTGCGAACGGCATCCCAGGTGGCGGATCCCCTGCCAACAACTATTTACCAGGTATTGTTGTCGGTAATAGCGGCCAAAGCGCTGAGACTTCGCAGACCGGTTCGCAAAGCACCGACTTCGCCGTTCAGCACTCGTCCTATATCGTCAATCACTCGGGTGGACCGACCGGCGGCGCCGTTATCACTAACACGCGCGACGACACGATCATCTACAACTCGCCCAACAACTACGTCTGGGGTGGCGTTGACAGGCTGGTGTGGTGCGGCACCCAGACCCCGAGCGCAACGTATACCGCCGAACATGTCGGGAGATATGTTCAGACCATCCGCCAGACAATCGGCACAGACACTTCGGGTAAGGCGCTGCCACAACCGCACCTCTGGGCCGCATGCCTGGAATATCGTGACACAACGGGTCAACCGTCGAGCTGGGCCGCCGCATCCATTACTGTCGAGATGGACTGGTTCGGCAACGGTCCAGACGATGGTAATAAACGCCAGATCCAGTCGCTTGTCGTAGGACAGCACAATACCTCCGGTGCACCCGTCGAGGTCAGCAACGTCATTGGCGTGTACCTTGCAGCGGGGCACACCGGGCATGTCTATCAGGTCTTCAGTGTCGGCATTCCATTTTCAACGTCCGTACTGGATACCACAAATGCCCAGCAGATGAGTGGGGCCGCGGCCATTCGATTGGCTGCCGGACACGCCATTGCATTTGAGCCGACCAATTCCAACCGCCTGGCCTATGACAGTGCTACGAATACGCTGCGCTGGAACCAGGGCACATTGTCTTACCCTGTGGGCAAGGGCATCGCTGTTGGCTGGCAGAACGTCTACGGCAGCAACGCGACGCTTCCCAACTACCTGGCCGGCAATATTGTTTTTCTCGTCGGCGGTGGGTCTCCTTATACGATCACATTGCCCCCAGCGACCAGCGTAGCAGCCGGCACGGGCTTCACGTTTTCCGTGCTCGGTTCCGCGAATGTCACCATTGCCCCAAGCGGAGCTGACACGATCGATAATGGTCCCATTACTCTGCGGTCCAATGATCGCTACCACATAGCGTCGGATTCCAGTTCGACGTGGCGCGAAATCTTCCGTACGAACGCCGTCAATCCACGCTTCTCTGCTCCGCCCGTATTGCCTTCATATACCGTCGCGGGACTTCCAGGTGCTCCCGGCACCGGTGCAAAAGCCTTCGCAAGCAATGGGCGAAAACCAAGCGAAGGCGCCGGCGCAGGCAGTGGTGTTGAGGTGTTTTACGATGGGAGCCGCTGGATTTCCGTCTGCAGCGGCGTGCAGGTCGTGGCATGATTCTCGCGTAGGACGAACCGATGCCCACAATTTCCCAGTTGCCTCCGGTCGCCGATGTTACGCCGGCAGATTCGATCCCGGTCAGCCAGGGCGGCGTGACACGCTCAGTCAGTGTCGGCGCACTGCTTGCAAGCACGCAGCCTGCCATTATCGAGAGTACCGGCGTTCTGCTGGGCCGCATCAGCTTAGGCCCGGGCGGCCCGGAACCGGTAGCGATCGGAACAGGCTTGCTGCTGAACAACGGCACTCTCGCTGTATCCGCTGCCAACGTTTCAGCCTTCAGCGTCACGAGCCTGAGCCCGGTGGCGACAATCACGGCCGATGATCTGGTCGCTATCAGTCAGAATGGAACCGATCACGCAATCAGCTACGCCAACCTTCTCGACGGTCTGACAATTGATTTGGCACAGCCGGCAACCGTGGCGGCGGACACAGACACGTTCTGGGTCGCCCAAGGCAGCAATACCATGTTGCGGCAATCCTTTGCGGGTCTGTGGTCCTGGCTGATTTCCAAACTGCCATCCTACAAGCAGCAGGTGGTGGAGATCACAGCCGACACACTTCTCGATGGCACGGTCCACAATGGTCGGCTCCTCATCTGCAGCCAGCCTGTGACACTGAACCCCGCCCCTCTGAACATGGGCAGCGGCTTTTCTTGCGATGTGCTTAACCTGAGTTCAGGCAACGTTGCTTTCGGAGCGGGCATTGTCACCTCGTCCGGAACGGCCTCGCTGCCGAGTGGGCAGGCCGCCACAGTGCGAGTCGCCACTTATTCCCGCGGCACCATCGTGTTCGCTTCATTGAGCGGCTCTACAAGTGGGGAAGCCTCGCTGATTGCGCCAGGCCAGGTGAGTGGTCTGACTGCAAGCAATCAGACCGCAAGCAGCATCTCACTAGGCTGGTCCGGTCCTGGCTCCGGTGGTCCGGTCAGCAGCTACACAGTCCAGTACCGCCTCACCGGCACCACCGCATGGTCGACATTCGCGACCGGCGTTACCGCGACCACAGCAATGGTAACTGGGCTTGCAGCGGGATCTGCTTACGATTTTCAGGTCTTCGCCCTGAACGGCGCAGGAGCTGGGCCCGCATCCGCCGTGATCAGTGCCAGCACCGCGGCTCCAGCCGACACGGTAATCTCCGTCACCTGGAATATGGTACCATCAGGTAGCTACGCACATGGCGCTGGATCCATCGGTGTGAACGCTCACATCGATCCCGCCACTGCTGCTGTGCAGTTCGGATTCTCGACGTCCGATACCGTACCGCCATCGGAATGGGTCCCCGCGACTCACGTCAATACAGATTTGTGGGGTTCCTATGTCTCCACGCCGGCCTCACCCGGCACCTGGTATGTCTGGGCCCAGGGCATGGATGGCAGCAAGCCGACCGTTTACCCAACGCCGTTCACGGTGAGCTGACATGAGCGTGGCGTTCGTCGCGCCGGGCAAGCCCATGGGCATCGGCGCGAGGCACCTAGCGCTATGGCGTGCATTGCGGACCGATGCTGGGCATGGCTCATCTGCCGGACCGTTGCCGAACTCGATCCTGGATCTATCGGGGTGGTGGGACGCGAGTGACACGTCGAGCGCCATCGGTTCGAATGGCGCGACCGTTTCCGGCTGGAACGATCCTGTCGCTGCGCTGTCGGACAAGTCCGGCCATGGCACAGCGCTGACGCCCTACTCCTGGGGAATGCCGCAGGGGCTTCCGGTCACGACACCCCGATTGTCAGGTCTTCTCGGCGGCTTGGGTCGTGTGGCAGGCGGCGTTGGTACTCTGGCCCCTGCCCTGGATCCCGATATTGGCTTCCGGATACCGAATGTCTCTTTTGCTCCCGACCTGGGCTGGACGCGTTACCTCGTCTGGTCGCGGCCAAACTGGCGGCAGGGGTCGGGTCGCGATAGCAACCCGATCACACTGGTGTCGTCTGGGAGCACGCCGATACTGCAAGCGGACAGTGCGGCGGGTCACAATCGTTTACTGCTGTTTCCCGGCTGCGATGCGCAAAGCACATTGACCACGACGCTTGTGCGCCGCCACACACATTCCATCATCATGAGGAGCCGACCGGGCGTCGGTGTGGACGTCTGGCTGGACGCCACGCGGGTCGCGAATGCGGCGGGCAATCCACTGCCGTCCGGTACGGCCGCGCCAATGCTGTTGCTGCACGATGGAACGTTGCTTGGCGGTGCGCAATGTTGGCTTCACGAGGTCGCAACCTGGGAGCGGCCGCTCGCTGATGCGGAGGTCACGACACTGCTGCAATGCGCCGAACGCTGGCATCGCGGCCCACGGCGCGGCATCATGCTGCTCATCAATGGACAGTCGAATGCCATCAACTACGCGCTCAACGACGGTGCGGCACAACTGCTGGCGCAGGGTATCGGCTGGTACCTTGGTGCACTCGCCCATAATGTAATCGCGAATGCCAATTCGAGCGCCTACACCATGCAGTCCGGTCACGGCCTGTACCCTGCGGTGAACGGCATCTACCCTGGCAGCTTCCTCAATAACCCGAATGACGGGTCCGATCCGTCCACCTGGCGCCTAGGTACCGATGGCCTGGCGACGCAGGCAGCGGTTACCACGCTGCCCCAAGAGGATCAGCAGGACATTTGCGCCCTGGTCTGGGCGTGGAGCGAAACGGACACTCTGCGCGATTACAGCGAGAAGACTACTTTTCTTGCAGCGGCCAGACGATTGCTGTTGCTAGAACGCGGGATGCTTGGCCGCTCCGCCAGCAATCTCCCTTTGATCTGGTGGAACGCCATTCCCTACGGCATTGCAGGCGGCATGCAGATGCACAGGGAAGTTGTCGCCAGCATGGTAGCCGATCCGACCCAAAACGTGGTGATGGGCAATCCCCAGACAAGCGACAGCAATGCAAGAGGTTCCAATTGGGATCCGGCGACGGGCTTGGCAACCGGCGGTGATTCCGCTCATCGCGACAGCGCCGATAACCAGCGATTCGCTCGGCTCGCCGCTCCTGTCGTCGCACATGCCATCATGGCGAGCACCGGCGGAGATGCGTTCGACGCCATGCCGGCGGGCCTCCCAGTCATCGGAGGCCCCAAAATCGTGCATGTCTATCGCCAGGACAATAGAACCCTGCTTCTGACGATTGAGCACGATGCCGGCACGGATCTGATCGTGCCATTGCAGGCGTCCAGTGGCAGAGGGTTTTGCGTTATGGATGGTGCTTCGACGGCAAATCCGGGAACCATCGTCCCCGCCAGTGCCTGCACACGCATCGATGCTACGCACCTTAGCCTGACACTTGCGCAGGCACTGCAGAATGTCAGTGCGGCGTGTGCATTATATTACCCATACGGCAATACCAGCATCGGCCGCGGCAATGCGATCACCGACAACTGCTCATCCATTACGCCGCCCGACGGATGGGATATCGCGCAGGATCTCGGCTCCGCCTGGCGCGTGAACTTTCCTTTGGCGGCGACCACCACGCCGATAACTCTCAGCGACAGCCCAGGCTGACTACCATCACTTCGCCCGATAGATGTGCTGCGCATCGTCCAGAATGATGGCTTCGTCCGTGTTGCGCAGGTCCAGCACCGCAAGCATCCGGTCTGCCGGCTGCATCCGCCGCCCGAAAAAGTCGTCGATCTGTGCATCGTACGACATCGCATGACGATGCTCGGTCCCAGTCGCAGCGATCATCGCCCCCCTAATGGTCCCACTGACCGCCTGAAAGCGACGGTTGGGTTCGATCTCCTTTGCGA
>CAYRTL010000018.1:0-59603 GCA_964427005.1 uncultured Acetobacteraceae bacterium
TCGTGAAGCGAAAGCCAATAAGGGTAGAAGTGAGGCGAAGGCAGTGAAACGCCCAAAACGCCCCCGCGACCCTAACCAGCTCGGCAAGCTGATTGTCGATTTGGCGACGGGCGCGAAAGAGGAGGCGCGGCCCACGGTAGCCCAGGATCGTGCTGCCAAAGGCGGCGCAAAGGGCGGCCCAGCCAGAGCCAAATCACTGACCGCCCAGCAAAGAGCGGAAATTGCTCACGCTGCGGCGGAAGCGAGGTGGAAGAAGAGTTAGGCGGCCTTATCGGTCGCTATACCTTGCGACACCATCATCTCGGCAACGTCCTCGGTCATATCGAGGATCAACGTGAGCTGCTCCTCTTCTGGGTGGTTCGCGTTATAATGGTCCACATCGACCCTTAACTGGTAGCAATCACCCACAACTTGGCGGCGCCGCTGTGCGACATTCTTTTCCACATGAGATCGTGGGGAAGTATCGATGTCGCCCCATAGCGACCCCTGCCGCCCTTCGGTGGTCGTTCTGACCGCCAGCTTCGAACGGTAACGCCTACCAGCTTTATCGATTCGGTATTCTTCCCGAAGGGCCTCGGCCATATCAGCGGCAAACCGAGTTTGCACATCAATCGGTTGCGGCACCCATAGCTTCTTCGCTATTGCCCACGCACCCACCTCGCGCAAATCAACGGGGTCTATCGTGACCTCTTCCTGAAATTGCCGGAAGATGTCCTGCATCTGTTGATAGTAAGAAGCCATAGTCTCCTCTGTTAGCTAACGGTGACGGAACTCCCCCAGCCGTCCGCAAGTGCGGACGGCAGAATGAACTTACGGATACTCACCAAGTGATGCCGAAAGATGGTGAACTGCTTTGTTAAGTTGTGGAGTTGACCAACGACCAGTCCGGGATGGACTTGGTTGATTTTGGCAAAGGCCTGAATATCGCCATCGGTGAACAGCGGCTTTTTCCGAAGGTAAAAAGACCGAACCTTCACCTGCGGCACGCAAAAGTCTGCCGCTTCTTCGTTGGCAACCCTCTCTTCTAAGTCTACGTCCTGGGCCTCAAGGCTTATATCTGAGTCGATAATTGCTGAGGTCTTGCCGTGTCCGTGCAGGACGTGGGCGCATTCGTGGCGTAGGACAAACCAGAAATTGTCGATGCGATCACAGCGCAAAGACATGCCGATAACGGGGTCTCTTCCATCAAGCCACGTACAAACACCGTCGATTCTGCCGCCGGGAAGACCTTCAACGATGACAAATCTCACTCCTGCTTCGTTCAGAAGGCGCGGTATATGTCGAATCTCTTCTGGGGCCTCCCGCATCGTCGCCATCTGCTGGATAGCCCTCTCCAGATTGGAGCGAGAGTAGCGGGGCACAATCATTTCACGAGCGAGGGCGCGGACTCGATAGAGCCATGCCAACTGACTGCCCTTAATCTCCGATCCAGTTCGTTTTGCTGCATGCGCCAGACCAGATGCGGCCTCTAGGGAATTGACGCCGAAAAACCGGCATAGCTCGTTGTGTGCATTCCCTTTAGTCGGGTCATTGATCCATCCACGCCGGGCCATCTCTCGTAATGGGAAGTTTGATTGTGCATATGCCCTAGCCCTGACCTCCGGGTCGGGGTCAGGGACGGTATGGAGGGACCACCTAGCCTGCGCCTCTGCGAAGACTTCCGCTGGCATGTCGAATGCCAGTCCAAGAAGCTTTGCCATCTCTGGGGAGATGGCCCGCTTCGAGTGGATCATTTGATTAACGCTGGCGGCCGGGATGCCTAGCACGAATGCGAGTTCAGCCTGCGACCAATCCCGATCAGCCATTAGTCGCTTGATAAGGTCTCCTGGTCGTTCTGGTGTCACGCTCGCTCCGTCCATGTTGCTTCTTCCCCCGACTGTTTAGGCAGCCTACTAGCACATTGAGAATGCCTGGTAAATATCGACTTACGTAATCCGTTAAACTGAACTTTATGCTTGAGTTGATGGCTCCGATCAGGCAACGTCCCTCTCATGAACAAGCTGCCCCGTCAGAAGCGAGTCGAGATACTCTCCCAGCTTTGCGAGGGCATGAGCCTGCGGGCCGTCACCCGGACCACGGGCGTCAGCATCAACACGGTCACCGCGCTTCTGGTGACGGCTGCCAAGGCTTGCTCCGACTACCAGGACCGCGTCTTTCGCGACCTGCCGTGCCGGCGGCTCCAGATCGATGAGATTTGGGCGTTCTGCTACGCGAAGGCGAAAAATGTCGCATCGGCAAAAGCCGCGCCGGATATGGCTGGCGACATCTGGACTTGGGTTGCCCTCGACAGTGATACCAAGCTGGTCCCGTCATGGCTGGTGGGTTCACGCGACGCGCACGCCGCGATGTACTTCCTCAGTGATCTGGCCGGCCGCATGTCCGGTCGCATTCAGCTAAGCACAGACGGGTACAAGCCCTATCGGACTGCGGTTCCCTGGGCCTTTGGTGAAGAAATCGACTACGCCCAAGTCGTCAAGCATTACGCGGAAATGGGCAGCGCTATCGATGAGCGCCGCTATAGCCCTGGAGAATACACGGGATGCACTAAGGGGCGCATTATCGGCAATCCTGCCCACATCAGCACCAGCCACGCCGAGCCGCAGAACCTGACCATGCGCATGCACATGCGCCGGTTCACCAAGCTTACCAACGCCTTCACGAAAAAGGCCGAGAACCACGCACACGCCGTGGCGCTGCACTTCATGTATTACAACTTCTGCCGCATTCACCAGGCGTTGCGCGTCACCCCAGCGATGAAGGCTGGCGTCACCGATCATCTGTGGGACGTGGTAGATTTGGTGCGAATGATTGAGCAGTGGGAGGCGAGGCAGGCTGCTGCGAATCCGAGTCGCGCTGCGTAGCGGATGAGAATTCACGTGAGTCAAGCTAAAAGATTCCTCACCCGCACCCTTGTCGTTACGTATTGGCATCCCCCATATCGCCGACGTTTGTAACTACAGGGAGGCCAATATGGCCAATAAGTCTGGTGGTGGCGGCCGGAAGCGCGAGGAAATCCCTTCCCCTCGTACGAGCCGACCAATCAGGGAAATTGCTGCTGACGGTCTGCGAGCACCGAGCACGTTGACGACTGAGGAGGTCCGATCACTGGCAGCATCGACAATGCGCCATATCGAACCGCGCAAGCGGCCGACACACTAAAGGTCAGCGATCCTAATCACTGCGCTCCGGGGGATGCGGATGATCCCGCACCCCTGGGCGCGTTGCTGCTCCACGTCTCCAAGGTTCGGGGCCAGGGCTAACGCCGCCTCTTGTTCAGCTATCAGGAAGCCAACGGAGATGCACCGAACCGCATGTGGCAACTCGTATTCGTCGAGCCATTGCCATGCCTCCAGCGGGCGCTGGCTATCTTCCCACTCAACAGCGACAAGACGGTATGGAGTTGCAGGACGCCAGCGCTCGGCTACTCTCTGGCCCTTGTCATGCGGACGCGACTTTCCCATCAAGAGGCTTATACAACCCCTTTCTGAGGGAGTAAAGAAAATATTCCTTCAAACGGCGACACTACTTGTAAGGGGAATAGGAAAATCTCCTTGACACAATCCGGGCATTCGTTGTTCTTATTTCGTTCATGGAGCGCCTCCTCGATCTCATCCATAAGCTGATCGACTACGGCAAGGAACTCGCCGCCTCGCTCCAGCAGCGCGCCTCCGAGGATCCGCACTTCACCCGGCGCAGCTTCGGCACCAATGACTTCGCCAGAATCCTGGCGCGCATCACCCGCGGCCTGCTGCTCGCCACCGCCCTCGAAGCGAGGATCGTGGAGATCGGCGATCGCCTGGACGCGCCAGCGAAACCCGCACGTGCCGCGTCCCAGCGCGCGCCGCGTGCTCCACGAGCGCGTGCTCAGGCCGCTCCGGAAGAGGACGCGCTGCTGGCCGCGATGCCCACCGCGGAGGAGATCGCCGCTCAGATCCGTCGCCGGCCCGTCGGCGCCGTGCTCGCCGATATCTGTCGCGACCTCGGCCTCACCTTCCGCCACCCGCTGTGGCGGGAATTGCAGGACGCGATCATCCACTATAACGGCAACTACGCCCGCCTGGTGACGGATATCCTGGATCGGTTCTGTCCGCTCCCGCCGCGCGTTCCACTCCTCGCATCATCGCTGCCCGCGTCTACCGGCCCGCCCTGAAGCGTGCCTTGCGATCTACGTTGCGATCCACGATGAGATTCCATACTCCTTCGTAACGGAGCAGGATAACTGCGCCCGGAGGAGCAACATGCACGATCGATACAGCCCGTTGGCCCAGCACATTGCCGCCGCCATCTCCCACCGTGTGGTGAAAGGCCGGGGTCGCGGGCGAGGTGTAAATTGAGCCTGAAGCCGCTTTAGGCCGCCGCCTTGAATGTCCTCGGAATACCGGCCTTCGGCACCTGTCCATGCATCGGTTCGGCGGGCAAACCCTCGTGCAGCACGCGACGCGCATCGAGCAGCTTCTGCAGATCGATGCCGGTCGCGAAGCCCATGCTTTCCAGCATGAACACCAGGTCCTCGGTCACGACGTTGCCCGATGCACCGGGCGCGTAGGGGCAGCCACCCAGCCCGGCCAGGCATGAGTCGAACGCACGGATTCCTTCCTCCAGTCCTGCCAGCGCATTGGCAATGCCCAGGCCGCACGTGTCATGCAGATGCAGGCCGTACAGAGTGTCGCCGATAGCCTCGCTTGTGGCCCGCACCACTTCCTTGATCTGCGCCGGATGCGCATAGCCGACAGTGTCGGCCAGCATGATCTGATCGACGCCGGCATCTGCCAGCCCCTTGGCCAGTGCCACCGTCTTCGCCGTAGGAACAACGCCGTCGATCGAGCAACCGAATGCCGTGGATACGCCGGCCACCAGAGGCACCTTCCGCGGCTGCGCTTTCAGCCAGTCCATGATCTCCTTCATCATGACGATCGACTGCGCCGGCATCCGGTTCAGATTGGCCATGCTATGGCCTTCGCTGACGGACACCGGGATGCTGATCTTGTGGACGCCCGCGTTGTAGGCGTTCTGTACGCCGCGCAGGTTGGGTGCCAGCGCCTGCACCACCAGGCCAGGGATTTTCAGGCACTGCTCGACCACCTCGGGCGTGTCCGAAAGCTGCGGGATGACGCGCGGGGGGACGAAGCTGCCGACTTCGATCTCCTTCACCCCGGCCGCGGCAATCGCCTGGATCCACCGCACTTTCGCCTCTGTGGTCATCCGCGTCTTGGCGATCTGCAGGCCATCGCGGGGGCCTACTTCGCAAATCGAAACGTGTTGGGTCATGGCAGCACCATATGTCGGGTCGTTCAGCTCAGGTCGGCCAGTATGAACTTTCATTCAGGGTCATTCCAGGTCGCCGTATCAGGGGCCACGGTAAAGCGGGCCGGTTGCCTTCAAACAGGACGGGGCCTGGGATAGGTTGACAGCGTGGACGTGAATTCGGTCGTTGCTCAGCCGCCGAGGGGGCGAAATCCGGGACGCTCGCTGCACCGGTTCGCCAATCCGGGGCGCTTTTTGCGCCTGTCCGGGGCGGTGCTGCCGTGGATCGCCGTGCCTGGCGGGTTGCTGACCGCCGTGGGTCTGGGCTGGGGTCTGTTCCTGGCGCCGGCCGACTGGCAGCAGGGCGACGCGGTACGGATCATGTATGTCCATGTCCCGGCGGCCTGGCTGGCCTCAGCGGGTTATATCGGCCTCGCCATATGCTCCGTCCTTTCCATCGTGTGGCGCCATCCGCTGGCGGACCTGGCGGCGGTCGAGCTCGGCCCTGTCGGCGCCGGTTTCACCGCTCTGTGCCTGCTCACGGGCAGCATCTGGGGCAAGCCGATGTGGGGCGCCTGGTGGGTCTGGGACGCTCGGCTGACCTCCGTGCTGGTGCTGTTCTTCCTGTACCTTGGGCACATCGCGCTGGTGCGCGCGTTCGACGATCCCCAGCGCGGCTACCGCTCAGGCGCGATCCTGGCGCTCATCGGCGTGGTCAACCTGCCGATCATCAAGTTCAGCGTGGACTGGTGGAACACGCTGCATCAGCCGGCGACGATAAGCCTTACCGGCGCACCAACCATGTATGTCGGCATGCTGTGGCCGTTGCTGTTCGCGGCACTCGGCTACACGCTGGTATTCGCCGCCATCGTCTTAACGCGCACCCGCGCCGCGGTGATGGAATGGCGTATCCGCGCGCTGCTGATGGCTCAGGCCCAACGGGCGGCGGCATGACGCATCTGCCGTATATCATTGCCGCGTATGCGTTGGGTGTATTCGTCCCGGCTTCCTTCGCGGCGGCCGCGGTGATCCGCATGCGAAGCGCTGCCCGACGGCTTGCGGCGATCGACCCACGCAGGCGCGTCGCATGACCCGCAAGCGGCGACGCCTGTGGATTCTGCTTGCCTGCGGTCTCGGACTGGGGTCCGCCACCGCGCTCGCGCTGTTCGCGTTTCGCGACAACCTCGTGTTCTTCCTTGCGCCATCCGATCTGGCGAGCAAGGCGCCGATGGCTGGACAGATTTTCCGGTTGGGAGGACTGGTCGAGCAGGGCAGCGTGCAGCGTTCCAGCGAAGCCGGGCATCCCGCCGCGAAGTTCCGCGTGACCGACGGCGGAGCAAGTGTGGAAGTCACCTACATCGGCATTCTTCCCGACCTGTTCCGGGAAGGGCAGGGGGTTGTGACACTCGGCGCATTGCAGCCAGATGGGACGTTCCGCGCCTCGGAAGTGCTGGCCAAACACGACGAGACCTACATGCCGAAGGACGTGGCCGATGCGCTGAAGAAGTCGGGGCATTGGAATCCTGCCGCCGGCCCACCGCCTCCTGCAGCGACGTGGAATACCATGCAGGTGAAGAGGACCGGCGGATGAAGCGAATGCTCCCCTCGTCATGGCCGGGCTTGGGATGACGGCGAGTAAAGGCACAAGGCCGGCCATGACGATGGGCGGGAGCGGCCAGTGATCCCCGAACTCGGCCACTTCGCTCTGGCGCTTGCGGTGGTGATCGCTGGCACGCAGGCAGTCCTGCCGCTGCTCGGTGCCCATTCCCGCGACGCGCGTCTAATGGCGACCGCGCCGCCGCTTGCGATTGGACAACTCATTGCGCTCGCCACGGCTTACGGTTGCCTGGTGTGGAGCGCGGTCGTGGACGACTTCTCCGTCGCCAACGTGGTGCAGAATTCCAACAGCCTGAAGCCGCTGATCTACAAGATCACCGGGACCTGGGGGAACCACGAGGGTTCGATCCTGCTCTGGTGCCTGATTCTCGCGTTGTGTGGTGGCGCGGTCGCCGGCTTCGGACGCGCGCTGCCTTCATCGCTGCGCGCACGCGTCATCGGCGTACTCGGCTTCACCTCCGCCGGTTTCCTGCTGTTCGCACTGACCACGTCCAATCCGTTGGAGCGCGTGTGGCCGCCGCCGATCGACGGGCGCGACATGAACCCGCTGCTGCAGGACCCCGGGCTCGCCTTCCATCCGCCGGTGCTCTACGCCGGATATGTCGGCTTCGCGATCCCGTTCGCCTTCGCGATCGCCGCGCTGCTGGAGGGCCGCGTCGATGCCGCATGGGGACGCTGGGTGCGGCCGTGGACGCTTGCGGCATGGTGTCTGCTGACCGGCGGCATCGCGCTGGGGTCGTGGTGGGCGTATTACGAACTCGGCTGGGGCGGCTACTGGTTCTGGGATCCGGTAGAGAATGCCTCGTTGCTGCCGTGGCTCGCCGGCACCGCGTTGCTGCATTCGGCCATCGTGGTGGAGAAGCGCGAGGCGCTGAAGATCTGGACCATCCTGCTTGCCATCGGGACGTTCTCGCTCTCGCTCTGCGGCACCTTCCTGGTGCGCTCCGGCATCCTCAATTCGGTGCACAGTTTCGCCAACGATCCCGCGCGCGGTGTGTTCATCCTCGCGCTGCTGGCGATCGTCATCGGCGGCTCGCTGCTGCTGTTCGCATTTCGCGCACCGGTGATGGCGCCGACCGGCATCTTCGCACCTGTCTCGCGCGAGGGCGCCCTCGTGCTGAACAACATCCTGCTGTGCTCGATCTGCGCCGTTGTGCTGACCGGCACGACCTATCCATTGCTCGCGGAACTGGTGTTCGGTGCCAAGCTGAGCGTTGGGCCGCCGTATTTTCAGTCAACCGTCTTCCCGCTTGCGGTGCCGCTGTTCGCTGCGATGTCCGTGGGGCCGGTGCTGGCGTGGAAGCGAGCTGAACTGTGGCCGGCGCTGCTGAAGCTATGGTGGGCCGCGCTGATCGCGACACTTATCGGCATCGCCGCAGCCTTCGGCTTGAAGGCCGGTTGGGCGGCGCTGGGATTTGCGGCATCGGCATGGCTTGTCTTCGGAGCACTCGCCGAAGTGGTTGAACGGACGCGGCTGTTTCGCGCGCCGTTTGCCACGTTTCGCGCGCGCCTGTCAGCACAGCCGATGTCGGTGTGGGGTTCAGCGGTGGCGCATGCCGGAATGGGAGTCACTGTGGCGGGCATCGCCGGCATGTCTCTGGCCGTGAGCACCATCGTGGCAGTGCATCCTGGCGAGAGCGTGCAGCTTGGCGGGTACGACTGGACGCTGCTGGCTCTGCACGACGAAAATGGGCCGAACTACACCGCGCGTGTCGCGGATATTCGCGTCAGCCGAGGTGGCGAGCAGATCGCGATGTTCCATCCGTCGCGCCGCCTGTTCACAGTGCAGAAGACCACAGTGACGGACACTGCAATCGAGACGAACGGCCTGCGCGATTTTTACGTCGTACTCGGTGAGGAGCGTGACGGAGCCGCCGTGCTGCGTCTGCACATCAATCCGTTGGCGCCTTGGATCTGGTTTGGTGCACTGGTAATGGCTGCCGGCGGCGCCTTGTCATTGGCGGATCGGCGGCTACGGGTCGGAGCGCCGGCGCGAAGAGTTCGAGCGGTGCAGGCGGAGGCGATCTCTCGATGACCACCATTCAACGCCGCGCGCTTCTTCTCGCGCCGCTTGGAGTGGCAGCCATTGGCGGTACGGCTTCGTGGCTGCTGCTCCAGCGCATGCGCGAGGGAACCTATGATCCGCATGGCGTTCCGAGCATGCTCATCGGCAAGCCATTGCCGAGCTTCTCGCTACCTGGACAGCCTCCCAGCCAAGGCTTCTCAAGCAACGATGTCATCGCCACAGGCCGCCCCGCGCTGATCAATTTCTTCGCGTCCTGGTGCATCCCCTGTGTGCAGGAGGCGCCGGAGCTGATGACACTGAAGCAGCAGGGCGTGCCGATCTGGGGGATCGCGTACAAGGACAAGACGCAGGCCACCGACGACTTTCTGCGTGAGAATGGCAATCCCTACACCCGGATCGCGCGTGACGAACTGGGTAACGTCGCTATCGACTTCGGGCTGTACGGGGTTCCCGAGACGTATCTGATCGACAAGTCCGGTATCGTGCGGTGGCGTTGGGCCGGCGGCCTGAGCAGCGACATCGTGCGTGGATCGCTTGAGCCACTGATGCAGAGCCTGGCGTGAGACTGACGGCGATTGTCCTTTACGGCGTCCTTCTCGCTCTGCCGGCATACGCGGTGAGTGATCCTGCCGAACTGCTGCCGGATCGGGCGCTTGAACAGCGCGCCGAAGCACTCGGACATCAGCTCCGGTGCCTGGTTTGTCAGAATGAGAGCGTCGAGGAATCCAATGCGGACCTGGCGCGCGACCTGCGGCGGATCATTCGTCAGCGGGTTCTTGCCGGCGACAGTGACCAGCAGGTGGTCGACTGGATGGTGTCGCGCTACGGCAACTTCGTTCGTCTGCGTCCTCCGTTCAACGCAATGACTCTAGTACTGTGGGGCGCGCCCGGCCTTGCCTTGCTCATCGGACTTGCCGCGGCGCTCGTTGCGAGGCGACGCTCGCCGGCAAGGCCAGAACCGCTCACCGACGCCGAACGGCAACGTCTGGCCGATCTGCTGAAACCGTGATTCGCCACACATGATCTGGCTGGGCGTCGCCCTGCTGGCCGCGATCGCGCTCGCGCCGCTTGCATGGTCGCTGCGTCGCGATGCGACCGCGCGAAGCCGGCGCGAAGCAGCCATGACACTGCATCGCGCACAACTGGCCGAACTGGATCGCGATCTCGCTGATGGGCGCATTGCGCCGGCGGAGCACGCCAATGCGGTGCTCGAAGTGCAGCGGCGACTATTGGCGGCTGCGGATCGCGCGGATCCAGGAGCGCGTGCGAGCTCGCGTTCTCCGGTTCTGATTGCGCTGGCGCTTGTGCCGGTTGCGGCGATCGCGCTGTATCTGATTGGCGGCTGGCCGGGTCTTCCGGCGGCGCCTCTCGCCGAAAGGATTGCGGCCGCTCAGGCTCGCGCCGAGCGCGAGGGAGTGCTGATCGCGCAGCTCCGGCAACGGCTTGCAGAACTCGATCCACATACCGACCAGGCCCGTCAGGGCTACATCCTACTCGGCAACGCGGAAGCAAACCGGGGCCAATTGCAGGCGGCAGCCGATGCATGGCGCACTGCAATTGCCACCCGGTTCGATCCGACGATTGCCGCGGAAGCAGCCGAGGCGCTCACCGAAGTGGAGGGGCGTGTTACCGAGGACGCAGCCGCGCTGTTTCGCCGTGCCCTGGCCGAAGCGCCTGCTGATGCGCCGTGGCGTCCGATGGCGGAGAAGCGTCTGTCCGAGCGAAAGTGACCCGCTTGATCAACCACAGGATCGCGGCAGGAAGCAGCAGAAGAAGCACCAGCAAGGCACATGCTATCGCCGAAGCTGTCGGCCAATCGCGGTTCTGAAAGAACTCCTGCCACAGCACGCGGCCAACCAATTGGGCCTGGGGTCCGCCGAGCAATTCGGGAATGACGTATTCACCCACAGCGGGGATGAACACCAGCAGAGAGCCAGCCCAAATGCCTGGGAGTGATAATGGCAACGTCACCGACAGGAAGACACGCCATGGCGGCGCGCCGAGATCGGCCGCGGCATCGAGCAGACGCGTGTCGAGCTGCGACAGCCGCGCGTACAGCGGTAGCACCATGAACGGCAGATACGTATAGACGATACCGACATACATGGCGGTGTCGGTATAGATCAGGCGCAGTGGCGTTCCACCAAATGCGACGATAAGCGCGTTGATCCAGCCATCGTCCTGCAACAGACCGATCCATGCGTTGATGCGCATAAGGAAACCGGTCCAGAACGGCAGCATCACCAGTATGAGCAGCAGGCTGCGCCAGCGCTCAGGGCTGCGCGCGATGGCCAGCGCCATGGGATAGCCGGCCAGCAGACAAATAGCGGTGGCAACTCCGGCTACTTTGAGACTGAGCAGGAGCGCGCGTGCGTAAAGCGGGTCGCCTGTGATCAGCGCGACGGCCTCGGTGCTTATGTGAACGTGCGGCAGCAGCCCACCAGCCCATTGGAACATGGGACTGTACGGAGGCACCGCATCGGCTGGATCCGACAGCGCGATCTTCAACACGATCAGCACGGGCGCGATCAGAAACAGCGACAGCCAAGCCCAGGGCACGGCGAGCACGACAGTACGGCCGGTGCCTTGCCTCATTCTGCTAGCAGGATGCACGCATCCGGTTGCCAGGATAGCGTGACACTGTCACCGACATTGATCGTCTCGGCATTCAATCCGTTGCGCAGCGTTTCCGTGGCGCGTAGCAGCGTTCCGTCGGGCAGACGCACGACGTGCGTAAGAGTTTCGCCAGCATAGGCGCGCTGTTCGACAACGCCAGAAAGGCGGTTCGGGGCATCCGACGCACCAACGATCATTCGTTCGGGCCGGACCGCGAGCCAGCCGGCTTCGGGCGATACCTGTGTCGCGTGCAGCTTCATGCCATTGACCATCAGCCTCACGCACCCATTTGATGCAGTTACGGGCAGCAGATTGGCCGCCCCAAGAAACTCCGCCACGAACCGGGTGCATGGGCGCTCATACACTTCAACCGGCGTGCCCACCTGTATCAGGCGTCCCTCATGCATGACGCCGATGCGATCAGCCATCACGAGTGCTTCCTCCTGATCATGCGTCACGAGGATGAACGCTATGCCCAGGCTGCGCTGCAATCGCACCAGCTCCTCGCGCGTGTCACGCCGCAGATTGCGATCCAGCGCTGACAGCGGTTCATCGAGCAGCAATAGCGACGGACGAGGCGCCAGGCTGCGTGCCAGAGCGACACGCTGCTGCTGGCCGCCGGACAGTTGGGCAGGTTTTCGTGAGCCAAAACCCGCCAAGCGTACCAGCTCCAGCATCTCCGTCACGCGTGAAGCAATGTCCGTTTGCCGCATGCCCTGCATACGCAGGCCGAACCCGACATTTGCCGCCACACTCATATGCGGAAACAGCGCGTAGGACTGGAACATCGTGTTGACCGGGCGCCGGTGCGGCGGCAGGCCGACAAGGTCCACATCGTTGATCGTAATGCGGCCGGCATCAGGCTGAACAAACCCGCCGATAGCGCGAAGCAGGGTCGATTTGCCTGAACCGGATGCGCCGAGCAGAACGAACAGTTCACCCGGCGCGACGGTGAGGTCGAGCGCATTCAGAGCAATGGTCACGCCGAAGCGCACGGTCAGACCTGCGACGGCAAGCAAAGCGCTCAGTGTCCCGCTTTGAAGCGCGCCCACATCCGGGTCCGCTGGCGCTCTGCGGTCTGCGGCACCGGTCCGACCGTGAAGAACGTCGCCACCTGCGCTGGTGTCGGGAAGATATTCGTATCCGCGAGCAGTTCCGGCCGGATCATCGGCCGGCTGGCCGGTACGGCGTTGGCATAGCGCACCTTGTTGGTGATGGCCGCCATGACATCAGGCTGCAGCACGAAGTTGATGAACCTGTGCGCGGCATCCCTGTGTGGCGCATCGGCGGGGATCGCCAGCATGTCGAACCCAAGCTGCGCCCCTTCCTTGGGCGCGATGTAATGCACCGTGACGCCGCGCTTTGCTTCGCTCGCACGTACTGCCGCCTGCACGACGTCACCTGAATAGTCCAGCGCGAGACAGGTCTGGCCGGTGGCGAGTGCTTCCAATGCTCCACCCGACGCGAAGCTACGGATGTAGCGGCGGATCCCCATAAGCGTCCGCTCCACCGCGGCGAGATCGCTGGCATCGGTGCTGTCGGGGCTCTTGCCCAGATACTTCAACACGCTGGGAATCACGTCGATGGCCGAGTCCATCATGATGATGCCGCAGGGTGCGATGCGTTTGGCATTTTCCGGCTTGAACAGCAGGTCCCAACCATCCATCTGTGCGTCTGGCGCGAGCTTCTTTATGCGGTCCGGGTTCAACCCAATGCCAGTCGTGCCCCAAAGGTAGATGGCGCCATATCGGTTGCCGGGATCAGAGCTTTCGACCCGCCTCATCAGCTCGGGATCCAGGTTGCTCCAGTTCGGTACGCGAGTGCGGTTGATCTCCGCCAGTGCGCCGACCTTGATCAGCCGCGAGAATGTCGGCTCGCTACTCGGCACGATGATGTCGTATCCCGAGTGGCCTGCCAGCATCTTGGCTTCGAGCGTCTCCAGACTGTCGAATACATCGTAGTGGACAGTGTTGCCGGTCTCCTTCTCGAAGCGTTCGAGCACGGCCGGGTCAATGTAGTCGGTCCAGTTAAAGACGTTCAGCACGGCTTCCTGCGCGCGGGCAGGAAAAGCCAATGCCACTGTCATTGCGAGAAGCAACGCGACGAAGCAATCCCGCGCACGCCGGATCATGCTCAAGCTCCTCCAGCGGGAATGAACGCGGCCTGGGTGCCGCCATCGACTGGAATCGTCGTGCCGGTCACATAGCGCGCCGCGTCACTGAGCAGAAATCCTATGACGTCCACCACGTCGTCAGGCGACGCAATCCGTCCCACGGGCGACACTCCTGATGGCCGATAGCGTCCGGTTTTCGCCGGATCGCTGACCGCGCGGATCATCGGTGTGTCCACAGTTCCCGGTGCCAGCGCATTCACCAGCACGCCGCTCCCTGCCACCTCCGCGGCCAGCACACGGCATAGCTGCGAGACCGCTGCCTTCGATGCGGCATATGCGCCGCCCTGGATCTTCGGCCGTAGCGCAGCGACTGAAGACAGCAGGATGATGCGCGAAGGATCGTCGGGTGTGGCTGCCTTGCGCAGCAGCGGCAGCGCTTCGCGGGCGCAAAGCCAGGTCCCGCGGGTATTGACTGCAAATACGTTGTCGAAGTCCTCGACCGACATGCTTTCCAGGGGCCCGATGCGCAGGATGCCGGCGCAGCAGATCAGCGCATCCAGCTTGCCGGATACGAAGCCGATATCGGCGAACGCAGCGACGACGCGGTTCGGGTCTGCCACGTCACAGAGGATAGGCTTGAAGTTGCTTTCATTGCTGACGGCGTGCAGCCGGTCCTGTGAAACGTCCAGGCCGAACACCGTCCAGCCTTGGCTCAGCAGACGCTTCGTGGCTGCCTCTCCGATCCCGGAGGCAGCACCCGTAATGGCTGCAATCCTGCCCATACGAATCCTCGCCGCGGTCGCGCTGTGCACGCTACCACTGGGGACGAGATTCGTGGAATGAGCCGGCTCAGGCGCGCTTGCGGGCGGCGGGCCGCTTTTGCTTCTTCGTTGTCTTGGCTGCTCGCGGGGACTTGGCTGCTGCTGATCGGGCCTTGGTCTCCTGACCCAGGCTGCGCTTCAGCGCGGCCATCAGGTCGATGACGTTGTCGCCGCGTGGCTCCGCAGGCGCCTCAGGCGTGACGCCTTCGCCCTTGAGCTTGGCGTCGATCACCTGTCGCAGCTTGGCTTCATAGCGGTCCTCGAAATCGTTGGGATCGAACTCGCCTTTCTGACGCTCGATCAACTGGGTCGCCAGCTTGACCATCTCCGGATCCGGTCGGGTGTTCGGCACCTGCTCGAACAGCTTCTCGTACGAATAGAGATCGCGAGCCTCGTGCAGCGTGTGCAGCACCATGCCTCGTTCCAGCGGCAGAAGCGCGATTACGCGCTCGCGTCGCGAGATCACCACGCGTGACAAGGCCGCCATACGGGATTGGGCGATGGCATCTCGCAGCACGATGTATACGTCCAGTCCTGCGTCGCCGTCCGGCACCATATAGTAGCTGGTGTCAAAGTAGATTGGATGAATTGCGTCACGCGGCACAAACTTTTCGACCGTCATGGTAGAGGATGATTCGATGCGGGCGCTGGCGAAGTCCTCTTCGTCCATCACCACGTAGCGGTCCTTCTCGAACTCGTAGCCCTTGACGAGATCCCGCCGCGAGACTTCGTCGCCGGTGTCCGCGTCAAGCGTCACCATACGTACGCGGTGGCCTGTCTTCGGGTTGATGAAATGGAAGTGCAGGTCACCGCTTGCACGCAATACGCTGTACAGCGCCACTGGGCAGCTCACGAGAGCAAGTCGCAGATGCCCGCGCCAGATCGGTCTTTGCGCCATCGTTGTCTCCGCGGCTGCTATAAGTCTTATCTAAGCTTCACTTACGATCCGTGCCAGAGCACCCTGCGCGCGTGAGGTGCCCGTCAACACGTTCTTTTGTGCGCGAACGGAGCGAAACCCCCCAGTATCACTTTCGTTCGTTACATGTCTTGAAGGGAGACAGGTAACCATGGCTAGACACGCTTCGATCGGGACCATGATCGCCGCGACTGCGCTGATTGCGTGGCCTGTCCTGGCACAGACCACCAGTCCGAGCACGAGCCCCGCGGCGCCTCCGCCCGGCATGACGCCGAGCCACTCGGCCACGGGGACGACCAGTGCCGCCACCACGACTGCCAGCGCGCCGAAATACTTCACGGCTGACCACCAGCTGCGTGTGAGCAAGGTTGTGGGATCAAGCGTCTATAACGATCAGAACCAGTCCATCGGTTCCATCGATGATCTGCTGATGAGCGACAGCGATCACAAAGCAGCGACTGCGGTGATCTCTGTCGGCGGGTTCCTTGGGATGGGCAGCAAGCTCGTCTCGGTGCCGTTCGACCAGTTGAAGATCGAGAACGACAAGATCGTCATGCCCGGCGCTACCAAGGCATCGCTCGAGGGTATGCCGGAATATCACTACACCAACGCGTGAGCCTGACCGGGCAATTCGGCCAGGATCCGGAGTGGCATGGGCGGCGATGAGCCGCCCATCGCACGTCAGGAGAGGTGTCCGGCCGGGCCCGCTTTCGACCCGGCCGGAAGACTGCCATAGTCCCGGCATCGGCGCCGACTGAGTTAGGGGCGGGAGAACGCCATGAATGATCTGGCTGCGGCAGCTCTTGCTGCTGACAGACCCCAGATGCCGCAACGCTATGCAGCGATCCGCGACTGGACCACCCGCCTCACCGCATCGCTGAGCGATGAGGATCAGTGCGTCCAATCGATGCCGGACGCCAGTCCGGCAAAGTGGCATCTGGCGCACACGACCTGGTTCTTCGAGCAGTTCGTCCTCTCGTCCTTTGCCCCGACATACCGGGTGTTTGACGCTGACTTCGCCTACCTGTTCAACTCGTACTATGAGGCTGTGGGACCACGTCACCCTCGACCGAACCGAGGCCTGCTGACGCGTCCGTCGGCCGAGCGCGTCCGGATGTACCGTCGCCACGTTGACGCCGCGATCCTGGACGTGATGCAGAGGGTGCCCGAAGGAGCGGCGTCCTTGATCCAATTGGGACTGCAGCATGAGCAGCAGCACCAGGAGCTTCTGCTCACCGACATACTTCATGCCTTCGCGCAGAACCCCCTTGCGCCGGCGGTACTGCCCGGATGGCAAGAGCCTGCCGGCGCTGCCGGACCATCCCGATTCGTCGATTTCGACGGGGGCATGGTGCAGATTGGCTACCAAGGAGCTGGCTTCTGCTTCGACAATGAGACACCGAGGCATCAGGTTTACCTGCGGCCGTACCGCATTGCATCGCGCCTGGTGCGCAACAGCGAGTGGCGCGAATTCATCGAGGATGGTGGATATCGAACAGCAACGCTGTGGATGTCGGATGGCTGGGCGTGCGCACAGGCCGGTGGCTGGTCCGCGCCACTCTACTGGCGCGAGAAGGACGGCGGCTGGTGGCAGATGGGATTGGGCGGTTTGCTACCCCTCGATCCTGACGCTCCGGTTCGCCATGTAAGCTGGTATGAAGCGGATGCCTTCGCACGCTGGGCCGGTGCGCGCTTGCCAATGGAAGCGGAATGGGAAGCTGCGGCCGCATCTTCTGAGATTCAGGAGGTTGAGTCGCATGTCTGGCAATGGACTGCGAGCGCTTACTCGCCATATCCCGGCTATCGGCCGGCGGCTGGCGCTGTCGGCGAATACAACGGCAAATTCATGATCAACCAGATGACCTTGCGTGGTGGCTCCCTCGCAACTCCGGCGCATCATGCGCGACGCAGCTACCGGAACTTCTTCCATCCGGACAAACGCTGGCAGTTCAGTGGCGTGCGTCTGGCGCACGACATCTGACAAGGGAAGCAATTGATGCCTGATGACACCGCCGTAGGTTCGGTGGCGGCACGCGACGTTGCCCATGCGGCGCTTTCGGGATTGCTGCGGCCACAGAAGACGCTGCCGCCCAAGCTGTTCTATGATGATGAGGGCTGCCGCCTGTTCGGGCAGATCACGCAACTTCCTGAGTATTACCTGACACGCACCGAACTGGCGCTGCTGCCAAAGGTGGCGGCGCGCATAGCCGCGATCATGTCCGGGCCAGCAGTGTTGGTGGAATACGGGGCGAGTGATGAGACGAAAGCCGAGTTCCTGCTACGCGAGCGCGGCAATGACGCCAAGGCGGTTTTCCGGGCCTATGTCCCAATTGACGTAGCAGTACCGCAATTGGACGAGATTGTAACTCGGCTGCGGCGAAGACGACCTGGGTTGATGGTGTGCCCGTTGGCAGCGGATTTCATGAACGTCGGCACGCTGCCATCGGAGCTTCCGGCGTGGCCTCGCCTGGGATTCTTTCCTGGTTCCACCATCGGCAATCTTGATCCAATGGATGCTCGCCGCTTTCTACAACAAGCGCGTGAAGCGTTGGGTTCGCACTCAGCGTTCCTGGTCGGCGTGGACTTGCGGAAAGATCCTGCTGTTTTGGTTCCCGCCTACGACGATGCCCAAGGCGTGACGGCGGCATTCAATCTCAATCTGCTGGTTCGCCTGAACCGGGAGGCTGCCGCGAATTTCGATATCGATTCCTTCACCCATCGCGCGCTGTGGAACGAAACGGCGAGCCGCATTGAAATGCATCTGGTCAGCCAGCGCGATCAGACCGTGCGGGTTGCAGGCCAGACAGTCCGCTTCGCGCGGGGCGAGACCATTCACACCGAGAACAGCTACAAGTATTCGTTCGAGGGCTTCGCTGCACTGGCCGAGGAGGCCGGATGGCACAGCGCGGAACTGTGGACCGATCCGGCCGAGCTGTTCTCATTGCATCTGTTGGAGCCCCGGCAGGGACCTTGACGAGGGGCTCAGGCCGCGTCCTGCGCCTGCTCGCCGGTAAGGTATGCACGAAGCTGTAGCCGCGCGCGATGAACACGGCTTTTTAACGTTCCGATTGCGCAGCCGGTGGCCTCCGCAGCGGTTTCGTATGACTGTTCCTGCAGCACGATCATCGAGAGTGCCTCACGCTGATCCTGCGGCAGGCGGTCCAGCGCCCAGCCCAATTCGCGCAATGCGGCACGGTCCTCGTGTGCTGCGGGCACGGGAACCTCCGGCACAGTCTCGACATCGGTAAACTCACGTCGACTGCGCACACTGCTGATGAAATGATTGACCATGATGCGGTGAACCCAGGCTGAGAAATTCGTGCCTGGAATAAAGCAATCCTTCGCGACGAGCGCTTTTGTCGCGACATCCTGCGTGAGATCCTCGGCGGCAGCGCGATTTCGCGTCAGTGCAAGTGCCCAAACCCGCATCTTGGGCAGGAAATGGATCAGTTGATCATGAAAATCCTGCGCCATGATTCTTCTCCTGGTGCTGAAAGTGCGTGCGTGTTGTCGCACCTGTGGCGGAACTCGATCAGGCGCAAGACAAATGACACGAGCTTGATCCATCGCCTCCCCACAGCATGATCGATTTGCATCCGATATGGCAAAGCGCGATGATCACGCCATCATGAGTGAAGCACGCAACCTGCTGACTGATGTTGCCGGCTTATCGGTAGGCCATGCGGAAGACCTGCGGCTTGGTTCCGGTGTGACCGTGATCGCCTTCGATAGCCCGGCTGTGGCTTCTGTTTGCGTGCTAGGCGGCGCGCCAGGCGGACGCGACACCGATCTCCTTGCTCCTCACAATACAGTCGAGGCGGTGGATGCGGTGGTGCTGTCCGGAGGCTCTGCATTCGGGCTCGACGCGGCTGGCGGCGTACAGGCCGCGTTGCGTGAACAAGGCAGGGGGCTGGCCATCGGCTCGGTGCGCATCCCAATTGTGCCGCAAGCGATCTTGTTTGACTTGACCAACGGCGGCGACAAGGATTGGGGCAGATTCTCGCCATATCGTGACATGGGCTACGCGGCAGCGAATGCGATCGGCACGGATTTCGGGCTCGGGAGCGTAGGTGCTGGTGCCGGTGCGACAACATCGACCGTGAAGGGTGGGCTGGGTTCGGCGAGCGCGATGACCTCGCATGGCCACACCGTGGCGGCGATCGTGGCGGTAAACGCGGTGGGCTCACCGCTGATCGGCACCGGCCCCTGGTTCTGGGCGGCACCCTACGAACAGGAAAGTGAGTTCGGCGGGCGGGGTTGGCCCAATTCATTCGACGCGGCGCTGAGAGTGAAGGGGGGGCCTGGCACCTCCACCACCATAGGGCTTGTTGCGACTGACGCGGTGCTTACCAAAGCCCAAGCCAATCGGTTGGCGATCATGGCACACGACGGATTCGCGCGTGCCATCGTGCCGGCACATGCGCCGCTTGACGGCGATACCATCTTCTCCGCGTCAACCGGCTTGCGGGTGATGAACGAGCCGATCCTCGAACTCACCGAAATCGGTCACACGGCAGCGCTGGTGATGGCCCGGGCGATCGCGCGCGGAGTGTATGAAGCAACGGCGTTGCCGGTGCCGAATGCGCAACTGTCCTGGCGTGACCGGTTCGCAAGCTAAGCTGGAAAGAAGCGATTTGCTGGGCGCGGCAGGCCGAGATTTTCACGCAGCGTCTTGCCCTGATATTCACGGCGGAAAATGCCGCGGCGCTGCAGTTCCGGCACAACGCGCTCGACGAAGTCGTCGAGCCCGGCCGGCAGGAATGGGAACATGATGTTGAAGCCGTCGCAGGCTTCCGTGCTCAGCCACTCCTCCATCTGATCGGCGATCATGGCGGGCGTGCCGAGTAGCGCCGGGCCGGAGTAGCCGCCAAGCCGTTGCGCAAGCTGTCGCACAGTCAGGTTCTCACGTTTCGCCAGGTTGATCGCGCGTTCGCGGCCACTCTTGCTGGCATTCGTTTCCGGGATTTCCGGCAGCGGCCCGTCAGGATCGAAGCGCGATGCGTCTGTGCCAAGGGCGATGGACAGCGAGGCGACGGCGCTGTCGTAGTGTACAAGGCTGTCGAGCTTCGCCCGTTTCTCGCGTGCGTCATCGAGCGACTCGCCGATCACGACGAAAGCGCCTGGCAGGATTTTCAGATGGTCGGGGTTGCGGCCCAGTTTCGCCATGCGGCCTTTGATGTCCGCATAAAGCGCGCGGCCGCCATTGATGTCACCGGCGCCGGCAAACACCATTTCGGCAGTCTCGGCGGCAAGCTGCCGCCCCGCGTCCGAAGCGCCCGCCTGCACAATGACCGGCCAGCCCTGGATTGGGCGCGCGATGTGCAGAGGACCACGCACTGAGTAGTACTTGCCCTTATGATTCAGCACATGCATGCGCGAGGGGTCGAAGTATTCGCCGGTCTCCACATTGCGGATGAATGCATCTTCCGCCCAACTATCCCATAGCCCCGTGACGACATCATAGAACTCGCGGGCGCGATGGTAGCGTTCGTCATGCTCCATCGCCTCATCCAGGCCGAAGTTCAGCGCTGCATCCGGATTGGACGTGGTGACGATGTTCCATGCCGCTCGTCCACCGCTTATGTGATCGAGGGAGGCGAACCGGCGCGCGACATGGAACGGTGCATCGAATGTGGTGGAACCAGTGGCAATCAAGCCGATATTCTCGGTGACCATGGCCAGCGCCGAGAGCAGGGTGAACGGCTCGAACGAGGTCACCGTATGACTGCGTTTCAGCGCGTTCATCGGCATGTTGAGCACGGCCAGATGATCGGCCATGAAGAACGCGTCGAACTTGCCGCGCTCCAGTGTCTGGATGAAGCGCTTGATATGCGCGAGATTGAAGTTGGCGTCCGGGTAGGCGCCGGGATAGCGCCAGGCCGCGGTGTGGATCGTGGTCGGCCGCATGAAGGCGCCGAGATGGAGTTGGCGTTTGGCGGTCATGGTATCCTGTCCGCTCCTGCGGTCCGGCTGGGGGAAACGTTATGACTGACATTATAGGCGATGCGCCAAAGCGGCGGGAGGATGCCCGATTCACCACCGGACGGGGCAGCTATCTTGATGATCTGCCGTTCGAGGGGCTGGTCCATGCGGTGTTTCTGCGCTCGCCGCATGCCCATGCCTCTATAGGTCGGATCGAAACCGCAGCTGCGCGTGCGATGCCGGGCGTGCTTGCCGTGCTTACTGAATCGGACGCCCGAGCCGATGGGCTGCAGCCCATGCGGCCAACAGTCGAAGCCAACGTGCAGACTGGCGAGCCATTCGCCTTCGCGCCACAGCCGCTGCTCGCGATCGGCAAGGTTCGTCATGTCGGCGAACCGGTCGCTCTGATCGTTGCGGAGACGCGTGGCCAGGCTTTGGATGCGGCAGAGTGCATCGCAGTCGATTACCATCCGCTGCAGGTTGGCGCCGCGCAAATTTCCGACGAGGTGCCAGACAATGTCTGCATGGACTGGTACTGGGGCGATGCACACGCCGTGAACGCCGCATTTGCTGCGGCATCCCACATCGTTTCCCAGTCTCTGCACAACCACCGCATCGTCACCAACCCGATGGAGCCACGCGGTGCCATTGGTCACTATGATGGTGGGCGCTATACGCTGCACGTCTCCAGCCAGAACATCCATGGCAATCGTGACGCGACCGCACGCGCGCTTGGTGTGTCACCGGCCGATGTTCGGTTCATTGCCCCTGATGTCGGCGGTGGCTTTGGTGCAAAGAACTTCAACTATGCCGAGTTCGCGCTGATCCTCTGGGCGGCGAAGCGCACCGGCCGACCCGTGAAGTGGATTGCCACGCGCAGCGAAGGATTCGTCTCCGATCATCAGGCGCGGGATCACCGGGCGGAGGCGTCGCTGGCGCTGGATCAGGACGGCAAATTCCTCGCACTGCGCGTCAACAGCCTGGCGAATATTGGCGCCTACATGGCGGGCGGCGCTGGCGCCGTGCAGACCAATCAATATGTCCATCTGCAAGGCAGCATCTATCAGATTCCTGCCATCGCACTGCACGTTGTAACAATGCTGAGCAACACGACGCCGATTGGCGTGACGCGCGGTCCGGGTTTTGCCGAGGCGGTGAACATCATCGAGCGACTGATCGACGCGGCGGCGCGCCAGTGTGGCTTCGATCGCGCCGATCTGCGCCGCCGCAACATGGTGCTGGTTGACGCCATGCCGATGACCAATGCACTGGGCTTTTCCGTGGACAGCGGCAATTTCCCGCAGACCTTCGATCGTGCGCTGCAAGCCGCGGATGTCGCCGGGTTTGCCAAGCGCCATGCAGAGACCGAGGCGCGAGGACTGCTACGTGGTCTCGGCTTTGCGTACCACATCAAGGGCACCGGCGGATCCCCACACGAGAACGTCGATATCCGCTTTGAACCCGACGGCACGGTCTCGTTGATTACCGGCACGCAGACCATTGGACAGGGCCACGAGACGACGTTCCCGCAGATACTGGCCGATCGTCTTGGGATTCCGAACCAGCTCATCCGCTTGCGCCAGGGTGATACCGACCTCATTCCCACTGGAGGCGGGCACGGCAGCTCTCGCGCGACCTATATGGGTGGCACGGCGATCTGGCGTGCCTCTGAAACAATTGTGGAGAAGGGGCGACGCGTGGCGGCCGAAGCGCTGGAGGCGGCGGAAGCGGACATCGTGTTCGCCGACGGACATTTTGCCGTCGTAGGCACGAACCGCTCGATCTCGTTGCTGGACGTGGCTGCGCGGGCGCGCGAGGCGGATACGCCACTCGATACCTACCATGCGTGGACACGCGAGCACATGACATTTCCCAACGGGACGCATGTCGTGGAGGTGGAGATCGATCCCGAGACAGGCGTCACGACTTTGGTGCGGCTCACAGCGGTGGATGATTACGGCGTGCTGGTGAATCCGATGGTTGCCGCTGGGCAGGCGCATGGCGCGATCGCGCAGGGCGTCGGCCAGGCATTGCTGGAGCACGCTGCGTACGATCCGCAGTCGGGGCAGTTGCTGGCCGGATCATTCATGGATTACGCACTGCCGCGTGCGGACGACTTGCCGTCATTCCATTTGGAGTTCAATGGCACACGCTGCACGACGAATCCTCTCGGCGTGAAAGGCTGCGGCGAGGCGGGTGCGGTTGCGATGCTGCCGGCGATCCACAATGCCATCGTGGATGCGCTGGCGTCGCTAGGCGTCACGCACTTTGATGGTCCGGCAACGCCGTTCAGAGTGTGGCAGGCGATCCGGGAGGCGCAATGACATGTACGTGCAGTCCTCTACCCATTCACGGCACGGATGATCGCCGCCCAGCGATCCAGCACCGGCAGGATGGTGTCCGCCTTTTCAGACGGCAGGCTGACCGAAACGCGATTCACGCCCAGATCGTCATACCGCTTGATCAGATCGACGTCCTCGGTCTGACCGCCGATTGAGATGTCGAACGCGTTTGGATCACGCCCTGCCTCCGCCGCCATCTGCCGGAAACGCGGAATCAGTTCAGTGAGCGGCGTCGGCGATGAAGCGGTGATCTGCGGCATCCAGCCATCGCCGTAACGGACCGCGCGCCGCGCACTGTACGGGAAGGCGCCCCCAACCAGAATGGGCGGATGCGGCTTCTGCACCGGTTTGGGATTGCTGACCATCGGTCCGAAGTTGACGAACTCGCCGTGATATTCGGCGTTGTCCTGGGTCCAGATCGCCTTCATGGCCTCGATGCGTTCGCGTGCCAGCTTGTGGCGTGATTTGAAATCGGTGCCGTGGTTCTCCATCTCGTCCTGGTTCCAGCCATTGCCCACGCCGAACACGAAGCGTCCGCCGGACACCCGGTCGATGGACGCGACCAGCTTTGCTGTCTGGATCGGATCGCGCTGTGCGATCAGGCAGACGCCGGTGCCTAGCTTCAAGGTCTTGGTTGCCGCCGCCGCCATCGCCAACGTGACGAACGGATCCATTACGTCGTAGTAGCGCTTCGGCAGCTCGCCGCCGAGGACAAACGGCGTCTTGCGTGACAGCGGGATGTGCGAGTGCTCCGGTGCCCAGACGATGTCGAAGCCACGCTGCTCCAGAGCCGTCGCGAGCTCGGCCGGAGTCATCGAGTAGTCGGTGAAGAACATCGATGCGCCGAATTTCATGACCGTCTCCTTCGCCGAATGTTGTGCGTTGACTCCGCAGGCCACATCCTGTCACGCTTTCCGTCACAGCAACAACGGGGGAATCCACCATGCGGCGCCTCGCCATGACTGCTCTTGCGCTGGCTTCTTCGGTGCTGCTTGCCATGCCCGCAGGGGCTCAGGATGTCATCAAGATCGCGGCCGGTGCGCCGCTCACTGGTCCACTCGCCAAGCAGGGCCAGGAGGTCGACAACGCGGTCAAGCTCGCAGTTGAGGAGTGGAACGCGAAGGGCGGCGTTCTCGGCAAGAAAATCGTTGTGCTGGACGCAGACGATCAGGGTAATCCGCAAGTCGGCGTCGCTGCGGCCGAGAAGGTCGCCGCTGATCCCGCGGTCATGGGCGCCGTCTGGGGCATTACCTCGGTCACGTGCATTCCGGCCTCTGAAGTCCTGGATCGCTCGAACATCGTACTGATCACCCCGGGTTGCACCAATCCGAAAGTTACCGACCGCGGCCTGAAGTCGGTTGCGCGGGTCTGCGCGCGGGACGACTTCCAGGCGCCCGCCGGCGCGGTATGGCTGATCGAAAACCTCAAGAAGAAGAAAATTGCCGTGTTCGACGATGGGACCACCGGTCCACGCGGCGGTGCGGATGAATTCGAGAAGAAGGCAAAGGCCCTCGGCGCGACGGTGCTGCGCTACGTCATCCGCGCGGGCGACAAGGATTTTCGGCCAATCCTGGGTACGATCCCGAAAGACGTGGATGCGATCTACGGCTCCATCTGGGCACCGGATGCCGCGCTGCTGGTCAAGCAGTTGCCCGACGTCGGACTGAACGTGACAGTGATGGGCCCAGACGGACAGTTCGAACCGGTGGATTACATCCAGGCTTCTGGCGGCGCAGCGGAAGGCAATTATGTCAGCTTCCTGGTGCCGGACGTCCGCAAAGTGCCGACGGCGGCAGCCTTTGCCAAGGCATTCGAGGCCAAGTTCGGATCAGTCAGTTCATACGGTCCGCTTGCCTATGAGGCGACCAACATCCTGCTCACGGCGATACAGAAGGTCGGCAAGCCGGATCGGGCGGCCATTCGCGATGCGGTTCGCGCCACCAAGGACTACAAGGGCATCCTCGGCAATTCAGTGACGTTCAACGACAAGGGGGACGTCGATACCCAGAACATCTACATCTATCAGGTGAAGGGACCTGACTTCGTGCAGGTGAAGGCGCTGAATCTCGGAAGCTGAGGCGTTTCGCGCACCCATGCATTCGCCACTGCTTGAGGTGCGCGGATTGAGCAAGGACTTCGGCGGTCTGCATGCGTTGCAGGCTGTCGATCTTGATGTTCATGAAGGCGAGATCGTCGGCATCATCGGGCCGAATGGCTCGGGCAAGACCACCTTCTTCAACGTGTTGTCCGGGATCCATCCCGCCAGTTCTGGCCGGATCCGGTTCGCGGAACACGCGGACATTACCCGTCTGGCACCGCATCGGGTGACACTCCGCGGCATCGCCAGGACATTCCAGAACCAGCGACTGTTCAACCAGATGACGGTGCTCGAGAACGTGCTCGCCGGCATGGTGTCCCGCACGCGAGCTGGCTTGCTGCCGATCATGCTCGGCTTGCCTGGCGCACGGGCCGAAAAGGATGCCAGCGAACGGCGCGCGATGGAACTGCTTGCTTTGTTTGGGTCGCGCCTTGTGCCACGGCGGGATCGCCAGGCACATTCATTGTCCTACGCTAACCGGCGGAGGTTGGAGATCGCGCGAGCATTGGCAACCGAGCCGCGTCTGTTGCTGCTGGACGAGCCGGCAGCCGGCATGAACCCGAGCGAAACGCGCGAGCTGATGAACGACATCCAGCGGATCCGTGATTCGGGGATGACGATACTGCTGATCGAGCACGACATGCGGCTGGTGAAGGGAATCTGCACGCGCGTGGTCGCATTCGATCATGGCGCGAAGATCACCGAGGGCAGCTTCGATGAAGTGCGCAGTCATCCCGCGGTGATCGAGGCTTATCTCGGTCATAGGGCTGCGGCCGCCGCCTGACATGCCGCTGCTGCAGCTCGACAAAATCATGGCCTATTACGGCCCGATCCGCGCGCTGAACGACGTGAGCCTCAGCATCGAAGCGGGCGAAGTCGTCTGCCTGCTGGGTGGCAATGCTTCGGGCAAATCGACCACCATGAAGACGATATTGGGAGTGGTGCGTCCAACGTCAGGCACTGTCCGGTTTGACGGCCAGCGCATCGATCGCCTGCCAACGCAAGCCATCGTCGCGCGTGGCATATCCCTGGTGCCTGAGGCGCGCCGGCTGTTTGGCCGCATGACGGTGCGCGAGAACCTGATGATGGGTGCGTTCAGCCGCCGGCATGAACCGACGGCCGATCTCGATGCGGATTATGAGCGAGTCTTTGCGCTGTTCCCGCGCGTGAAGGAGCGGCTCGATCAATATGCTGGCACGCTATCGGGTGGAGAACAGCAGATGGTGGCGATCGGCCGCGCACTGATGGCGCGGCCAAAATTGCTGCTGATGGACGAGCCGTCGATGGGACTGGCGCCAGTTTTCGTGGACCAGGTGTTCGACATCATCCGCTCCATCAACCAGCAAGGCACGACGATACTGGTTGTGGAGCAGAATGCCGCGGTTGCGCTCAGCATCGCGCATCGCGGCTACGTGTTGCAGAACGGACGGATCGTCGGGACGGATCGTGCCGATGCGCTGCTCGCCTCTGATGAGATTCGCCGCGCCTACCTTGGAGACGAAGACTGAATGCTGAGCTTCAGCGACATACTCGCCATCCTGCCGCAGCAGCTCGTGTTTGGGATCACTTTGGGGACGGCCTACGGCTTGATCGCCATCGGCTACACCATGGTCTACGGCGTGCTGTTCATGATCAATTTCGCCCACGGCGACATCTTCATGATCGGCGCGTATGTCGGCTGGGCCCTTCTGGGCGTGCTGTTCGCGTACCAGGTCGTGCCAATGAGTCCGGTGTTCGTGCTGCCAATACTGCTCATCGCTGCCATGGTGGTCACCGGATTGATTGGGCTGCTGCTGGAGCGACTGGCTTACCGCCCCCTGTACCAGCGCGGCGCAACGCGTCTGGGGCCGCTGATCAGTGCCGTAGGTGCCTCGATCTTCCTGCAGAACGCGGTCATGCTGATCGCCGGCGCGCGCGAGAAGGTCTACATGACCTATTCCGTCTTTCCGCGCACATGGCGCTTCAGTATCGGCGGCGTCAACATCTCGGTGCTTGTCGTCGTGATTGCGTCGATCGCCGTCGTGATGATGTTTGGCCTCAACCGTCTGGTGCAGCGCACCTGGCTCGGCCGCTCGATCCGTGCAGTAGCCGAGGACCGCGAAATGGCAGCGGTCATGGGTATCGACGTCTGGCGAGTGGTTGCGCTGACATTCTGTATCGGCTCGGCTCTCGGCGGTGCAGCCGGCGTGCTCATCGGTTTCTACTACACGCAGGTCAACTTCTATATGGGCTACGCGGCAGGCCTGAAGGCATTCACCGCTGCAGTACTCGGCGGCATCGGCAACGTCCGCGGCGCGATGCTCGGTGGGCTGATCCTGGGCGTGGTGGAAAGCCTGGCGGTCACATTCATCAACCCGGCGTTCAAGGACGCGATCGCCTTCGTGGTACTCATCCTGGTCCTGATGTTCCGTCCCGGTGGCCTCCTGGGCGAGGCGCTGCCTGACTGGAAGCGAGTCTGATGAAGCGGCGGTTGTGGTTGCCGCTGACGGTTGCGGCTGCGCTGGCGATCCCGGCCGTTGCACCGAACGCGTACGTCATGGGCGTCATCACCCGCATCTGTCTCTATTCGCTATTGGCGCTGGGGCTGAACGTGGTCGTGGGTTTCGCCGGCCTTCTGGACCTGGGCTACGTCGCATTCTTCGGCATCGGCTCTTATGTGTATGCCTTCTTCGCCTCACCGCATTTCGGACTGCACTGGCCGTTTCCGGTAGTATTGGCAATTTCAGTTGTCGTGACAGCAATTTTCGGCATCCTGATCGGCGCGCCGACACTCAGGTTGCGCGGCGACTATCTTGCCATCGTGACACTGGGATTTGGCGAGATCACCTATATCCTGCTGATCAACCTCGATCGGCCGATCGACATCACCGGTGGTCCGAGCGGCATTGTCACGATCGACCCGCCATCGCTGTTCGGGTTCGAACTGCGCGACAACTGGCAATACTATTATCTCATTCTGCTGCTGATGGGCGCAGCGGTCCTGATGTCGCGTCGACTTCGTGACTCGCGCATCGGCTGGGCGTGGCAGGCCATTCGTGAGGACGAACTTGCCGCTCAGGCGATGGGCATCAATACGACGCGTTCGAAGCTGCAAGCCTTCGCCATCGGCGCGGCGTTTGCCGGTGCCGGCGGGGCGTTTCTTGCCTCATGGCAGCGTTCGGTATTTCCGGACAATTTCCTGTTCACGGAGTCCGTGAACATCCTGGCCATGGTGATCCTCGGGGGCGTCGGCAGCCTGCCGGGCGTGATCCTCGGCGCCACGCTCATCGTGGCGCTGCCGGAGGTGTTTCGCGACTTCGCACTCTATCGGCTGCTGGCGTTCGGTCTGCTGTTGATGGTGCTGATGATATTCCGCCCCGGCGGACTCCTGTCGTTCACCGGACCTGCAGAGGAAGCAGAACCGACGGAAGGCGCACGATAGAGACTACACCATGCCCATCCACCACATGGTGCGCTCGCCCACGTCGATGTCATAAGTGCGCGCCAATTCCAGCTTGCCATCCGCCGCGATACGGAACAGCGACAACACCGCGCCCGTGATGTGCGCCACGGCCATCAGGCGGCCGCTGGGATCGATGTGGAAGGTGCGTGGATGCACGCCATGCGAGTCGATGTGCTGGATCAGGTTGGGCTCACCGGTTGACTGGTCGATGGTATAGACCGCCAGCGAGTTCTCGCCCGCCGCATCGCGCGCGCGATTAGCGACATAAACAGTGCGGCCGTTCGGATGCACATGCACCGTACCGACAAGCTGATGGCCGACAGCAGGACGACCCAGCGCGTTCTTGCGGAAGCGCGGCGTGGCCGACAGCTTACCATCCGTAAGCTCGAACATGTCGAGCGCGTTCTGCCGCTCGAGCGATACATAGACCCACGGCTTAGACGGATGGAAATCCAGATGCCGCGGACCGAAGCCATAGCCACCGTGCGGAGCAATGGACGCTTCGTTGCTCAGCACGCCGTCGTTGAAATCGAACACCTTCAGCGCGCCTGGTTCTTCCGGTTTGCCATCTGCCGCGTCATGTCCGCGTGTGACGAGGACCACCTGACGGTTGTCGGGCGTGGCGCGCACCTGATGCGGAAAGATACCGGGATCGATCGGCCCTGGCTGCACCACCTCGTGGCCAGGCGTGCCATCCGGATTGATGGGATAGACGCGGATCGCCCCCGGATTGCTGAATGCGACCAGAATGAACTGAGATGGAATGTCGGTCGCCATGTGTATCGGCCGGGTTGGAAGCGCGATGGGTGCGTCATGCGCCGAGAGTTCGCCGTCCGTCCCGACCCGGAATGCGGTCACATGATGCGTATTGCCCTGCCGCCCCATGCCAGAGGCGCCGTCGCTGCTCGCGACGTACAAGAACCGCCGCGAAGCGTGCGGCCAGGCATACTGCACGTTGGCCGGCAGGTTGACCGTGGCACGGCGCTCCAAAGCCGCGGCATCCACGTCAACATCATAGTGCGTCAGCTCTGGACCGACGCTCGCGTACAAAGCCACCTTTGACACGTTCTCCCTCCGCTCATACGCCTTCACCAATAGCAGATATGGGCCTCACCCAAGAGCACAGCATGGCCGCCCCGGTTCGCCACCCACCATCACCGGTCTTCGACCATATTGCCTTTCCCATCGGGCTTGGCTTTGTCGCTGGATTCATCGATATCTTCGGCTTTATGGCATGGTACGGTCTGCTCGCCGCGCATGTCACCGGCAACCTGATCTTCCTTGCCGTCGATATTGCACGGGGACAATACCAGCTCGTCATGAAGCTTTTGGCTCTGCCGATCTTTGCGGTCTCAGTGGCGGTTTCGGCATGGTTCATTGCGACACTCAAGCAGTACGGACGGCACCCCTTTGTTCCATCGATTCTGCTGCAGGCAGCGAGCATCGGCGCGTGCCTGGTGGCGGGTCTTGTCCTGCCGATGCCGGGTGGTCCCGACGACCCGACTGTGGTGATCGTAGGTTCCATCGGGCTGTTCGCGATGGCGGTGCAGAACACCACGATGCGCATGATCCTCAATAACCTGCCGCCCACGACAGTGATGACAGGCAACATCACCTACGTGGTGAGTGAGGCGGTTCACTGGTCCGTAGTCTCGACTGCCAGTGAACCAGCCGACGAAGCCGAGTTGCTGACCCGGCGGGCCAAGCTGATCGCCGCCACACTCGGCGCGTTTACGACGGGCGCGGTCGCGGGCGGCTTGGCAGAGGTGCATATCGGCTACGTCGCGCTCCTGGCGCCGATTGCGGTGCTGCTTGCGCTGCTGTCGTTCGGGTACTCTGTACTGCGTGCCGCGGTAGAAGGCTCAAGATGCTGACCCAGATCTACGAGATTTCAACGCCCGAAGAGGCGCGGGCGATTTCGGCCATCGGCGTCGATCATATCGGCGTCCTTGTCGGCAACGGAGAGTTCCCGCGGGAGCAACCGGTCGCAGCCGCGGCAGAGATTGCCGGAGCCATCGTCGCGCCAGCGAAGTTCTCGGCGTTGTTTCTGACTGCGGATATCGCTCGCATCGTGGCGTGGGGACGGGAACTTCGTCCCGCCATCGTGCACCTTGGAGCAAGTCCCGATCTGCTGTCCCCGGCCGATGTGGCTCGCATCAAGCACAAACTGCCCGACAGCCTGATCATGCGGAGCATACCAGTGTCCGGCGACGGGAGCGTAGCCTTGGCTCAAAGTTCGGACGGAATCGCCGATTACCTGCTACTCGACAGCTACCGCCCGTCGGACCGCCAAGTCGGCGCACTCGGCGTGACACATGACTGGAGCATCAGTCGGCGCATCGTCGAAACGGTGCGCACACCGGTATTCCTTGCTGGAGGCCTCGGGCCCGACAACGTCCGTGAGGCAATACGCGCCGTCCGTCCGGCTGGTGTCGATTCCAAGACGAAGACGGATCAAGACGGCTCGCATGCGAAGGACCTTGAGCGAGTGCGTCGCTTCCATGCGGCCGCCCGCACAGCGATCTGACAGCCGGCACTGGCGCCACGTGCACCGGCCGGGCATTCTGAGCCGTTCCTTCTGGAGTACCCGCCATGACTATCCGTCGCCTACAGCCGGAACGCCGGCTTTCCGGTGCCGTCGTCCATGGCAACACGGTCTATCTAGCGGGCCAGGTCGCCGACGATCCAACTCTGGATGCAGAGGGTCAGACTGCCGACATTCTTAGCCAGATTGACGCACTTCTGGCAGAGGCGGGCACGGACAAGTCGCGATTGCTCACCTGCCAGGTGTTCCTCGCCGACATGGCGGATGTCGGGGCGATGAACCGCGCCTGGGATGTCTGGCTTGATCGTGCAAACCCGCCGGCGCGCGCTACCGTGGAAGCGAAGCTAGTAGATCCACGCTGGCGGGTGGAGATCACCGCCATCGCAGCCCTGCCAGGAAGCTGAACAGTGGCTGCTGAGACGAAGACCAGCGACAGGGATATGGACCATGGTGAGCCGCGCAGTCGCCAGGCGGAAGAGGAGCGGCAGTTTGCCGAAGAGCAGCGCATCACAGCCGAGGAGGTGCGGAAGCATGCGGAAGGCACGCGGGCGGAAGAGCAGCGCCATATTCTGACCGAAATACTGACGACACTGCGATTGCAGGCCTCTGGTCGTTGAAGCCTTGGTGTGGTGACTCGTCCAATCCTTCGAACCCGCTCGCGCGACAGACTGGTGAACCTGGATCGGCATTGGCTGCGTTCGACGGGATTCACCTTGCTTCTGGTCGGACTCGTGGCCGCGGCGATCGGTGCGGACTGGGCTGTTACCCTGTCCTCCATTGTGACGTGCGCGTTGGGCTTCGGCTTCTTTTATCTGCTGTTCCCGGGCGGTGCGCATTTTGGCATGACGGTCGCGAACTTCGTTGCGATCTACGCATGTGTCTTTGAGTTCTTTCGCGAAGCCAATTTCATCGATGCGCCGCGGGGATTTGCCCTGGCGGCAGTCGTATTGCCGGTGCTGGGCTTTCTGCTTGGCTGTATCCTGCGACGCAGGCAGGTGTACTCAATCATTCATGCGCGGCGCATTCGCGAACTCGAACATCTACCGCGGGTAACGAGCTGGCTGCTTGCGGCTCTCGCGGTGGGTGCGGCCTCGTTTGCTCTGCCGCGCCTCCAGCTTGATCCGCCGACGCAAGGCATCGCGCTGCTCATCGCCATGGGCATGGTTGCCGTCTTTGTCGTGGCAGGAGTCCGCGACGTGGTGCTGGTCATCATCGACATCGCCATGGTGTTCGAAGGTGTCGCCGCCAGGCTCGATCGGCTCGTGCGGCCGCTGATGGCGTTTCTGACCTTTTACGGGCTGCTGGTCGTGGTATTCGCGTGCCTGTACCGGATCGCTGATCTCACCACACCCACCCCGCAATTTGCGCTGCATGGTTCAGCAACGCGGATCAGCTTTGTGGATGCCCTGTATTACAGCATCGCCACTATTACGACACTTGGTTTCGGCGACATTGCGCCGACATCGATGCTGGTGCGGGCGATCACCGCCATCGAGGTGGTGTTTGGCGTGCTGATGTTGCTGTTCGGCTTCAGCGAGATCATGCGCAGCGCAGGCACAGAGCGTCGGCCACCGCAGGATCGTCCTCGATGAGGTTGAGATGAAAAGCGATATGAGCTGGCAAGGGCGCAGAGTTCTGGTTACCGGCGGAGCGGGTTTTCTCGGCTCCAATCTCTGCCATGCGCTCGCGCAGCGCGGGGCGCGCGTGGTGGCACTCGATGGATTTCTGTTCGGCGGCGGCGCGAATGCCGCGAATCTGGCGGATGCATCCGTCGAACTGGTGCGCGGCGACATCCGTGAGATCGACCTGCGCAATGTCTGTGAGGGCGCGTCGGTCATTTTCAACCTGGCGGCGCAGACCAGCCATATGGGCGGCCAGAACGATCCGTTGGCAGACATCGAGGTCAACGCGGTGGCGCAGGTGCGGCTGATTCAGGCGGCGCGCGAGGCGGCGCCCGATGCGGTCGTTGTGCACGCCTCGACCCGTCAGTTTTATGGGCGGGTACAGAAGCTGCCAGTGGATGAGAACCAGCCGGTGGCACCGCCCGACGCCAACGGCGTGTCGAAGTTCGCCGGCGAGCAGTACTGGTTGCTCGAACATCGGGTGCGCCATCGGCCGGTCGTGTCGCTACGTCTAACCAACTGCTACGGCCCGCGTCTTCGCATTCGCGACGCGCGCCAGACCTTCCTTGGCATCTGGATCCGCTGCGTGCTGGAGGGTCGGCCATTCGAGGTGTGGGGTGGGTCGCAGTTGCGCGACCTGACCTATGTGGACGATGTGACAGAGGCGTTCCTGTTGGCAGCGGATAAGCCGGCTTGCCACGGGCGGATCTTCAATATCGGCGGCTCTCCGCCTGCTTCTCTGCATGACATCGCAGAACTCATGGTGCGCCTGGCTGGTCCGCCGGCACATTATGTCACGCGCGAATTCCCCGCGGACCGGGCGACAATCGACATCGGCAGCTACCACGCCGACGACAGCGCGTTCCGCGCCGCGACGGGTTGGCAGCCGCGCGTGTCGCTCGAGGAGGGCATACGCCGTTCATTGGAATGGTTCAGGCCGCGGCTGGCGGACTACTTGTAGGCAGGACGGCCTGCGCTGAATAGGTGACGCGGCGTGAAAGTGCGCTAGGGTGCCTCTGGCGAACCAGCACGAGGGCCCCATGTCGCTCACCAATGCTCCTGATCCGGAAATCCGCGCCGCGGTGGTGCGGCAGGACCTGAAGAACGTCCTGCACCCCATCGTCCAGCACAAGGTGCTGGAGGCCAAGCAGATGGTCGTCACCAGCGCCCATGGCTCGACCATCTATGATGCGGATGGCACAGCCTATCTGGATGCCATGGCCGGTCTGTGGTGCGTGAATATCGGCTACGGACGGGGCGAGTTGGCGGATGTGGCTGCCGATCAGATGCAGCAGCTCGCCTATTTCCCGCATACGCAGATGAACGTGCCCGCCGCGGCGCTGGCGGAGAAGATCAACACGCTGATGGGCGGCGACTACCACGTCTATTTCGTCAACTCGGGCTCCGAGGCGAACGAAGCAGGCTTCAAGATCGCCCGCCAGTACCAGAAGCAGGAGAAGCCGGGCGAGTTCCGCTACAAGACGGTCAGCCGGTACTACGCCTATCACGGCACGACACTGGCGACGCTGGACGCCGGCGGCATGGGCGATCGCAAAGCGAAGTTCGAGCCGTATTCGGGCGACTTCGTGCACGTTGCGCCGCCCTACTGCTATCGCTGCCCGTTCGGCCTCAGCTATCCGAGTTGCGGCCTGGCCTGCGTGAAGAACATGGAAAGCGCGATCCTCGGCGAGAACCCGGACACCATCGCAGAGGTCATCGTGGAGCCGATCATGAGCGGCATCGGTGTGGCGGTGCCGCCGGACGAGTACCTGAAGGAAGTGGAGGCGATCTGCCGCCGCTACGGCATCCTGTTGCACGTGGATGAGGTGATCAACGGGTTCGGCCGCACGGGCAAGATGTTCGCTCACCAGCACTACGGTGTGTCACCCGACATCATCGCGGTCGCCAAGGGGATCTCCAGCGCGTACATGCCGATCGCCGCCACGGTGGTGAAGAACGACGTGTTCCAGAGTTTCTATGGCGACGCGGAGCAGAACCGGCAGGTGGCACAGGTCAACACCTATGGCGGTCATCCAGTCGCCGCGGCCGTCGCGCTGCGCAATATCGAGATCATGGAGGCGGAGAGGCTGGCGGATCGTGCGGCGGATATCGGCGGTTATCTGCTGGACGGGCTGCGCGGGCTGATGCGCCATGCGATTGTCGGTGATGTGCGCGGCAAGGGGCTGTTGCAGGCCATCGAGCTGGTGAAGGACCGGACGAGCAAGGAACCGGTGGATGCGTCCGTGATCACGCAGGTGGTGGACTTCTGCCGCGATCAGGGCGTGATCGTCGGTCGCGCCGGCGGGGGACGGCGGTTTGGCAATGTCATTGTGCTTTCACCGCCGCTGGTGATCACCCGCGCCGAATGCGATCGGCTGGTGGACACGTTGGATCGGGCGCTGGCGGCGCTACCGAAAGGCTAGTGGCGCGATATCAGTCCGGGCGCGTCGTCGTCTTCATTCGTCATGGCTGGGCTTGGCCCGTCCCGGGCCGGCCATGACCATTGAATGGACCTCCTGGCGCTTAGGTTAGTGCTTAATGGGGCCAACCAACCCGGCATAACGTAAACCGGCCGCTATAGGCGCTCCGGTATTTCTGCCTCGCCACCGTTGCCCAGACTCCCCCTGGCCGGCTACGGTGCGGCCCCATATATGAGAACACAGCATGAACGACCTGTTTGGTAGCCAGGGCAAAGGGTCCGACTACTCGGCCAAGGACATTGAGGTCCTGGAGGGGCTGGAGCCCGTTCGGCGGCGACCCGGCATGTACATCGGCGGCACCGACGAGACGGCGCTGCACCATCTGGCGGCCGAAATACTCGACAACGCCATGGATGAGGCGGTGGCCGGCCACGCCAGCTTCATCGAGGTGACCCTGGAGCCGGACAACTGGCTGACGGTGCGCGACAACGGCCGTGGCATCCCGGTGGACCCGCACCCGAAATTCAAGAACCTCAGTGCCTTGGAAGTCATCCTGACGACGCTGCACTCTGGCGGGAAGTTCGGCGGCAAGGTGTATGCAACGTCGGGTGGCCTGCATGGGGTGGGCAGTTCGGTCGTGAACGCGCTCTCCGAAAAGATGCAGGTGGAGGTCGCGCGCGACCGCGTCCTGTGGAAGCAGAGCTACGCCCGCGGCAAGCCGACCACCAAGCTGATCAACGGCGGTCCGGTGCACAACCGGCGCGGAACTTCGATCCGCTTCAGGCCGGACCCGACCGTGTTCGGCAACGCGGCGTTCAGCCCGGCCAGGCTGTATCGGCTGTGCCGCTCCAAGGCTTACCTGTTCCGGGGCGTCGAGATCCGCTGGGCGTGCGATCGCTCGCTGTTGCGAGGCGCAAAAGACGACACGCCCGCCGAGGCGGTGCTGCACTTCCCGGGTGGTCTGCGCGACAGCCTGGCGGCGGATATCGGCGAGCAGTCCGTCGTGCTGCCGCAGCCCTGGACGGGCGAGGCGGACCTGTCGGGCGGCGCAGGCCGGGTCGAGTGGGCGGCGTCCTGGCTGGAGGAAGGCGAGGGCTTCGTCCATTCGTACTGCAATACGATCCCCACCACCCAGGGCGGCACGCACGAGGCGGGGTTCCGTGCGGCCTTGCTGAAAGGCCTGCGTGCCTGGGGCGAGCAGCGCGGCAACCGGCGCACAGCGCAAGTGGTCGCGGAGGACCTTCTGTTGCCGATCGCCGCGAAGCTATCGGTGTTTCTGCGCGACCCGCAATTCCAGGGACAGACCAAGGAGAAGCTCACCAGCAACGAAGCCGCGCGGCTGGTGGAGAACGCACTTCGCGACCGCTTTGATCACTGGCTGGCGGGCGATCCGACCCAGGCAGACAACCTGCTGGCGTTCGTGATCGAGCGCGCCGAGGAGCGGCTGCGCCGGCGCGAGGTGAAGGACACTGCGCGCAAATCCGCAACGCGAAAGCTGCGGTTGCCGGGCAAGCTCACGGACTGCACACGGGAGAACGCCGCGGAAACCGAGCTCTTTCTGGTGGAGGGAGATTCCGCCGGCGGTTCAGCGAAGCAGGCGCGCAATCGGGAAACTCAGGCGGTGCTACCTTTGCGCGGCAAGATCCTGAACGTCGCCAGCGCTTCGGCTGACAAGCTGCGGCAGAACCAGGAGCTGAAAGACCTGATCGAAGCATTGGGTTGTGGGGTGGGCGAGCGCTTCGACCGATCCCGGCTGCGCTACGGCCGGATCATCATCATGACCGATGCCGATGTCGACGGTGCGCATATCGCATCGCTGTTGATGACGTTCTTCTACCGTGAACTGCCGGAGCTGGTACGGCACGGTCACGTATACCTGGCACAGCCGCCGCTGTATCGGCTGACGCAGGGCGCCAAGTCAGTCTATGCAATGGATGATGCTGATCGCGAAATAAAGACGAAGCGTGAGTTCAGGGCAGGGGCAAAGGTTGAGGTGAGCCGGTTCAAGGGGCTGGGCGAGATGCCGCCCTCGCAGCTCAAGGAAACCACCATGGATCCGGCAAAGCGCACTTTGCTGAAGGTGGTGGCGCCATCGGACGAGCGGGCGAAAACCAATGAGCTGGTGGAAAGCCTGATGGGACGACGACCTGAACTTCGCTTTCAGTTCATTCAGGAACGCGCACGAATGGTTGAAGAGGTGGACGTCTAGACCGCGGAGGTGTTGCGAAAATACCGCGCCCCTGCCGCTGATTTGCATCAGCAGCGGGTATGCGAAGAGACGTGATTGGACGCAGCAGGCCTGCTGCGTTTTCCTTTCATAACTCACAAGCAAGCAGCGGACCAGGGGGCGAAGCTTCTCGCGCAAGACGATCGTCTGGGAAGAGGGATATGGCCAACATCACGCCAAGAGACTTCTCTCCGCCCGTCGAGCGGATTGCGCAATGCTTGCTTGAGAGTGCGAGGGCCTGCCCCGAACTGATCAGGCGCACATGGGACAGCGTCTCAGTGCCAGCCGAACTCGAGCTGCGACTGCCAAAGCCGGAGCTTGCCCCGTTCCCGAAGATGGCATTGCTCTCCGATCCGGCGTTGGACATCCGCCAATATCTGGAAGACCTGGTTTCGATCGCAGTCAGTTCTGCGCAACAGGCAGAAGATGTCTCGCTGCGCGCGTCTGAGGTCAGCAGGAAGGCCCGGCGTGGCATGATCACGCTCGCTTGTTGCGGCGCGCTGGGAGTGGCCGTTGGTCTCGCTGGTTTCGCCACAGCCTACGCCGTCAACGGCCACCTGGCACAGGTGCGTGAGGAGGTCAGTGCGCTGAAGGACATGCAGCGTCAGGCGCACGACCAACCTGGCGAAATCGCTACGCCCGCTTCGGCTCAGCGCTTCGAAAGCCAGACAACCCGCCGGGCGGAGGCTGCTCCTTCCCAGGCTGCATCAGCGCCAGTGTCCGCCCCGATCCAACTGGTGTGGAAGTCGCCCGTGAGTGCCTCTCAACCATGGCCTGATTCGCGCCCTCCCGTCCTGCGGCGCGCAGCACCACCGGCTCGGACACACGAAGTGGTGGTGCCGCGCTTCATCGCGAATCTTCAGCAGAACATCCGCGCGCTGTTCCGGTGACCGCTTGCTAAGCCGGTTGCAGCCGCCGGACGGAGATTGCAATCAAGACAAGCATCCCCCCGCAGGAGACAACCTGCGCCAGTGATGCGAGCCAGAGTGTCGGCAACGCCGGCACACCGAAGTGCCAAGGCAGAAGCACGCTTGCCACGATAAGAACGAGGCGGAACGTCTGCCAAAGCGTCGCCAGCAATTGCCGTTCCAGGATCTGCAATGAAGTTGAGACGGGATGCAGCACGGCCATTGCCAGATAGGTCGCGCTCATCGCATGCAAGTACGGGATCGCAGCGGTCCACTGTTCACCAAAGGCGAGCGGAAAGACCCATATCGCCGCGACATTGACCACAACGACCCACGCAATGCAGATCAGAAACTGGCGCGGCACCACCTGCCAGAAGCGTTCCTGAAGCTTGCCTGGATTGTGCTGAACCGTGCGACCTGCCTCGCCGGTGAAGACCTGCAGTAATGAGGTGCTGACGATGAGCAGTGGCCGTCCGACAACACGTTCGGTGAGGAACATGAAGCCAGCCACCTCGCTCGAGTAGCAGGCGGCAAACAACAAGAAGAGGATCGTCCCGCTGCCGGCCTCAAGCAGCCGGCCCCAGGTCGCCAAAAGCGGGAATCCTGCATAGCGCCGCACAACTGCCTGCATACCGCGCCAGGAAATCGCTGATCGTAGCGCCGGAGCATGCAGGACCTGGCGGGAGAACAGCAGAAAGGTTCCACTCGATTGGCCGATCACGTAACCGAGTGCGAGGCCTGCCGTACCGGCGCCAAACACGGCAAACACAATTTGCGATACAGGGCCGCTGATGCCCTGAGAGACGCGTGTCGCCGCGATATCGCGAAATGCGCCGGCTCGCGTAGCCACGGCGACCATGACGTAGTAACCGCCGAGACAGGCGAATCCGAGGGGCAGCAGGTAGCGATATGTCTCAAGTCGTCCTGGCGAGAGGAATGCGAGCACGCTGTCAGGGATCAACGCGACAACCAATGCAAGAAGACAGGTTGTGCCAGCGACGGCTACACCGCTCGCGGCGAGAAGGTTGGCCAGCTCGCTATCTGATGCGGCGATCGGTATTGCCAGTTCGAGACCGAGGGCGGCGACGACGACAACGATCATCAGTAGCGTCATGTAAACGCTGAGATAGCCGAACTGTTCTGGCGAATAGAGGCGCGTAAGCACAGGGGCGAACGCGACGCTGATCGCCTGACCCAATGCCGTGCCCGTGACCATGAAAGCTACATTCGCGGCGAAGCCACTTCCGGTGAGACGGGCCCGCCAAGGAGCAATATCGGGAATACGCAATGCGACCACGCTGCTACGACCCGGATGCTGTTGATTGTCGGCAATGAGCGTGCTCCGCGGCGAGCGATGGTTGCCGACCGCGAGTCGCACATAGCTACCAGAAATTTCCTCGCTCGAGATGGCCGAGGATTCGGCTGGGCAGGAGATATCATTGCGAGGCAGCGCGTGCAGTATCCCGAGGTTCACGATGCGGAGAACAATGCACAACGGAAACAACACATGTTCGTGCAGCTATTTCGTGCCGTCTTCGCATTCACGTCGACGATATTCCGTCACTCGCAACTGGACAGGAACCATATGAACCTGCCACGAAACAGCCGGCATTCATGTCCAGAAGAGAGCCCGAACCTCTGCACACCGACCAGACAGAACGGGTTTCACCTATGCTCCGCGTCACGCTGAGCGATTTGTCGCGACTGCCTGTTGAGCGGCTGGCACAGCTCCTCATGGAGTGGGCGGCCGGCGATCAAAGGCTGCTCGTTCGTCTGCATGCGACGCTGGAGAAGAACCTCTCAGCCGAATCGCAACGCGCGGCTCAAGTCACCGAGCCCAAAGTAGATATCATCGGGCAGAGCCCGGTGATGCGCCATGCCGCGGCCCTGATCCACCGCTTCGCGCGGACGGATGAGCCTGTACTCATCACCGGTGAGAGTGGCACTGGCAAAGAGCTGGCTGCTCGTGCCATCCATGAGCAATCGACACGGTCGAAAGGACCGTTCGTGGCGGTCAATTGCGCTGCGTTCCCATCTAGCCTCGTTGCCTCAGAACTGTTCGGCTATGAGAAAGGGGCGTTTACGGGTGCCCACGCGCGGACCAAGGGGCAGATCGAACACGCCAACGGCGGTACGCTCTTTCTCGATGAAATTGGCGACATGCCGGTGGACCTGCAGGGCCACCTGCTGCGGTTCCTGCAGGACGGGCAAATCGTCCGGGTCGGTGGGCGTGAGGCCATTCGCGTCAATGTCCGCATCGTCGCAGCAACAAACGTGCGGCTTCGGCAGGCGATCGCGGATGGGCGATTCCGGGAGGATCTCTATTACCGGCTCAACATCCTGACGCTGCTCATGCCGCCGCTACGTGAGCGTCCGGAGGACATCGAACTTCTGGCGCAGCGTGCTCTTGAACGAGCTGCCGCGCAGTTCGGTCGAGAGGTCACGGGGTTCGCTCCAGACGCGATGGAAGTGCTGCGCCGCCACGACTGGCCAGGCAATGTGCGGGAACTCATGGCAGTGGTTCGCCGCGCTGTTGTCATCGGGGACTCCCCGGTGATCACCGTCAGCGACTTGACCGGACTGGGCGAGCAATTGCCAGCTCATGTTGGAACGGCATCGCGACCGCTGCCAGGCTCGAACGAGGAGAGGGCAGCGCTTCTGGAGGCGCTGGCAAACACGCAGGAGAACATCACGCTCACAGCGCAGGAGTTGGGTGTATCGCGCGTGACGCTTTATCGAATGTTACGGCGCCATTCGATCATGCTGAGCCGTGGGTTGAAAGCGCCGCCCGTCGCTGGATAACTGTGCTCCGGAGGGCCTCGGCCTGCTTCAGCCGGGGTAGATTGCGGCCAAAGCCTCTGCCAAAGAGTCGAATGTCTGAGAGACCGTCTCATCGGCGCAGGAGGCGACAGCCCAGGCTCCGTTATGGCCTATCACCATCCAGGAGGCTGCCGCGCCCCCCACCTCAAAGACACCGATCACTGTGCCCGCAATGGGATATGGCCATGGGCGGGAGGCCAGATCCTCCACTGCATCGATCCCGATGGTCAGCGCTGCGGCCTGCCATTCACGCAAATGGTCGCGTTCATGCAGACTTAAGCCGCTGAATGCCTGGGATCGATCCGATTGGGTTGCTTGCAGTATTGAATTCTCCACATCAGCACCAAGCGGAATGAAGTAGCTGTACACCACTCTCGATTAAGCCCGGCCGGGGTACAAGCACCGCCTCTCCTAAGGATAGTCTTCACTTGACTCCCCGACTGCCGAAAACCGGCATTAACGGTAGTAATGCAATTGGCAAGCCAATCGCCCACAAGTGCGCTGCGCCTCGTTGCAGGCGCTTGAAGCCGCAGATTACAAGGGCTCACTAGGGTTCGGAAAAGTATAACTGCTGGCTCGCGATACACCGCTTCACGTCACGCGAGACATTTCACAAGGGCTAAAGCAGTCGCCCTATCATGACCCAGACAACGCCGATCAGAACCAGGGTCAAGACGCTGGAGGCAATCATCAACAGCAGCCCAACACGCCTCGCATGTACGACCGAGGGGTCAGGTCTGGCAGTTCGTCCAGGGGCTGCAATGGGTTCGAGGACTTCCTCGGTCACCTGCGTCGCGCCGTCCCCCCTCCTGTCGCTGAGGCCTAGATCGGCCTTGACCATACGCGAAGTCCTCCTGAGCGGCTCGCTTACGGATGTAACACCGCACTCTGGGGGTCATGTCAACGGTTTGTGATCCGGGCCGTGCAGGAACGGCGCCAGCCTTGCATCTGGGAACCCCGTCATGGACGGCATGAGAAGTAGCGATACGCGCGTGATGCGGGCAGAGCGGCCCGAAGGCTTCGCTTCGTCGTCATGGCTCGGCCCGCCGTTACACTCTCTGCTGGGTAGGCAGTTCGATGAGGCGTGTGCCAGGCTGGTCGCGTTGGTGGAAGCCGACTTCCCGGTAAGCTTGATGGTGGGCATCCGCACCGGCGGATTAGTCGTTGCGGAGACCATGGCTCGCTTTGCCCAATCGTCGGTTCCGGTGCTGCCTCTGACCTCGCAGCGTGCCACGACGGCTACGAAGTCCCGTCTCCCGATGCTACGCACCATTCTTGGCGCTCTGCCGCGGCCAGTGTTGGACATGATGCGGCGCATCGAACATCGCTATGTCACTGGCTCACGCGCTCAGCAGGGACGCCGGCAGGAGATCAATCAGTCAGAGGCAGCCGCAGTCGCCGGGCACATCACCCAGCTCGCTCCACCAAGACGCATCCTCGTGGTCGACGATGCAGTGGACAGCGGAGTGACGCTTGCGACGGTACTGCGCGTCTTACACGGCGTTTGTCCGCCCCGCACCGAGATCCGGTCTGCCGCCATTACTCAAACGCTGGAGAACCCGGCTGTGCATCCTGACTACGTGCTGTATCGTGGCGCGCTCTGCCGGTTCCCATGGTCGTTTGACGCCCATGGCTGACGACATGCCAGTCGTGGTCTTCGACCTGGATGGGACGGTATTGTCGGTGAACAGCTTTCCCCGATGGGTGTTGTTCCTGATCGCCGGGCGGGTACCAGAACTCGGCCTGCGTCGGCGGCTGCTGCTGTCATTGAAATGTCAATGGCTGCTGCTGTGCCGTAAGCTTTCACGGATGAATCACGACGAGCTGCTGTGTCGTCTGCAATACGCTTGGGGCGCGGCAGGCCCAGCAGCAACGACAGCACGCTTCGAAGCGGCTTTGCTGCGGCGTGTCCGCTCGAATCTGGTTCCGGTGCTCGAGCTCGTGATGGCGGAGAGGATGGACGCGGTATTGGCGACTGCTGCAGCCGCGGATTACGCCGAAGCGCTTGGACGGCAGCTTGGCTTCCGGCATGTGTTGGCGACAGCGCGCGGTCGTAGTCTCGGCGAACCGGGGAATACAGGTGCCCAGAAGCGCGAGCGTGTGCTGGCGTACCTTGAACAGCATGGATGGTCTGGCAGGCCGATCGTACTGTTCACTGACCACATTGATGATTTGCCACTGATGCGCGACAGCAGTGTCGTATGCTGGTTTGGCGCCCCCGAGACACTGGCAGAGGCCGCAGAGGGAGCAAGAACCCGGCTGATCTATTGCCGCGATCTGGACGGGGAGGCCGCATGCGGCATCTTGCGTTCACTCTGCCTGCGTCGTTCCAGTCGGTTGCAGGAGACTGCCGCTTCATAAATTGCCGTCAGTTCACGGGCGTGGCGGCCTGGGTCTGATGGCTTTGCCCAATAATCACGGTATGCGGCCAATCCTGCGGCAGATATCACAGTGGTATCGCTTGTCAGCCGCATGCACGATTCCAGTTCGGCGATGTCACCGCTGCGAAACACCCAACCAGTTGCTCCATGAGAGACGCGTTCGGCTGCGGCCGATATATCGCTGACAATGGCAGGTACACCGCGTGCGGCTGCTTCGTTGACCACGAGACCATAGGTTTCATACCAGAGGCTCGGGAATACCAGGCAGCGGGCATGCTCAAGCTCGCTCTGCACTTCTGGTGGGGTCAGCCATCCTGTAACGCGTGCGCCTGTGGCCTCGATTGGTGCGCGGAGCGGCCCATCGCCGACGAACACGATCGGCAGGCCCGTGCGCCGCGCCGCCTCTGCGGCAAGCAGCACACCCTTCTCGGCATCGAGCCGGCCAACAACGACAAGGTTTTCGTTGCTACCGACATCGACCGGCGGGCCGAATGGAACGTCGATGATGTTCGGCAGAGGGTGGAAGCGCGCTTCAGCAGGTAGATAGGGGCGCAATTGGCGGGCGGACTGCTCCGACAGCGTGATATAGTCATGGACCGATGCGGGGAAACCGGCAGCAAATCTTTGCGCCATCGCTCGCGCCATCCGGTATGCCTTGTGTCCAGGATGCCGCTTGTCGCAGTTGGTCAAAGCGCAGGAGAGCGACAGTGCATGCAGTTGGCATGGATGCTGACGCTGGTAGTCGAAGAATGCACCGTTCGGGCAGGCAGCAAAGAAGTCGTGAAGCGTGCAGATGACAGCGAAGCCTAGACGGCTCGCAGCGAGTGCCGGCGTGGTCGTGAGTGCTTTTGTGTAACCATGCAGGTGGACAACGGTGTTGCGCGGATCCATGCCGGCAAGCAGGGATTGCGTCTCGCGATAGGCTCGCTGATTCCACAGTGCCTGGAGCAGAGCAGTGGGTTGCCGTGCCGCATTGAGCAGTTCCGCCTGGCCCAGGCAGATCGTCCTGACCCCGCTGGCGGACAGCTCGTCGCCAACAGGCCCGACCGCGCCAAGAAAGCTGACGGCGAGCCCCTGAGCATGCAATGCGACGGCTTCGTCAATCGCTACACGACTGGCACCGCCCTGCACGTGACAGAAGTCATTGAGAACGACAACTGACTCTACACCCATTGCGGCCGCTTCGGGTCAGGCGATGCAGCCAGGGGTGCGGCTGCCGTTGGCATCGCTGTGCCCCAGGATACGTGCGGCACCGTCCGGATACGGCCAGTGATCAGCCGCGCCAGGCGATAGCCAAAGGCATTGCCGGGCCGTTCGACCAGGCGTTCCGAGATATAGGACAGGACGAGCACGGCCGTTATGATGCCGGCGAGGAACAGCAGATTGTCGCGGAACAAGCCGAGTAACAGCAGGGTCTGAAGCATCGGTCCGTGCAGCAGGTAAACACTATACGACATATCCGACTTCATTCTTACTACGGGCGTGCATAGGGCGAAGGTATAAACGAACGCAGCTATGATCACCGGCCGGATACCAGGCGGGATCGGGTGTAGCCAGGTCCACGAGGCGAGAAAGATCACGGCAATCACCGCACTCACCAATGGGTGGACACGCACGCGCTCGCCATACAGGTACAGCGCCATCCCAAGGGCGAAGAATTGCAACTGGCCAGGCAGTTGGCGGGCCAGTCTTTCGTCAGCCATGTGCAACGTCGCAAAGCTATAGGCCACCGAAGCGAGAAAGATGACGGCAAGCACCCACCAGCCCAGCCGGCGCGCCGCAGCATAGATCAGTGGCACGATCGCGTAAAAGCCGATCTCGATCTTCAGTGTCCACAAACTCGGGTTGATGCCAGGGTTATGCAGCCCGGTGAGCACGCCGCCGATGTCGTATTGCAGGAAGTTCGCCAGTGCCAGGTTGGCCACCAGATAGCGGATCGTGGAGCGCGGCTCGCTGAATGGTCCGTGGGGAAGCAGCGCCAGCATGATGCACGTCTGTAGCAGGACGACACAGACGTACATAGGGTAAAGCCGGAACAGGCGTCGCACATAGAACGCCCACAAGCCGTGACAGCGTTCATAACTTCCCGCGATCAGGAAGCCGCTGACGACAAAGAATGAGTCGACAGCGGCATCGGCCAGATTGAAAGGAAAGACTGGCTCCTCGGTTCCCGAGAGCAGTTTGAAGTGTCCGATTACGACCATCAGCGCCAACAAGAGGCGCAGAAGTGTGAAATTGTTCAGCGCCTCATCGTGACGGTTTGTCATCTTGCTTTCAGGGCTCTGCCGGTTGATGCCATGTAGGCGGGCTGGACAGACGACTGGAGGCGCATGCGCGCACCAGCGTAGGGGTCGCTCCAAAGTCCTGCGTTGGCCACCTGATGCAGTTGCCAGAGCATACCGGCTGCCGCGCCGATGTACAGCGCTGCCATCTGGTCTTCCAGCATCGACAGGACGGCGCCGTAGCCCAGGTGGTAAGCAAGCACAGCAAGGGGTGAGATAGCGGCCGGCTGCAGCTCTGGCGGCAGGCCGCGTCCGACGCGGCTCAGCCAGCCGAGATAGAGCAGGCTCAGGAGGCCGAAGTTGGCATAGAGGTAGACGAACAGATTGTCTGATGGGTTGGTGAAGTTTTCCGCGTAGAACCGTTGTGCCCCGCCAATGCCGCCCAACCCAACGCCGAAGGGGAACACGTCATGGTTCAGAATCCAGCGCCACGCATCCGGCCAGGTGGTCGAGATGCGCATGGCGAAGGAGCCCAGGCTGAACACGCCACCTTGCTGCGGCATCAAGAGGCCCTCGGTCACGAACGGCAAGGCAACGTCCAGAATGGCAAACCCGACGCAGGCGGTGCACAGCAGCGAATAGCGGCTCCATACGGGCAGGCACATGATCAGGCTGACCATGGTCACCGCAAAGAGTGCACCCTTCTGCGTGGTAAACCCGACCGCGGCGCACGTGATCGCAAGGAACAGCACGCGCAACACGAAGCTTCTGATCCTCGCAGCGAGGACAAAGGCCAACGAGGGGAGGAGCATGGCGCTGGCTATGGAGCTGCGCGTGAATCCCGCTGCCCGTTTCTCAAAGGTGTCCGTGATGTCCCAGCCGCGCGATACATCGACCTCGAGGCCGCCGATGTGAGTTTCCAGGCCAGTCCACGGCATTTCGTAGACGAACTTGTCGAGGACGACACCAATGACGGTGACGGACCAGATGAGCACCATGATCCAGGCAACGGCGCGGCTTGGCTGCGTCAACTGCCGTGCGGCAATGAAGCCAAACAGAACATTCACCAGAAGCTTGGCGCCGTAGATTGCCGGAAGGCTCGTCCCGATATTCAGAGTAGCAATCGTGCCATGTAGGAAGACAATGGCGCCGAAAGCCAGGAATGCGGGGTGGACGCGGAGGCGGAATGCCTGCACGGTAAGCAGCACCACCAGGGGAACGACCATGAGGGCGTCGCGCGCCAGAATGGCGGTGTCCATGCTGATATTGTACAGCCCGTAACGGATCACGCCTTCGCAAGCGTAGACCAGCAGATAGGCAGTGGCGCAAAGGGTGAAGAGTGATTGCATCAGACGTCCAGGCTCTTGATCACGGCCATAGCAAGCGCCGTTCCACCAAAGGAGCGGAATGGGGTGATGTGGGGCGCTGGCATGACGCTTGCGTAAATTTGTGAACGGATCAGAAGGAGAGGGTCATGGCGGGTACAAGGGGCATGCTCCAGTGGTTCGCGGGTTTTGCGCTGCAGACCGCACCGCTCAGTGCCCTGGCCGCGCCGTTCTGCGTCCAGACGCAGGCCCTTCCACCAATGTGCATCTACTACGATGCCGCCTCTTGTAATCAGCGCGCGACGCAGCTTGGCGGGCGGTGTTCCGTCAACAGCCAGGAGGTGAAGGTTGGCGCTGGTCTTGGACATTACTGTCTGATCACCTCCAGTATGGTGTCGTCGTGCATTTATGCGGACATCGATACTTGCCAGCGTGATGCTCAGCAGCAGCATGGGGCCTGTGTCGACCTCCCGCGGCGACCTGAGAGCCCAATTCCTGATCCTTATCGCGACATTCGGCCCTCAATGGCCGGTGTGGCTAGCCAAGGCACCAGCCGACCATAACCACGCGCTGGAAAACTGGCCGAAGGTACATCCCGCTGCGCATCACGGTCGCGTAAGTACACGGCAAAGCGACTGGCCGATCGGAATGACTCCTCGACGAACGAGGCGATCAGCGTACTTCCGGAGTTGATGAAGGCGGGGACCTGCGGGACTGCATCCTGAACAATGTAGATCAGGCCACCCAGGATCTGCGTCCGCGCGCCGTTGCGATTGTCCAGAACGGTCAAATTGCCTTCGGTTTTCAGGCCCAGCACCACCAGAGGGCTGCCGTCGTTCACGATGCGCGTCGTACTGCCCTCACCGTCGAACTGACGGGCGTAAACCGGCTCCGGGCCGGTAATGCGAAGTCCACCGCAGCAGACATCCTCGAGGAACACGCGGCCGCCCCCAGCATTACGATCCAGCAGCGACGTACCAGCCGTTACGACGTCGCGTAACGTTACAGTCCGGTGCGCTATCACCTGTACTGCGAGCTGAGCACCCAGATCAGTCATGTCGAATGCCAGCCGCTCGATGAGGAGTGGAGCACCGGGTTGGCTGATACGAAACATGCCGGTGCCGCGGGAGAAGGTGGGCTGCCGCTGGTCGGCGACGGTTATCGATGAATTCATCCCGACGATGCGCTCCACGGTGCCGGGAAGGTCTATCGCATCGTCAATCGTATAACGGCCAAACGGCAGATAGATGGTCTTCGCACCCGATGCCAATGCCCGGCGCAAGGCTGCGGTAATGTCGTCGCGCTGCTCCGAAGCCTCGCGATATTGCAGAACATTGACCCAGTGCGCGGCTGGCTCGGCGGGGGCGACTGGGGGTTCGGCGAGAGGCGGATCCAGTTGCGCCGCCTTGCCCTGCCACTGTTCGCCTTGCCAGACACCAACCACGGTGTCGCGCCCCTGTTCAGGAGAGGCAAAGCCGCTCAAGGAGAGGCCACGGGCAACCACGGCACCGCGGTTCACCAGGGCGACTGCGTCCTCGCTGCCGCGATGCAGCACGGAGTCGGCCAGCACGATCAGCCCGCCGGGCGTCAGGTTGGCGATGCCGGTAGCCGCTGCATTCACGGTCAGATTGGCGGCCGCTATCGCGTTACCATCATTCACCAGGCCGACGCGGCGTTGCCCGCTCAAAACCACCTGATCGAGGGTAATGCCGTACTCGGTGTTGGCGACTGCGATGCCAGTGTCGAAGCCCTGTACCTCAACGCTCCTTAGCAACGCGGGGCCAGGCCACTTGCGTTGCATGGCAATACCGCTGGCGCCGCTATCGGCCGGAGCAATGACGCGGACGTCGCGAATGGCGCCCATGTTATTGGCGAGGTAATCGATTCCAACGGCTCCCGGGTTGCCAGCGCCGACGTCGATGGTCAGGTTCTCGACGAAGTTCTCATAGGCGTCGTTTCCTTCGCCTTTGTGCGTATAATCCTTGCCGCCGCTGGTCGGTGTTCCATCGAGCAGCTTTGCTGTCGTCATGATGACACCGCGGGGTGCCCTGGCATTGCCAAAGCCCGGTGTATGATCCGCCAGCTTGATCACCGTGTCGGCCTTGGATTCGCCGATGAGGACCATGCCCGAGCCGAAGCGCCCGTCAGCGTAGCGCTTCGTCAGCGTGTCTGAGACGCGATACGTTCCCGCGGGCAGGAAGACGATGCGTGTGCGCCAGAAGAACGGGCCGGTATCCTCGCCGGCGGCAGCAATCGCAGCCGTCAGAGCGGCCGTGTCATCGTGCTGACCGTCGCCTCTGGCGCCGAAATCCCGCACGTTCAATGCGCCGCTGTCGGTCGGGAACTGCATCCCAGCGCTAGGCGCTGCTGAGGTGCCGACCAGTGCCGCCGCCGCGAGGAGAGCGCTAAGCCGCACTCCGTATCTCCAGATTTCCCGATTTGCGCTGATGGATCGGACGCCGGCGCAAGGCCTGCAGTTCCCGGTATTGCTCGAGATACTGATCAACCATGCGGTCGACCGTGTGCTGCTCAGCAAGGCTACGACAGGCAGTCACCAGATTTGGCAGCGTGACCGTCCCGTTCAGCAGGTCTTGCATGAGGGACGCCAACCCCGCCGCATCTCCCGGCTCGAACAGAAGGCCGGTCTGGCCTTCCCGCACGAATTCCGGCAACCCGCCAATGCGGCTTGCGATAACCCCAATGCGATAAGCAGCCGCTTCAATGACGGCGACAGGCGCATTCTCGTACCAGAGTGATGGGATCAGCAGATAGTCGGCTGATCGCAGCAGCGCCTGCTTCGCCTCGCCGCTGACATACCCAAGGAAGCGGATACGTGAATCGGCGGCCGCGGCCTGACGCATCTCGCCCTCGAGCGGACCGCGTCCTGCGATGACCAATTCGAAATCAAGTGTCCGCGGCAGTGCAGCGACTGCCTCGAGTACCACCCGCACGCCTTTCTCGACGGTCAGGCGAGCAAGCAGCACGAATGTCGTGCGGCCTGACATCTTGCGGTGAGACTGGTCCGGTGGCAGCGGAATTCCATTGTGTACGACGGCCGTTCTCGCCGCCCTGAGCCCTGCTGTTTTGTGCTGATCGAGCAGGAACTGCGAGGGACTGACGAACAGATCCACGTCGCCGGCGGTGTGCAGATGCCATGATCGATACACGCGGCAAACCGCACTCGGCTGCCGGCAAATCTGCCAATCGCTTGTCAGCATGAAGGCGCGCGGGCAGATCAGGTGATAGTCGTGGGCAGTATGAATGATCGGGATGCCGGCACGGCGTGCACGGCGCCAGATTGCCGCCGAAAACCCATCGATCAGATGGGTGTGCATGATATCCGGAGCTGCCTCGGCAATGATGTCGCGGAATTTCCTGCCGGCGTCCCTGTTCCACGCGTCACGCAGATGCCAGAGCGCACGACGATGTGCCGGCTGTCCCTGCCGTGCAAAATTCCAATACACGTTCTTCGGAAAGAACCGGATGACAGTCACGCCGTTGACGGTTTCCACCGGGTAGGGCTGCATGTCCGGCCCGCAGGTGGAGACCACAGTGACCCGGTGTCCCCGTGCCGCCAGGCCTTCACTCAACCAGGCGACCATGAGCTCCGCGCCACCCGCCATGATCGGCGGGTAGATATTGTTAGCCACCAGAATGTGCATGGGCGCTAGAGCCAGCGGCGCAAGAACCGTGGAACGTAGGAACGGTAACGGGTCAGCACGGCTCCCACGACGGCGCCGCCTGAGGAACTGAGCGCATCCCGAAGCTCGCTCGCCACAGGAGCGCGGGTGCGGCCGGATTCCAGGACCAGGATGTTGCCATCGACGAACCGGGAAAGCAGCACGCCCATTGGGGCTTCGGATGCAGCCGGTGACGCAATCAGCACCAGGTCGAAGCTGTCGCGGAGCCGCGCGAGGAATTCTGGGATCTGCCGCAAGGTGGGCGCGAGATCCAGCGCGCCGCGTAGGGTCGGAAACCGCATCTGGTACAATTCCAGACCCACAACGCGGGTGATCGAACTCTCGACATCGCGCAGGCTCGCGCTGCCGTTCAGCAAGGGCTCCTGTCGGACGGGCAATGTGCTGTCCTTGGCGTCGAAGCGCATGCCGACGCCGTTGACGAACAGCACACGTTTGCCCAGCCAGGCCGCGCTGATATAGGCGAGGTCATAAACCACAGCTTCAATCGCGGCGTCCGGCTCTGGTGCGACGAATTGGGCGATAACGCCACGATCGGTATCCAGCGATTCCGCGAGTGAGTGGTGCAGCTTCACCAGCTCACCTGGCGCCAATCCATGCGGACGAGCGCCGGCGGCCAGGCGCGGCAACCCCCGGGAGACGGGCGTTGGCAGGGCCGGCTCTATGACCGGTTTTTTCGTAACCGACTCACTCATTTCCGGTCATACTCCGTCTGCAGTCTTTCGCCGGGCTACGGAGAACCGGCCAGCGATACGGCTCAATCAGGTGTCCTGTGCGAAAGTGGCTAATACCGGCAACCGCAGAATTCGAGTCACATCTCGTGGTGAACGGAATCTGTCGTCGAAGCCTTCTACCGCCAGAATGAGAGACGAGCTGAGCACCAGTGCAGTGAGCAGGGTGGCCAATGCGACCAGCTTTCGCCGCGGCCGTGCCGGCTCAGGAGCGACGATCGGGCTGGCAATCAGCACCGCTGCCGAAATTTTCTGAGCATTCCGATTGGCTTCTACCCGCGCCGTCTCTGCGCGGATCGCCAGCGTTTTGTAGGTATCGTTCTGGATCTGCACCGCACGAGTCAGGTCATCGTACTGATTTCGCTGCGCCTCCAGGTCGTCCAAATGGCTATTTATCTGTGCGAGCTGCTGAGTCAGCACCTGCTGCGGTTCACGGGCGCTGATCGCTTCAGCAGCCGCGCGCGTATAGTCGGTCTTGATGCTCTCATACACCTTGTTGGGCTGAGTGGCGCTGCGGCCGCGCGCCTCGCCGCTTCGTGTCTTGGCCGCGGCGGACAGCGAGGCGATCTGCGCGTCCAGTTGCTGGAACACCGGGCTGCCAGCCTGGTACGTACTTGCCATCTGACTGCGCTTTGCGCGCAACTGGTCAAGCCGGGACTCGGCGTCATCAGCCGCGTGGTACTGCTCACCTGTGGCCGACGTGGTCACAGTTGCCGGTATCGTATCAAGCAATTGCTTCAGCGCATCCTGGCGCTGCTGCGCCTCTAAGACGCGAGCCTGCGCGATGCGCAGCCGGCTTTCCACATCCGTACGTTGCTGCAGGTATTGCGAGATCTGCTGCTGTAAGTCGGCGATCTGGTGCTTTGACTTGAAGTTGGCCAGCTTGTTCTGGGCTTCGGTCAGCTTGTTCTGGGCGGCCTTTGCCTCGGTTTCCGCGAAGGCTAGCTGCGGATTGGCGTACACAGCAGCTTCCTGGTCGAAGAACTGGCTCAGCAGCTCCTTGACGGTATCTCGCGCAACCACCGCGTTGGGATTGAAGAAGTTCACGTTCAGCACGTCGCTCTGAACTCCAACGTCCACCACCAGGTCATTCAGGAATCGGCGGGTCGCGAGGTCCAACTTCTTCGCGTCAGTGTAGTCAGTACGCTCGGCAATGTGCGGGTACAGGCGCGGAATGCCCACCTGGTCGATAACCTTATGGATCACGCCTGTGCTGTGCAGGATGTCAGCGTCCGAGTAGAGGATCTCGCGGCGCTCATTAGGTCCAAGAGGTTGCTTCGGGTCGACCCGATCGATGTTTGGCACGACTTCATGGTCGAAATGCAGGACGAGTGAGGCGGTGGAGAGAAATTCGGGCTCAGCGAGCAGAAGGTATGCGCCGCCACCGAGGCAAACCAGCACGAACACCAGCATGAACAGCATCTTGCGGCGCAAGAAGATCAGGATGATGTCCCGAATGGACGGCTGGTTTGCCATCGGCAGCTCCGCGCAAATAAGGTGTCAGGTGGCCAAAGACACGCAAGCGATCAAGTATCTAGCGCGTGGGCACGACGCCGCTCGCGGGGTTGTTGACGACATAAGAGAAGCCCCAGCTCACAGGCACAAACTGCAGCAGGTACTCGTTCATGAATCGGTAGACTTCTGCGATGCCACTACGTGGGACATACACGACGTCATACGGTGCCAGACGCACATCGGCCATAGGATCTTTGCCCCATATCACATCCTGGAACCGCGCCGAGAAGAACTGTGGGACATCGCCAGCACCACGCCGGATTATGAAGATCTTGTTCTCGTCGCCACTCATGACCTTAAACCCGCCTGCACGGGCAATGGCCTGAGACAAGGTGAGTGTGGGGCCAACGGTGATGAACTCGCCAGGGTTGTTGACCTCGCCACCGACATAGATCCTGGTAGGTGCAAACGACTTCAGCACCACTGAAAGACGTGGATTGCGCAGGTCCGACGAGTAATCGTGAGTCAATGCGGCCGCCAACTCCTGAACTGTTCGGCCGTAAGCGATTTCATCCTTGGCCACTGTCGTCGAAATGTGGCCATCAGGTCGCACCGTCACCTCTTCATTCAGCTCCGGGTTCAGCATGAGGCGAATGTCGAGGATGTCGCCCACCTGGATGCGATATGGTTCGAGGCTGCTGACATAACCTGCGTCGGGCGCCGGCTGTGGAGGTGCGGGAGGGAGATTAGGCACCGGGCTGCAAGCCGCCATCCCCGCCAGCGTCAGGGCTATGGAGGCGGTACGTCCGGCAGTGCTGGTCGGGAAGGTGTTGCGGACCCGTTGCTTTGTTTTGCAGAAAGCCACGTTGTTCGCGGTCTTAGGGGCCGACTTCCTTGGCTCTGCGGAATAACGTGTACGTACGCCCATCATTACCAGATCTCCAGTGTGACAGCGGTTTGCTGTTAAGGCACGACGGAAGGTTGGGATCGCACGGTCGTCAGTGCGCTCCACGTTGCAGGAAGACAGCAGGGATGGTCTTGAAGAGGATCGCAATGTCGTGCCAGAGCGTCCAGTTACGTACGTACCAGACATCAAGCTGTACACGGCGTGCGTATGACATGTCGCTGCGGCCGCTGACTTGCCACAATCCGGTGAGCCCGGGCTTCGCAGCATAGTAGTGTTCGATGGCGCTGCCGTAGCGTGCGACTTCTGCCAGCACGATTGGCCGAGGGCCAACCAGGCTCATTTCGCCGCGCAGCACGTTGAACAACTGCGGCAGTTCATCGAGGCTCGAGGCGCGCAGAAAGCGGCCGATGCGGGTGACACGAGGATCATTCCGCAGCTTCTGCGTGGCCGCCCATTCAGCGGCTGCCGCTGGATCGGTCGCCAGCAGCTTTCGCAGGATGCGGTCCGCGTCAACGGACATCGAGCGAAACTTCAGGCAATCGAAGACACGCCCACCCGCCCCGATGCGACGATGCCGATACAATGCGGGACCGCCGTCTAACCGGACCAGGATGGTCAACGCGAGGAGCAGCGGCGCCAGAAGAAGCAGCAGCATGACCGCCGCGCCCTGGTCGAAAGCAGTCTTCAAGACCTGGCTGAATGGGCGCGACAGATTGCTGGAGCTGACCAGCATAACGATGTCGTGGCCAAGGAAGTAGTGTTGCCGGAAGCCAACCACTGGTAATCCGCGCAAGGCAGGCACCAATGCGAGCGGCAGGCCCGTCCGACGTAGTGCATCGAGCACGGTCTTCTCGGCCTGCGCCTCTCCCCCGACCGTGATCACGACGAAATCCGCCCCTCGCGCCGAAATCACTTCCAGCAGGGCGTCGTCGGAAAGCGATGCGGCCCAATCCGGTGCGACTGTACCGGCCAAGCTGTAGCCCAACGCGGGATCGGACAGCAGCGCAGCCTCTGCGGCCAGCATCTCGTCGGGCGGAGCAACGATCACGGTGCGCAGAGTCCACATGCCGCAATAGCGCAATGCTTGCCGAGCGGCACTGCGGAACAGCAACAAGCAAGGGCAGTAGAGGATCCAGCGGAGCAACCCTTCGAGAAGAACCGGCTTCTGGTAGATAGCAATCGTCAGAAAGATGTCGCATGCAAGCGCAACTATCGTCGCGATTACCACATCACCTAGTTGTGTCCATGACGGCACTCGAGTTGTGTAGTGACCACGCCCTCCGAAGTAGCCGAGGAGAGACACGAGCACGAGCAGCGTGCCCCAACCGTGCCAGCCTGCTCCCAGTGTCGTGACATTCACGATCGCGCGCGTATAGGGCGAAGCATCTTGAGCGAGACTGACAGCGAAGGCGAGGAAGGTCGCGGCGCCGAAGGCGGCGAGGTCCGCACAGAGCAGCGTAGCAGGGCAGATACGAGCGCGGCGCCTGATCTTTGTCGCCACGTGGGTTGCGGCATTCGCATCAGATCCTTGAAGCGGCGTACGCTGAATGCTTTTGGATGAATACACGACTGCTCCCGTGCGTGTGTGCTTGAAGGTAGTCAAGACCGGTTATTGCCCATGTTGCGGTGCAAGCGATATGCCATGGCGCACCTATATCGCTGCGCAGCTTGAAAAGCAGAATGTTCCGCGCTGTGTTGTGCAGCTCTGCCATCCAGACGTTCTGGGTTTACGTAGCGGTGCTGTCAACGCCATGATTGGAGAAACGCAAGTGTATACGAGTGCCTACTCGCAGGCTCGTGAAAATGGGTTGTTTCCGCAAGGACTTTCCATTTCGATGTGCGAGTGGTGTCATAAAAGAGCTGCCTCGCGGCGTTGCGAGCATTGCTCGCATCTTATGTCGGGTTTCCAGCTTCGAATTCGAAGAATTGCTCGTCGCTCTAGCTGCTCGCAATCGCAACCTACGCACCGGTTCAGCGATAGTTGAACTCTGAATAGTACTCGCGCGGAACACTTTGAAAGTAGCGAGGCGGCGCCACTTCTGAATATTCCGGACGACTTTTTGGTTGCTCGTTCACTGTGGTCGAGCCGCCGATCGCTCGACTGATAGCCTGCATTGCCTGGCCGGTGGCACCAATATCCAGCCAGCGAATTGCCTCACCAATTTCGGTCGCGGGTACATTCCCAGTGCTCACATGTGGCTGATCTGGTGCGACAGGCTGCATTACCATCTGTGTCTGCACCGTCGCCAGCACACGCCTCGCTTCTTCTGGTCGGCCCGCCGCAAGCCATTGCCGGGCGGACAACAACTGCTGCACTGCCAATGGTGTGATCCCTGCCTGCGGCGCAGGCGAACTGGCAGGCGGCTGTTGCGGTGGGCTCGGTTGGTATGCACTCGGAACGTGTGCCTGGTTAGCGGCCGCAAGCTGCTGTTCCTGAGCTCTCTGTCGCGTCAGTCCGGCTTGCTGCTGATGCAGCGTGTCGATCTTTTGTCGGAGTTTGTCTGTCTCGCTGCGCAAGCCTTCCAGTTGATGCGTTTGTTGCGAGATCTCTTGCGTGCGTTGGTTAAGCTCTTGCGTGCGCTGATCAAGCTCTTGCTTGCGCCGATCTATCTCGGTCTGGAGCGTGTTCGTCTGCTGCTGCAAATCCGCAACCTGCTGCTGCAGGGCTTTGCGAGCCGCCAGCAGATCCGGCGCGGGACTTGCCGGCGGAGCTGCACTCTGCCGCGCTGGAGTGGCTGTCACCGGCTTTTCGGGATGGGGCGTCATCACAGCGATGACGTTGCTTGTCCCTTTGGACAGCGTTGGCCACGAACGAAGATCGCCCAGCGCTCCGGCGAACAGCACCAGGAGCGCACTGACCATGGCAAAAGCCGGCAGCAAGAAGCGCCACATTTTCGATCTCCCCGGCGGTCTTTGCCGCACTTCGCTACGGGACTGAACGGCGAGGCTCAGCCCGCCGGCAGGGTTTGACCTTGATTATGGCAAGAACTCGCCGAAGCAATCGGACTCCGGCTGGGCGCGGTCCAAAAGGCTTCACACTTCAGTGACAGGGGCACGTTTTGCGCTACCATGCGAAACGATTGGCATGTGACCACGGTCGGTTTACATCAGCCTCGGCGTGAGCACCCTTAGCTCAGTTGGATAGAGCAACAGCCTTCTGAGCGGGAAAATCGGCCTCTGTGGCCTGCGGGGTGCCGCAGCGCCGCTCCTTTAAGCGATTGGAATCACATAAATTTTGATGATCCGGCGTGACTGGGCGCGCTCCGAAGGTCTCGTGCTGCGTGTGTCGGACAAGGGGAAGGTGACGTTTCACGCCCGCGCCCGTGGCCCCGACGGACGCAAGCGCTTTGCCGGCCTCGGCGAGTGGTCGCACCTATCGCTCAGGGGTGCACGGCGGCGAGCCGGAACAGAAATAGACAAGATCCGGCAGGAGGCCGATCCGGCGGCACAGCGTCGGGATGAGCGGCAGAAAGCGGCGCAAGCTGCCGCATGCCGACCCTTCGCGAATTGATGGATGCCTGGGCCACAGCGCATGCACGTGACACAAGCGTTCGATATCGAGGTGAACTGACCGCGGCGGTCAGCCGTGGTTGCGGAGGGGCGCTGCGTCGCCGGGGTGAGCGTACGACGAAACTGGACGGTGCCCCCTCGGCTCGGACGTCAGCGCCTGATCTGCTCAGCAAGCGCGTCAACGACATCACGGACGACGACCAGATCACGACGGCTATTCAAATGGCCCAGGCACGCGGAGACGGTGAAGCGCGCCATTTGGTGCGAGCCTTGCGCCGACTGTTCGGTTTCGCTGTGGCGGCTGGGCATGTTCAAATCGGCCCTGTCGAAGTGTGGATGCGTCGCGAGAGGGCCGGACGGCGAACAATTCCATGGCTTCGCGACAGCATCCGTGACCGTGTGCTGACGGATACCGAGATCACCAAATTGTGGTCTGCCACGACAACGCTGGCGCGCGCGGTGCGTGCGTTTACCCGGGTCCTGCTGTTGACCACGTGTCGCAGTTCAGAGATCACCGGAGTTGCTTGGCGTGAAGTGCAGCGCGAATCTGCGGGCAATGGGTCGGAGCGGTGTACAGCACTGACGCTATCGGCACTACGGACGAAAAACCGACGCACGCATCACGTGCCGCTAGGCGAGTTGGCCGAGGCTGAACTCAACGCCCTGTCGAGGGCACTAAATGGGCCGGAGACCGGGTTGGTATTTCCTGGCATGGCGAGCCGCGTCGCTGGTGTTTGCCGCACGCTGCGCAAGTCTGTCGGCTTTGACGATTGGACCTGGCATGACCTGCGTCGCAGCGCGGCTACCGCAATGGCACGGCTTGACTGCCCCCGAGAGCACGTTGAGGCCGCGCTCAACCACATTTCTGACCGCGGGGGCCTGATTGGCATCTATCAGCGCCACGATTTTCAGAGCGAGGGCGGAATGGCTTTGCTGCGCTGGCAGGCGCACGTTGCCGCGCTGATCACGGCCTTGCCCGCGCAGACGTTCCGATCCGGCGGATCAAGTGAACGATAAGTCCAGGCCGTCCGTCGCAGTCTACGTGGCGGCGCGCCTTGCGAATTGCCAGCAATACACGACGTAACGGATGCCGTCGTGTCGCGCGGTAGTTGGTGGCACTGTGCCGTCGCGCTCGCAAATTCTGTCGTGCCGCGGGATGACGTCGATCGCTATGTGGATGCTGTGGGTGATTCGTTGAGCGCGGCCCAGCGGGTTCGGCTGGCGGATGGTAATGCCGTCGTACGCATGATCATGATGTTCGAACGAGCAGCGGCGCGTGTTGCGTTGCTTGCCAAGTCGAAGGCCGATGCCATGGCCGCCTCCACATCGGCCAAACTTTGACATGGACTCGTACGCGATGAAATCGTCGATGTCTTCCTGCGGTTCTGCATCCGGATGTTCGGCTACCCTCCGTTGGACACACGGCTGACCGGCATCGATCGCGATGTCCGTGACGGGCCGGCGGTGCGGTGGCTGATCGCGTTGATGGCGGTCTTGCGCACGCGCCTTGAGCCCTTGCCAGCAGCGGACAGTAGGCCAGTCGTCCGCTGTCTTCGCAGGATTGTCCACGGCAAGCCCAGTAGTTGGGCCACATACCTTGAACAGGCCAAGGTTCCGGGCAAAAATGTCCTGACCGTTTCGCAGTGTAATTTTCGCTTAGACCGCCTTCGGTGGA
>CAYRTL010000018.1:59703-61228 GCA_964427005.1 uncultured Acetobacteraceae bacterium
ATGCTCCGAGCAATAGGTCTCGGGCAAGTTGCTGCGGGGATTGCGCAGGATCGGGCAGGAGACTCCCTAGCGCCTTTTGCCACGCGAGTTGAGACACAAGGCGATCGAAGGGATGGCGGGTGAGCACTATCAGGCGCAGCCCTGGGACATGGGAGGGATCGAGGGCTGGTGCGAATTTCGAGAAATAGAAATGCCCATAAATGAGCTGCGTGGGGCAGACTGCCCGGAGCGCGTTCTGGAGTTCGTCGGAGTCGGCAAAGGTGCGTTCTAATGGTGGCTCGCCGAGCACGAAGCATAGGAGGTTCTTCAGATAATGGGTAGCTGAGCGAGGACTGGTGATGAGAACGCGGCGCACACTTCTCTCTCCGTGCAAGCTCCGAGCTTCAGACTACCAAACCGCGTATTTGTCACAATGCCAGTCGAACCATGCAATCATTGGTCGCGGGCGGACGGGACGGCGCACGCTCCTCTGGGATCGGCACGGCATGGTCGCGAACCGCCGCCGCGACCCTCGCCGCCGGCGGCAGACTTGGTCGGGCCGGAGGCAGAGGCAGTCGGCGGGCAGCAACTGGTCTAATGCCAGCAAAGCTCGGAATAGAGCATTGGCGCAACCGGGCAGCAGAAGCCCGGCAAGTGGCCGATCTGTTGGGCGATGACGAGTCCGAGGACCCTCGCGTCTTGTGGTTGGAGGCGGTATTTCTCATCCGGCCGAGACACGCAAACTTGTCTGCCAGCGCATTCGCTGAGGCGCGGGTAATCAGGCTCGAGAGGCGAAGTCATGGTTGGCGACAGCGCTCAGTGTCGAACCAGCTCGATGTCGAACCAGTTATAGGCGTGGTCATGCCATTCGCACTCGAACAGGATGCGGATATCGGACGGCGCGAACAGCCACTCCATCTTCGCGCGGTCATGATACTCCATCCAGGGCGTACCGGGACCATCGGTATGCTCGCCCCACGCCGCGAAAGGAATGCAGCCTTCCTGCTGCCACCGTGATTTGGGATAGCCGAGATGCAGCCATCGCCCGCCGGGACGCAATAGCCGCTTCAGCCGATCCACCTCCAGCTTGGTGACCGCGAGCGGCGCATTTATCAGCGAGCCGATTGCAGCGACGATGTCGTGCTCGCCTAGCCGGTCGAGATCCTCGAAGCGCTCGATAACCAGGAACTCGGCTGCTATCCCCTTGAGCTGGCAAAGCCGCCGGACGAGCGCGACGTTGTCAGCGACGATGTCGACGAAGGTAAGCCGGGCGCCCATTTCCGCGAATGTAAGCGTGCTGAGCGCCATGCCACAGCCGATGTCGAGCACACGTTTGCCAGGCAGCAGAGTACGATAGACCTCGTGATACCAGCCACGCTCCCCGAACCCGCTGCCAAGCGTGTCGTTATCACGCGCGCTGCCATTCCGCCAGCAGCGCCTCATCGCTCAAGGTCAGCAGACGTGCGCTGGACACGCGCCGGTCACCCGCGGGGACTTCCCCCCACTTGCGGCGGAGCACCGCGAGCGGGTCCTCCCAGCCTGGCGG
>CAYRTL010000019.1:0-60559 GCA_964427005.1 uncultured Acetobacteraceae bacterium
TTGCCAAGGTTGGGGTCGAGGGTTCGAATCCCTTCGCCCGCTCCAGAATTTCTGGCGTCCGGCCCGGAGATATCGTGACAACTGCGTGCCGAGCGGGTCGTCGTCCTATGACGGCCTGTCCGAGGTCGACCACCCTCTGCGTGACCGTGAAGCCCCTCGTCACCGCTTGCGGCCGCATCTGCGAGTCGCTGATAGAGTGGATCAGTTGCTGGCTTGAAGACGTCGAGACGAAACTCCTGGACTTCGCAGAGTTCAGACGCCAGCTTCCAAGAAGATCGGGCTATCGCGCTATTGTCCCGCCAAAGTCCCGGACCCTAGGGGCTGATGGAACAAGCCGCCGCTGGAACAGCGTCTCCAGCAATGTAAAACTCCACGCACATGAGCTGGTCTGGCCAGAGCGCGTTCGAACGGCGTGGTTATCATCACGGCAACCTGCGCGAGGCGCTGGTGGACGCGGCGTTGAAACTGATTGCCGAGAAGGGCCCGGCCGGCTTTACAGTCGCCGAAGCCGCGCGGCTCGCGGGCGTCAGTCCAGGCGCTCCCTATCGGCATTTCCGGGATGCCGAGGCGTTGCTGGCGGAAGTGGCGTTGCGCGGGTTCGAGCGTTTCGCCGCCACGCTCGATGCGGCCTGGAATGATGGCCGGCCCGATCCCTTGCGCGCCTTTGAGGCGCTGGGTCGCGCCTATCTCGCCTTCGCGCGACTGGAACCGGCGTACTACGCGGCGATGTTCGAGACGCATATTTCGTTCGAGGCGCATCCAGGCCTATTGTCGGCCAGCGAGCGCGCGTTCGCCATCCTGCGCCAAGCCGCCGATCGGCTGACCGCGACACTGCCTCGCGAGAGCCGCCCGCCTTCGCTGATGATGGCCCTGCATATCTGGGCAATGGCGCATGGCATTGCGTCGCTCTTTGTCCGGGCAACGCCATCGCGACGGAAGCTGCCGATGTCGCCGGAGGAGTTATTGGAAGCTGGTGTGCTGATCTATCTGCAGAGCCTCGGCCTCGCCGGGGGTAAATCTGCTTGACGCCTCGCGCTCGCCGCTCCATATGTAAATGTGTCTTACATTCACATGAGGGCAGCTATGTCCGGTTCGGCCAATAACGGCGGTTACGGCGCATCGGGTTCTCCGTGGGGACCAACCTGGGGGGGAACCCAGCCCGGCTGGGATTACTGGCGGTGCTGGCATGCCGCCAAACCCTTGTGGATCGCGGCAGTCGTGCTGGCCTTCCTGTTCTGGTGGCCGATCGGCCTCGCCGTGCTGTTGTTCGGCCTGTGGAGCAGGCGCATGGGATTCTGGGGCTGCGGCTGGAACAGCGCGCCGCCCACCGGCTGGCAGCGCAACAACTGGCAGGGTGGCCCGCCGCCCTGGGCGCAGTGGAGAAACTTCTGGATGGGCAGCCCGCGCGACCAGCAGCCGCCCAGCAGCGGCAATCGCGCCTTCGATGAATATCGCGCCGAAACACTGCGGCGGCTGGAGGAGGAGCAGAAGGAGTTTGCCGAGTTCCTCGACCGGCTGCGTGTGGCGAAGGACAAGGCGGAGTTCGACCAGTTCATGGCCGAACGGCGCAACCGCCCGCCGGCGCCACCGGCTGAACCATCAGACTAGGACATCCACGCTCACCACCACTTCAGCGCGAGCGGCGGCCGGGAAGATGCGCTTGAAAACCTTCCCGGCAGTCGCGATTTCACAGCAGTAACGGGTGAAATCAGCGCGAACCGGCCGGAGTTCCGTGGAAGGGGGTTCCGTCGGCTGGTCTGTGCGTCTATGCCGCGCCCGCACAGATGAGGGACCGCAATCAATGGCTGGCGTGGACATCCTGGCCTCCGCCTTCAGCGGCGCGAACGCCGCGTTCCTGGGTGAGCAATACGCGCGCTGGGCCACCAACCCGCAGTCCGTCGATCCCACGTTCGCGGAGCTCTTCGCGGCGCTGAACGACGATGCGCGCGCGGTGCTGGAGGAGGCGACCGGTGCATCCTGGGCGCCGAAGCACCCGGAATTCGCCGAGGAGGCACCTCGCCAAGCCGCCGAGGCGGCACCGGTATCGGCTCTCTCCGGCGAGCAGATGCGCGCCGCCACCATCGCCTCGCTGCGCGCGCTGATGCTGATCCGCTCCTACCGCGTGCGCGGCCACCTGGAAGCCCGGCTCGATCCACTCGGCCTGCAGATTCCCAGGCCGCACGCCGAGTTGGATCCGCGCTCCTATGGCTTCACCGACAACGATCTCGACAAGCCGATCTTCATCGACAACGTACTCGGCCGTGAAAGCGCCACGTTGCGCGAAATCGTCACCATCCTGCGCGAGACCTATTGCGGCCATATCGGCGTCGAGTTCATGCACATCCAGGATCCCGACCAGAAGTCGTGGATTCAGCGCAGGGTGGAGGGCGCGCCCTGGCGCAATGCGTTCGATCCAGCCGCCAAGCGCAAAATCCTGATGCAGCTTACCGAGGCGGAGGGCTTCGAGGCGTTCTGCCAGAAGCGCTACGTCACGACCAAGCGGTTCGGCCTAGAAGGCGGCGAGTCCACCATCCCGGCGCTGCATGCCATCATCGAGACCGCGGCGCAGGCAGGCGTGCAGGAGATCGCCATCGGCATGCCGCATCGCGGGCGGCTGAACACGCTGGTGAACATCGTGAAGAAGCCGCTGACCGCGGTGTTTTCCGAATTCGGCGGCGAGAGTTTCAAGCCCGACGATGTGCAGGGTTCGGGCGACGTGAAATACCATCTGGGTACGTCAACCGACATCGAAGTGAGCGGGCACAGCGTTCATCTGTCGCTGCAACCGAATCCGTCGCATCTGGAGGCGGTCGATCCGGTGGTGATCGGCAAGGTGCGCGCGCGGCAGGACCAGGCCGGCGACACGCAGCGGCGCAGCTCGGTCATGGCGATCCTGATGCACGGCGACGCGGCGTTCGCCGGCCAGGGGCTCGTGTACGAGACGCTGGCGATGAGCCAGCTCATCGGCTACCGCACCGGGGGGACGGTGCATGTCGTGGTGAACAACCAGATCGGCTTCACCACAGTCCCTGCGCACGCATATTCCGGCTTGTATTGCACTGATGTGGCGAAGTCGATCCAGGCGCCGATACTGCACGTGAACGGAGACGATCCGGAGGCGGTGGTGTTCTGCGCCCGCATGGCTGCCGAGTTCCGCATGCGCTTCGCCACCGATATCGTGCTGGACATCGTCTGCTATCGCCGCCATGGCCACAACGAGACCGACGAACCGGCTTTTACCCAGCCGCTGATGTATCGCGCCATCAACCAGACCAAGACGACGCGCACGCTGTATGCGGAGCGGCTCGCTGTGGAAGGCGTGATCAGCACCGCTGAAGCGCAGGCGATGTGGGATGAGTTCGCCCGCACGCTGGAAGAGGCGAACGCTGCGGGCAAGTCGTATAAGCCCAACAAGGCGGACTGGCTGGAAGGTCACTGGACTGGTCTGTCGCAGGCCGATCCTGAGGCTGAACGCATCGAGCACGCCACTGCCGTGAGTCGCGAGACGCTGAAGCGCATCGGCACGGCGCTGACGCGTGTGCCGGCCGGCTTCGAGGTGCATCCTCGCATCGCGCGTCAGCTCGAAGCGAAGCAGACGATGCTGGAATCCGGCGAAGGCATCGATTGGGCAACGGGCGAGGCGCTGGCCTTCGGTTCGCTGTTGCTGGAAGGGCACCGCGTGCGGCTGTCCGGTGAAGACAGCCAGCGTGGCACGTTCAGCCAGCGGCATGCCGTGCTGATCGATCAGGTGAACCAGAACGAGTACGTGCCGCTGAACAACATCGCGCGCGATCAGGCCTGTATCGAAATTTACAATTCGCTGTTATCTGAAGCCGGCGTGCTCGGGTTCGAGTACGGCTACTCGCTTGCCGATCCGCGCACGCTGGTGCTGTGGGAGGCGCAGTTTGGCGACTTCGCCAATGGCGCCCAGGTGATCATCGATCAGTTCCTGGCGAGCGGCGAGACCAAGTGGCTGCGCATGTCGGGGCTCACCTTGTTGCTGCCGCACGGCTACGAAGGGCAGGGGCCCGAACACTCCTCGGCGCGCATCGAGCGATATCTGCAGCTTTGCGCCGAACGCAACATGTGCGTGTGCGATCTCACCACGCCGGCCAACTACTTCCACGCGCTGCGCCGGCAGTTGAAGCGCAACTTCCGCAAGCCGCTGGTGGTGTTTACGCCGAAGTCGCTGTTGCGGCACAAGCTGGCAGTGTCGTCGCTGGACGAGATGGGCGAGGGGACGGCATTCCGTTTCGTCATCCCCGAGATCGATCCGATCGCGCCGCAGGATCAGGTGCGGCGTGTCGTGCTGTGTTCGGGGAAGGTCTACTACGACCTGCTCGCTGACAGGCGCGAGAAGCAGATCAAGGATGTCGCTATCCTTCGGCTGGAACAGCTCTATCCTTTCCCGGAGAAGACGCTGGCGCGCGAGCTGACCCCATATTGCAACGCGGAGCTGGTGTGGTGCCAGGAGGAGCCGGAGAACATGGGCGCCTGGAACTATCTCGACCGGCGCCTGGAGAAGGTGCTCACCGCCATCGATGGCGCGGCGAAGCGCCCGCGCTATGCCGGTCGCGACGCGGCAGCAAGTCCGGCAACAGGCTCCGCGCGCAAGCACGGCGCGGAGCAGGCCGCACTGGTGGAAGCCGCACTGGAAGCGGCCTGATATGCCAACAGAGATCAAGGTCCCGACCCTGGGCGAGAGCGTCACATCAGCAACCGTCGCCCGCTGGATGAAGCACGAGGGCGAGGCGGTCGCCGCCGATGAACCGCTGGTGGAGCTGGAGACCGATAAGGTGACGGTCGAAGTCGGTGCGCCCTCGGCTGGCGTGCTCACCTCCATCAGTGCGCCGGAGGGCAGCGAGGTTCCAGTGGGGGCGCTGCTGGGTCTGCTGGAACCCGGTGCGATGTCGGCAGCCGCCGCGCCAAAGGCGGCGTCAAAGCCTGTGGCCCCGCCGGCGCCGCGCCCCGCAGCGATGCCGCAGGCTGGGGTGAACGCGCCACCGGCCGCGCGTGGTCCGGTTGCACGGCCTGCTACGCCGCCCGCCGATATCGCCGCACACGCTCCGCTGCCGGCTGCGCAGAAGCTGATCGAAGAGCAGCATGTGACTGCCGAGCAGATCGGTACCGGCACCGGCAAGGACGGCCGCATCACCAAGGGTGATGTGCTGGCGTTCCTGAATCGTCCGGCGGCGGCGCCCGCTCCGGCTCCTGCCGCGAAGCCGCCGCGTGCCGAGGAGCCGAGCGAGGAGCGCGTGCGCATGACGCGCCTGCGCCGCACCATCGCCGCACGGTTGAAGGAAGCGCAGAACACCGCAGCGATGCTGACCACCTTCAACGAGGTGGATATGACCGCGGTGATGGCACTGCGCAATGAGTATCGCGACGCGTTTGAGAAGAAGCATGAAGGTGTGCGCCTGGGCTTCATGTCGTTTTTCGTGAAGGCGTGCGTTGTTGCGTTGAAGGAGTTCCCGGCGGTGAACGCCGAGATCGACGGCGACGACATCGTCTACAAGAATTTCGTGCACATGGGCATTGCCGTTGGCGGACCAGCCGGTTTGGTTGTGCCGGTGATCCGCAATGTCGATCAGATGAGCTTTGCCGAGATCGAGCGCGCCATCGCCGACTTCGGCCGCCGTGCGCGGGATGGCGCACTTAAGCTGGACGAGCTGACGGGGGGCACATTCAGCATCACCAATGGCGGCGTGTACGGCTCGCTGATGTCCACACCGATACTGAACCCGCCGCAGTCGGGCATTCTGGGAATGCACAAGATCCAGCAACGGCCGATGGTGGTGAATGGCAAGATCGAGATCCGCCCGATGATGTATCTCGCGCTCAGCTATGACCACCGCATCGTGGATGGCCGCGAGGCGGTGTCTTTTCTGGTGCGGGTGAAGGAAGGTGTAGAGGATCCGCGCCGGTTGTTGCTCGGTCTCTAATCGTCATGGCGGGCGAAGGCCCGCCATCCCCGTCTTTCCTCCGCGAGGCAAAGATGTGGATGCCGACCTCCGTCGGTATGACGGCATCATATGAGGTGCCTTGATGCCAGACTCATTCGACGTGATCATCATCGGTGCCGGCCCAGGCGGGTATGTGTGCGCCATCCGCGCCGCACAACTCGGGATGAAAGTCGCTTGCGTCGAGAAGCGCGCTACGCTGGGCGGCACCTGCCTGAATATAGGCTGCATCCCGTCCAAGGCCCTGCTGCAATCCTCTGAGGAATTCCACCACGCCTCACACGCGCTGAAGGACCACGGCGTGCTGGTGGACAGCGTAAAGCTGGACCTTGCACGCATGCAGGCGCGGAAGAACGAGGTCGTCTCCGCAAACGTCAAGGGTGTCGAATTCCTGTTTCGTAAGAATAAGGTGACTTGGCTCAAGGGTACCGGCCGCATCATTCAGCCCGGCAAAGTCGAGGTGGCAGGAACCACTTACAATGCAAAGCACATCGTCATTGCGACCGGTAGCGAAAGCGTGCCACTGCCCGGCGTGGAAGTGGACGAGAAGCAGATCGTCACCTCCACCGGCGGGCTCGAACTGGACAAGGTGCCGGACCATCTCGTGGTAATCGGCGGCGGCTATATCGGCCTGGAACTTGGCAGTGTCTGGCGGCGCCTGGGCGCGCAAGTGACGGTGGTGGAGTTCCTAGACCGCATCGTGCCCACCATGGACGGCGAGATCGCCAAATCGTTCGAGCGCATCCTGACGCGCCAGGGCATTAAGTTCCGGCTTGGCACGAAGGTGACCGGCGCCCGCAAAGGCAATGATGGGGTGACACTAAGCCTTGAACCAGGCGGCGAACTGAAAGCGGACATCGTGCTGCTGTCGATCGGCCGGCGCCCCTATACCGATGGCATCGGGGGCGATGTCCAACTGGACGAACGCGGGCGGGTGAAGACCGACGCTCATTACGCCACAAACGTGCCGGGCATCTATGCCATCGGTGATGCGATCGCCGGGCCGATGCTCGCGCATAAGGCAGAGGAAGAAGGTGTCGCTCTGGCCGAACGGCTGGGCGGACAGGCGGGGCACGTGAACTACGACGTGATTCCGGGTATCGTCTACACGTGGCCGGAAGTTGCTTCTGTCGGCCAGACCGAGGAAGAACTCAAGGCGGCAGGCGTCGCCTACAACATCGGCAAATTCCCCTTCACCGCCAACGGCCGCGCTCGCGCCATGGGCGATACCGATGGATTCGTGAAGCTGCTCGCCGACAAGACGACAGATCGGCTGCTTGGTGCGCATATCATCGGCCCCGATGCTGGTACGCTGATCGCCGAGCTGGCGACTGCGATGGAGTTCGGCGCATCGGCTGAGGACGTCGCGCGCACCTGCCACGCACACCCAACGCTAAGCGAGGCGGTGAAGGAAGCGGCCCTGGCGGTCTCCGGGCGGGCGTTGCATATCTGAGGCATGAAGCCTCTTGCTCTCACCATGGGCGATCCCGCCGGCATCGGCGGTGAATTGACCCTGCGCGCCTGGGAGACGTTGCATCGCGATGGGCCGTGCTTCGTGGCACTCGACGATCCGCAGCGCTTCGCCGATGCGCCTGTCATCGAGGTTGCGACGCCTGAGGAGGCGGAGCGCGCCTTTCCTTCGGCGCTGCCCGTGCTGCCGATACGCCTGGCGACCAAGCCGTGCCCGGGTCATCCGGATAAAGCCAACGCTCGTGCGGTGATCGCGTCGATCGAACGCGCTGCCTCGCTTTGTCTCGATGGCGAGTGTGGCGGGATGGTCACCAATCCGATCAACAAGGCGGCGCTGTACGACGCGGGCTTTGCCTATCCCGGTCACACCGAATTCCTCGCCGCACTGACCGGCGCAAATGGCGAGCAGATCATGATGCTGGCGAGCCCGGAACTGCGTGTGGTGCCGGTGACGGTGCATGCGTCGTTACGCAATTCTATCGGTATGCTGACGACAGACGCAATCGTCGCCGCCGCGCAGACGACAGCGGTGGCGTTGCGACGCGACTTCGGCATCGCGCGGCCGCGCCTTGCGATAGCCGGACTTAACCCGCACGCGGGAGAGCAAGGCGCATTGGGTGATGAGGAGACCACCATCATCGGTCCCGCCATCGCTATCTTACGCACCGCGGGTCTCGAGGTATCGGGCCCTTGGCCGCCCGATACGATGTTCACCGCCGCGGCGCGCAAACGCTACGACGCGGCGATATGCATGTATCACGATCAGGCACTGATTCCGCTTAAGACATTGGACATGGATCGCGGTGTCAATGTCACGCTTGGCCTGCCGATCGTGCGCACCTCGCCGGATCATGGCACCGCATACGATATCGCCGGCAAGGGCGTCGCCAACCCAGCCAGCCTGATCGCCGCCATTGAGCTCGCTGCCAGGCTTGCGGAGCGCCGTCATGCTTGAGGACAAGGATGCGATACGCGAGCTGCTGCATCGCTACTGCTTTTACATGGACGAAGGCCGCTTCATTGAATTAGCCGATCTGTTCACCGGAGATGGCGAATGGATCGCGCCCTACCACACCGCCAAGGGGCCGCCCGATATCGCCGCATGGCTCAAACAGTCAGTCCCGACGCGGCCACGCCGCGTGCATTATGTGATGAACACCATCATCGACTGCTCGGGTTCACGCGCGACTGCCCGCTCAAACTACCTGGTCATGATCGAGGGGCCGAATGGTCCCGTTCCTTCGGTATGCGGTACTTATGACGACGTGCTGGTGAAGCAGCCAGACGGATGGCGCTTCCACCGGCGTCAGTTGATCCATGCATTCAGGGGTGAAATGGCCCTGCGATTGCCATAGCCCTGTGGGCCATCATCCCGGCGCAGCGCCTTGCGTTTGTACCTGCAGCAAGTACAGCGATTGGCTGGCTGTCATCAGCAGATGATTTCGCTTCGGCCCGCCGAAGCACAGGTTGGCGCAGACCTCCGGCAGCCGGATGCGGCCGATCATTTTGCCCTGCGGGTCATAGACAAATACGCCGGCATAGCCGAGTGGTCCGTTGGAACTGCACCAGAGATTGCCAAACACGTCGGCGCGCAGGCCGTCGGGGCCGCAATGCACGCCGTCTACGGTCATGTCCAGGAAGTCGCGACCGTTGCTGGCTTTGCCGTTCTGCACGTCAAACGCCCAGATGGTGCGTGTGCCGCCATTATGGCTGTCGCCGGGACCGCGCCCCGTACTGCACACGTACAGCGTCTTGTAGTCGGGCGAGAAGCAAAGGCCGTTCGGGTCCTTGAGTTGATCCTCAGTGATGACCTGATCAAGCCGTCCGCTCGGGTCCCAGCGATATACCGCATTCGGTAACTGCCGCTTGGTTCCGCCGATCGCTCCCGCGTTCTCGGCGCCAATACGTGGATTGAGCAACCCTTGCGGATTGGTCGGCCCACCCGGCTCGTCTGGATGCCCTTCCGACAGTGTGTCGCCATAGGGCGGATCGGTGAACCAGATGCTGCCATCCGGGTGAGGCACCAGATCGTTAGGTGAGTTCAGCGGCTTGCCTTCGAAGGAATCGGCAATCACGGTCATTGTGCCGTCATGTTCCCAGCGGACGGCGCGGCGAAAGAAATCCTCTGTCGAAAGCTGGCGCCCCTGGAAGTCGAACGAGTTGCCGTTGCTGTTGTACGACGGCTTGCGGAACGCCGTTACCCGACGGTCCTCCCATGTCATGCGATATTGGGTGTTTCCCTGCACGTCGCTGAACACGAGATACTGGCCCTCATTGGACCAGGCCGGCCCTTCCGCCCACAGAAAACCTGTCGCGACACGATGGATCGCAGTGATGCCAAGCAGATACTGACGGAACGAGGGATCGATGATGATGATGTCGGGATCAGGATAGATTTCCGGCGGCGCACCGCGTCCCCATTGGCGAGGCGGATTGCTGATCACCGATGGCGGCGTACCGGTCGCAGCGGTTGGCTGCTGCGCAAAGGAAACCGGAGCAAGTGCGGTCGCTCCGGCTGTTCCAGCGATTCCCCGAACAACCGCGCGCCTCGACACACCGGTGGCGGCTCTCATATTATTTCCTCCCAATCGGCGTAACCGCATCCTAAAACGCGGTTACGCTCAAGCGACACACAATGCCGCTACTTCCAACTGGTAAGGAAGAATCGCGGCAGTTCGTCCGGATACGGCTTGAACGTGAGCTGCTTGGAGTAGCCGTATGTCACCGTGTGGGTGAAGATGGGCAGCCACGACACCTTCTCAGTGATGAGCTTGATCGCAGCACTGTAGGCCTTCCGGCGTTGGTCCGGATCCACCGTGGCGCTGCCGGCTTCGACCAGCTTCTTGATCTCCGGATCGCGCGTGTAGTCATTGCCGGTGAAGGTGAAGAAGTTGGGCAGGATCGCCGAGACGTCATTCACCGAATAGCTGCCCCAGGAGCCCAGCTCCATCGGATTCTGTCCGGCGATCGAGCGCTGCACCACCGCGGCCACCTGTAGCTGGGTGAGCTTCGCGTTGATGCCCACCGCCTTCAGATAACCTTGCACCGCGCCGCCCCATTGCGGCAGGTCGTACGTCACCAGCTCGGTGTCGAAGCCATTCGGGAAGCCGGCTTCGGTCAGCAACTGCTTTGCCTTGGCCGGGTCGTACGGATAGTGGACCGCGGCGCCCGTGTCGCAGCCGAACTGCGTCGGATAGCAAGGCGTATCGATCGCACGTGAGCCGCCCTGCATGAGCTGCTTTGCCATCGTGGCGCGATCGATAGCATAGGCGATCGCCTGCCGGACCTTCTGGTTGGTCAGCGGATTGCCTGCGCCAGTGCGGCCGGCTGCATCGATGCCCAGGTATTCGACGCGCATCGATTCAGCACGCGTCGCCTGCAAATTTGGCATTCGCCCGACAGCGTCGAACTGGTCGGGACTGAACTTCCAGATCCAGTCGGCGCGTCCACCCAGCAACTCCGCCATCTCGGTCGCAGAGTCCGGCACTTCGTGAATGATTATCTTGCCGATGGGCGGCTTGCCCTTGGGGCTGTCGGGGTAATAGCCCTCATAGCGTTCCATATCGACTTCGGTGACGCCGTTCACCTTGGTAATCTTGTACGGTCCCGCGGCAATCGGATGCTGTGAGTATTCCTGTGGGCCAACTTTCTCACGATACGCCTTCGGCATTATGTAAAGCGTCATCGCCATATAATCGAGCGCGGCTGGAAAGACGCGCTTCAGCTCGACGCGAACATGTGTGTCGTCAACTTTGGTCGCGTGGTCGAGGTACGCGTAGTTACTGGGCGTAGAGACCTGCTTATCGGCAACGATGGAGTTGATCGTATACACCACATCGTCGGCTGTCAGCTTGTCGCCATTATGGAAGGTGACGTTGCTGCGTAGCGTGAACTCCAGCGTTGTCTCATCTGCCCATTTGAAAGATTCGGCAATCAGCGGCTTGATCTGGAATGTCTCGGGGTCGCGGTACACCAGCGAGTCCCAGACCTGATGACCGATGACGATCCCGGTGCGAAGCTGATTGTAGTAGGGAGTGACGTCCGGCACCGCGTCGCGCCACGTGATGCGCAGCGTATCAGCCGATTTCTGTGCCAGTGCCGGCACAGAAGTGGTCACCAGCGCCGCCGCCAGCGCCACTCCCCCAAGAATAGCCCGCATGATCCCGCCTCCTTTGATTGGAGGCAGACTAAAACAGTTCCGTGGCGGCTGGAACCGTCCTCGTTGCGATCAGGTGCTCGATGAGTTGAACGCCCCGCCGTCGAGCAGCAGATTTTGCCCGACGATGAAGCCGATCTTGGCTGAGCACAGGAAAGCGCATGCGTCACCGAATTCCGCTGGATCGCCGACGCGTCCGGCGGGTGAATTCTTCGCCCGCTCCTGGACCAACTCATCCACCGGGCGATTGGATGCACGCGCTGCTTCCGCGAAGCCGCTTCGGAGGCGATCAGTGAGGAACGGGCCTGGCAGGATGTTGTTGATGACGACGTTGTGCCTGGCAATCTGTCGCGCCAGACCGGCGACAAAGCCGGTGAGTCCGGCACGCGCGCCATTGCTCATGCCGAGTTCCGGGATCGGGGACTTCACCGACGCCGACGTGATGTTCACGATCCGACCGAACTTGCGTGCGATCATGCCATCCACGACGGCCTTGATCAGGAAGATTGGCGTCAGCATGTTGGCGTCGACCGCCTTGATCCAGTCCTCGCGATTCCATTCCCGGAAGTCGCCACGCGGCGGGCCGCCCGCATTGTTCACCAGGATGTCGGGCTCGGGGCATGCAGCCAGTGCGGCGGCGCGGCCAGCGTCGGTAGTGATGTCACCGGGAACTGGTGTGACCTTCGCGCCTGTTTCCCTGCGGATCTCGTCCGCGGCCTTTTCCAGGTCGGCAGCCGTGCGCGCGGTGATCACCAGATCGACGCCTTCGCGTGCCAATGACATGGCACAGGCGCGGCCGAGACCCTTGCTTGCCGCACAGACGATTGCCTTCTTGCCTCTAATTCCGAGATCCATGGGTGCGTTCCCCCTCCTGTTCCTGATGCCTCACGCTGTCACTACGCGAGCGGCGCGGCAACCCCAGATGACAGGCTAATCGAACAGCGAGAGATCGACGATGTCACCCATGCGATTATAGCCCAGATCGCTCGGATGCAGGTGATCGCCACAATCATAGATCGGTAGCATGCGCGTCGGGTGATCAGGATCGCGAACACCCTTATCGAAGTCGATGACCGCATCGAAGGCGCCGCTACCACGAATCCAGTCGTTGACCTTTTGCCGTTCCGCTTCACGCTTCGGCGTCCAGGCTCCGACAAGAAACGTCTCGTTCTCGAACGGCATCAACGTGCCGCCAAATATCTTGACCCCGCGCGCGTGCGCTCGAAGGACCATTTGCTTCAAGCCGGCGATCATCTGTTCGGCGGTAACTTCCTCTTCCGGTTTGGCCCAGCGGTTCCGCAGGTCGTTGGTGCCAAGCACGACGATGACATGCGTCACGCCAGGTTGCGCCAATACGTCGCGATCGAAGCGGCGCAGGCCGCTGTCGCCACGAATATCATGCAGGATGCGATTGCCACCGAGCCCCTGGTTCATCACGCCGAACATTCGGCCGCCGCGGGCTACTAGCCGCCGCGCAAGTTGATCCGGCCAGCGGCAGAATGCGTCATGCGTCGAGATATTGGCGTCCGTCAGCGAGTCACCAAGGGCGACAATGCCACCGGTGTCCGCGGGCGCCAGCACGTCGATGCCACTGACGAAATACCACTCGTCGGTGATCTTGCCGACTGGCATCATGGTTTCCGAGGAGAAGTCTCCAGGCGGGGAGATGTAATTCGTCTGGCGTGCGTAGCGGCCGGTTATGCCAAAATTCGCCGGCACATCGCCGGGCAGATAGAACGTGATCGCGAGATCAGCCAACGGCGTCAGCGCCAGATCGACTGGATCGCTCAGCAACAGCGCACCGGCAGCTATTGTGGCCGAGTTCTCGCCACCGAACGTCAGCTTGCGATCCGAGCCGGGAACCACGCCAGCGGCAGTCCCGCCTCGCAGTCCCACATGTGCGGCGCCAATGGTCAAGGGACGAGTGCCATAGGCATTCGACAGGCGCACACGGAGCGTACCACCCCCGATGCTGATCCGTGCGTTCATCCGGAACGTTTGATTGCTGAACGCCGCGCCCTCGGCTGGCGCAGGGGCGGTGGTCCACGTGCCGACCCAGTGCATGCTGTTCATGACGATGATCCCGTCGGTAGCACGAAACTGTGCCACGCCTGGCCATCGAGGAAAACAATGTGAAGAATGACTTGATCTGATCCGGCGCGACTGCGAAGCAGTAGCCCCACGGCATGCTAGTTTTGGAGTTCTTGATGCGAGTTGCCCCGGTCCTGCTGGTCCTGATTGTTGCAGCCTGCTCCGATGACGGCATGACGCGGACGTTCACAGTCTCGCGTGATGCCGCGCCAGAGACTATGGCCGCGACCCAGATGCCGCTGTCGATGCCGCCCAGCCTCGCGATGCGGCCAACGCGCCCAGGCGCGCTGGGGCTCGGCAAGGGAACCTCACAATCCTCAGACGAGGCTCCTCCCAGCGCGGGGCAGGAGGCGTTGGTGGATGCAGCGGGCCCGAGCGCCTACGCGAACGTTCGTAGAGCGATCGACGAGAATTCTGGCTTGGTCTATCCGCCGCCTGACTTCGTGAATCGGTTGATGACCTGGAGCGCCCCCCCAGGCTCCACCTCGGTTATCACCTCGGCGCCCAAGGGCGGGTGGTTCAGCCGGATGTTCTGATGCAAGGCATCAGGGAACTTGGCTCCCATGCATCATCAGCATCAGCGCGCGGCGCAGCCGCAGTATGCCGCCCCGCGTCTGACCCTGGTCGCACATCCGCTGGCCTTCAGTGGACAAGCTCGCTACTTCCTGCGGTGGCGGCACGGAAGCCACGCGGACCATTTCGCTGACCCGGTCTAAGAGGCGGAGGCAGTATTCCGGCGTGTCGCTGATCACGCGCTGAGGCGCAGGCTGACCCACACCCGGGACAGCGCCCATCAATGCCAGCCCCAATCCGAAGCCGGCAGCCGTAGCCAGCATCCCAGGCGCGCGAGTGGTCGAGAACATCGCGCTCAGGATGACGCGCCCTGTCTCTCCGGTCAGTGGTGGTGGCATGACAAGAAAGTTAGTCGGCTGCATGGGTCTCATCGTGCCGCGGCAGCGTCAGTATGGCGAGCAGACCTGGCGCCGCATCGCCGAGGCGTAGCCTGCCACCATGTAGATTAGCCACTGCTTGGACCAGAGACAGCCCCAGCCCCGAGCCAGGGGTGTTCCGGGCAGTTTCACCCCGAAAGAACCGTTCGGCGGCCCGAGATCGATCACTCTCAGGAATGCCGGGCCCCTGGTCGGCCACAGATATCTCCACCCAACCGGGCTGCCCCGATGCTGTCAGCGTGACTTCACTGCCAGAAGGCGAGAACTTCACCGCATTGTCCACCAGATTCGCCAAGGCCTGCTGGATCAGGTCGCGGTCACCGTAGGCCAGCAAACTCTCCGGGGTATGCACCGTCAGCCTGACGCCCTTTTCCTCCGCGAAGACGCCGTACAGCTCTGCCACATTGCCAAGCAGTGGCACCACGTCGAAGCGCGTGAAGGCCGCCCGGCGCGAACCCGCTTCGATTTCGGCGATCCGCAGTAACGCCTGAAACACCGCGACTATGCCATCGAGATCTGTCGTCGCTCGCTCGATGGCGACACGCAGTTCGTCCGCCGTCGTGGCATGCAAAGTCGCATCTTCCAGACGCGTGCGTGCGCGAGTGATCGGCGTGCGAAGGTCGTGCGCGATTGCGTTGGATACCTCTCTCACGCCTTCCATCAGCCGCGCCATGCGGTCAAGCATATCGTTAATCGTCTCCGCGAGTTGGTCGAATTCGTCGCCTCTGCCCGACAGCTTAACTCGCTGCGTAAGATCGCCACCGGCGATTGCCGTGGCCGTAGCCGACACGTTCGCCAGTGCGTTGCGAAACATGCTGCGGACCAGAAGCGCGCCGAGGGACGCCATCAGCAGCACGACCAGCAGCCCCCATGGCAACGCGTTGGTCAAGAGTGTCCGCAGTTGTGCGCGTAACTGAACGTCGCGGCCGATGAGCAGGCGAAAACCGCCAGGGAGACCATAGATCTGAACCAGGGCTAGCGATCGCATCCCGGCGCGCTCAATCGGCAATTCGTACCACGCGCCAGTCTCGGCCACGCCTTGTGGCCAACGCTCCAGATTGCCGGCAATACGCTGCCCATTTGGGCCGACAAGCAGATAGATCGCATCGTCCTCGACGTTTTGCGCCAGCCTGTCGTCTATTGTCACGACCAGAGCGGGGAGACGTCCGATGCTGAAGCGTTCGGACAGGCCTTGGGCATCGGCCTGGATTGCCGCCTCGGTCTGCCGATCAACCAGTCCGGCAGTTGCCCACCACAGGAACAGCGCCAGCGCCGCCGCGCTGATGCCAAGCATCAGCACGTACATTCCCGCGAAGCGAAAGCTGGCTGAACGTACCAGGCGCCTGAGCGCGCGCCATTCGGTCACGCGTTCTCGGCGCGCAGCATATAACCTGCGTTGCGTATCGTATGAATCAGCGGTGTAGGAAATGGCTTATCGACCTTCTGTCGCAACCGCGAGACATGAACGTCGATGACGTTAGTCTGCGGATCAAAATGGTAATCCCAGACGCCCTCCAGCAGCATGGTGCGAGTTACCACCTGGCCGGCGTGGCGCATCAGGTATTCGAGCAGCCGGAACTCGCGCGGCTGCAGGTCTATTTTCTGCCCGGCCCGTTTCACTTGACGCGACAGCAAATCGAGTTCCAGGTCCTCGACTACCAACTTGGTGACCGGTCCCTCGCCTTTGCCGCGACGCGCCAATGCCTCCACTCGAGCCAGCAATTCGGCGAAGGCGAAGGGTTTGGTGAGATAATCGTCGCCGCCTGCCTTCAGGCCTCGTACGCGCTCGTCGACATCGGCAAGCGCTGATAGAATGAGTACGGGCACTGTGTTTTTCTGTGCTCGCAGCGTCTCCAGCAGACGAATACCGTCAATGCCACCAGGCAGCATGCGATCGAGGATCACGGCGTCAAAAGCCTCGCTCGCCGCCATAAACAGGCCATCGCGGCCATTGTCGGCATGCTCAACGACGTGCCCAGCCTCTTTGAGGCCCCGCACGACGAAGCTGCTGACGTCCTTGTCGTCTTCCACAACGAGGATACGCATAACCTTGCTCCTCAGCCGGCCCCTTCGAGGGGACGCCGACCAATCGTCAATGGAACGTCCATCTCGCGCCCCTGCCGGCGAATTGACAGATTGACGCTACTACCCGGCGGCATCGCCGCAATGGTGCGGATCAGTGCCCGGGCGTTCTCAATGCGCTCGCCGTTCACGGCCAGGATCGTGTCACCCTGGCGAATGCCAGCGCGGCCCGCTGGGCTTGTGCGTTCCACACCAGCAATCGAAACGCCGGCGGTGCCATCCTCGACCGACACTCCGAGCCAGCCGCGTTCTATATGGCCGCCACCGCGCAGTTTGCTAACAATCGGGATGATCAGTTCGCTGGGCGTCGCAAAGCCAATGCCGACCGAGCCGCCGGACGGTGAGACGATGGCAGTGCTGATCGCGATCACCTGGCCATCCATGTTGAAGATCGGTCCGCCCGAGTTACCTGGATTGATCGGCGCATCGAGCTGCAGGAAATTGTCGAACGGCCCCGCACCGAGGTCGCGGCCGCGCGCCGAGATAATGCCGGCGGTGACCGACCCGCCCAGACCGAATGGATTGCCAGCAGCCAATACCCAATCGCCGACTTCCACCTGGTGCGAGTCGCCGAACTGGACCGCAGGCAGCGGACCGGACGCCTGCACCTTGATCACGGCCACGTCTGTCAGTTCATCCGTGCCGATTACGCGTGCTGGCAGCCGCGTACCGTCGGTGAGTAAGACGACGATCTTGTCCGCGTGCCCCACCACGTGGTTGTTCGTGACGATCAGCCCGGAGGGATCGATAATGAAGCCGGAGCCGGCTCCCATCGTCTGTTCGCGCCGATTGCCGAACCTGCGCCGAAACTCGCGCCCCAAGGGGGTGTCCCGGAGTTCGGGGGGCAGACTGCCGAGCACGTCGCCGCCCGAGACGGTTTCTGTCACCGCGATGTTCACCACCGCCGGCAATACGCGCTTGACCAGCGGCGCGAAGCTCTCCGGCGCAGACCGTGCGACGGCACTGCCCGGCGCCGTGGCGCAGGATGTGACGAGCAGCGCGAGGGCCAGGAACAGGCCTCTCGGGTGCCAGGGTCGGATCATTGAGCGGTGCTCTCCGGCGGAGGAATGCCTCATGCACATGGCATGTGGGCAGCGTTGCAACAAGAATCTGCGCCACAGAGTTTGTTCAGGCGTCGGGGCGCGACGGATCTTCCGGCCAGGCATGCTTCGGATAGCGGCCGCGCATGTCGCGCCGCACGTCCGCCCAGCCGGTGCGCCAGAAGCTTCCCAGATCCCCGGTGATCGCCACCGGCCGCCCTGCTGGCGATAACAGGGCAACCTGCAGCTTCACGCGCCCGCCCGCGAGTTCCGGCGCTCTGCTGGTGCCATAAAAGGCCTGCGCCTTTGCCGAGGCGAGCGGCACCGGCTGAGTGTAGTCGATCGGGACCCGAACGGTTCCCAACAGCAGCTGCGCCGGCAGCGAGTCATCCAGTTGTTGCGCGAGGTCCCAAGGCAACATCCCGCGCAGGATCGCCTGCATATCAAGATGCGACAGGTCGGCCAGACGCGACATTCCCAAGAGCCGAGGTGCCAGCCAGTCCTCAGCATTCGCACTGAGCGCTTCGTCTGACAGGTCCGGCCATGCCACGTCGGGTTCCAAGCGTCGCATGAGCGCGACGCGCGCCTGGAATTGCCTGGCCGGCTCGGTCCATGGCAATGCCCGCAGCCGATCCCCCGCCACGGCACGCGCCAGCGCCGAGACCACTTGGGCCGGTTCAGCGGCTTCAGTTCTATCGGTCAGCACCAATGATCCGAACCGGCGACGACGGCGCGCCAGCACCGCACCGGATACCGGGTCAAAGCTGGTTTCTACTTGCTCGACGATCCGGTTGGCGGGCAGGGTGTCGGGATCAAGCGGGGCCGCGAGCCGTATGCGAGCAGCGGTCTTCATCTCCAGGGAGGCCACGGCCAACAGTGGCGCCGTCGCGAGCGGATCGCCGCGTGGCAGACGGGCACCACCGCCGCCGGAAAGCCGGAAGCTGCCCGGTTCACCGCGACGCTGCGCGATCCGGTCCGGAAAGGCAGCCGCCAGCAGTCTGCCCGGTTCGCCTTCGGCCGCCGTATCTGATGCCAGATTGAGCCGGCGGCGATGCTGGCTGGCGACTCGGCGGATGCGGGACAACGCCCCGCGATCTGCCGCCGCATCGCCCAGGCGAATGGCGGCAAGCCGCAGGCCGATATCGGCCGGGGCATCTGGACTGCGCAGCGGATCGCGCTCCTCCAGCAAAGCTGCGATGTCAGCGGCGAGGGCTGTCTCGCCCCGACCTTCGGCGGCCAACATCATGGCGGCGAGTCTGGGGTGCGCGCCGAGCCTCGCCATGCGCCGACCGGCATCAGTGATCCTGCCCTGATCATCGAGCGCACCAAGGTCTTCCAGCAAGGACTTGGCCGCCGCCAACGCGCCTGCTGGTGGCGCATCCAGGAATGCCAGACCGCCCGGCGGCGTGCCCCAAGCCGCACAGTCCAACACCAGCGACGACAGATCAGCTTCGAGGATTTCGGGCTTCTCGTAAGCAGCCAGTCCACGGTGCAGTGCCGCGGACCAAAGGCGGATGGCGACTCCTGGTGCCTCACGACCTGCGCGCCCCGTCCGTTGTTCAGCGGCGGCGCGTGAAATTCGGATAGTGGCCAGCCGCGCCAGCCCGGTTGCTGGGTCGAGCCTCGGAACTCTCCGCCAGCCGCCATCCACGACAATGCGCACGTTGGGAACGGTCAGCGAGGTCTCGGCAATCGAAGTCGCCAGCACAACCCGCCTTGTCTCGGCTGGGCAGAGTGCCCGATCCTGCTGGGCAGGCGGCAAGTCCCCGTGCAGTGGCAGCACCAGCGCACCACAGCCTTCCAGCAAAGTCTCGGCGCGACGTATCTCCGCCATTCCAGGCAGGAAGGCGAGAACGTCGCCTTTGTGCTCCGCGAGCGCAGTGCGAATCGCACGGGCAATGGCCTCGGGCAGATCGCGCGGCGCACCAATATCCCGTCCGATGTGGCTGATCTCGACTGGAAAGATCTGGCCGGCGCTTTCGATGACCTCAGCATCCATCAGTCGCGCCAAGCGTGCGCCATCGGCTGTGGCGGACATTGCGATCAGGCGCAGTTCCGGCCGTAACACCCGTTGCAGGTCCAGGCACAGCGCAAGCGCCAAATCCGACTCCAGAGAGCGCTCGTGCACCTCATCCAGAATTACCACGGCAACGCCGTCGAGCGCCGGATCGGATTGCAGGCGTCGGATCAGCAGGCCCTCTGTCACGACCTCGATGCGTGTGGCCGACGACACGGCGGCATCGAGCCGTGTGCGGAAGCCAACCCCACCGCCCACAGACTGACCTAGAAGCGAAGCCATGCGGGCCGCTGCGGCGCGCGTGGCAAGCCGCCGAGGTTCCAGCACGAGGATGGTGCCGTCACCCCGCCAGGGCGCGTCCAGCAGGGCGAGGGGCACCAGCGTCGTCTTGCCGGCGCCTGGTGGCGCCACCAGTACGGCATTGCGTCCCTTCGCCAGCGTTGCCAGCAACGCTTGAAGCACCTCGGTCACTGGCAGTTCGGGCAGCATGCTGGTCGTCCGGTCGAAAGTGCGCCATATGCGCAGGAAATGCGCCCTGGGGAAGTCATGCCGTCGGTACTGAGCGCCATCCTGGGCGCACTCCTGCTCTGCTGGGCGATCCCGGCCGGCGCATTGGAGAGCCGCGTCGTCAGCAGTCCCCGCGCGACAGCCTCGCTCGTGTCTGAAGTTGACTCGGTCGCCCCTGGCCAACCGTTACGTATTGGCCTGTGGCTACGTCTGGCGCCAGGTTGGCACACCTACTGGCAAAACCCGGGTGACGCTGGTGTGCCCCCCGAACTCGACCTGAGCCTTCCGCCGGAAGCCAAAGCTGGTCCCATCGCATGGCCGGTGCCCCAGCGCATAGCAGAGGGGCCGCTGATGACCTATGGCTACACAGGCGATGTCCTGCTGCCGGTCAGCGTGACACCTGGCCAAACCGGGCCGTTGCAGGTGAAGGCCCACGCCAACTGGCTGGTCTGCCGGGATATCTGCGTGCCCGAAGAGGGTGAGTTCCAAATCGATTTGCGTTTCGGCACCGCCGCACCTTCGGCCCAGGCTCCCCTGTTCGCCGTAACCGAGAGGCAAGTGCCGCGCCCGTCGCCATGGCAGTCGGTGATTGGCCCGGATGGGACGCTCTGGGTGCAGGGACCTGAATTGACGCCCCAGACCGTCGTCGACGCCTGGTTCATTCCGGACATTGCCGACACGATCCGCAACGGCGCGGCACAACCGCTTACTGTCTGGCGAGGCGGCTTCACGCTCGCGCTCCATCCGGGAAAGGCATTCCGTTCGGAAGCCGGGTTGTCGGGTGTCCTGTCCGTGCGCGATCGCAGCGGCCTCGAAACGGATGTCGTACTCCGAGCCACGCCAGGCGCGGTGCCGCTCCCGCCGCCTACGATGAAACTGCAGCGCATGCTCGGGCTCGCGTTCCTTGGAGGGCTGATCCTGAATCTGATGCCCTGCGTATTCCCGGTGCTGGCGTTGAAGGTGGTTGGGCTGGCCGGCATGAAGCATGGCAAAGCCCAGCGCCAGGCTGTTGCTTATGCGTTGGGCGTGCTTGTTGCCTTTGCTCTGCTGGGGGCAGCACTGCTGGCGGCGCGCACTGCCGGAACTGCGGCGGGCTGGGGGTTCCAATTCCAGTCGCCCGTGTTTGTGGCGGCGATGGCCTGGCTGCTGTTTGCAGTTGGGCTGAACCTTTCCGGTGTCTATCAAGTCGGCACGGGCCTGATGCGAACGGGACAGGGGCTGACGTTGCGCCCGGGGTATATCGGGAGTTTTTCCACGGGCCTTCTCGCGGTGGTGGTCGCGACGCCCTGCACCGCTCCGTTCATGGGCGTGGCGATTGCCGCCGGTCTGGCCGCGCCGCCATGGATAACCATGCTGGTCTTCCTGACGATGGGCCTGGGTTTGGCGGCACCCTATGCGCTGCTCACCGTAATCCCGCCACTGCGGGGTCTGACGCCGAAGCCCGGTCCATGGATGGAGACATTGCGCCAGGCACTTGCCTTCCCGATGTACGCGGCGACCGCTTGGCTGGTCTGGGTGATCAGCCAGGAGGTGGGATCAGGCGGGGTTCTGGCCACCGCGGCGGGGCTTGTCCTGCTTGGCTTCGCTGGGTGGGCGCTTGGCGTCACCCAGGGCAAGACGCAAACGAGCCGACGTATTGGCCACTCTGTCGCAGCGGCGGCTTTCCTGGCGGCACTAGCCGTGCTCAGCGGAATCGCCACATCGCCCCAGACGACAAAGACTGTCGCTGAAGCTGGCGTGGAACCCTTCAGCGCGACCCGCCTGGCCGCCTTGCGCGCAGAAGGCCGGCCGGTGTTCGTCAACATGACGGCGGCTTGGTGCGTGACCTGTCTGGTGAATGAGCGCGTGGCCATCAGCAGCGATGCCGTGCAACGCGCGTTCGCCGAAAACCACGTGACGTATCTGAAGGGCGACTGGACACGTCAGGACTCGCAGATCACAGATTACCTGCGTGAGAATGGCCGGGATGGCGTGCCGCTGTACGTCTATTATCCGGCACGCGGTGAGCCAACGGTGCTGCCTCAGATACTCACCGAGAACACGCTGCTGAGCGAACTCAAACGGGGCTGATCGCGTCAGCCATTTACCAGCTTACGTACGAGGGACGCTGCTTCCGGTGTTGACCAATCAGCGGACCCTTCAAGCCTGGCGCGCTCGCGTCCCCGTTTGTCGATGATGAAACTGGTCGGAACCCCACGGGCGTGCCAGGCGCGCGCTGCGGCGCCTTTGGGATCCAGCAACACAGGTAATCCGGTGATATCGTGATTTTGGTAAAATGCCTTGACCACATCCACGCCGCCACGATCGGACGAGAGGGGCAGCACAGCGATGTCCTCAGGCGCCAAGGTCTTCGAGAGCGCGGCTAGCGACGGCATTTCGGCGACGCAGGGTACACACCAGGTAGCCCAAAGATTGATCACCATGCCATGGCCGCGGAATTCCGTCAGGTGATGCTCGCTACCGTCGGCCGTAAGAAAAACGATGTCCGGAGGTATGGTGGGCGGATCGGTTGGCTGCAGCCTGCTGGCGAGATCACTTAAGTCCGCGGCCAATGGTTTGCGCGGCCATAGTCCCGCCGCTAGGGTCCCGCCCGCACCAAGTGCAGCGCGACGTGTGATCAATGTCATCGTGAGACCGATTCCTTGAGCAAGACGCCAGAGAGACGAAACGTTGCCGCCAACCCGCAATGGGGTGGTCGCTTCGCGGCCGGCCCTTCCGCGGTCATGCAGGAGATCAATGCCTCGATCGGCTTCGACCGCAAGTTGTGGCGACAGGACATCCAGGGTTCGCTTGCGCACGCCGCTATGCTGGCGAAGGCGGGGATCATCTCGGCACAAGATGAGCAGCTCATCCAAGATGGTCTAGCCGCGATTGCACACGAGATCGAGACGGGCCGCTTTCCGTTCGATGCGGCGCTCGAAGACATCCACATGAACATTGAGTCTCGGCTGACGGAGCGCATCGGCGAGGCAGGCCGCCGTCTGCATACCGCTCGTAGTCGCAACGACCAGGTCGCAACCGATTTTCGCCTGTGGGTTCGCGATGCGGTTGATGGTCTGACGGGACAGATCACGGATCTCATGCGGGCGCTGGCCGATCGTGCCGCGGAGCATGCCCACGATCCTATGCCCGGCTTCACCCATCTGCAGACGGCACAGCCGATAACATTCGGCCATCATCTGCTGGCCTATGTCGAAATGCTGAATCGTGATCGGGGCAGACTAGCGGATTGTCGCCGCCGGCTGAATGAGTGCCCGCTGGGCAGCGCGGCCTTGGCCGGCACATCGTTTCCGATCGATCGATCTATGACCGCAAAGGCGCTCGGATTCGATCGCGCGACTGCCAATTCCTTGGACGCGGTGTCCGATCGTGACTTCGCTCTGGAGTTTCTTTCGGCCGCGGCGATCTCGGCGATGCATCTGTCGCGTTTCGCCGAGGAGATTGTGGTGTGGTGTTCGGCACCCTGGCGGTTCATCCGTCTCTCGGACGCATTCACCACCGGCAGTTCGATCATGCCACAGAAGCGGAACCCGGATGCCGCAGAACTGGTACGTGCCAAGACAGGGCGGATCGCCGGCTCGCTCGTTGCTTTGCTAACGGTGATGAAAGGCTTGGCCCTTGCCTACGCAAAGGACATGCAGGAGGACAAGGAGCCGGTTTTCGACGCCACCGAATCCTGGTCGCTGTCGCTTGCTGCAATGGCTGGAATGGCGCGTGACATGAAGCCGGACGTTGTGCGGATGCGGGAGTTGGCGGGCTCCGGGTATGCGACCGCGACCGATCTGGCTGACTGGCTGGTACGCGTGGCGAAGCTGCCGTTCCGTGACGCACACCACGTTACCGGTCGGTTGGTCGCGCTGGCAGAAGCCAAAGGGGTGGAACTTGGGAAACTGACGCTTACGGAAATGCAGGCGGAGGAGCCGCGCATCACCGCTGATGTCCTCTCGGTGCTGACAGTCGACGCATCGGTCGCCTCCCGCACCAGCTATGGTGGCACAGCGCCGGACAATGTCGCACGCGAGGCAGCACGTTGGCAGGCAGAATTGGCATGAAGTGCGCGTCCGTTGTGGCAATGGTCCTGGGGATCATGGTGTTGGCAGCGTGTGGCAAGAAGGGGCCGCCATCGCCGCCTGGGCCACCCAATGAGATCACCTGGCCGAAGACTTATCCCACACGCTAATCGCATTTCCTGTCCCGTTCCCAGGAGCGTGCACCTCGTATAGTTTCCTGACGAATGGCAACTGCTTCCACCACTGATACACCGGATCCTGCCGCCGCAGAGCTGATTGCGGCGCGACCGCACTTGTCCATGCATGCAATGGATGGACTGCTGATCGACGAGGTCCCGCTCAATCTCATCGCCGATGAGGTTGGAACTCCGGTCTGGGTTTATTCAGCAAGCGCGATGCGGCGGCGCTATCGAACGCTGGCGGGCGCCCTGGCCGATGCCGGCCTCAATGCGCACATCCACTATGCGATGAAGGCAAACGACCGGCTGGCTGTGCTGCGTCTGTTCGCGGCCGAAGGGGCCGGCGTCGATGTGGTCAGCGAAGGTGAACTTCGCCGCGCCCGCCAGGCCGGTATTCCTGCCGATCGAATCGTGTTTTCCGGCGTGGGCAAGAGCGAGCGCGAGCTCCGTCTCGCATTGAACGAGAACAGTGCGCAGATCAATGTCGAAAGTGCCGAGGAGCTTGACATGCTCTCGGCGCTCGCCGCTGGCATGGGGCGCACCGCACGCATTGCACTGCGGGTCAATCCGGATGTAGACGCCGGCACGCACGCCAAGATCACCACGGGTCGCGCGCACAACAAATTCGGCATTCCGTACGATGAGGTAGTACCCCTTTATCGACGTGCCGTAACGCTGCCAGGTATCCAGCCGATAGGCTTGGCGACTCACATCGGCAGTCAGATCATGTCGGTCGCGCCGTATCGTTCGGCATATGGACGTCTGGCCGAGCTTGTTCGGGATCTTCGGAGTGACGGCCTTCCCGTATCGGTTTTGGATTGCGGTGGCGGATTAGGCATCGGGTATCGCGGCGAACCAGCGCCGCTACCCGCCGCGCTGGCCGGAGCAATCAAGGGTGCTCTGCACAACCTGGATGTCCACGTGATGCTCGAGCCTGGCCGTTGGCTCGTCGGACCCGCAGGCGTTCTGTTGACCACCGTCCTGCTCGTTAAGCGTACGCAGGGCAGCCGGTTCGTCGTGCTGGACGCCGCGATGAACGATCTCATTCGGCCGGCAATGTACGATGCGTGGCATGGGATCGTTCCGGTCTCAGCGACGGATTTTGTGGCTCCGGCGGCCCCGGCCGACGTGGTCGGGCCGGTCTGCGAAACCGGCGACACATTTGCGCGCAATCGCATGTTGCCGGGAATTGCGGCCGGTGGCCGGGTGGCGATCCTCGATGCGGGCGCGTATGGCGCGGTGATGAGTTCGGCTTACAATGCGCGCCCTGTGGCGGCCGAGGTGATGGTGGACGGCGGCAATTGGTCGGTCATTCGTGAGCGTGAAAGCCACGCCGACTTGTGGCGCGGCGAGCACGTGCCACATTGGCTGGAATGACCCCGTCGGGCGGAGATCTCGAGCGCCTGTTGCGCCGGCTTGCCGGTCGCCGCGCGCTGGCCCGCTTCGCCATCCTGTTTGAGCGGATCTGGCCGGCTCTGTGGCCGCCGTTGGGCGTTGCCGGCCTCTTCGTGTGCCTTGCCCTGCTCGACGTGCCGCGCATGCTGCCACCCTCGGCGCATATTGGACTGCTTGTGGTCACTGCACTGCTGATCATGGGGTTGCTTGTCCGTGGCCTGATCGGTCTCACGACGCCAGATGACAAGGCGGCCGATCGGCGGCTGGAACTAGCTTCGGGCCTCGCTCATCGTCCGCTGTCAGTCCTGACCGATCGACCGTCCCGGGGGCGCCTCGGACCTGATACAGCCTCGGTGGCCCTGTGGCAGGCGCATGTTACGCGTGCCGTGCAGCAGGTACGTCGGCTCCGCGTTGGCTTGCCACAGCCCGGCCTGGCGCGGCGTGATCCGCGGGCGTTGCGCGCCGCATTGATCCTGGCATTGATTGCCGCCTTTGTCGTTGCCGGCGAGGATGCCCCCTCGCGTCTGGCGCTGGCGATGGAACCAACGCTGCCGCGTCCCTCGGCTCCGCCAGCGACCGAGTTGCAGGCCTGGATCACCCCACCGGCCTATACGCGGCTGGCGCCGATCTTCCTCAGGAGCACCGGTGGCCCGGTGTCAGCACCCGCTGGCGCGCATCTCACGGTGAGTATCACCGGCGGTGATGGCACGCCTTCGCTGGCGCTTGATGGTCGCCCAGAGACATTTCGCGTGCTCGACAAGATGAGCTTCCAGGCAGACCGCGAACTGACGGAAGGTGGCCACCTGACGGTGCGCCGTGGCGGTAGCCAGTTGGCAGCCTGGGACGTCACGGTGATCGCCGACCAGCCTCCGGTGGCCGAGTGGACGGATAACCCGAACCGGGCGCCCGGAAGTCAGCAGACGCGGCTCCCATGGCGGGTCTCAGATGACTACGGCGTGGTCTCTCTCCAGGCCGATTTGCGGTTGCGGGATCGGCCGGATGCGCCGCCGCTGCTGGTTACGGTCCCATTGCCTGGCGGGACACCCAAATCGGCACGGGGGAGCAGCCAGCACGACCTCACGGCGCATCCATGGGCCGGTCTGCCGGTGATCGCGAAGCTCGTGGCGCGCGATGCACCGGGGCAAATCGGCGAAAGCCGCGAGGCCGAGTTCGTGCTGCCGCAGCGAGCATTCCAGAACCCCGTTGCACGTGCCCTGATCGCCATAAGGCGCGACCTCAGCTTGCGCCCGAACGACCGCGATTCTGCGATCAAGGGCTTGGAGGGACTCCTTGCGCAACCTGACGCGCTGGGCGGCGATTACGGCGCCTACGTCAACCTTGGCGGCATTGCCTCGCTGCTTGAGAGCGACAAGCGACCTGAGGCAGTCGATCAGGCCCAGCAGAGGATGTGGGAACTCGCACTGCACCTGGAGGAAGGCCGGACCGAGCGCACAGCACGTGCGCTTGAAGCCGCCCGCCAGGCGGCGCGAGAGGCACTGGAAAACGCGATCCGCGACCCGAGCGATGCTAACCGCGAGGCGCTCGATCAAAAGCTGAAGGAACTCGAAGAGGCGATCCAACGTCACTTGGAAGCATTGTTGGAGGACGCACGTCGCAACAACGATGAGCTGCCATTCGATCCGGATTCGCAGCACCTTTCCAATCGCGACCTGGATCGAATGGCCGAGCAGGCGCGCGAGGCCGCCCGCCAGGGCCGCATGCAGGACGCGCAGCAACGGATGGCGGAGCTTGAGCGCATGCTCGACAAGCTTCGCAATGCGCGCGCGGAGCATGGACGTGATGGCGAGCGAGCGGAGGCGCAGCGCCGACGCGGCCAGCAGCAGATGGGTGCTGTCCAGGACATGATCGGCCGACAGGGCGGCTTGCTCGACCATGCGCAGGGCCGCGCCGATGATACGACCCGGTTCCGTGGCAATCGCCCACCGACCCAGCCAACCGATCAGTCAAGCGAACGCGAGGCGGACCGCCGTGTTCAGCAGGCGCTTCGGCGTGCTCTCGGCGAGCTGATGCAGCAGTTTGGCGATTTGACCGGCCAGGTGCCGCCCAGTCTGGGTGAGGCCGATACTGCGATGCGCGACGCCGGCCGCCAACTCGGGGAGGGCAACGATGCGGCGGCGGGCGAATCGGAGCAGAAGGCCATCGAAGCCCTACAGAAAGGCAACCGTGAGATGGGCCAGGCGATGGCCAAGCAGTTTGGCCCGCAAGGTCAGGATGGCAGCGATCAGGACGGTGATTCCGACGGGCCGATGGGACTGACGCTTCGTAACGGACAAAACGACGACGCCGGCCGCGGCTGGCAGTCTGGGCCGCCCGACCGTGCCCAGCCTGGCCGTGACCCGCTGGGGCGGCGCTATGGGCAGGGCAGCTCGGGCGCGGACGAAAGCGCCGATGTGACGGTGCCTGAGGAACGCGAACGCCAGCGGACGCAGGCGATCCAGGAAGAGCTCCGCCGCCGCGGCGCGGAACGCATGCGACCGCAGATGGAGCTGGACTACATCGACCGGCTGCTAAAGCAATTCTGACGCCCGTTCGTCGCGGGTCATGTCTTCTTCAGGTTCCAGTGCAGGATGTTAGGTGCGCGCACGATGTCGGTCACGCTGTTGCGGAACGCGGTCGGATAGAACCACTGGCCGATTGGAATGAAGGGCACCTGCTCGAAAGCATAGGTCTGCATCTCCTCGCAGAGCTTTTTCTGTGCCGGCAGGTCTGGCGCGTCGAACCAGGCGTCGCGTAACTCCTCCATCTTCGTGTCCGTTGGCCAGCCGAACCACGCGCCCGTGCCATTGCCGCGTAGCGGGAAGTGCCCGCCCGGATCGGCGACGGACAGGCCGGCCCAGGAAGTGCAGAACGCGTTCCAGCCGCCCTTGTCCGGCGGCTCGCGCGACGCCCGCCGCGCTACCAGCGTGGACCAGTCCATCGCCTGGTAATTGACCTTGATGCCGACCTTCTCGAACACTTCGCGCGTGACCTGCGCGACCTGCGCCAGCGCCGGTTGGTCAGTCGGGGACATCAGCAGCACGGGCTCGCCCTTGTAGCCGCTCTCCGCCACGAGCCGCTTCGCCTTCTCTATGTCGCGTGGCCCCGAAAGCGCCTCCATCCCGGCCATGTTCGCCATCTGACTGCCGACGGTGAAGAAGCCAGCAGGATACTTGCCGAGATCCGACTGCTCGCCAATGACGGCAGCGAGGAACTCGCGCTGATCGATCGCCGGCAGGATGGCACGCAGCAGCTTGCGGTTGTCGAACGGCGGGTAAAGGAAGTTCGGCCGGATGATGCCGAGCCAGCCCAGCGGGTCATGCACCGCGACGGTCACGCCGTTGCTCTTTTTCAGCATGGGGACCAAGTCGATCTGTGGCACGTGCACCCAATCCACCTCGCCGGTTTGCAGCGCCGCTGCGGCCGTGGCCTGGTCAGGCATCACGATGTGCTCGACGCGATCGACATAGACGCGCTTGCCGCCGGCGAAGAAGTCGGCCGGCTCATCGCGCGGGATGTATTTGTCGTTCTTCACCCAGGCCGCCTTCGCACCGGCGACCCATTCCTCCTTGACGAACTTGAACGGACCGGAACCGGTGGGATCGGTGATCTGCTTGAACGGGTCGGTCTTCGCGACTCGCTCCGGCATGATGAAGCAGCCGGCGACACCCAGCGCATACAGCGTCAGCGCGAACGGCTTCTTCAGGTGCAGAGTGAAGCTGTTGTCGTCCTTCACCGCCATTTCCTGGGTCACCGCGCCTAGCGCCTGGCCCCAGGCGGCGCGCTTCGACCAGCGGTCGATGGAGGCGATGCAGTCCGCAGCGCGGACCTTCTCGCCGTCATGGAACGCGAGGCCCTCGCGCAGCGTGAAAGTGTAGGTACGCTTGTCGTCCGATAGCGTGTGGCCGGCACACATTTGCGGCCGGGGCGTCAGCGAGAGGTCGGTGCCGAACAGCGTGTCGTACACCATGTAGCCGTGGTTGATGGCGACGGTCGCCGTGGTCCAGATCGGATCGATGCTGGCGAGGTTGGCTTCTGGGGCGCAGCGCAACACCTTGGCACTGCCTTGGGCGATGGCGGGCGCGGCGAGTGCGCTCGCGAATGTGGCGGCGGAGGCTTTGAGCAACGTCCTGCGGTGCATGTGGCGGGTCTCCTGGGTTTTGGTTGTTGGGCGAAGCCATCCCCTTGCTTTCTTACGGCCACCTGCCACAGTCGCGCCAGCGGCTACTGATGAGTAGGGAGGATGCCGATGGACCTGCGCTTCACGCCCGAGGAAGTGGCGTTTCGTGAAGAAGTGCGCGCCTTCATCCGCGACAATTTGCCTGGCGAGATACGGGAGCGCATGCGTCTCGGTTACGGCGCACGCAAGGAAGACACGGTTAGCTGGCAGCGTATCCTGAACAAGCGTGGCTGGGCGGCGATCTCCTGGCCCAAGGAGTATGGCGGGCCCGGTTGGACCGCGATCCAGAAGATGATCTTCCTGGAAGAGAACCAGATGGCGCCGGCCCCGGAAGTATCGTCCTTCAACATCACGATGCTTGGGCCGGTGCTGATCCAGTTCGGCACCGATGAGCAGAAGAAGCGCTACCTGCCGCGCGCAGCCAATCTGGATGACTGGTGGTGCCAGGGCTTTTCCGAGCCGGGTGCCGGTTCCGACCTGGCCTCGCTCAAGACCGCGGCGAAGCGCGACGGCGACCACTACGTGGTGAACGGGCAGAAGATCTGGACTTCCACAGCGCATCACGCCGACTGGTGCTTCCTGCTGGTGCGCACCAACCCGAATGCTGCGAAGCGGCAGGAAGGCATTTCGTTCCTGCTCGTCGATATGAAGACGCCAGGCATCACGGTTCGGCCGATCATCTCGATCGATGGCAGCCATCATCTCAACGAGGTGTTCTTCGACGATGTGCGCGTGCCGGTAGAGAACCGGGTGTACGAAGAGAACCGAGGTTGGGACGTAGCGAAGTTCCTGCTCGGCAACGAACGAACTGGCATCGCGCGCCTGGGCAAATCGAAGGAGCGGGTGCTCTCGGCAAAGGAGATGGCGCGCAAGGTGCGCGAGAACGGCAAACAGCTGATCGAAGACCAGGCCTTCCGGCAGCGTGTGGCCCAGCTTGAAGTGGACATGAAAGCGCTGGAGATCACGCAGTACCGCGTGGTGTCCGCCTACGATAAGCAGCGCGATGGCCGGCCTGATCCACTTTCTTCCGTGCTGAAGGTGAAGGGCACGGAGTTGCTGCAGGCGACCACCGAGTTGGCAATGGATGTTGGCGGCCCGATGTCGATGCCGATCTGGGCGGAGGAACTCGCGGCGCTGTCGAACGAGCCGGATGTGGGGCCGGAGTGGGCCGCTCAGGCCACCGGCAGCTATCTGTTCCTCCGCGCCGCATCCATCTACGGCGGGACCAACGAAATTCAAAAAAACATTCTCACGAAGGCTGTACTGCGGCTTTAAGTACCACTGTCATTGCGACGAGGCACAGCCGACGAAGCAATCTCCATCGATGTAGCAACCCGTTGGAAATTGCTTCGCCGCTACGCTCCTCACAATGACACCAAGACCGGGAACCTCAGATGGATTTCACCCTCTCCGATGAACAGCGTCTGCTGAAGGACAGTGTCGATCGGCTGATGGCCGACCGCTACGGCTTCGACCAGCGAAAGAACTACATCAAGGAACCGAACGGCTGGAGCACAGCGCTGTGGTCGCAGTACGCCGAACTGGGATTACTTGGGCTGCCGTTCGCCGAAGAGTATGGCGGATTCGGCGGCGGCGCCGTTGAAGTAATGCTCGTCATGGAAGCGTTCGGCCGCGCGCTGATCCTGGAACCTTATTTCGCGACAGTGGTACTCGGCGGAACAGCGGTACGCCTCGGTGGCAGCGATGCGCAGAAGAAGCGTGTGCTGCCCGCGATTGCCGATGGCAGCATGAAGTTGGCCTTCGCACATGGTGAACGACAGGCGCGCTATGACCTGACTGACGTCATGACGACGGCGAAGAAGGACGGCAGCGGTTGGATCATCGATGGCGCAAAGAGCGTCGTCACGCACGGGGATTGCGCCGATCTGCTGGTGGTGAGCGCGCGCACGTCGGGTGATCGCGATGATGCAGATGGCATCACATTGTTCCTCGTCGAAGCGAACGCAAATGGCGTGGCGCGGCGCGGCTATTCGATGCGCGACGAGCAGCGTGCAGCGGAGGTTTCCCTTTCAGGCGTGCAGGTTGCTGCCGATGCCGTCCTGGGCGACGTTGGCAAAGCCCTGCCGCTCATCGAACGTGTCATTGAGGCTGGAATTGCAGCAACTTCGGCGGAGAGCGTCGGCTGTATGGAGGCACTGCACAGCATGACTTTGGAGTACAGCCGAACACGCGAGCAGTTCGGCCGCCCGATTGGCAGCAATCAGATCGTGCAGCACCGGCTGGCGGAAATGCTGATGTCGCTTGAGCAGGGCCGGTCAATGGCGATGCTCGCGACCATGATGGTGGACGAACCTGATGCCGGGGAGCGGGCGCATAATATCGCCATGGCTAAGGTTGGCATCGGTCAGGCAGGCCGCTTTGTGTCACAGAACGCAGTTCAGTTGCATGGTGGCATTGGTATGACTGAGGAGCTTGCGGTGGGGCACTATTTCCGCCGCTGCATGGTGATTGAGCGGTTGTTCGGCGACACCGCCCATTATCTTGCGAGGTTGGCGGCGGAGGTGCAGTGAGCCTCGCTTCAGGGCCGGCCGGCGCGATGATATGGATGCCCTGAGCTGATCGAACGAGCGCGATAGATCTGCTCGGCCAGCATCGCGCGGGCGAGGAAATGCGGCCAGGTCAGGCGGCCGAACGACAGCACGTAGTCGGCACGGTTGATCACCTGCGCATCGAGGCCTTCTGCGCCGCCAATCAGAAAACAGGGCGTGCGGCCGATAGCCAGCCAGCGTTCCAGCAGGCGCGCCAGTTCCTGGCTGTCCGGGGTCGCGCCGCCGGCGTCCAGCGCTACGACGAAGGCTCCCTCAGGTACCTGGGCCAGCAGCGCTTCGCCCTCACGCCGCTTCACTTCAGCCGGCGAGCCGTGTCCCTCGGCTATTTCGGTCAAGGTGAATCTTGGCCGCAGCCGCGCATTGTAACGCGCAAACAATTCTAACTCCGGTCCTTCGCGGAGCCGGCCGACGGCAATCAGTCGCAGCATAACCCACTGACCCTCTTGCGGACGTGAGCCGCAATACCCAACCATGCACCTGCCCGGACCATAGGGGGAGAGATGGACTGGCCAACCCAGCAGGGCGCCTTCGAGGCAGGCGACCTGACGCTGCAATCCGGCGCCGTCCTGCACGGGGCGCAGCTGTCATGGAAGGCACATGGCACATTGTCAGCGGCACGGGACAACGTCATCGTTTATCCCACCAGCTACGGCGCGCAACATCCTGACCTGGAGTGGTTGATCGGGCCGGACGGCGTGCTGGACCCGGCCCGCTGGTTCATCGTGATTCTCGACATGTTTGGGAATGGGCTTTCGTCGAGCCCGTCCAACACTGCCGATTATCCTTCGTTCGTTACGATTTACGACAACGTGCAGACGCAGCGGAGTGCCTTGCGTGAGATGTTCGGCATCGAACGTGTGGCCTGCGTGTATGGCTGGTCGATGGGCGCGTTGCAGGCCTACCACTGGGCCGCACTGTTTCCTGATGCAGTGGATCGCATTGTAGTGAACTGCGGCGTCTCGCGTACCGCTGTCCATAATCAGGTGTTCCTGCGCAGCCTGATGGCGACCCTGGAAGCCGCGCCGGAGCACCTGGGCGACGGGCATTTCTCGGCCGAGCCGCGGCTCGCGAAGCGGGCTTTCGGCCGCATCTACGCCGCATGGGCGCTATCCCAGGACTTCTACCGGGCAGGTCTTCATCTTGCCTCGGGGCCGAAACCCAATCTCGGCGCGCCGGATCTCGAGACGTTTCTGCGCACCGATTGGGAAGATCGCTTCGGGGCTCGTCCTGCGGCGAATCTCTACGCCCAGCTTCGCACGTGGGACGCTGCGGATATCAGCGCCACCACGCAGTACGGCGGCGATCTGCCCCGTGCACTACGCGCGATCCGCGCGCGCGTGCTGTTGATGCCGGGTGCGACGGACCTTTACTTCCGCGTCGCTGATAATGCGGCCGAACTACCATACCTGTCGCAGGCGGAACTCAAGCCGATACCAAGCATCTGGGGCCATCGCGCCGGTAATCCGGCGACGAACCCAGCAGATGCTCGCTTCATCAAAAATGCCGTGCGGGACTGGCTCGCGCGGTAGCAGACCCAGGGAGAACACCGATGGCGACGATTACCTCCAGCAATCCGGCGGCAGTGCGCGCTCCAACCGGCTACACGCATGGTCTGCTGTTGGAAGGTGTGGAGCGGCGTTTGATCATATCTGGCCAGGTCGGCATGGCGTCGGATGGAACTGTGCCAAGCACCGGTGAGGGGCAGATCGCTCAGGCGTTCGCCAATCTACGCGCCGTGCTGGAAGCGAACGGCATGAGCGTCACAAACCTAGTCAAGACGACCGTATTCCTGACCGATCGGTCGCTGCTGGCGTCCTTCCGGGCAGCGCGCGATGCGGTGTACGCCGGACACACACCGTGCTCGACGCTGCTGTTCGTTTCAGGCCTGGCTGATCCGCGATTCGTGGTGGAGATCGAGGCAGAGGCGGTGGCGTGATCTTAGGGATCAGCGAGCTCCCATAGGCACCAGGTGCGACAGGAAAGTCTCGGCGCAGGCTCGCCATGAGTAGCGTTCTGCATGAGCGCGGCAAGCGAACCTGTCCGCGGTCAACGCGTCCATCGCAGCGATCGCCAGGTCGGAATTGACTGCACCTATCTTGCCGTGTGCGTCGGCAAGCACGTCGATCGGACCCGTCATAGGGAACGCGGCGATCGGTGTCCCGCAAGCCAACGATTCGAGCATGACGAGGCCGAAAGTATCCGTGAGGCTGGGGAACACCAACACGTCTGCTCCCGCATAGGCGCGCGCCAGCGCCTCGCCAAAGCGTGGGCCGGTAAACAGTACCTCGGGATGTTCGCGTTGCAGTCGCGAAAGTATCGGCCCGCCTCCGACCACCACCTTCGATCCTGGCAACTCCAGACCGAGAAATGCGTCGATGTTCTTTTCGACCGCAACCCGGCCGACGCAGATGAAGACAGGCCGTGGCAGACCCCAGTCCTCTCGTGGCTCCGGTTTGAACAAAGCCAGATCTACACCGCGTGACCATGCACGGATATTTCGGAAGCCGCGTGCTGCCAGGTCCTCCCTCAGTGACTGAGTGGCCACCATGGTTCCTTGCGACGCGCCGTGGAACCGCCGCATCCACGCATATAACGGGCCTACCGGCAGTCCGGTGCGCGCCTTGACGTATTCTGCAAATCGCGTGTGGAACGCTGTGGTGAACTGAAATCCATTGCGCTTTGCCCAGCTCCGCGCTGCTATGCCCAGCGGACCTTCCGTCGCGATATGCAGCGCGTCGGGTTGGAAGGTTTCGATAATGCGCGCCAGCCGCCGACGTGGCAGCAACGCAAGTGGAATATCGCTGTAGGTCGGGCAGGGCACCGTGCAGAAACGGTCCGGCGCGACCACCTCGACCACATGCCCCATGGCACGTACTTCAGCCACCACGGTCGTCATCGTGCGCACCACGCCGTTCACCTGCGGTGCCCACGCATCGGTAACGATCAGAATGCGGTGCGACGGCGCGTGAGGCAGCATCGCCTTGTAGTCAGCCGATTCCTGCAGTGAGACCGTGTCAGGCAGCTTCGCGCAACGCTGAACGACGGGGGGTGAAGAACGACAGGCGGTTCGCCGCCGCCCAGTCGATCAGCTCCATACGGCCATCATGATGCTCGACCAACGCAGTGCAGCTTTCCACCCAATCACCGTCGTTGAGGTACAGCACGCCATGCACTTCGCGCATCTCGGCATGATGGATGTGGCCACACACAACACCGTCGAAACCGCGGCGACGAGCCTCGGTCGCCAGAGCGCTCTCAAAACGGTCTATTGCCTTGACGGCCTCCTTGACTTGGCGCTTGAGCCAGGCAGACAGCGACCAGTAAGGATAACCCAGACGACGGCGGGCTGCATTGAACCAGCGATTGAATACGAGCGCGGCGGTGTAGGCGTGATCGCCCAACAAAGCCAGAAACTTCGCGTAGCGAACGACGCTATCGAACTCGTCACCGTGCATCACCAGTAGGCGTTTACCATCCGCCGTGGTGTGTACAGCCTCTGCACGCAGTCTGATGCCGGCGATCTCGAGTCCCATCGGCAGCCAGGCACGAAACATCTCATCGTGGTTGCCAGGGATATAGGTCACATCAGCGCCGGCCCGCGCGTGGCGCAGGATCTGCCGCAGCACCTCGTCGTGATGTTCGTCCCAATACCATGACTTCCGCAGGCGCCATCCATCGAAGATGTCGCCTACCAGGAACAGGTGATGGCAACTGCTGCGTCGCAGGAAATCAGCGAGGAAGTCACAGCGCGCCCCACGGGTACCAAGATGGGTGTCCGAAACAAAGACGCTGCGGTAGAGCGGCCGAGCGCGTGGGACGATGGCTGGGTTCATGCGAGGCGCATGAAATACGTGCGAATCGCTGTGGATAAAGTGAACTTTCCATGACTGAACTGAATATTAACAGACGCTATGAAAGTCATGTCTTAGCAATCTTACCGTCATTCGACTGAAATGTTGCTAGAGCACAAATGCAACTTCGCGTTGTGAGCGCGATTCGCGATCTGGGCAAGTAATGATCATTGTCTTCAATCCTGTCGCAGGTTTGCGTAGTGCCGCTCTGCTCTGGCGCGTCCTCGACGTACTTGTGGCGAATGGCATCCGGATCGAGCTGGCGGAAACGCATCGGCCGGGACACGCGGAAGCGCTGGCACGGGAAGCAGTATGCCGAGGTGCACCGATGGTCGTTGCCGCCGGTGGCGATGGCACCATCGCTGAGGTCGCAAACGGTATTCTGGGTTCGTCAGCGCGGCTCGGGGTCATTCCACTCGGCACAGCGAATGTCATGGCACACGAGCTTGCCTTGCCATTCGAGCCTCGTGCCATTGCCGCGGCGCTGGCCTTTGGACGAACACGGCCGCTCTGGCCTGGTGTTGCGCATACCGCCGACAGATCTCGCCTGTTTGTTCAGATGCTCGGCGTTGGGTTCGATGCGCAGGTCGTTCATAACATACCGTCTGGGTTGAAACGTGTCTTCGGGCGCAGCGCTTACGCATTGCAGACATTGCGCGAGTTGGCATTGTACCGCTTCACGCAGATCCGGGTCCGGCTCGATGGCGAGGAGACTCAGGCATCGAGTGTCATCGTCAGCAAAGGACGGCTGTACGGCGGGCAATTTCTGCTCGCACCGAGCGCTTGCGCAGCCGAACCGGGCTTCTCAGTCCTTTTGTTCAACTACTCCGGTATCGCAGCCCCACTTCTGTATGGTGCATTGCTATCGCTGAACCTTCTGGGTCGTGCACCAGGCGTGCGGCACGTGCGCGCACAGCGAATCGATTTTACCAATAACAATGCGATCCCCGCGCAGACGGACGGTGACGCCGCAGGCTGGACGCCGCTCAGCGTCACCGACGCGCCGGCCGCTATTCAAGTGGTTGTCGGCTAAAGTCAGGCAGCCTCGAGTGCCTGGTCAAGGTCCGCGATCAAATCGTCCGCCGTCTCGAGCCCGATGGACAATCGAATCACGTCCGGTCCCGCACCTGCCGCAAGCCTCTGCTCATCGGTAAGCTGACGGTGCGTGGTGGAAGCTGGATGCAGAATCAGGCTGCGCGTATCACCGATGTTGGCGAGGTGAGAAAATAGACGCACATTCTCCACCAGCTTCACACCGGCTTCGTAGCCGCCGCGCACGCCGAAGGTGAAGACGGCGCCGGCACCACGTGGCAGGTACTTGCGTGCCAGCTTGTTGTAGGGACTGGACTCAAGACCGGCATAAGACACCCATGCCACACCCGGGTGCTGCTCCAGGAAATGCGCGACCTTCTGCGCATTGGCCACATGGCGCTCCATACGGACATGCAGCGTCTCAATGCCCGTTATGGTGAGGAATGCATTCATCGGGGCCAGTGTCGGCCCGTAATCGCGCAATGCGACTGCCCTTGCCTTGGTAGTAAAGGCGAAGTCGCCAAAATTCTCGTAGAAACGCAGACCGTGATACGCCGGCTCCGGTTCGGTCAGCGCGGGAAATTTGCCGCCCTGCGACCAGTCGAACTTGCCGCTTTCGACTACAACACCGCCAAGCGAGTTGCCGTGGCCGTCGAGGAACTTCGTGGTGGAATGCACCACCAGATCGGCTCCCCATTCGATCGGCCGGCACAGATACGGCGTCGCTAGCGTGTTGTCGACGATGAGCGGGATGCCGGCCTCATGCGCAATCTTCGCCACTGCCTCCAGATCGACAATGATACCGCCAGGATTTGCGAGGCTCTCCAGGAAGATCGCCTTGCAGCGCGGCGTCAGAGCACGACGGAAATTCTCAGGCTCGGTGGGATCGACAAAGTGGCAGGTCCAGCCAAGCTTTTTGAACGATAATCCAAACTGTGTCAGCGAGCCGCCATACAAATTGCGTGAAGCGACGAACTCGTCGCCCTGCTCCATCATCGTGGCGAAGATCAGGAACTGCGCGGCATGGCCGGACGCAGCCGCGCACGCGGCGCGCCCGCCCTCCAGACTCGCGACGCGTTCTTCCAGCACCGCCACTGTTGGGTTCGTCAGGCGCGAATAGATGTAGCCGAAATTGTGCAGATTGAAGAGCGACGCCGCATGATCGACATCATCAAAAACATAAGCGGTAGTCTGGAAGATCGGCGTCGTGCGCGCCCCCGTCGTGGGATCGGGCGCGGCACCGGCGTGGATCGCGCGCGTCTCGAAGCCGTAGCTGACATTCGCAGACGGCAGGCTGCGCGGTTTCACCTTGCGGTCAGTTGGTGCTTCCGGCGCGCGGTTGCGGATAATGCCGGAGTTGACGCCACTCCATGAGAGTTCACCACCCAACCGGCCGAATTCGATCTTAGGGCAGCGGTTCATGATCACTTCAACGCCGGCTGCTTCGGCCCGTGAGGCCGCCTCGTCATTGCGGATGCCGAGTTGCATCCAGACCACCTTCGCACCAATCGCGATCGCATCGTCGACGATCGGTCCGACCTGATCGGAGGCACGGAAGATGTCGACCATGTCTACCTTGTTCGGGATGTCTCTCAGACTGGCGTAGACCTTCTCCCCGAGCTGTTCCGATCCTGCCGTTCCTGGATTCACAGGGATGACGCGATAGCCTTTGCCCTGCAGATACTTCATGACGAAGTAGCTTGGTCGGTTCCAGTTGGAGGATGCGCCGACCATCGCGATGGTGCGAACTGTCGAGAGAATCCGGCGGATCTGCGCATCGGAGTAAGGAATAGGATCGATCGCGCTCACCTGGTCGCTCTCCCCTCGCAGCCGGCCATGGACCTCATGGCCAGTCCTAATGATACCAGCGTCTTATCGCGCCTGTTGGATAGCCGACAGGATCCAGCGGCCGCCCGGCGAGCGCATGAAGGTCCACAACTCGGTGGCTGTGACGTGCTCGTTCGGATTGCCATCGACGATGCGGCCGCTAGCGTCGCGCGTCACGTCTCTCATCGAGAAGCGCATCGCGACTGTGGCATATTCGCGATTACCCTCGCGCCACGCCTGCGCCAGGTCTCCTTGCAGCAGGCGTACGTCGGTCACCTCATTGCGCACGCCCTGGCTGGCTTGTTGAGCGAGCTGCTCCGCGAAGTAACTGACCATCTCCGGTGTCGCCAGTGCCCGCAGCGCATTCAGGTCATGCCGGCTCCACGCGGCCTGGATTTCCTGCAGAAGCCGCTCGAACTCCTGATAGTCTTGCGGACCGATCTGGATCGGTTCTGGCGAAGAACCACCGCCTCCCGTCGGTGCGGGACCAGGTGCCCCCATCCGCCCGAAGATGTTCGGGCCACCAGCGAAGGCCGGCGACGGACCGCGGAACAGACGGATCAGGAAACGCACCACCACTACGATCAGCAAGATCTGCAGCAGGAACCCGAGGAAGCCGCCGAATCCCATCATACCGCCGAAGAAGCCGTGGCCGAACAGAAGTCCACCGATACCGGCGCCAATCAGGCCGCCCAGCAGTCCCGACATGAAGCCGGAGCGCGGCTGATAGCCATACGCCGGAGCACCACCGAAACCAGGAGAGGGCGTGTTGGGCGTCAAGCTGCGCTGCATAGGCTGTGCAGCGTACGGCGCCGTCCGCGTCGATGGCGGTGCCGACCATGTCATGCTGCCGCGGCTGCCCATGGAGCTGCCACCGCCCGCGCGGGCGTCGGCCAATCCGGGCGCGAGCACCAGGGCAAGTGCGGTAGCGGCAGCCAGCAGAGCAGACGTGCGGCGCATCAGTTTTCGCTGTCTCGTGAACATGGACGCAATATGGTGCCGCGCCGGATCAGGCGCCAGCCATCGTCATCCCCTCGACCCGCACCGTCGGCGAATCAGTGCCGCGCCGGAACCGCAGATCATTGGCCGGTGTCAAATGGGCAAACATCTCCAGGAGGTTGCCGGCAATGGTGATCTCGGCCACCGGCTCGGCGATGGCGCCGTCGCGGATCATGAAGCCGGCAGCGCCGCGGCTGTAGTCGCCGGTAATACCATTCACGCCCATGCCGATCAGCTCATTGACGTAGAGGCCTAGTTGGATGTCGGCCATCAGCTCCGCCGGGGTCAGATCGCCTGCAGCGAGATACAGATTCGTTGGACCCGGCGAGGGTGGGCCGCCGGTGCCGCGCGACGCATGCCCGGTCGATCTCATTCCAAGCTGTCGGGCGGACCGGCTGTCGAGCAACCAAGTGGTCAGCACGCCAGCGGCAATGATGTCACGTGCAGCGGTCGGGGTTCCCTCACCATCGAAGGCTCGCGAGCGCAGTCCCCGGACGCGGCGCGGATCGTCATGCACTTCGATGCCCTCGGCAAAGATGCGAGTGCCAAGACGATCCTTGAGGAACGTTGTTCCGCGCGCGACGGACGCGCCGTTGATCGCACCAGCCAGGTGTCCGAGCAGGCTTCCGGCAACCCGAGGATCATAGACGACGGGCAGCTTCGCGGTCCTGGGCCTCGTGGGATTCAGCCTGGCCACCGCTCTTTCGCCGGCACTCCGACCGATGATGGCAGGATCATCAAGGTCCGCCAGATGCACGGTGGAGTGATAGTCGTAGTCGCGCTGCATACCCGTGCCGGTTCCGGCAAGCGCACTCGCCGACACCGAGTGGCTGGTCCGAACGTGGCGGCCAGCGAATCCGGCGGAGGTGACCAGGAAAGCCTCACTACGAGCATATCCGGCCGACGCACCCTCCGAATTGGTAATTCCGGGCACCGCCAGGGCGGCATCCTCGGCCGAGGATGCGCGGGCCACCAGCTCTGCTGTCGATGGCTCCGTGGGGTCCTCGAGATCGAGCGCGACGGGTTCCGGTGGCGCAGCTGTTTCCGCGAGGCCGGCATAGGGGTCCTCGGGGACCACGCGTGCCATTGCCACGGCCCGTTCAGCCAGGCCTTTGAAGCTTGCGGGGTCCATCGTGCTGGATGAGACAATTGCGGCGCGCTGACCAAGGAACACCCGCAGCCCGAGATCGCGGCCTTCGGAACGCTCGACATGCTCGGTCTTGCCCAGCCGCTGCTGCACTCCAAGCGACGTGCCAGAGATCAGGACCGCATCCGCCGCATCCGCCCCGGCCGCACGGGCCTTCGCGATCAGATCGGCCAGGAGATCAAGAGAGCTCACGTTTCCACGTATTCCGCGATTGCGGACGGCTCCGGAACCGGCAGTCCGTCGGCGCGTAGTCCTTCGACGCGAAAGTGTGCAGCTTCGCGGACCTCGGTCTCCACATCCGCGACCGTATCGCCCGTGGCGATGCAACCCGGCAGGTCGGGAACATAAGCGGAGTAATTCCCCTCGGCACGCTCAATCACGACGGCGTATCGCATCGCCTGCTCTCTTTCAGACCTGCCAGCTTCTATATGCTGTTGAGGGTTCCTGGCGCCAAGTCTTCGGAAAGTTTCCGCCACTGTGACGCGCCCGGGTTTGGTCGGATCCTTGAACTGTCGGTGACTACCGCGCTGGACCGCCTGCTGCCAGCTATCTCGCTCGCAGCACTCCGGCGACTTTCACCCCGCATCAAGCCGCCAGCTTCTCGGCAATAACCCCGAGCGTCGGCACCCTCTCGGCAGGCCCCATCGTGGCCAGAGTCGGAGCACCGCGGAACAGCCGCCCCGCAGCACGGCAAACATCGGCCGTCGTGACGGCGTTGAGCTTCGCAACGGTTTCCTGCGTCGGTACCACGCGGCCGAACACCTGCAACTGTCGCGCAAGCTGCTCGCAACGGCTTCCCGTACTCTCAAGCGACATCAGCAGGCTGGCCTTCACCTGCGCCCGAGCACGCCCCAGTTCCGCCTCGGTCACGCCGCGCTGCACCTTTCGTAGCTCTTCCAGCGTGATCGGCATCAGCTCTTCGGCCTCGCTCTCACCTGTGCCGGCGTAGATGCCGAACAGGCCGCCATCCAGGAACGGCGAGCTGAACGAGTAGATTGAGTAGACCAGTCCCCGCTTTTCCCGGACTTCCTGGAACAACCGCGAGGACATGCCGCCACCCAGCAAGGTCGAGAGCAACAACGCCGGATAGTAGTCGCGATCGCCGTAACCGACCGAGGGGAAGCCCAGCACGATATGGACCTGGTCCAAATCGCGGGCTTCGCGGAACTCACCGCCACCATACTGCGCCGGCAACATCGCAGGTGCCGGATCAGACGGCAGGTCAGCGAAATGGGCGTTGACGAGGTCGAGGATCTGTTCGTGGGTCAACGCACCCGCTGCGGCAACGACAACGTTGGACGCTGCATAATGCCGGCGCATGTAGCCGGTCAGCATCGTGCGTGGCATCGACCGGATACCCTCCTCCGAACCCAGAACAGGCCGGCCCAGGGGTTGTTCCGGATACGCATGCTCTTGAAAGTGGTCGAAGATGATGTCGTCCGGTGTGTCGTTCGCCTGTCCGATCTCCTGCAGAATTACACCCCGCTCGCACTCCAGTTCCTCGGGTTCGAAGGTGGAGTGCGTCAGGATGTCGCCGATAATGTCGGCTGCAAGCGCGGTGTCCTCCTTTAGGACCTTTACGTAATAAGCGGTTTGCTCGCGAGCCGTATAGGCATTGATGTGACCGCCCACGGCTTCGATCTCTTCCGCGATCTGCGCGGCCGAGCGCCGTTCGGTGCCCTTGAATGCCATGTGTTCGAGGAAATGCGAGACACCGTTCTCGTCTTCCTGCTCATGGCGGGAGCCGGTGGCGACATAGGCGCCGAGGGAAACAGTTTCGACCCGCTCCATTCGTTCGGTAACAACGGTCAGGCCGGAACGAAGGCGGGTAAGCTGGATAGTTTCGGTCACTGGAGCGGCATTCCTGTTCGGGACCCTCAATCTAGCGATCCCCAGCATGGGCTGCCATGCCCGTCGTCAGTTCTTTTGCACGCTGATGCCCGCCTTGCCGACGTCCACCTCCAGGAGGGTGTTCCGCTTGTGGTCGTAGTAGGCGAACCCGGCCACGCCGATTACGGCCACCAGCACGGCGATCACGACATAAAGAGCGGTGCGACTCATCCCCCAAATCGTCCTTTTGCGGTTCGCGAATGATCTGGGGGCCGCCATTGCCGATGCGGATGCACATTCCGGCGAGCGCCAGTAGATTGGGACAATGGGATCAAGGAGGAATGCGCCATGAGCGACCAATTGCCGACGGCCACACGCGTCTCCGATCCCGGCATCCGAGCCCTCTACCGGCTGGAGAACCGCTGGCAAGCGTGGCTGGATGTGGAGGTAGCTCTGGCTCGCGCCCAGGCCGAGTTGGGCATCATCCCGGCCAAAGCCGCCGAGGCCATTGCCCGTGCCGCCCGGCTGGAACTGCTGGATCGGGACCGGATCGACGAAGGCTTCGCGCGAACGGGCCACACGATCGTGCCGCTGGTCTGGGAGCTCTCCCGGGTGGTGGGCGAACCGCATGGGGGCTGGGTGCACTGGGGCGCCACAACGCAGAACATCACCCAGACCGGCGACCTGCTGGTCCTGCGGCAGGCACATCGTTTGTTCCTCCGCCTGATTGGCGAATCGCTCAACGCAATGGCTGATCTGGCCGAGCGAGGCGCGGACTTGCCGATGCCGGGCCGCACGCATGGCCAGCACGCGGTGCCGGCGACGTTTGGCTACAAGGTCGCGGTCTGGATCGACGAATTGCTGCGTCATGTCGAACGGCTGCGCCAGGCGGCCCCGCGCATTTTCGTTGCCATGCTAGGCGGCGGTGCGGGTACCTTCGCCTCGCTTGGCAAGCAGGGGCCGCCCGTGCAGGCAGGTATCGGCCGGCAGCTTGGCTTCGGCACGATGACCGTGCCTTCCCGCGCGCTTGGCGATCACCTGGCGGAGAATATCTGCCTGCTTGGCATGCTCGCGGCGACCTGCGGCAAGATTGGCCGCGAGGTCTATACACTGATGAAGACGGAATTCGGCGAAGTGGAGGAACCAGTGCCACCTGGCACTGTGGGCAGTTCCACAATGCCGCAGAAGCGCAATCCCAAGCTGTGCCAGGACATCATCGCCGCCTCAGCCGAAGTGCGCGCCATGGTGCCGCTGGCTTTGGAGGCAATGCAGACGGAGCACGAGGCGGACCGCACGACGAGCCTTATGATGGATTCGGCCGAGGCGCGCGCATGCATCGAAACGGGTGACATGCTGGCGCGGCTGGGCGAGGTGATGCGCGGGCTGCGGCTCGATCCAGTGCGCATGCGGCGCAATCTCGATCTCGGCGGTGGACTGATCATGGCAGAGGCGGTGATGCTGGAACTTGGCGCCACGATCGGCCGGCAGCATGCGCATGATGTAGTGTACGATGCGGCGCAGGCGGCGTTTGTTGAAGGGAGGTCGTTCGGCGACCTGCTGGCGGCCGACCGGAGGGTGACCGAACACCTCGATGCGCAGGCGATCGCCGCGCTGCTGGATCCGACGAAATACACCGGGCTTTGTGCGGACATGGCGCGCGAGGCGGCAGTGCGTGCGCGCAAGGGAGCTGAAGGCTGCAATACGTAGCCCCATTGAGTGCGACCCGTACCGCCGTGCCGGGTGAGGCCCGGCATGGCGGTAGAGGTGCTCTTCCAGGAACTGGTATGAGCTGTAGTTACCGCAGGTGGCAGGCCACTAAATGACCCGGCGCAGCCTCATGTAGTTGGGGCACTTCCTCGCGACATCTTGCCTCAGCGTACGGGCAACGTGGATGAAAGTGGCAACCCGGCGGAGGCTTGATCGGGCTCGGCACGTCGCCTTCAACACGCAGCTTGTTTCGCTTTGAAGCCGGATCGGGCTGAGGGACCGCGGCGAGCAGCGCCTCGGTATACGGATGCAGCGGACGCGCGAACAACTCAGCCTTGTCGGCGTGCTCGACGATGCGGCCCAGGTACATCACAGCCACGCGGTGACTGATGTGCTCAACGACGGCCAGGTTGTGCGAGATGAACAAGTAGGAAAGGCGCAGTTCGCGCTGCAGTTCGGTCAGCAGGTTGATCACCTGTGCCTGGATAGAGACGTCGAGTGCCGAGACTGGTTCATCGGCGACGATGAAGTTGGGATCAAGCGCCAGTGCGCGCGCGATGGAGATGCGCTGGCGCTGACCGCCAGAGAATTCGTGCGGGTAGTTGCGCATCTGCTGTGAACGCAAGCCGACGCGGCGGAACAGTTGCACGACGCGTTCCTGCCGTTCGGAAGCATCGGCAATGCCGTGCACGCGCAGCGGCTCGCCCACAATTCTACCGGCACGCATGCGCGGATTGAGCGACGCGAACGGATCCTGAAACACGATCTGCATCTGCCGCCGGAGTGGTCGCATGGCGTGCTTGCCAAGGTGCGTGATCTCCTGTCCATGCAGCCGCACCGATCCGGCGGTGGGGTCGATCAGCCGCAGGACCGCACGTCCGACCGTGGATTTGCCGCAACCGCTTTCGCCAACCAGACCTAGCGTTTCGCCTTCACCGATGGTGAAGCTGACGCCATCAACCGCACGGACGTGGCCCGTCAGGCGACGCAGAATGCCGCGCCGGATCGGGAAGTATTTCGTTAGGCTGTCGACCTGGATCACCGGTTCCATGTCAAACCTGTGCCTGCCAGCAGGCTGCGGAATGGTTTTGCCGTTTCAACTCGAACTTCGGGTACAGCATGCGGCAGCGGTCATCGGCGAGGCCACAGCGCGGCGCGAAGGCACAGCCATCCGGCAGCTCACTGAGTGGCGGCACCATTCCAGGAATTTCGTGCAGCGCGTTGCCCGCCGCGCCGACGCGCGGGATCGAGCCAAGCAGGCCGCGCATATACGGATGGAGCGGCCGGGCAAACAGGTCGCTAACCGGCGCCTCCTCCACCTTACGCCCAGCATACATCACCACTACCCGTTTGGCTGTCTCCGCCACCACGCCCAGATCGTGGGTAATCAGAATCACAGCGGTGCCGAACTCGCGCTGCAAGTCGGCGATCAGATCGAGGATCTGCGCCTGTATCGTCACGTCGAGTGCAGTGGTGGGTTCGTCCGCGATCAACACCTTAGGGCGGCACGCCAGCGCCATGGCGATCATGGCGCGCTGCCGCATGCCACCTGAGAGCTGATGCGGATAATCGGCAGCTCGCCGTTCCGGGTCCGGAATGCGCACACGGCCGAGCATGTCGATGGCCTTGGCGCGTGCAGCACGGCGCGACAGGTTTTCGTGGCGCACCAGCATCTCGGTGATCTGCCGGCCGATGGTGAGCAGCGGATTGAGGGCGGTCATCGGTTCCTGAAAGATCATCGCGATCTCTCGCCCGCGCATGCGCCGCATCGCCCCCTTGTCCAGTGTCAGCAGATCAACGTTGTTGAGCTTGATACTGCCGGAAACGATGCGGCCGGGTGGTTCGGGAATCAGGCGAATGAGCGACAAAGCGGTTATCGTCTTGCCGCAACCAGACTCTCCGACAATCGCCAGTGTCTCGCCTGGATTGACGCTGAACGAGACATCCTGCACCGCACGCACAATCCCGCTGCGCAGATGAAACTCGGTACTGAGACCTGTGACCTGCAGGACCGGCTGCATCAGTCGCGCTGTCTTGGATCGAGAATATCGCGCACCGCGTCACCGAGCAGGTTAGTGCCGAACACCAGCAGGCTGATCGCCGCACCGGGGAAGATGACCAGCCAGGGAGCCGTTCGCATGTACTCGGCGGCGGATTCGGACAGCATGCGTCCCCAGGACGGGTACGGCTCCGGCACACCCAGTCCGAGGAAGGAGAGGGACGCTTCGGTCAGGATGGTGGAACCGAGCTGAGCGGTGCCAAGCACGATCAGCGGCGCGAGCGTGTTCGGCAGGACATGCATGACCGCAATGCGGAACTCGCTCATCCCGATTGCCTTCGCCGCTTCTACAAAGGGTAGTTCGCGCAACGACAGCGTGTTGGAACGAATGACGCGTGCGACGCCGGGAATCAGCGGGATAGCGATGGCGATGATGGTATTGGTCAGCGAAGGGCCGAGTGAAACGGTGATCACCAGTGCCATGACCAGCAGCGGCAGTGCCTGCATGATCTCGGTGAGGCGCTGGACGATGAGATCGAACCAGCCGCCGATATAGCCCGATGCCAGTCCGATAGCGGTGCCAAAGCCGCTGCCCAGCATAGTGGCGCCGAGCGCGACCGCGAGCGAAATCCGGGCGCCATGAATCATCCGCGAAAGCAGATCGCGACCCATGGCATCTGCACCGAACCAATGCATATCACTTGGTGGTGCGAGGCGAGCCTTGGGGTTCGTGGAGAACGGATCGAGTGGCGAGATACTCCCGGCAAAAATGGCAGCGATGACGAAGATCAGCAGGATGAAGGCACCTGCCACGCCCAAAGGATAGCGGCCCGCAAGGTGCACGAGTTCGCTGCGCCAGGTTGGGGCTGCCACAGGCGGTCTGGCGAGAGCGGTGCTCATTCCGAGTACCTGATTCGCGGGTCGATCAGCATGTAGGCCAGATCGACCAGCAGGTTCACCGTCACCACGACCACGGCAATGAACATCACCAGGTTCTGCACCATGGGATAGTCACGCCAGCGGATCGCCTCCACCAGGAACCGGGCCACACCAGGAATATTGAACACGGTCTCGGTAACGATCAGACCGCCGAACAGGATGGCGGTCTCGATGCCGATGGTCGTTATCACCGGCAGCAGCGCGTTGCGCAATGCGTGATTGAAGGTGACCGAAAATTCCGGCATGCCCTTGGATCGCGCCGTGCGCACGTAGTCCTGCCGCATCACTTCCAGCATCGAAGAGCGCGTCAGCCGCATGATGAGTGCCGAACTGCGGAAACCTACGGCCGCGGCGGGCACGGCGAACAATGTCAGCTCCTGCCAGAAGCTGTCGGGCACGCGGTCATAGATCGGGATGGTGCCAAGAAAGTGGACGAAACCCATCAGGATCAGCAGTCCCAGCCAGAATGCCGGTAGCGACAAACCGCTGAGACTGAGCACACGCAGAACATAGTCGAGCCACGTGTTCTGGCGAACTGCGCTGATCACGCCCAGAGGCACGCCGACGATCACCGCGAAGAACAGCGCCAGTCCGGCAAGGCGGGCGGTGATCGGGATGCGCGGTGCGATCTCTTGGAGGACCGGCTTCTCTGAGACGTACGAGTAGCCTAGATCGCCATGGAACAGTCCGTTGATCCACTGGAGGTACTGCGCGGGGATCGACCGATCCAGCCCAAGGTCGCTGATGATCTTCGCCTTGTCGGCGGGATCGATCAGGCCGGCGGAGTCGAACAGGATATCCGCAATGTTGCCCGGCACGATGCGCAGCAGGACGAAGATCGCCACCGACACGCCGAACAGCGTGAGCACCATCAGCAGCAGACGCTGGATGACGTAGCTAGCCATCAGCGGTCCAGCCAGACGTCCTCAAAGCGCCAGTGATTGTAGATCGTGTTCACCGCCAGCCTGACGTCCTTCACGTAGGGCTGCCAGCACGTGCCCGACTGGCCGTGGTAGATCACCGGGCGTGCGCCGTCTTCCTGCAACGCTTTGTCGATCTGCCACACGAGCTGCCGGCGCTGGTCGATATCGGTCATCATCGACTGCTTGTGGAACAGCTTCTCCAGGTCCGCATTGCAGTACCCGGTGTAGTTGCGCTCCGAGCCGCACGAGTACGTCTCAAACAGCACCACGTCCGGGTCATCGATGCCGACCCCCTGCACATTCATGCCGATGGTGTAGTCCTTGCGCGCCATTCGCGCGTACCACACAGACGTGTCGATCGGCTCGAGCTCGCCCTGGATGAAGACGTTCTTCAGATGATCGATCAGGATCACCGCGGCGTCGCGATAGTCCGGGATGTTGCGTGTGGATACTTTGATTGGCAAAGGTTTGTCCGGACCATAGCCAAGCGAGCGCATGATTTCGCGACCCTGCTCCCGGTTCTTTTCGACATTGGAGCCGTAGCCCGCCACTGTCTCGAGAAATTCGGGCGACATGCCCCACTGGCCTTCCGGCGGTGGCATCATGGCGCCACCAAGCTTGTCAATGCCGCGGCTGATGATGTCGGAAAAGGCCCTGCGGTCGATCGCGAGTCCCACCGCCTTGCGGATGCGCGCGTCGTTGAACGGCGGCTTGTCAAAGTTGATCAGCAGGTTGCCCTGGGTGTTGGTTGGCTGCATGACGCAGATCGCCTTGGGCGCCTGTGCCTGCACATCCTTCACCAGCTCCGGCGGCAATTCGCCCGTGAAGGTCATGTCGAATTTGCCGGCAATGAAGGCGAGGATCGCGGTGGAGCGATTGGGGATGATGTTGAACTCGATCCCATCGAGATATGGTTTGCCGGGCTTCCAGTAGTCTGGATTGCGCTCGACGCGCATTGATTCGTTCTGCTTCAGCTCGACGAATTTGAATGGTCCGGTGCCAATGGGATGCGTGCGCATCTGCGCGGCATTCACATGGCAGGGATATACCGGCGAGAAGCCACCCGCGAGCATGGCGAGCAGCGAAGGCTCGGGATCTGTGAGGTGAAATGTCACCTCGCTCGGGCCGTTCGTCGTGATCTCGCGAACGTTGAAATACCACGACTTGCGCGGGTTCTTGCGCAGCTTGGCCTCGGCTTTGCCGGTCAGCATGTCCCACGTGCACTTCACGTCAGCCGAGCTGAATGGCTTGCCGTCATGCCACTTCACACCTTCGCGTAGGGTGAAGGTGAGCGTCCGGCCATCTTCGCTCCAGGACCACTTGGTCGCCAGTTCCGGGATGATGCGATCGAGGCGGTTCTGTGGGCTGGCGGGATCGAATTGCACGAGATTGTTGAACACGGAGGCGAACGGCATGACCGTGGAAATCGTCGCCTCTTCGTGAATCGAAGCACTCGGCGGGTTGTCGCGATGCGTCACGCGCAGCACGCCACCTTGCTTCTGCGCATGGGCTGCAGACATGGTTACCGCGATCAGCAGCATGGCGACCAACTGCCGCATGTTCCCTCCCTCGTCACGGTCGGGTTCATCCCGAGCCATCCGCGCACCATGGTCACGGAGTAGATGGCCGGGTCAACCCCCGGATCGAGCCCGGGGGCGGTCATGACGGGGTGGCCTTACTGCGCCGGGACGCGTGTCTCCGCGAGTTCCGCCTCGACCGCACTCCGCACCACATCCAATGTGTGTTTCACGTCGGCTGCATCGTGCGCCAGCGAGACGTAGAACTTGCTCTCGCCCTTCAGGATGCCGCCCTCGCGGAATCGGCGATTGAAGCGGCGCTGCATCTCGACATCCGAACGCAACCAGCCGCGATAATCGGCGACATCGCCTGAAGCATATACGATGTCGAACAGCGGCGGGACGCCAATCACTTGCGCTGGCAGACCCGCCTTCTCCAGCATCGCCGACATGCCGCTCATCAGTTCCCGGCCGGTCGCAAAGATCTTGTCGTAAGCTCCAGGTCCCCGCAGGATCTCCAGTGTCGCGAGGCCCGCCACCGCAGCCACCGGATTGCCGGAGAGCGTGCCGATCTGCGTCAGGAACTTCTCATCGCCGGCCTTGCCGCGATCGAACAAGGACATGATGTCCTCGCGTCCGGCGATCGCCGCCAGCGGGAAGCCGCCGCCGATGATCTTGCCGAGTGTACAGACATCCGGAGTGACGCCGTAGAACTCCTGCGCCCCGCCATAGGCGAAGCGGAACCCCGTCACCACCTCGTCGAAGATCAGTGGAATGCCATGCTCCTTGGTGGCATCCCGTAATGCCTGCAGGAAGCCTGGCTTCGGCGGTATCAAACGCTGGAACGGCTCCACGATCACACCGCCCAACTCGTCGTGGTGCTCGTGGATCAGGCTTACCGCCATCGCCGGATCGTTGAACGGCGCGATGATCATCTCGTCGCGCACACTGCGCGGAATGCCGGGAGAGTCCGGCACTGCCTGAGGGAAGTTGCCGGGCCGCTTGGGAGCGAGGCTCATCAGGCTGTAGTCACTCATGCCGTGATAGCCGCCCTCGAACTTCAGGATCTTGTCGCGGCCACGAAAGGCGCGCGCGACGCGCATCGCGTAGGCATCGGCTTCAGTTCCACTGCTGACGAAGCGCACCTTCTCCGCACAGGCGACCGCATCGACAATGGCGGCGGCCAGCTTGATGCCGTGCTCATTGTTGGCGAAGAAAGTCGTGCCGCGCGGGATCTGTGCCTGCACCGCCGCGATGACATCCGGATGACTGTGGCCGACGAACATCGGGCCGGAGCCGAGCAGGAAATCGACATACTCATTGCCGCTGACATCCCAGACGCGCCCGCCCCGTCCTTCACGGATGACGATGTCATTGGCGACGTTGCCGAAGCTGCCGGCTGGCAGCACGCGCTGCGCCAGGTCGATCAGCGTCTGTTCTTCTTCGCTTCGGGTGCGTGCCATTTCTTCTCACTCCGCTTGTGCCAGTGCCACGCCATGCGTCCTGCGACGCGACCGGCGGTCGCCAAGCAGGACCGCCAGCACGGTCAAAGTCATGAAGCACACCGTGCTGTAGAAAATCCAGCGCGGCTCGCCATGATCCATCAGCCAGCCGCCGAGCATAGGGCCAATTGCGCCGCCGATGTTGAAGCCGGTGGTGACGATGCCGAACACGCGGCCTGCCATGCCGGGCGGAGCGGCGGCGCGGACCAGCATGTCACGTGACGGCATGATCATGCCGGCGAGGAACCCGGACGCCGCCATCGCGGCCACCAGCAATATGGTGCCAAGGTCGAAGGTGCCGACAGCGAAGGTCAGTGCCGCGGCGATGCCAAATCCGACCGCAGCCACCTCCGCATGACGGCGGGTCGCGTCGGCGACGAAGCCGCCGGCCAGCACGCCGATCGCCGTCGCCATCAGGTAGGCCGACAGCGCAGCATTGGCGACCGAGGCCTGCACGCCGTACAGCGCGATCAGTGCGACGACAGAGAAGGTGGTGATCGCGCCGGACGAAAGACTGAGCAGCGTGAACAGCCCGGTCAGGCTGAGCACCGCCGGCGAGAGCACCGCGCGCGCAGAACCACGGCCTGTCGTTGCCGCAGGACGCCGTGCGGTGACATTGTCCAGCCCGGGCGAGAGCAGCAGCGGCACCGCGACGACCCAGGCGATCAGGCCCCCGAACATGATCGCCGCCTGAAAGCCGGCGAGGTTTGCCACAAGCAGTATGGTCGTCGGCGCGATCGCGCCGCCGAAGAACCCGGCGAAGGTATGGATCGAGAATGCGCGACCGACGCGCGCCGGATCGATCACCGAGCCGAGGATCGAATAGTCGGACGGGTGATACACCGCGTTGGCGATGCCGGCGAGCACTGAGGCGCAGAGCAGCCAGTGGTAATTCGGGAACGCGCCCACCGAGGCGTAGGCAAAACCGGACAGACACAGGCCCGCGATCAGCACGCGGCGCGGTCCAACGCGATCGACCACCCAGCCCATCGGCGCCTGCACGACGGCTGAGGTGATGTTGTACATCGTGAGCGCCAGGCCCAATTCGACGAAGCCGACGCCCATGCGCTCGCGCAGGACGAAGAACAGCGGCGGCAGGACAAGGTAATGGAAATGGCTGACTAGGTGCGCGGCGGAGATCAGGCAAAGCGCACGCACCTCGCCGACTTTTCTTGGCTCGGACGTCATGGTGCCCTGCATACGGCATTCTAGCTGGGGCGGGAACCCGGGCGGAAGCAGCGTTGCTGAGCTGAAGAGTGGATAGTCGGGCCAAGCCCGGTATGACGCGGTGCTCTGGCGCTACCCTTTCGCCAGCTTGCGCTCGACGAAGTCCAGCCGATCCTGGCCCCAGAAGATTTCGTCACCGATGACGTAACTCGGCGCACCAAATACGCCGCGATCCAAAGCGGCCTGAGTGTCGGCGGTACGGCGCTGGGTCCAGCGTGGTTCAGCGCCGAGTTTCATCACGGCATCGGCATCAAGGCCGATCTCCGTGATCAAGGTGGCGAGCGTCGCCGGATCTCCTGGATTCAACTCGTCCTGCCAGACCGCCTTCAGCACGCGATGCGCCAGCTTGATCGCCGGCGCGTCGCCCTGTGTCTCCCGCAAGGCAATCACGCACGGCGCGGTGAGTTCCTCGCTGGACGGGAAGAATTTCGGCTGGATGTTGATCGGGATGCCGAGAAAGTCGCGCCAGCGGCGGAGTTCCATCAGCCGGTAGGCCTGGCGTTGCGGAGCGCGCTTGGGCAATGGCAGGCCGCCGGAGGCAGGAAAGATGGTACCAAAATCCACCGGATAAATGCGCAGTGATGCGCCGTACTTCGCCGCCAGCGCCTCTATACGAGCGCCCCCCAGGTGCGTCCATGGGGAGTTCAGTGAGGCATAGTAGTCGATGTGTAGCGGCATCGCGGCGGTCCCTCTTTCTGACTGGCCTACACTGATTCCACAGGCCGCCATCGCCGCCAATGGTCTGGTCCTGCGGAGCCAACATGGCCTATCAGGCCGATACCGCAGAACGTAGCGTGCGGCGATTGGCCCGGAGGCAAGGTTTGAAAACTGTCCGCGTAGTTTGTGCGCACGATTGTCCCGACATGTGCTCGCTGTTGGCTCATGTGGAGAACGATCGCGTGATCCGCATAGAAGGCGATCCCGATCAGCCTTTCACGGCCGGCTTCGCCTGCGCGAAGGTGAACCGCGACACCGAACTGGTGCATTCTCCGGAACGCCTCGCCACCCCGCTGCGTCGCACTGGCAGGAAGGGCGATGGCAAATTCGCTCCGATCACCTGGGATGAGGCCCTCGACGAGATCACGTCCCGCTGGAAATCCATCATCGCTGAATCAGGTCCGCTTGCGCTACTCGGCTACTGCTACAGTTCGCATCAAGGCCAGATGAATCGCGGTCTGCCGAACGGGCTGTTCCATGCGATGGGCACCAGCCGGTTATGGGCCGGCACAGTGTGCGACAGCTGCATGGAGGCGGCGTGGGACGCGACCGTGGGGCCCATCGGCGGCGCCGATCCCGAATCGGTTGTCGAATCTGATCTGGTGATCTGCTGGGGTGCGGATCTGTTCGCGACCAACGTGCATTTCTGGGCAAAGCTGGAGCAGGTCCGCAAGCGCGGTGTGAAGTTCGTGGTGATCGATCCGCGCCGGACTCGTTCCGCGCAGAACGCCGACTGGTACATCCCGATCCGTATTGGCACCGACGCGGCACTCGCGCTTGGCATCATGCACATTCTGGTGCGCGACAATCTATGCGATCGTGACTACATCGCGCGGCATACGCTGGGCTTCGACCGCGTCGAACGCGAGGTGCTGCCGCGCTTCACGCCGGATCACGTCGCATCGATCACTGGCGTCGCGGCGGCCGATGTGGAGCGGCTCGCCGCGATGTACGGCGCGGCAAGGAAGTCGCTGATCCGGCTTGGCTGGGGCATGACGCGTTTCACCCATGGCGGCCAAGCGCTGCGCACGGTAGCACTCCTGCCGGGCGTCACCGGCGCCTATGGCCGCTACGGTGGCGGCGCGGTGAATCTCACGGCCACGTCGTTCGAGTTCAACTATAACGCGCTACGCAAGCCGTCAGGTCCCGCAACGACGCGGACCGTCAATCACAACCGGCTGGGCGAGGCGCTGCTCGAATTGAACGATCCGCCGATACGCGCGCTGTTCATCGCCGCCAACAATCCGGCGGTGACGTGTCCCAACACGATCAAGACGCGGCAAGGTCTCGCGCGCGAGGACCTGTTCACCGTTGTGCACGACCCCTTCCTGACGATGACCGCCCGCTATGCCGATATTGTCCTGCCGGCGGCAACGTACCTGGAGACGGAGGATTTCTTCCGTGCCTATGGCAGCTATTACATGCAGTACTCTCACCGCGCGGTGCCGCCGCAGGGCGAGGCGTGGTCCAATCTGAAACTCGCGCAGGAGCTGGCGGCGCGAATGGGCGTGAGCGATCCCGTTTTCCGCATGTCAGAACCAGAGCTGCTGCGGCAGCTGTTCCGCGGAGCTAAGGGCGCGGTCGCCGCGTTCGATCCCGACCAGCTGCGCGATGCGGGTCCGGTTTCGATTGCGACGAAGGAACCGCAGCAGTTCCGCACGCCGTCGGGCAAACTTGAGTTTTACTCCGAAGCGCTTGCGGCGCATGGCTTGCCGCCGATGCCCGATTGGCAACCCGATCCGGTCGAAGCGACGCAGGGCACGAAATGGCCGCTGCGTCTGCTGACCGGGCCAGGCTATTTCCAGAGCCATACGGCATTTTCTGGCGTCGCGTTTCTTCGCCAGCGTGAGGGCGCCCCGTACTGTGTGCTGCATCCTGTCGAGGCCAGCGCGCGCAATCTGCGCGACGGCGACCGGGTGAGGCTGGTGAATGATCGCGCTACCGTGGGCCTGACGCTGCATGTGCGGGACGAGGTGCAACCTGGCGTCGTGCTGGTGCCGGGCCAGCGTCCGGACGATGAGGCGGCGGAAGGCACGGTCAATATGTTGTGCTCCGACGCGTATGCCGACATGGGCGAAGGCGCGACGTATCAGAGCACCTGGCTGGACGTGCGTCCCTGGTAGTGCACAATCGGCCGCCTTGGGAAGGAACGGCCGATGTCGGACCAGTTGGTCGAGTATGCGTGCAGCGATCACGTCGCGACGATAACGCTGAATCGGCCCGACAAGCTGAATGCGGTCAACGACGACATGGTGCGGCAGATCGCCGCCGCGTTGAAGCAGTTCGACACCGACAATGACGCGCATGTCGCCATTCTGTGTGGACGTGGCCGGGCGTTCTCCAGTGGGGCGGACGTTCGGCAGCGGCAGTTGCGTTCGCGTGAGGAGTTCGAGCGGCATGGCGGCGCGCAGGCGCAGGATGCGTCAAGCCATGACCTGCTGTTGCGAGCGGTCAACTGGAAGCCGGTGGTCGCGGCGGTGCACGGCTACGTGCTGGGTCTTGCCCTCGGTCTCATGCTGGAATGCGATCTCATCGTCGCGGAGGAAGGCACGAAGTTCCAGGTGACCGAAACGCCGCGCGGCCTGTCGGGCGCCAAGTATTGGGCACTGCTCAACTTCCGCGGTGGCGGCGCATTCGCAACGGATGTCGCGTTGACGGGACGCTTCTTCACTGCAGAAGAGGCGAAGGCGGCAAACATCATCGAGCGCCTGGCACCCACCGGCACGCTGATGGAAACTGCGCGGGCACTGGCATTGGAAGTGGCGCAAAATCCGCCGCTTGGGGTGCGATCGACTATCCGCGCTCGGCGCTGGTATCTCGAGCAACTATCGCGTGAAGTCCTGCTGCAGGTGAACCTCGCGAAGCTGCATCTGACCGAAGATTTTCGGGAGTCCGCCCGCGCCTTCGTGGAGAAGCGCAAACCCGGTCCCTATAAGGCGCGCTGAATGCTGGATGCGGATCGGCCTGATGCCGTGAGACTGAGCGTTGCCGAGGCGCGTGCCCTGGGCGAGGCGACTTTGCAGCGCATCGGTTATCCAGCCGATGAAGCCGCAATCATCACCCACCAGCTCATCGACAATTCGCTGTGCGGCTATCGCTTCGCCGGCCTGCCGCGTATCCTCGCAATCGCGGAGGACGAGAAAACCGGCAAACCACGCACGCCAGTACGCGTGGTCCGCGAGACGCCGGTTTCCGCGCTGGTCGATGGCGGAAACAAGGTCGGGTACGTTGCGGCGTATCGGGGCGCCGAGATTGCGATCGCGAAGGCGAAGGCAAGCGGCATCGCGATCGTGGGCGTGCACAACAGCTACTACAGCGGGCGCAACGCCTACTACGTCGAGCAGATCGTGCGTGCCGGCCTGGTCGCGATTCACACCGCAAGCGCGAAACCGCATGTGGTCCCACCTGGCGGATGCAAGCCGGCGCTTGGGACCAATCCGTTCAGTGTCGGCTTTCCCTCGGCTGGCGGGCCGGTGATCTACGATATTGGCACCGCATCGGTGATGTGGGGCGAGGTCCTGCTGATGGCGCGGCTCGGTGAGGCGTTGCCGGACGGTGTTGGTCTGGATGCCGAAGGCAATCCCACACGCGACGCCCGAGTGGTGGCGCAGCATGGCGGCGTCACGCCGTTTGGCGGACACAAGGGCTACGGGCTGTCGTTTGTCATCCAGGCCCTGGGCCTGCTTGCGGGCGCCGCACTGCCAGGCGGCAATGTCCAGGATTACGGCTTCCTCTTTATCGCAATCGATCCAGCAATCATGCTGCCTGACTTCGAGGCGCAAATGGCAGAGCTCGTGGCACGTATCAAGGCGACACCGCGGCAGGACGGAGTGGACGAAATCCGCATTCCCTCGGAACGTGCTTTCCGCGAGCGGGAACAGCGCCTGATCGAGGGGATCGTGCTGGACCGCAAGGTAGTGGAAGCGCTGAGTGCACTGTGAACTGTCATTGCGAGGAGCGCAGCGACGAAGTAATCCCGGACGAGATTGCTTCGTCGCTGCGCTCCTCGCCATGACAAGAAAGAAGGACAGATTATGACCTCGCCGGTTGACCAGATCAGACGCTATCACGCCGAACTCACCGAGATCCGTCGGGACATCCACGCGCATCCGGAACTGGGGTTGGAAGAACACCGCACAGCCGACCTGGTCGCAGGCAAGCTGCAGGAGTGGGGCATCGAGGTCCATCGCAGCGTCGGTGGCACGGGTGTTGTCGGCGTGCTGCGCTCGGGAAATGGCGAGGGCACGATTGGTTTGCGGGCCGACATGGACGCATTGCCTATCGTCGAGGCGAACGATGTTCCGCATCGCAGCCGCAACCACGGCAAGATGCATGCCTGTGGTCATGACGGCCATACCACGATGCTGCTGGGCGCTGCGCGATATCTGGCGGAGACGCGCAACTTCAACGGCACGGTCAACTTCATCTTCCAGCCGGGTGAGGAGGGCGTCGGCGGCGCGCTCGCCATGCTGGAAGACGACTTGTTCCAGCGCTTTCCATGCAACGCGGTGTACGGCATGCACAACCGGCCTGGTATGCCTGTCGGCAAGTATGGCATCGCGCCCGGGACCGCAATGGCTGGCGGCGGATTTTTCGACATCAGCATCACCGGCAAGGGTGCTCACGGGGCGCGACCGGAGGAGTCGATCGATCCGGTGCTGGTCGCCTGCCACATCGGGACCGCGCTGCAATCCATCGTGGCGCGCAACATTTCGCCGCGTGAGACGGCGATTGTCAGTGTCACGCGGATTCTGTCCGGCGATGCGTACAACGTGATACCACAGACAGCGACCCTTGGCGGCACGGTGCGCACGATGAAACGCGAGACCATGACGCAGGTCGAGCAGGCGATGCGGCGCATCGTGAGTGGCGTGGCGTCAGGTTTTGGGGCGACTTCCGAGGTGGATTTCCGGCTGATCTTCGCGCCGCTGGTCAACCACGCGGAGCAGGCACAGGCGATCGCCGATACCGCAGTCGAGTTGGTGGGCGACGCGAACGTCAACCGGAACCAGGCCCCTGCGCAGGCGTCCGAGGACTTTGCCTTCATGCTGGAGAAGGTGCCAGGTGCGTACATCAACCTGGGCAACGGCGACTGCGCGCCCGTGCACAATCACCACTACGACTTCAATGACGAGGCGATACCGTTTGGCTCGGCGCTGTACGCACGGCTGGTCGAACGGCAATTGCCGAAAGGCAGCGAATAACAAACGGAGGAAAACCCATGCTGAAATTCGGCGCATCCATGTTCTTCACCGACTACTCCATGGCGCCAGGCGAGCTTGGCAAGGCGCTGGAGGAGCGGGCATTTGAGTCCGTCTGGGCACCGGAACACTCACACATCCCGCTGTCGCGCAAGACGCCGTTTCCGGCCGGTGGCGACCTGCCGAAGAAATACTATGACGCGATGGACCCGTTCGTGACGCTCACCATGGCAGCAGCGGCAACCAGGACGCTCAAGGTGGGCACCGGTGTGTGCCTGGTGGCGCAGCGCGATCCCATCCAGACGGCGAAGCTGGTTGCATCGATCGATCAGGTCTCCGGCGGCCGGTTCCTCTTCGGTATCGGCAATGGCTGGAACCGGGACGAGATGGAGAATCATGGCACCGACTTCACATCACGCCATAAGCTGGCGCGCGAGCGCGTCGAGGCGATGAAGGTGATCTGGACTCAGTCCAAGGCCGAGTACCACGGCGAGTTCGTCAACTTCGATCCGATGATGACGTGGCCGAAGCCTGTGCAGAAGCCGCATCCGCCGGTCATCGTTGGAGGTGCTTTCCCGTATTCGGCGCGGCGGGCGATTCGTTATGGCGATGGCTGGATTCCGCAGGCCTCCCGCGGCAGTTATTCGGAGATCGCCGACATGATCCCCGAGTTCCGCAAGATGGCGACCGAAGCAGGACGCGATCCGAACTCGATCGAGATCACCGTCTGGTTCCCAAAGAAGGAGCCTGACCTGATGAAGCGCTATCAGGACCTCGGCGTGTCCCGCGTGGTATTCAATCTGGAATCAGAGAAGGCGGACACGATTCTGCCTGTGATCGATAGCTGGGCCGGCCTGATGCGGCAGGTCAACGGCTGATGCTGCGGGCCTCTCGTCATGACCGGCCGCCGTGCCGGCCATGACGTGAGACGGGGTAGCTTGCGCATTCCGTACGGACTCGATCGTCTGCCGCGCGATCCCGGGCTGCGCTGCGTCGAGGTCGCTGACCAGCCGTTGCGACTGAACTCCGAACCAATGCCGCCGGACTTCATGCCGGTGGCAGTCGGTGATCATGCTGCGCGTGTCGCAATGGCCATCGAGTGGCTGGAGGGCATGTGCGGCGACTATGCGCCGCTGAGGCGGCAGTTCATCGCAGCCTATTTTCGCTTCATTGCAGGGGAGATCGAGCTGCATCGACCGGAATTGGCTGAGTGTCTGAAGCCTTATGACGGCCTGTTTGCGCCGGAGGACTTTCTGTGGTCGGCGCTACGACCATTGCCTCGCGGCTGGATTCCGGCCGCTGGCCAGTACTTGCCCGCTGACATGGTGTTTTGGGATGGGGCGTACGTGATAGCGATCGAACTGGCGGGTCGGGAAACGGACAAGCAGAAAGCGCTACAGGCGGCTGGCATCGCGATACATCGCATTGAGCCTGCGGCGTTCAGCCGGTTGGGTGAGATGCTGCCCGATCCGCTACGACGCTTCTGGACTGGTCAGGCATTGCCGTCCAGTCCATTCCGCCGCCTCGTACCTACTGT
>CAYRTL010000020.1:0-40157 GCA_964427005.1 uncultured Acetobacteraceae bacterium
CGCACAAGGTGCCGGTGAAGCTATGGAACAGCGGCACGCTGATGCAGAACTTCAATACCGACGATATGGCGCACAAGATTCCGCGCTGCATCGAGTGGGTCACGTCGATCCACACGCTGGAGGCCGGCGACATCCTGGCGACGGGCACCAACCATCGCGGGCTCAATGCCTTCATGGACGGTGACACGATCGAGCTGGAATGCGGCGGTCTTGGTAAGCTCAGCTTCAAGGTGCGCGACGACCTGAAGCGCACCTGGTCGCGCGAGACGCGGCTTGACCGGCAGAACAAGGGCTTCGACACGCCGACGCCGCAGATCGGCGGCAAATACGCACCCGCGAAGTAAGGCTGCGATACGAAACGGCCCCGCTCAGCGCCTCGTGGCAGGAGGCGCGGACGGGGTCGTCTCCCATCCCTCTGGGTCTGGCAGCGGCTCCTCAAGCGGCGGCGTGGCGTCGCGCAATGTCATCGCCGCCATCAGCGCGCCGATTTCCAGTTCCGTGGGCTCGCGCTTGTGGGTCCGGCGAAACCAGTCGCGCAACGACTGCTCCGAAACCGGATAGCCTGTCTCCGGTATTTCCATTGACGCGAACTCCCGCTGAGGTCGATTAGGTGAATGGCGCTGACATGGCGCGGGTTCCGGGTCGACTGGCGACTGGTCTTCACAGCCTGTTTACTATTCCGGCCTTCAAGCTTGTCGCCTGTGCTGGGTATCGGAGGATATGGAACAGATCGAGTTGCGCGTGCGCGGGCGCGTTCAGGGCGTAGGTTTCCGCCCCACCGTTTGCCGCATAGCGCGTGAACTCGGGCTCTCCGGCGAGGTCCAGAACGACGGCGAAGGTGTCCTGATACGCGTCGCGGGCGAAGGCAGCGCTATTTTGGGGCTGCTCGATCGGCTCGAGCGGGAGCCGCCGCCGCTGGCTCGGATTGAGCGGATCGAGCAAGGCCGGTTCACGACGCCATGCCTGCCCGGCTTTCGGATTACAGAGACTGCGAGCGGAACGGCACACACGGAGATTACCCCAGATGCAGCGATCTGCCCCGCGTGCGCACGGGAAGTGCTGGACGCGTCGCAGCGGCGCCATCAATACGCCTTCGCCAACTGCACGCATTGCGGGCCGCGTTTCAGCATCGTTCGCGCCATTCCGTACGACCGCAGCGCGACCACGATGGCCCACTTCGCGCTGTGCGCCTCTTGCGGCAGGGAATATCGCGATCCGCAGGATAGGCGCTTCCACGCCGAGGCAATCGCCTGCACCGAGTGCGGACCACGGGTCCGACTGGTGCCAGAAGCTTCGTCTCGTGATCCGATCCAGTTGGCTGCTGAACTGCTCCAGGGCGGCCACATCCTGGCGGTGAAGGGACTCGGCGGTTATCAGCTCGCCTGCGATGCGACGAACCCCGATGTGGTGTCGCGACTACGCGCGGTGAAGCATCGCGAAACGAAGCCGTTCGCGCTGATGGCGCGCGATATGGACGTGATCAGGCGTTACTGCCTCGTTTCCCCGCACGAAGCACGACTGCTGTCCTCGCCCGAGGCTCCGATCGTGTTGCTGCGCGCGGCGGGCGAGAACCTGCCCGAAGATGTGGCGCCAGGCCTGACGACATTTGGATTCATGCTACCCACGACGCCGCTGCATCTGCTGCTGCTCCGCGACATCGATCATCCTGTCGTGATGACTAGCGGTAATCTTACGGATGAACCACAGATTACTGACGATAATGCTGCGCTGGCACGGCTGGGCAGAATCGCCGACTTCGTGCTGCTGCATGACCGGCCGATCGCAACGCGCGTTGATGATTCCGTTGTGCGTGTGGTGGCTGGAAGTGCGCGTGTACTGCGCCGCGCGCGGGGATTTGCTCCTGCCGCCATTCCGCTACCGCCCGGCTTCGCCACAGCACCAGAGTTGATCGCGGCAGGCGGCGAGTTGAAGGCGACGTTCTGTCTGGTGAAGGACGGGAAGGCAATCCTGTCGCAGCACATCGGCGATCTGGAGGACCCGCGCACCTTCGATGACTATCGCAACGGCATTGCACACTACACCGCGCTATTCGATCACCGGCCGACCGCCATCGCCGCGGACCTCCATCCTGAATACCTGTCGTCGAAATATGCGCGGGAGCGAAAGCTGCGGCTGATTGAGGTCCAGCACCATCACGCACACGTCGCTGCCTGTCTCGCGGAGAATGGCCGCGCGTTGCATTCAGCACCGGTTCTGGGCGTTGTCCTGGACGGACTTGGCTGGGGTGGGGACGGCACGATCTGGGGCGGAGAATTCCTGCTCGCCAATTATCGTCATGCGAAGCGTTGCGGCATGTTCAAGGCGGTCGCCATGCCAGGCGGGACAGCCGCTGTGCGCGAACCTTGGCGAAACCTGTACGCGCATCTGAAGGCAGCCGGGCTGCAACCGCACAGACCGAACAGTGTGCTTGATGCGATGATCCGCAATGGCGTGAATTCGCCAATGGGTTCATCGTGCGGGCGTCTGTTCGATGCCGTCGCCGCCGCGCTTGGTATCTGCCGCGATCGGCAGAGCCACGAAGGTCAAGCGGCTTCACGGCTGGAGGCGCTGGTTTGCGAACGGACACTGCACCAAGAGGACGATGAGCTGGCGTATCCGTTTTCGCTCGCCGTCATGGAGCCGGTGTGCATCGACCCAGCGGCCATGTGGCGCACTTTGCTGGACGATCTGGCACGGGAGACGCCGCACCCGGTGATCGCCGCACGGTTCCACAAGGGCTTGGCCATCGCGGTCGTCGCGATGGCGCGCCATTTGGCCGCGTACGTCACCTTCGATACCGTCGCCTTGTCCGGCGGATGCTTTCAGAACGCCGTCTTGTTGGAGCAAACGGAACGCCGCCTGCGCGATGCAGGCTGCAACGTACTCAGCCACAGCATCGTACCGGCAAACGACGGCGGGCTTGCTCTCGGGCAGGCTGCGGTCGCGGCCGCTCAGTTGATCGCGTAGGATGCGGCCATGTGCCTCGGCATCCCAGCCCAGATCGTGCGGATTGACGACGCCGAGCGCATGCTCGCGACCGTCGAAGTCGGTGGCGTGCGCAGGCAGGTCAACATCATCTGCGTCGTGGACGACGAACATCCGGTGCAATCCTGCGTCGGGGACTGGGTCCTGCTGCATGTAGGCTTCGCTATGAGCAGGATCGATGAGGTCGAAGCCGCGGAAACGCTGCGCGTACTCGGCGAACTCGGCGAAGCGCAGGCGGCACTTGATGCCATGGCCCAGGACGATGAGTGACCTGAGCAACCTTTATCCGTTCCTCAGCGGCAAGCGACAGGACCCTGCGCGTTTGGACGAGGCGCTGTTGCGCTCGATCCAAGACAAGGCGGGCGAATCACGCGAGATGAACGCTCGGTTCTTTGCCGCGTGCGGGCCACAACTGATCGCCGCTGCGCGCGCCATCGCTAGTGTATACAGCGGCGGCGGCCGGCTGTTCAGCATGGGCAATGGTGGCTCGAGCTGCGACGCGGCACACATCGCAGTGGAGTTTCTGCATCCGGTCACGGCCGGTCGACCTGCCCTCGCCGCTATCAACCTCGCGGCTGACACTGCGACTCTCTCGGCACTCGGCAATGATCTTGGTTTCGATCATGTCTTCCTGCGGCAAATCGTCGCGCAGGGCCGCGCGGGTGATGGGCTCATCGGTGTCTCCACCAGTGGTAATTCAGCGAACCTGCTGGCGGCTTTCGCGAAAGCGAAGGAAATCGGCATGGTCACCATCGGCCTGTGCGGCGGCGATGGCGGAAGGATGCAAAGCGCGGGAACCGTCGATCACTGCCTGATCGTGCCTACGCAATCGATCCATCGTATCCAGGAGTGCCACGTGATCGCATATCACATCCTGTGGGATCTGGTGCACACGCTGCTGGCGGATCAGCGTGGTTCGGCAGCATGAAATACGTTGATGAATTCCGCGACCGCGAAATGGCCGCCGCGGTGTTGCGGCACATAACCGCATCGGTCACTGCCATCGCGCCGCGCCGGCCAATTCAGATCATGGAGGTGTGCGGCGGGCACACGCATTCGATCTTCCGCTATGGCATCGAGGCCATGCTGCCCGAGCAACTTGAGCTGGTTCACGGCCCCGGCTGTCCGGTGTGCGTCCTGCCGATGGGGCGCATCGACGACTGCATTGCCATCGCATCGCAACATCGCGTCATCCTCACCACGTTCGGCGACGCCATGCGCGTGCCCGGTTCGCGCGGCAGCCTGATGCAGGCTAAGGCCAACGGCGCCGATATCCGTATGGTGTATTCGCCATCCGATGCGCTGGCGCTGGCGCGGAAAAATCCTGACCGCGAGGTGGTATTCTTCGCTCTGGGTTTCGAGACCACCATGCCGTCTACCGCGCTAACCGTACTGGAGGCGGAACATGACGGCATCATCAATTTCTCGGTCTTCTGCAACCACATCACCATCGTGCCGACGATGAAGGCGATCCTCGACAGCCCTGATCTACAGATCGACGGATTCCTCGGACCCGGGCACGTATCGATGGTCATCGGCACGGCGCCTTACGAATTCATCGCGCGCCATTACCGGCGACCATTGGTCATTTCCGGATTCGAGCCGCTCGATGTGTTGCAGTCTATATGGATGGTGCTGCGACAGATCGCGGAAGGGCGCACCGAAGTGGAGAACCAGTATGCACGCGTTGTCGCCAGCGGTGGCAACGCGGCAGCCCTGCGTGCCATTGGCATGGTCTTCGAGTTGCGCGAATTCTTTGAATGGCGCGGTCTCGGCTCGATCGACTATTCCGGAGTACGTTTCCGGGAAGCGTATGCGCGGTTCGACGCCGAACGCCGCTTTGCCGTGCCCGGCGCCCGAATAGCCGACCCGTTATCATGCCAATGCGGCGAGGTGCTGAAGGGCGTGCTGAAGCCGCACCAGTGCAAGGTGTTCGGCACGGCATGTACACCCGAGAAGCCACTGGGTGCTCTGATGGTGTCATCGGAAGGCGCCTGTGCCGCGTACTATCGCTATAGCGCGAAAGCCGCATGAAGACCGTGACCCTCAGCCACGGCGGTGGCGGCAAGGCGATGAAGGACCTGATTCAGGACGTGTTCGTCGCGGCATTCGATAATCCGTTGCTGGCACCGCTGGAGGATCAGGCGCGCATGCCGATGTCGCTGCTGGCACAACATGGCGATCGGCTGGCGTTCACCACTGACTCCTTCGTGGTTGATCCGCTGGAGTTTCCTGGCGGCGACATCGGCAAGCTGGCGGTATGCGGCACGATCAATGACCTGGCAGTCGGCGGCGCGGTGCCGCTGTATCTGTCATGTGCGGTCATCATCGAGGAAGGCCTGCGGATCGATCTGCTGCATCGCATTGCCCGATCAATGGCTGTGGCAGCGCAGGAAGCTGGCGTGCATGTGGTGACCGGCGACACCAAGGTCGTGCAGCGTGGTGCATGTGACAAGCTGTTCGTGACCACGACTGGCATCGGCGCGATCCGCGCCGGCATCAATCTCGGCGCGCAGCGCGCAAGGCTAGGCGATGCGGTGCTGGTCAACGGCGTTCTCGGTGACCACGGCTCGGCCATTCTCGCGGCGCGCGGTGACATGGCTCTTGACGCACCGATCGACAGCGACTGTGCGGCACTGCACGGCCTGGTCGACGCATTGCTGCGCGCCGCACCTGGGACTCGCTTCATGCGTGATGCGACTCGGGGCGGGGTTGCCACGGTGTTGAATGAGATCGCTGTTGCTGGCGGCTGCGGGATTGAGCTGGACGAGTGCGCGATACCGTTGCGCGAACCCGTAAAAGGATTCTGCGAAATTCTCGGCCTGGATCCGCTGTACCTCGCCAATGAAGGCCGGTTCGCTGCGATCGTACCCGCAGCAGAAGCAGACCGCGCACTTGCTGCCATGCGCGCACACCCGCTTGGCGCGGGCGCCTGCCGCATCGGCCAGGTTACCGATCGCCGCCCAGGCCAGGTCATCATGCACACGCTACTCGGCGGTCAGCGCATCGTCGATATGCTTGTCGGCGATCAGTTGCCGCGAATCTGCTGATGCACGAACTCAGCCTCACCCGCGACATCGTCGGTATCGTCTGCCAGGCGGCCGGCAATCGCCGCGTGCTGCAGGTGACGCTGGAGATTGGCGAGCTTGCCGCCATCGCGCCTGAGGCGATCGAATTCTGCTTCGAGGCAGTCGTGCAAGGCACGCTGGCCGAAGGCGCCCGCCTCAACATCCGCCGGACAGAGGGCGATACGCTGACGGTGACGACGATGGAAATCGAGGAGGCTGTCTGATGTGCGGTCATTGTGGATGCGGCGAGATGCACGAGCACGTGCATGCGGATGGCACCCGGCACAGCCATGCTCATCATCACGAGCATGAGCATCCGGCCACCTTGGTGGAATTGCAGACGCGTGTCCTGGCGAAGAACGATGCCCTGGCAAGCCGCAACCGTGCATGGTTCGCGGGCCGGGAGATCCTCGCGGTCAACCTCGTCAGTTCGCCCGGGGCGGGCAAGACGACGCTGCTGGAACGCACCATCCGCGATCTGCGTGGCCAGTTCGATATCGGCGTGCTGGAAGGCGATCAGGCGACCACGATTGATGGCGATCGCATCCACGCGGCTGGCGCGCCGGTGGCTCAGGTCAATACCGGCACCGGCTGCCATCTGGAAGCCGACATGGTGGCGCGCGGCCTCTCCGAACTGCGGCCGCCACCGCGCTCCATCGTCGTGATCGAGAATGTCGGCAACCTGGTCTGCCCTGCCATGTTCGATCTCGGCGAGCGGGCGAAGGTGGTGATCCTGTCTGTCACCGAGGGCGAGGACAAGCCACTGAAGTACCCACACATGTTCCGCGCCGCCTCGCTCATGGTGCTGAACAAGATCGACCTGCTGCCGCACGTGGATTTCGATGTCGCGCGCGTGATCGCGAATGCGCATACGATCAATCCAGCGATGCCAGTTCTCCAGGTTTCGGCCCGCACGGGAGCAGGCATGGCGGAGTGGTACGACTGGTTGCGCCAGGAATGGACGGCGGCCGGCGAGTCTGCCTTCGCCTAAATGGTTTCGTGACAACCGAGGCAGGCCCCGAATCGGCGTATGCTTGGCTGCGCCTCGCGATCTGCGTGGTGCTGAGCGCGTTTGGCGGCATCAGCCTGTGGTCGGTCGTGGTGGTGCTGCCGGCCGTGCAGGCGGAATTCGCTGTCGATCGCGCCACCGCGTCCCTGCCCTACACGCTGGCAATGATCGGCTTTGCCGTGGGCGGCGTGGTGATGGGACGCATGGCGGACCGCTTTGGCATCATGCTGCCGGCGCTCATCGGTGCCATATCGCTTAGCCTAGGCTATATCGTCGCCGCCAATGCGAGCAGCCTGTGGCAGTTCGCTCTCGCGCATGGGCTGCTGATTGCGATGTTAGGTGGCGCAGCCTCATTCGGACCGATCGTTGCCGATATTTCGCACTGGTTCTCGCGCCGGCGAGGCATCGCCGTGGGGATCGCAGCTTCCGGCAACTACCTCGCCGGCGCGGTCTGGCCGCCATTGGTGCAGCATTTCGTGCAGACGATTGGCTGGCGACAGACGCATCTTGCGATCGGCCTGGTGTGCGCGGTCACGATGATTCCGCTTGCGCTGGCGCTGCGCCGTAGAGCGCCGGCCTATGCGCTTGCCGCTCACCGGGCAGCGCCGGCGAGGGCAACGCTTGGGCTGTCGCCGACAACATTGCAGATCGTGCTGTCGATCGCGGGCTTCTGCTGCTGTGTCGCGATGTCCATGCCGCAGGTGCACATCGTGGCCTATTGCGGCGATCTCGGTTACGGGCTGACGCGCGGCGCGGAGATGCTGTCGATCATGCTGGGGCTTGGCATCATCAGCCGCATCGGCTCCGGCTTCGTTGCCGATCGCATTGGCGGGCTGCCGACGCTGCTGCTGGGTTCGATCGGACAGATGCTGGCGCTGCTGCTCTATCTCGGTTTCAGCAGCATGAATTCGCTGTATGCGATCTCCGCTTTGTTCGGCCTGGTGCAGGGCGGCATCGTGCCGAGTTACGCGATCGTCGTCCGCGAATACCTGCCCGCGCGGGAGGCCGGCATGCGCTTCGGCGTGGTCATCATGGCCACGCTGTTCGGAATGGCGTTCGGCGGCTGGATCTCGGGCGTGATCTTCGATGTCACCGGTTCATACCGCGCGGCATTCGCCAATGGCGCGCTGTGGAACCTGCTGAACGCCTGTATTGCTCTGGCCCTGCTGACGCGCGGCGCAAGGCGCGTGGCGCCGGCCTAGTCATCCCACGCCGATCAGACCCGCCAATCGCTCCGCATCATCCAACAAGGTTCGGCTGTCGCCGTCATAGACCAGCTTGCCGCGGTTCAGCACGACAGCACGCGACGCAAACTCGAGCGCCAGACGCGCATGCTGCTCGACCAACATTATCGCGAGGCCATCGTCCTGGCGCAGCCGATGCAATGCGGCTAGCAGCGCATCAATGATGACCGGTGCCAGTCCTTCCAGCGGCTCGTCGAGCAGCAGCAGGGAGGGGTTGCCCATCAGCGCACGGCCGATTGCCAGCATCTGCTGTTCTCCGCCGGAGAGCTGGTTGCCCATGTTGCGCCGGCGCATTGCGAGCGACGGAAACAGCTCGTAGACGCGCTCGCGTGTCCAACCTGTGCCGCCACGCGCCGCGACATTCAGGTTCTCATCGACATCCAGTGACGGGAAGATTTCGCGTTCCTGGGGCACATAGCCGATGCCGAGACGAGCTCGCTGAAAAGGCCGCAGCCGCTCGATCGATTGGTCGTGGAACGTGATGCGGCCCGCATGCAGCGTGGTATGTCCGAGCACGCTCGCAAGCAGCGTCGTCTTGCCAACACCGTTGCGGCCAAGCACGGCGAGCGTGGCGCCTTCGGCGAGCGCGAGGGAAATGCCTTCGAGCACGACCGTCTCACCATAGCCGGCCGACACGTCGTGCAGCGCGAGGCAGTCAGCCATGATGGCCTTCACCCAGATAAACCTCGCGCACGCGCGCATCGGCTGCGATCTCCGCCGGCGTGCCTTCGACCAGCACGCTGCCTTGCACCAGCAAGGTGATACGGCGGGCGAAGCGAAACACCAGTTCCATGTCGTGCTCGATGATGAGCACTGCGATCTCCTGTGGAAGTTGTTCGATCACGTCGAGAATGATCGCGCTTTCCGCCGAAGGAACGCCAGCCGCAGGTTCGTCCAATAGCAGCACACTCGGCTGCAGGCCCAGTGCGATGGCGATCTCCACCAGCCGTTGTTTGCCGTAGGGCAGCTCCTTCACCGCTACCAGTGCGTCATCGGCAATGCGGAGACGCTCGAGCAAAGTGTAGGCGCGTTCCAGTACCGCGCGTCGTGCGCCGAAGCCACGCAGCATGTCTCCGCCAATGCGCTCGCGTTCGGATATTGCGAGGCCGACATTCTCCAGCACGGTCAGGCCACCGAACAGTTCGTTGATCTGGAATGTGCGGCCCAGTCCGCGGCGCACGCGCGCCGACTGCGGCAGAGAAGTGATATCGTCGCCAGCGAGCAGGATGCGTCCGGCCGATGGCAACAGCCGACCTGTGATCAGGTTGATGAATGTCGTCTTGCCCGCACCGTTCGGACCGATGAGTGCGTGCCGCGCGCCAGCTTCCAGGTGGAAATGGATGTCATTGGCCACAACCAGCGCACCGAAGCGCTTATGCAGGCCGACAGTTTCCAGGGCTGCCGTCACCGGAATTTCCGCAGTGCCTGGTCCAGCAGCCCCAATATCCCGCCGCGCGCGAACATCGCCAGCAGTACCAGCAACAAGCCGATCCAGAAATACCAGAACTCCGGATCAAGCTTTGCGAGCTGATCCTGCGCGATCATGTAGAGGCTTGCGCCGACGAAGGCGCCATACAGCCGACCGATGCCGCCGAACACCAGCATGATGACAATCTCGCCGGAGCGCTGGAAGCCTAGCACCGTCAGGCCAACGAATTGCGTTGTCTGCGCGAGCAAGGCGCCAGCGATTCCGGCAAGTGCAGCGGAGATCGTGTAGATCGTGACGAGACGCCGCCGGACTGGTGAGCCGATGGCGTGCATGCGTGCCGTATTCTCGCGAATGCCGACAAGTGATTGGCCGAACGACGAGTGCACGAGGCGCCGGGCAAACAGCCAGGCGAGGAACAGCACGGCCAGGCAATAGAGATAGGCCGTGCGGCCGAACAGGTCGAAGCGGAAGACCCCGAAGATCGCGTCGATGGCAACGTCCTGCAATCCATCGGCACCGCCAGTGATGAAGCTGGCCTTGTTTGCCGCTTCGGCCAGCAGTGCCGTGACGGCAAGCGTGAGCATCAGCAGCGTGAGGCCATGCGTGCGAAGGATCACCAGTCCGGTTGCCCATCCCACTGCGGCGGCGGCGACAGCACCGATCAGCAGGCCCGTCAACGGCTCACCGGAGACATGCGCCGCATAGATGCCAGCCGCGTACGCACCGACCCCGAAGAAGGCAGAGTGACCAAGGGTCACAATGCCCGCGTAGCCCAGCACCAGATCGAGTGACAGCGCGAACAGGACCATGATCAGGATCTGCGAGCCGAGAGACAGATAGTCGCCGAGTGCAAAATACGCAGCGATGGCGAGAACCCACGGCAGCAGCTCGATAGGACGCAGCTTATGTTGCCGGATCAGCGTCTCGACAGGTGAAATCACTCAGGCGCGGCCGAACAGGCCGGCGGGCCGCCACAGCAGCAGCCCGATCATGGCGAGAAAGACGAAGAACGAGCCAAGCTCGGGCACAAGATATTTGCAGGCGGTATCGCCGAAGCCCAATAGCAGCGCTGCAACGAAGGGTCCGCGCAGCGATCCAAGCCCGCCGATGGCCACCACCATCAGGAAGTACACGAGATATTCTGTGGCGTAGCCTGGGTAGATCGCCAGGATATCGGCGCCCAGGCCGCCGCCGATTGCGGCGAGGCCGGAGCCGAGAGCGAAGGCCAGCGAGAACAGGCGGCGCGTGTCGATGCCGATTGATTCGGCCATGCGGCGGTTGTCGACAGCGGCTCGGAGCTTGGCACCGAAATTGGTGCGCTCAACGCTCAGCCAGAGCAGCGCGATGAGTACGATGCCCACAACGATGAGAAACGAGCGATACATCGGGAATGTGCGAAAGCCGAGGTCGAGCTGGCCGCTGAGCGCGGGAGGCAGATGGACTGGCTGCGGCAGCGGGCCCCACAGGTAGCGCACGACGGCCACCGACATGAAGATCAAGCCGATAGTGAACAGCACCTGTTCGAGTTCACCTGCACCGTAGAGGCGGGCGTACAGCGTGCGCTCCAGGATGACGCTGATCAGGGATATCACGATGAAAGCTGCAAGCAGGGCAAGCGCAAAAGGCACAGCGTAGGTGTTCATCAGTGTGACGGTGACGTAGCCGCCAGCCATCGCGAATACACCATGCGCGAGATTCACGAAGCCCATCAGGCCCATGGTGACTGACAAGCCGACTGAGACGATGTAGAGGATCATTGCATAGGCGAGGCCGTGGAACAGGATAGAGGTCAGCGCTTCCATGACCCGGCTCGCACAACTGGCGGGGCCAAGCCCCGCCATGACGACGACGGCGACCTGGTCGCGATCATCGTCACTTCTGCTTATTGATGTCCTTCCACGGGTCCTTCACCATCGGTATCGTCTCAAACTCGACGTTGGCAAACTGCCCGTTCACCTTCTCGATCTTGCGCATGTACTCGTTCTGCACGATGTCGCGCGTATCGGGGTCGATCATGATCGGGCCGCGCGGGCTCGCATCATTTTTCCAGCCCTTCAGCAGCTCCATGGTCTTGTCGGGATCGATCTTGCCCTTCTGCTCGATAATGACGTGGAAGATCGCGGCCATGCCGTCATAGGCTCCCACGACCTCAAACGCCGGCTCCTCCTTTGGACCGAACTCTGCCTTGTAGGCCTTGACGAACTCCTGATTGGCCGGGCGGTTGCCAGCGGCGGAGTAATGAAACGCCGTCACGACACCAAGCGCCACGTCACCCATGTTCTGCAGCTCTTCGTCGGTCGTGACGTCGCCGGGGCCGATCAGCTTGATGCCGGCCGCCTTCAGGCCGAGGTCGCCAAATACCTTCATCAGCGCCGTCGCATCCTTACCGCCGGGAACGAACACGAACACCGCATCGGGTCCGGCATCCTTGGCGCGCTGCATGAATGGCACGTAGTCGGGATTGGCGAGGGGCATGTGCACGGACCCGACCATCTGTCCGCCGGCATCAGTGAAGCCTTTGGTGAACGCCGCCTCGGCGTCGATCCCAGGCCCATAGTCGGTGACCGCGGAGAACACCTTCTTGATGCCGTTCTTCGCCGCCCACGCACCCAGCGGATAGCTCGACTGCCACATGGTGAAGGACGTGCGCGCGATATATGGCGACTTCGTAGTGATGATCGCGGTGCCGGCATTCATCACCACGAACGGCACCTTAGCCTCGGTGGCGAGCGGCGCTATCGCCAACGCGTTCGGCGTATAGACGGTGCCAGCCAGAAGCTGCACGTGATCGCGGGTGATCAGCTCCTGCGCCATGCGCTTGGCGACTTCCGGATTCGGGCCAGTGTCGTCGCGCCGGATGATCTCCAGCTTCACACCTGGCGGCAGGTCCTTTTCATGCTGCTTGACATAGAGGCGGATGCCGCGATCAAGCAGCTCACCGACAGCGGCAAACGGACCGGAATAGGTGTTCACCACGCCGAGTTTCACTGTCTGAGCGAAACTGGCCGTCGTAAGGCCGACGACCATGCAGGCAGCCGCGACGGCGGATCTCCAGAACCTCATGCCGCACCTCCCTCTTTTGCCTTGCCTTCTGCCGCAGATCGACTTTGACGGCAACGGCATTCAGGCCGTCAGACGGGATGCTTCGCGGTCTGATTGAACAGGATCCGACGTTCCTCTTCGGTAGGCGGCGCGCGGCGACGCCATTCCTTGCCCAGGTCCACACCGCGCTGCACGGCCGGCCGCTGCTTGATCGTCTCGCGCCAGCGGGCGACGTTCGGAAACTCCTCCAACGACTGGCCCAGCGGCTTGGAGATCAGCACCCAGGGAAACGACGCCATGTCCGCGATCGAGTATTCGTCGAGGATGTACTCGCGCCCCTCGAGCCGCCGCTCCAGTACGCCGAGACAGCGGTTATATTCGTTGGCATAGCGCTGGTGCGAATAGGGATGCTCGCCTTGCGCGTAATTGACGAAGTGGCTGAGCTGTCCCGCCATCGGGCCGAGATTGCCGACCTGCCAGAACAGCCACTCCATCATCTCCTTCCGCCCGCGCCGGTCAGTCGGCATGAACTGTCCCGACTTCTCCGCCAGATGCAGCAGGATGGCGCCGGACTCGAAGACCGGCATGTCGCCATCGACGATGGCAGGCATGCGGTTGTTGGGGCTGATCGCCAGGAACTCGGCCTTGAACTGGTCACCTTTGCCGATGTCCACCGGAACAACGCGATACGGCAGGCCGCATTCCTCCAGCATGATTGACACCTTCCAGCCGTTCGGTGTCGGCCAGTAGTAGAAGTCGATCATGCTTCGACGCCTTCTGAACGCATCGCGGCGATTTCGGCGTCGGAGAAGCCAAGCTCGGACAGGATCTCCTCGGTGTGCTGGCCCAGGGCAGGACCGCCATGACGGATCGACGCCGGCGTGACGGAGAACCGTGCCGCCGGACGCGCCTGACGCAGCCTGCCGGCTTCCGGGTGTTCCGTTTCCACCACGATGCCGTTCGCAACCACCTGCGGATGTTCAATCATCCGGCTGCGCGTCAGCACCGGCGCGCACGGCACACCTTCCGTCGTCAGCCGCTCCAGCCATTCGGCTGCAGGCCTCGTCCGCAGCACCTCCTGGGTCATCTCAAGGCGTTCGTTGATATGCTTGTGCCGCAGCGCCGGAGACTTGAAGCGCGGGTCGTCCAGCCATTCCGGCTTGTCCAGCGCCCGGGTCAATGCGGCCCATTCGCGATCCGTCTGCACAGCGGCGCTGATGTACTCGTCTTGCGTTTCGTAGATCAGGTCGATGAAGCTTGCCGCCTCCTGTTGCGGCAACTCGTCGCCGACGAAGGTCTGGCTGCCCATGTCAGAGCCCCACAGGAAGGCGATGATCGCATCGAGCATGGAGAGGCGGACATGCTGCCCTTTGCCCGTGCGTTCGCGCGCAAGCAGCGCCGCCGTGATCGCCTGCGCTGCAACAACGCCGGTTAGCTTGTCGGGCACGATCGTGCGCACCAGCCTCGGCCGCTCCTGATCGGAACCGCCCTGGATGCTGGCCAAGCCCGAAAGCGCCTGGATCAGTGGGTCATAGACCGGCTTTTGCGCGAACGGCCCCTGCTCGCCGAAGCCGCTAATCGACACATAGATAATGTCCGGCGCCATCGCGCGGACTGCGGCCTCGCCAAATCCTATGCGGTCGATGACGCCCGCGCGGAAGTTCTGGATGAAAACGTCCGCCGTTGTGATCAGGCGGTTGAGGATGTCGGCGCCTGCCGGGGTCTTCAGATCGAGCGCGAGCGAGCGCTTGTTGCGGTTGTTGTTGAGGAACGAGGCCGAAAAACCGCCGCGTTGATTGGCCGCTGTGCGAGTGTGGTCGCCCCCCTGCGGGTTCTCAACCTTGATGACATCGGCGCCCTGATCCGCCAGCAGCATTGTCGCCGAGGGCCCGGACACCATCGAGGTCAAATCGACGATCCGATAGCCGTGCAGTGGCCCCCGCATGGCGTTTACCCTCTGCAATGTGCCAGCTCCGTCCTGATCATCCATCCCATGCAGCAGGTCAAGCTCACGAAAACGTGATGCTGCACCTGCGAAGTGCATGGCAATATCACTGTCGCAACACTTGGTGGACTCTCCAAGAGGCAGAACCCGCTCCGAACCCTACAGAAGAGGTTCAGCCGTGATCACTTTGCCGAGCCAGGCGGCTTTAAGCCTGGTCAAAGACCGGTTTGACCGTTTGGTCGCCGTCGCGTCGGGTGCCTTCCCGCCGGAACATGGCGCGCGCTCGGGCGACGATCCGGTGTTCCTGCCAGATTTCATCACATGGATGCCCGATCAGGCGCAGGAGCCGCGCTGCGGGCGGGGCCGCGACCGATGAGTAACCGCGGGCGCAAGGACGCAAAGGACGCTCCGGGTGAGATATTCCGCACGGTGCTGGTCGCCTCGCTGATTGCCGGCCTGCTCGCATGCTCGGTCGCCCTGGTGGCGGCGGCCAGGACACTTGAGATCGGCCCTCAGGTCGGAGACATCCTGGTGTTCCGCCCCGCCGCACAGATGCCGGCGGACTGGGAATTCGCCGCGGTCAACGAGGCCAACGAGATGCCGGTGAGCTGCAAGCTGCAGCCCGCTGTGATGGCGTCGCGCGGCGGCAGCCTTGTGGTGGAGCAGCGCCTCGACAGCCGCCGCATGTATCGTGTGCACTGGGCGGGCGGAAGCACCAGCATTGAGACGACCAACTGCGGCAGCAACGCGGACCTGCTGATCTCACGTGCCGATCTTCAGTTGCTGTCGAACGTTGTCGGCGGCCCAGGAGTGAAGACCGGCAGTCTGCCGCCGTTCTGATCGAGGTCAATAAGATCGCGGCATTCCCAGCACGTGCTGGCCGAGATAGCTGAGGATCAGGTTGGTTGATATCGGCGCGATCTGAAAGATCCGCGTCTCTCGCCATTTACGCTCCACGTCGTATTCCCGCGCATAACCGAAGCCGCCGTGGGTCTGCATCGCGGTGTCCGCTGCATGCCACGCCGCCTCCGACGCCAGCAGCTTCGCCAGATTCGCCTCCTCGCCGCAGTTCTGTCCCGCGTCGAACAGCGCCGCCGCCGCACGGTTCATCAGATCGGCTGCACGCGTCTCGGCGTAGGCACGGGCGATGGGAAACTGCACCCCTTGGTTGGCACCAATCGGCCTATCGAACACGATCCGCTCATTCGCATATTGCGATGCCTTGCGGATGAAGAAGTGCGCATCGCCAATGGCTTCGGCGGCCACCAGGATGCGTTCCGCGTTCAGTCCGTCGAGAATGTAGCGGAAGCCTTTGTTCTCCTCGCCGATGAGCGCATCGGCCGGAACGGGGACGTTGTCGAAGAAGATCTCTGTCGTCTGATGATTGATCATCGTGGAGAGTTTGCGGATCTCCATGCCGTTCTTCCGCGCCTCGCGCATATCGAGGAGGAACACCGACAGCCCCTCAGTGCGGCGTTTCACCTGCTCGACCGATGTGGTACGCGCCAGCAGCAGCATCAGGTCCGATTGCAGCGCACGCGAGGTCCACACCTTCTGGCCATTGATGATGTAGCGGTCGCCGTCGCGCACCGCGCGTGTTTTCAGCTTGGTGGTATCGGAGCCTGTGGTCGGCTCCGTCACGCCGAACGCCTGAAGCCGCAGCCGGCCGCTTGCGATCTCGGGCAGGTAGCGGCGCTTCTGTTCCTCGCTGCCGTGACGCAGCAACGTGCCCATGATGTACATCTGCGCATGGCATGCGCCGGCGTTGCAGCCGGAGGCATGAATTTCCTCCAGTATCACCGCGCCAGCGCGGATCGGCAGGCCGGATCCGCCATACTCTTCCGGGATCAACGCGGCGAGGTAACCGGAGTCGGTCAGCTCCTGGACGAATTTTTCCGGATAGACGTCTTCGTCCTCAACCTGGCGCCAATAAGCACCCGGATATTTTTCGCAGATCGCGCGGATGGCCTCACGAATCTCGCGATAGTCTTCGCCAAGCGGCACCATCGTCGCGTCGGTCATTTTGTCTCTCCTGCGCACTTTCCGGGAGATTGCTTCGTCGCTACGCTCCCCGCAATGACCCGTGGGATGTGTATCAGCCGCTAGAAGAAACACTGTCATTGCGAGGAGCGAAGTGGCGAGGCAATCCCCATCACGCGGGAGATTGCTTTGTCGGCTTCGCCTCCTCGCAATGACAATTGAAGGGAGCATCCATGCGACGGCGAACTCTGTTGAAAGCGGCGGCACTTGCGCCGCTTGCGGCACCGGCGATGGCGCAGCCGGCAAAAACGGCGACGCTGCGCATCATCCCGCAATCCAACCTCACCGTGCTCGATCCGATCTGGACCACCGCAACGGTGACCGGCAACCACGGCTACCATGTTTTCGATACGCTGTATTCCGCCGACAGCCATCTGCAGCCGAAACCGCAAATGGCCGCGGGCCACGAAGTATCGTCGGACGGACGCGTCTGGCGCATCCGTCTACGCGAGGGGCTGAAGTTCCACGACAATACCCCGGTGCGCAGCATCGATTGCGCCCTATCGCTGCAACGTTGGTGCAAGCGCGACGGACTCGGCCAGTTGCTCGACGCGGCGGTGGAGACATGGGCCACACCAGACGATGCGACGCTGGAGCTGCGCCTGAAGAAGCATTTCCCGATGCTGCTGGACGCACTGGCAAAACCCGATGCTGCCGTGCCGTTCATCATGCCGGAGCGGCTCGCGCGTACGGATCCGATGAAGGCCGTGACCGAGATGGTCGGATCCGGCCCATACCGTTTCCTCCCGGATGAGTTCGTATCCGGCAGCCGTGTGGCCTACGCAAAGTTTGACGGGTATGTGCCGCGCAGCGAGGCTCCGGATTGGGGCACCGGCGCGAAGGTGGCTTATTTCCCGCGTGTGGAATGGAATGTGATTCCCGATCCGTCAACGGCGGCATCCGCTCTCCAGAAGGGTGAAGCAGAATGGTGGGAGCGGCCGCTGAATGATCTGCTGCCGCAGCTTGAAGGCAACTCCCAGATCCGCACGATGATCCAGGACCCATCAGGGCGGCTCAGCCTGATGCGGCTCAATCACCTCCAGCCGCCGTTCAATGATGTGCGCATTCGCCGCGCCGTGCTGACCGCCATCAATCAGGAAGACTACATGCGCGCCTCAATCGGCGACGACAGGACGCTGTGGCGCGTATGCCGTAGCCTGTACGTCTGCGGCACGCCGTACACGACGGAAGACGAAGGCCGCAAGCTGATGACCGGCGATCTGGATGCGGCGAAGCGCATGCTAGATGCGGCGGGTTATGCAGGCCAACGTGTCGTCATCATCAATCCCAGCGATTTCCCTGCCATCGGCCCGCTGGGTGATGTGACAGCCGAGACGCTGAAGAAGATTGGCATGAACGTCGATCTGCAGGTGATGGACTGGGGCACGGTGGTGCAGCGGCGGGCTTCGAAAGAGCCGGTGGAGAAAGGCGGCTGGAGCATCTTCCACACCACGGGCCCCGCAGTAGGCTACGCCAATCCTGCCGTTTCCACACTGATTCGTGGGCAAGGGCAATCGGGTTGGTATGGCTGGTGGACCAATCCGAAGGCCGAAGAGATGGTGCGCGAGTGGCTCGACAGCGACGATGAGGCGACGCAGCGACGGCTGGCGATTGCCATTCACGACCTGGCACTGGATGAGGTCGCGACGATACCGCTGGGTCAGTTCTTCCTGAAAACCGCGCATCGCAGCAGCATCACGGGCATCCTACAAGGCGTCGGTGTGTATCCCTGGAACATACGCCCGGCATAGGGCGGCGGAGTTGCCGTAGCCGCGTTGCTCTGCTGCGCGACTCGCGGCAAGGCCGATGAACCGTGCTGCAAGTCGCCGCAGCGCATCGCGAGTATCGGCATTCCTCGCCGTCTCTGCCATGCGCGACAGCTCGGCGGCTTTTTCCCTCAGTTCAATGGCGCTCCTGCGGCCAATAAGAGGGTCGGGATCGTGCATAACGGTTGTCGTGCGTGTCATGAGGAGCCGTATGCCGGAGAAGTATGGCCGAATGGTAAATGTGTGACTCACCCCACGAAAACGTGTGAAGCTCGTCGGCCATCTCATTCAGCCGGTGGGATATTCCTGGTTCGTCTGTTGTCGCCGCGAGGCTCGCAACCTCCCGCGCCAGCATCCAAAGTTCCGTGTCCAGATTGGCCACAGCCGCACCCGAGAAGATGACCGATGCATGTCTGTGCGGGAGATGCGACGCTATCGCATTGATCTGGATCAAGCCCGCGAACCGGGCGAGCACCGGCTTGCCCGCTCTGCCCTCCTGCCGTTCAGTGTGGTCCGGGTAAAGCGGGAGAGTGGGTATGGCCCGATTCGCGGCGCGTACGGCAATCGTCACCGGGGGTGCATCCGGCATTGGCGCCGGGATTGCCGCGCGCCTGGCCGCGGAAGGCGCGCGTGTGAGCCTGTGGGACCGGGACGCCGAGGCACTCGCCCAGGCGAAGGCGCCGCATAAGGCAAGTGTCGATGTCACCGATGCTTCCGCCGTGCAGCGCGCCGCTGAGGAAACTGCCCAGGCGCTCGGTCGCATCGACATCCTGGTCGCCAGCGCGGGCATCACCGGGCCCAACGCTGCCGTGTGGGACTACCCTATCGCGGAGTGGGACCGTGTGATCGATGTCAATCTGAACGGCGTGTTCTACTGCGCCCGCGCCGTCGTCCCCCACATGCTGCGCAACGACTATGGTCGCATCGTCAACATTGCCTCGATCGCGGGCAAGGAAGGCAATCCCAACGCGGCTGCCTATTCGGCCTCAAAGGCCGGGGTCATTGGACTGACCAAATCACTCGGCAAGGAACTGGCGAAGAGCAATGTCCGGGTCAACTGCGTCACGCCCGCGGCCGTCCGCACGCCGCTGTTCGCACAGATGACACAGGAACACATCGATTTCATGCTGTCGAAGATCCCTCTCGGCCGCTTCGGCGAGATCGAGGAGATCGCCTCGCTGGTCTGCTGGCTGGCGAGCGACGAATGCAGCTTTTCCACCGGCGGCGTATTCGATATTTCCGGCGGCCGGGGGACTTACTGACAGGGGACAAGAATGGATAGCGAAACACTCGCCTTCACGCCGGCCGTGCAGCTTGCCGAGATCATCCGGCAGAAGAAGCTGTCGCCAGTCGAGCTGATGACCGCGCTGCTGGCACGGATCGAGTCGCTGAACCCGCGGGTGAATGCCTTCGCCCATCTCGCCGCCGATTCCGCGATGGCAGATGCGAAGCGCGCGGAAACCGCGCTGATGAAAGACGACCGCATCGGCCGACTGCATGGCGTTCCGGTGACGATAAAGGACCTTGCGATCACCAAGGACATGCCGACGCAGATGGGCAGCAACATCTTCGCCGGTAATCAGCCAACGGAGGACACACCCGTCGTGCCGCGTCTGCGCGACGAAGGGGCAATCGTCCTGGGCAAGACGACAACATCGGAATTCGGCTGGACGGGCGTCAGCCACAGCCCGCTCACCGGCATTACCCACAACCCGTGGAAGTTCGGCTACAACGCCGGTGCATCATCGGCGGGTGCCGGCGCTGCGGCCGCGGCGGGATTCGGGCCGCTGCATCAGGGCAGTGATGGCGCCGGTTCAATTCGCATGCCATCGCATTTCTGCGGCGTGTTCGGACTGAAGCCGACCTTCGGGCGTGTTCCGTACTATCCAGTGGGCAGCGGCGACTACACTTCGCATATGGGCCCGATGACCCGCACGGTTGCCGACAGCGCACTGATGCTCGGCGTCATGGCCGGTCCGCATCCGCTCGATCACACGACGTGCGAGGCGGGCCCGGCGGACTTCCTCGGCCGGCTGCATGAGGGCGTCCGCGGCAAGCGCGTCGCCTACAGCCCCGACCTCGGTCATGCACGAGTCGATCCGGCTGTTGCCGCGCTGGTGAAGTCGGCTGTTGCCCGGTTCAGCGAACTCGGTGCAATGGTCGAGGAAGTGAAGACGCCGTGGGCCGCCCCTGGTCCCGAGATGATCCGATTCTTCTGGGCCGCGCACATGTCCCGCCTGGCTCCGCATCTCGCGAAATGGGAAGCGAAAATGGATCCAGGCCTCGTCGCCTGCATCAAGGCTTCGCGCAACTATTCGGTCATGGACTACCAGCTCATGCGCGACCGCAAGATGGCCTATATCGCGTCGATCCATCGCTGGTTCGAGGACTGGGACTTCCTGCTGACGCCCGCGGTGTCAGTCGCGGCATTTCCCGCTGAAAAGCTGATGCCGGATCATTGGCCCCAGCATGACTGGGACTGGCTGTCCTGGGCGGAATTCTCCTATCCGTTCAACATGTCCTGGAATCCCGCTGCCAGCGTGCCTTGCGGCTTTACCGCGGAAGGCCTGCCGGTCGGTCTGCAAATCGTCGGCCGCCGTTTCGACGATTTGGGCGTGCTACAGGCCGCTGCGGCTTTCGAGCAAGCACAGCCTTGGGCGGACAAGCGCCCCAGCATCGTGTGACTCAGTCCGTTCAACGCCGCGCTGGTTTGTGTTGACGCTCTTGGGCACCTTGGCTGACCCACGCTTTGCCGAAGTCCCACCACAGCACCGAGCGCGCCAACAGCGATTACCGGTCTTCCATCGGGACTTTCAGGCTGTGCAGCGCATCGTAATACGCTGCAAAGCGCTCGTACCCCGAGGCTACCAGCATCATAGTGCGCTTGGCGTCCGCATCGTGAAGCTGATCGGCGATCTGTTTTGCCTCAGCAGCCCGCAACAACCAATGTGCACTGCCAGTCATGCATGGGAAATTGCCTCGCGATGCGCGCACGTCCATATACGGTTTCTATATATCGCATATGATTGAACTGCGCACACGAACTGCGAGCTACGCCTCTTTCACATGACGGCCGCGGCGGCCGTTGTATGCGTTGTCGTACGGGCCAGCTACCAGTGGGCGGATCGGTGTCACCGACGTCCTGGGCCCTTGCTCGCCGCCCGCCAATGAGGTCCGATGGGCGGTCACCATAACGGAAGGGGTTCGTCCGATGGCACTCTCCATGTTTCAGGCCAGCGTTCCCGTTTGCACCCAGATACTCGGCAGCATGTCGGCGATCATCGACAAGGCCGCCGCACATTGTGCCGAGAAGAAGTACGAAGAGGCGTCGCTGCTCAGCGATCGGCTGTTCCCCGACATGTTCACGCTGGCGCGGCAGATTCGTCAGGTCAGTGATTTCGGCCGCAACATCCCCGGGAGACTGGCCGGTGGTACCTTGCCGGATTTCCCGGCCACCGATCCAACGTCATTCGCGGAAGCGAAGGCACGGGTCGAAAAGTCGCTCGACTACGTCAAGGGATTTACGCCGGCGCAGATTGACGGGACCGAGGACAAGGACATCACCTGGACCGCCGGTCAGCGCCAGATGTCGTTCAAGGGCCGTGCGTATCTACTGCATTTCGGCCTGCCCAACTTCTTCTTCCATGCCACAACCGCCTACAACATTCTGCGTCATCGCGGTGTGGAGTTGGGAAAGCGCGACTTCCTGGGCTCGTTCTGACCTGTCATTGCGACGAGCGTGAGCGACGAAACAATCGCCACCATAGGTAGGTACGCTCCCGTGATGGGGATTGCTTCGCCTCGCTCGCAATGACAAGTGTGGACGTTCACTTCAGCGGCCACACCAGAACGATCAGCCAGGTGCCGAACACCGCGACCAGGATCGACAACGGCAAGCCCAGCCGCCAATAGTCGCTGAACCGGTATCCGCCTGGTCCCATGACCAGCGTGCTGTTCTGGTGGCCAATGGGTGTAAGGAAGTCCGACGCCGCGCCGAACGCCACGGCCATCAGGAACGGATCCGCACTGGCTCCGAGATTCTTGGCAACCGCCGCAGCAACCGGGCCCATCAGCAATACCGCCGCAGCGTGGTGCAGCAGTGGCGTGACCAGCATTGAAACCACCAGGATCAGGCCCACCGCGAGATACGCCGGCAATTGCACGGCGAGTACGGTGAGCCCATCAGCAAGTAAACCCGCAGCGCCGGTATCCTTCAGTGCCTCGCCGACTGGAATCAGGCAGCCCAGCATCACGATGATCGGCCATTCGATCGAGTCATATGCCTCGCGTGGAGTGGTAAGGCGAAACAGCACCATCAGTACTGCGGCAATGAAAAAGCCAACCTCCGGCGGCACCCAGCCAATCGCGATGGCAATCATTGCAGCGAACAGTATGAGGAGTGGCAGATATCGCCAGCGTGGCCTGCCCATAGCCAGATTCCGCTCGGCCAATGGCAGCAGACCAAGTTCCGTCAGTACGCGGGTCAGTTGCTTCTGTCGACCTTGCAACACCAGAATGTCATTCGGCGCAAAGCGGCTGCCACTCAGTCGAGTGGTGGTCCGCTCTTCCGCGCGGCTGAGCGCGAGCAGGTTGACTTCGTAGTTCTGCCGCAGATGCAGGTCGCGTGGCGTGTTGCCGATAAGCAGCGAGTCGGGTGCGACCACCGCCTCCACTGTCTCCAGCTCGTCGTCCTTGTCGCGCGGCTTCAACGCGGCAATTTCGTCAGCGCCAAGAAGCTTCAGCCTGGCCTGATCCACCACCGGCTGAACCGCTGTGGGATCGCCCTGCAGCACCAGGATGTCACCGGCATAGAGCGTCCAGTTCCGTTGCGGCACGTAATGATGAGATTGCTCGCGAATGATACCGGTAACGGTGACCTCGCCTTCGCCCAGCTCCTCCAAATTGGCAACTGTCTTGCCGGCAAGCGGCGAGTCTTCCGGCAATGACGCTTCGCTGGTGTAGTCCTCGATGGCGAAGCGCTTTTCCGGCGTTGGCTGACCACGCCGGTTCGCCGGCAACAGGCGCCAACCGATGCTCAGGAAGGCAACCGCCGCGCAGGTGAGCGGCAGGCCGACCGGCGTGAAGTCGAACAGGTGATATGGCTGACCCAGCACTTGTTGCCGAACTTCGGAAATCAGCACATTGGGCGATGTGCCGATTTGCGTGATGGTGCCGCCAATGAGCGAACCGAAGGCAAGCGGCATAAGATAGCGCGAGACCGGACGGTTGCGGCGTTCGGCGGCCTGGATTGCGACGGGCATGAAGATGCCGAGTGCACCGACATTCTTGACGAACGCCGACAGGAAGCTCACCGCGGCGGTCAGTGCGCCAACCTGCAAAGTTGTCGAGTCGAGCACACGGAGGACGCGGCGCATGGCGTTGTCGATGACGCCGGAGAGCGCGACAGCGCGGCTGATCACCAGGACCGAGGCAATAATGATGATGACGGGGCTGGAGAAACCCTCGAACGCCTTCTTCGCTGGGACAACACCGGTTAGCACCGCTGCGGACAGGGCGAGCGCGGCGACTAGATCGTATCTAAGCCGGTCCGAAATGAACAAAAAAAGCATGCCGGCAATGATTGCCAGGGCTTCGATCTGAGGGAGGGTCAAGCGAACGGATTCCTGATCAGGTCGGTCAGGTGTGGTGCGCCGACCTGACGGACGCAACCCGGCTCGCGGTCAGATGTTGGCGAACTCTACGTTTTCGTGCGAGCAAGAAAGATGTGGGTGGCGGGGCCAAGCCCCGCCATGACGTTTGAAGACGTCAGTTCATCTAATGCGCGCGGTTCACCACCAATTCGGTTACCACGGCGGGATCAGCGAGCGTCGAGGTGTCGCCGAGGCTATCGGTTTCGTTGGCGGCGATCTTGCGCAGGATGCGGCGCATGATCTTGCCACTGCGCGTTTTGGGCAGAGCCGGCGCCCATTGGATGACATCCGGCGATGCGATGGGACCGATCTCCTTGCGAACCCAGGCGACCAGCTCCTTGCGCAGGTCCTCGGTCGGTTCCTCGCCGAGTTTCAAGGTGACATAGGCGTAGATGCCCTGCCCTTTCAGCTCGTGCGGGAAGCCGACCACCGCCGCCTCGGCTACCTTCGGATGCGCGACCAGTGCGCTTTCCACTTCGGCCGTGCCCATGCGATGACCCGACACATTGATCACGTCGTCCACGCGACCCGTAATCCAGTAATAGCCGTCCGCATCGCGCCGGGCGCCGTCGCCGGTGAAGTAGAGTCCTTTGAACGTCGAGAAATACGTCTGAACGAAGCGATCATGATCGCCGAAGACGGTGCGCATCTGCCCTGGCCAGGAATCCGCCAGACACAGATTGCCTTCGCAGGCACCATGCAGCTCATGGCCATCGCCATCAACGATGATCGGCCGCACACCGGGCAAGGGACGCGTCGCAGAACCCGGCTTGGTTGGCGTGGCGCCGGGCAACGGTGAAATCAGGATGCCGCCGGTCTCGGTCTGCCACCAGGTATCGACGATAGGGCAGCGGTGCTCGCCGACGACGCGGTCATACCACAGCCAGGCTTCCGGGTTGATCGGCTCACCGACGCTGCCGAGAATGCGCAGCGACTTGCGCGATGTCTTCTGCACCGGGCCTTCGCCATCGCGCATCAGCGCGCGGATCGCGGTTGGCGCCGTGTAGAAGATGTTGACCTTGTGCTTGTCCACCACCTGCCAGAAGCGTGAACTATCTGGATAGTTCGGGATGCCTTCGAACATCAGTGTGGTCGCGCCGTTGGCCAGCGGCCCATAGACGATGTAGGTGTGTCCGGTCACCCAGCCGACATCCGCCGTGCACCAGTAAATGTCACCGTGGTGATAGTCGAACACATATTCATGCGTGAAGCTCGCCCAAACCATATAGCCACCGGTGGTATGCAGCACGCCCTTCGGCTGTCCCGTGCTGCCGGAGGTGTAGAGGATGAACAGCGGATCCTCCGCGTTCATCTCCAGCGGCGGGCACTCCGGCGATGCAGCAGCGCACAGCGCCGCATAATCATGATCGCGACCGGACTGCATCGGCACGTTACCGCCAGTCACCTTCACCACGATGACGTTCTTCACGCCAGGACATGATTTCAGCGCCTCATCCGCGTTGGCCTTCAGCGGTACCTTGCGTCCGCCGCGGCGGCCCTCATCGGCAGTGATCAGCAGTTCAGACGAACAGTCCTGGATGCGATTGGCCAGGCTGTCAGGTGAGAACCCGCCGAATACGACAGAGTGGATCGCACCGATGCGCGCGCAGGCCAGCATCGCAACCGCCGCCTCTGGCACCATCGGCATATAGATCGTGATGCGATCACCCTTCTTGACGCCGAGACCTTTCATTGCATTCGCGAGACGGCACACCTGCTCGTGCAGTTCGCGATAGGTGACGTGCTTGCTGACGGATGGATCGTCACCTTCCCAGATGATCGCGGTCTGATTACCCCGCGTCGCCAGATGTCGATCCAGGCAGGAAACCGAAGCATTGAGCGCGCCGTCCTCAAACCACTTGATCGAAACGTTGCCGGTGAAGGTGGTGTTCTTGATCTTTGTCGGTGCCTTCATCCAGGCGATGCGGCGCGACTGCTCAGCCCAGAACCCGTTCGGGTCGCGGGCGGCGTGCTCGAACATGTCCTGGTAGCGCGCGGCGGTTATGTGCGCCCTCGCGGCGATTTCGGGCCTGACCGGAAATACCTGTCCGTCGGCAACGTGGATATCTGGCATCACTCGGTTTCCTTCCCTCAGCCCCGGGTCACAGACCCGCATCCTCCGGCACGTAAATGGTGCCGTCCCTGATCTCCGTCACGACCGATTCCAACCGCTCGCCAAAGCACGGGCCGCGCAGGCATTCGCCGTCGGAGATGCGGAATTCGGCGCCGTGCGTCGCGCAGACGATACGGCTGCCGTCCACGGACAGGAAGCGGTCGCGCGCCCAGTCCAATGGGGTGCCAATATGCGGGCACGAATTGACATAGATGAAAACGGCATCGCCCTGACGAACCGCGAAGAGCCCGGTGAAGCCGCCTGGGGCAGCAGGAAAGCCCTTGGAAGTGCCGTCCGGGATGTCTTCCACGCGGCAGAGCGCGCGCAGGCGTGGCGGGATCAGCCTTTCCATCCGCCCATCCGGCAGATGTAGTCCCAGTGTGGCTTCGAGACCGGCATCACCGACAGGCGCGACTGCTTGACCAGCGCCAGATCGGCCAGCTTGGGATCGGCCTTGATGGCAGCCAGCGTCACGGGCTTCGGCATCGGACCCACCGCCTTCATGTCCACGCACACCCAAGGGCCTTCCTTGGCGGTTGGATCGGGATACGCTTCGCGCACCACCTCGACCACGCCGACGATGTCCTTGCCTTGGTTGGAATGATAGAAAAAGGCGCGGTCGCCCTTCTTCATCGCCTTCAGATTGTTTCGGGCCATGAAGTTGCGGACCCCGGTCCAGGGTTCCACATCATTCGCGACCTGCTGGTCCCAGGAGAACGCATCAGGCTCCGACTTCACCAGCCAGTACTGCATCGCATGCCTCGGTCATGCCGCTACACCGGCCCACGATGAACCAGGAGCCGCGATGATCCAATAGCTGTGACAATGACGCGCACCCGCCAAACGTCATGGCCGGCCAACGTGCCGGCCATCAGTAGCGGCACCGTGCCACGACGGACCGCCGGGACCAATCCCGGGAACTGCGGCCCATCCATGACGAGGGGAAGTATCACAGCCTCCGTACGCCAGCCCGCACGCGCTCGAGAAAGCGCTGCAACTGGCGCGGCTTCGCTTTGTCCATGTTGTAGCGAACATACCAATCCACGCGACAGTCCTTCGCGCACAGGGCCCGAACGGCACGCCCGACGACTTTGCGTGCCGGATCGCCGATGCCAAGCCGCACCATCCACCAGGAACCGCCATAGGTCGTGACCACAATGATCCGCCGCAGGCGCTTCAGCCGCTCCGTGCTGACTGTGCCATCAGGCAGGACATCGAACGCGACACCTGGCAGCCAGACCCGATCGAAGTAGCCCTTCAGCATCGCGGGCATGCCGTACCACCAGGCCGGATACACCAGCACCAGCGCCTCGGCATCCACAAGTTGGTCGTCGTACTTCTTGACCAACCGCTCGTTGCGCTCGGTATTGAGATAGTCCAGCCGCTCTTGCGGGCTCATCACCGGATCGAATTTCTCGGCGTAGAGATCGACATCCGTCACTTCGTGGCCGGCTTCCGCCAGTGCCTGCAGGACAGCCCTGTGGGCGGCAGCGGCGAAGCTCTCCGCCACCGGGTGGCAGTAAACGACAAGGACGTGCATCCGGCCGATGTAGGGTCCGCGCTGAGCCAAGGCGGACCGCCCCGCGCAGACTTGATCCGCTGGTGAACGCGGCTATTCCTCGGTCGCAACTCCCAGAGCCGCAATTTATCCTGGCCCGGCGGCGGCAAGGCTTACGCATTCAATGATTACGGCACTCACAAGTTCTGGCTGTCCTGCCGGGCCGGCGAGAAGATTTGCTACGGGGCCTGGGTGACCGGCGACGCCAGCCTGTATTGGGGCGTAGGGGCGAACGACAAGTACTCATGCAGGTCCTGCTGCGCGGTTTGCGCCGAGGACAATCCGACGAAGCGGCTGATCAAGGATTAGAGCCGGTAACGGGCGGCAGAGACCTGATCATCGGCAAGCGCCGCCCGCACCGCCGCCTCGCCTTCCCGCGTCGCCACGACGGCAACCGAGCTGAACCACGCAATCTCGCCCCGCGCGCGTGCGAGAAATAGCCAGCCGAGGGCTTCGGCGACCGGCCCGCGCGGGACACAGCAGGCGCATGCCCACGGATGGCCTTCCCGGCGCAGCGGTAGCCTGAACCGCGCGACCGGGTGGCCAGCGGGCGAGGCCAGTCCGGCCTCCAGCAGCACCGCTTCATCGGCCTCGGGCAATCCGAACCGCACCGGAATGCGTTCGTCTGCGTCGCCATTCATCATCTGGACATAAGGATATGTTTATGTCACTTATAACCCATGGAACGCCTGCTGGCCAGCCTGCGTGCCGCCGCCGAACCGACCCGCCTCCGCCTTTTGGCGCTGGCTGGCCGGGGAGCCTTCTGCGTCTCCGAGTTCACCGAGATCCTGGGACAATCCCAACCGCGCCTGTCACGGCACCTGAAGCTGTTATGCGACTGCGGCCTGCTCGACCGCGTGCGGGAAGGCGCGAATGTCTGGTTCACTTTGCCGCATGGGCCGCCGGGTGTGCTGGCCCGCGATCTCGTCGCGCGGCTGCCGGATGACGATCCGACGCTGGAGGCGGATCGCCGCCAGGCCGCCCGGGTTCTGGCCGAACGCGCCCGCGTCGCCTCGGAGAGCTTCCGGCGGCAGGGGGCGGACTGGGACGAGATGCGGGCGCTCGATCTGCCTGCTGCCGCGGTCGAGGCGGCGCTGATGCCGCTCGTTCCAGAGCAGGACGCTGGCCGGCTGCTGGATATCGGCACCGGGACCGGCCGGGTGCTGGAGCTGCTGGCACCGCGGGTGACCCAGGGTGTCGGCGTCGATGCCTCCAAGTCGATGCTGGCGCTGGCCCGCGCACGCCTGGCGCGTCCGGGGCTCAGCCACTGCTCGGTTCGGCTCGCCGACATGTACCGGCTGCCGCTGACGGAGGCTTCGTTCGACATCGCCGTGCTGCAGATGGTGCTGCACTATGCGGAAGACCCGCCGGGTGTACTCGCCGAAGTGGCGCGCGTGCTGCGCCCCGGTGGACGGTTGATCGTGATCGACCTGGCGCCGCACTCCAGGAACGAATTGCTGACGCGGTTCGCACACCACTGGCCCGGATTCAGCGACGAGGCGATGCGAAACCTGCTGGAGGGTGCGGGTATGCAGCAGGGCGGGCCGCTGACGATCGAAGGGCCGCTTGCCATCCGCCTCTGGCCCGCCACACGTGCCGCCGATGCCGAGGCCGCGCAACCGCGCGAACTGGTGGTCTGACATGGACCTCGACACGTTCATCCGGGGCATGCCGAAAGCCGAGTTGCATATGCATCTCGAAGGCAGCATCGAGGCGGAGCTTCTGCTGGAACTGGCGGATCGCAACGGGGTGCGACTTCGCTGGGAGACGCCTGAGGCGCTGCGCGCCGCCTACCAGTTTCGCAATCTCCAGGAATTCCTGGACCTCTACTATGCCGGTTGCCACGTGCTGGTGCACGAGGAGGACTTCTACGCCATCACCCGCGCCTATTTGCGCCGCGCCCATGAAGACACGGTGGTCCGCGCGGAAGTCTTCATCGGGCCGCAGGGTTTCACCGAGCGCGGTGTGCCGATTACTGTCGTCATGAACGGTGTGTTGGCGGCGATGCGGGATGCGGCAGCCGAATTCGGCATCCGTGCCGGCCTGCTCGTCAGCGCGCAGCGTCATCGGAGCGAGGCGGACGCCTTGCGGTTGCTCGATTCCGTCATGCCGTGGGCGGACCAGATCGCCGGCTTTGGTCTCGGCGGCGCGGAGGTCGGCAATCCGCCATCACGCTTCGTGCGCTTCTTCCATGCCTGCCGCGAACGCGGCTTCCGCGTCACGGCGCATGCCGGCGAAGAAGGGCCCGCCTCTTACGTGCGCGAAGCGGTCGATCTGCTCGATGTGGACCGCATCGATCACGGCAATGCCTGCCTGGATGATCCAGTGCTGGTGCGCGAACTCGCCTCGCGGGCGATTCCGCTGACCATCTGTCCGCTGTCCAACGTGCGGCTGAATGTCGTGCCTTCGCTGTTGGCGCACCCGCTGCGCGCAATGATGGACGAGGGTCTGTGCATCACGCTGAACTCGGATGATCCCGCATATTTCGGCGGGTATGTGAACGACAACTTCATCCAGTGCCGGCAGGCTTTCGGCCTGTCAGCGGACGATGTCGTGACGTTCGCACGGAACAGCCTGATCGCGTCATTCGCTGCGCCAGCGGAAGTGGCAGGCCATATCGCGCGGCTGAACGACTACGTCGCAAGACACCACGCCTAGCCGAAGGAAGTTCGATGGCCCGGCCCCATTTGCTCGATGCGCTGCGTGACACCGTTTTGCTGTGCGACGGTGCCATGGGCACGCGCGTACTCGGCATGCCCCTGGACGTCGAGCGGGACTTCCACGGCAAGGAAAATTGCACCGATGTGCTGAACCTGACGCGCCCGGATGTGGTACGCGAGATCCATCGCGGCTATTTCGAGGCCGGCGCCGATATGGTGGAGACCAACACCTTCGGCGGCTCGCCGATTACACTCGGCGAGTTCGACATTGCCGACCGCGCTTTTGAGATCAACAAGCGCGGCGGCGAACTGGCGCGCGAGGCGGCCGAGCAGTTCTCCGATGGACGCCAACGTTGGGTTGTCGGCAGTATCGGTCCCGGCACCAAGCTGCCCAGCCTCGGCAACATCGCCTACGATGCGCTGGAAGCGGCGCTGACCGAGCAATGCCGCGGCCTGGTCGCTGGCGGCGTTGATGCGATCCTGATTGAGACCTGCCAGGATCCGCTGCAGATCAAGGCGGCGGTGAACGGCGCGAAGATCGCCCGCATCGAAGCCAGTAGCGACATCCCAATCTTCGTGCAGGTCACGGTGGAAACCACCGGCACGCTGCTGGTTGGACCGGACATCGCCTCCGCCGCCGCCATCGTGCACTCGCTCGATGTACCGCTGATGGGGCTGAACTGCGCCACCGGTCCTCAGGAGATGGCGGAACACGTCCGCTGGCTGGCAGGCAATTGGCCTGGACTGCTGTCAGTGCAGCCGAATGCCGGTTTGCCCGAGTTGGTCGACGGGCAGACGCATTTCCCCCTGGGACCCGCCGAGCTCACGAGCTGGCTGGAGCGCTTCATCGAAGAGGACGGTGTAAACCTCATCGGGGGCTGCTGCGGCACCAACGTGCAGCACATCGCGGCACTGGATGCGATGCTGCGCCGGCGCGGCGGCTTCCGCCCCTCGCCGGTGCTTCGCAAGCCGCTGTGGGTACCGTCGGTGGCGAGCCTGTATCAGTCGGTTCCGCTGCGGCAGGAGAATGCGTTCTTCGCCATCGGCGAACGCTGCAACGCCAACGGCTCGAAGAAGTGGCGCGAGCTGCAGGAGAAGCATGACTGGGACGGTTGCGTCTCCATGGGGCGCGAGCAGTTGGGCGAAGGCTCCAACGCGCTCGATGTCTGCACCGCCTTCGTCGGCCGCGACGAGATGCACGAGATGACCGAGGTGGTGCGACGCTTCACCTCGTCGGTGAATGCGCCGCTGGTGATCGACAGTACCGAGACGCCGGTGATCGAAGCAGCACTGAAGCTGCATGGCGGCAAGCCGATCATCAATTCGATCAACTTCGAGGACGGTGAGAAGCATGCAGCCGATCGGCTGAAGCTGGCGAAGCAGTTCGGTGCGGCGGTGATCGCGCTCACCATTGACGAAATCGGCATGGCGAAGACGGCCGAACGCAAGCTGGAGGTCGCACGACGGCTGGTTGATTTCGCCTGCAACCGCTATGGCCTGCCACAGTCGGATCTGCTGATTGACCCGCTGACCTTCACCATCGCGACCGGCAACGAGGATGATCGCAAGCTGGCGCTGTGGACGCTGGAAGGCATCGCGGCGATTCGCGCGGAGTTCCCCGACATCCAGATCATCCTGGGTCTGTCGAATGTCAGCTTCGGGCTGAATCCCGCGGCACGTGCCGTGCTGAACAGCGTATTTCTCGACCATGCCGTGCGTGCGGGAATGACCGGTGCGATCGTGCACGTGTCGAAAATCCGCCCGTTGCACATGATCGCGCCCGAGGAGGTGAAGGTCGCCGAAGACCTGATCTTCGATCGCCGCTCGGAGGGCTACGATCCGCTGCAGCGCATGCTGGAGATCTTTGCCGACCGCAAGGCCGCTGATGCTACCGTAAAGAAGCGTGCCGATACGGTGGAAGGCCGGCTGAAGGACCGCATCGTCGACGGCGACCGGAAGGGACTGGTCGATGATCTGGACGAAGCGCTGAAGACCCTGTCACCGCTCGATATCATCAATAACGTGCTGCTCGACGGCATGAAGGTGGTGGGCGACCTGTTCGGTGCCGGGAAGATGCAGCTTCCCTTCGTGCTGCAGAGCGCCGAGACGATGAAGGCGGCGGTTGCTTATCTTGAGCCGTTCATGGAGCGCGTTGAGGGTCAACAGAAAGGCACGATCGTGCTTGCCACGGTGAAGGGCGACGTGCACGACATCGGCAAGAACCTGGTCGATATCATCCTGACCAACAATGGCTATCGCGTGGTCAACCTCGGCATCAAGGTGCCGCTCGCCGACATGCTGGCCGCGGCGAAGGAACACCAGGCGCACGCCATCGGCATGTCGGGCCTGCTGGTGAAATCGACCGTGGTGATGCGCGAGAATCTCGAGGAGATGTCGCGCCAAGGGCTGGAGGTGCCCGTGCTGCTGGGTGGCGCGGCGCTCACCCGTTCTTATGTGGAAGATGACTGTGTCCGCGCCTATGCCTGCGGGCGCGTCGCTTACGGCCGCGATGCGTTCGACGGCCTGCATCTGATGGACAAGGTGGTCGGCAACGCGTTCGACGACTACCTTGCCGCGGTGCAGGCGAAACGTGTCGGCAAGACGCGCAATCAGTCGCGGACGCTGGGTCAGGCGGATGCTCGCGCATTCCGTCCGGTCGATGTCGGAGTCGTGCAGACGCGGCGCCGGCGACTGACGCGCGATGTGCCCGTATCAGCGCCGCCATTCTGGGGCGCGCGCGTCATCGAAGCGGCACCCAAGGCGATCGTGCCGTTCGTCAACGAACGCAGCCTGTACCAGTTCCAATGGGGCTTCCGGAAGCAGGGCCGCTCGCTGGAGGATTTCCTTGGCTGGGCGAAGCAGGAACTGCGTCCGGTGATGCGTCGCATGCTGACGATTTGCGAGGCCGAAGACATCCTCAAGCCGCAGGCGGCATACGGGTATTGGCTGGCCGCGGGCCAGGGCAATGACCTGATCATCTTCGATCAGGATGGCAGCACTGAACTCGCGCGCTTCACCTTGCCGCGCCAGCCCAAGGAAGACGGCGAATGCATCGCCGACTTCTTCCGCGACGTCGATGACGCCGAACGCGACGTGATCGCATTGCAGGTTGTCACGGTCGGACAGAAAGCGTCCGAGGTCGCGCGCGCGTGGTTCGAGGACAACCGCTACCAGGATTACCTCTATCTCCACGGCCTGTCGGTGGAGATGGCGGAAGCGATGGCGGAATACGTACACAAGCGGATCCGCGCCGAACTCGGCTTCGCCGGCGAAGACGATAGGGACATGGAGAAGATGCTGTCGCAGGGATACCGCGGATCGCGTTACTCGTTCGGCTACCCCGCCTGTCCGAAGCTGGAGGACCAGGCGCCACTGCTGTCCTTGCTGGGTGCAGAGCGACTCGGTGTGTCGCTGTCAGAGGAATTCCAATTGCATCCGGAACAGTCAACCAGTGCGATCGTGGTGCTCAACCCGCACGCGAAGTACTTTTCCGTGTAACGCGCTTCCGGACGCCTTGCCACGGCCGCAATTGCGCGACATCAGAGCGCAGACGGTAGGAGGCATTCGGGCGATGCGTTATGTGCGATTCGGACTGGCGATTGCGGCGGGCACGTTGCTGCTGCAGGCCTGCGCCGAGAGACCGCCATCTGCCCCATCGCCACGGGTGTTCGCCGCCGATATGACGGGAGCGGCCAAGGCGTGTACCGTACCGCCCGTGACGCCGGCGGCTGGCAAGCCTGTGGATGTCGCCATGAAGGTAGGCAATGACGGCGGCTGGTGTGCGATCACCGTGAACAACAACGGCAGGCCGTTCGACGCTGGCCTGCTGACCTCGCCTCCGGCCCACGGCAAGGTGCTGGTTCACACCGTCGGCAACGATACGCGGATCGACTACACGCCGCTGCCTCGGTTCACGGGAAGCGATGCGTTCACCGTTACGTTGATCCCAGGGGACGCCGCGATCCGCGCGACGGTGACCGTAACGCCGTGATCAGCGGCGCTTGTTGGTCGAGGCAACCTGCTTGCGCGGCGCCTGCGCCACCTGGGGGCACATGTCCAGCGATGCCGGCACGAGGTCCTTGGCCGCTGCATAGGCGGACAACTCCGAGGGGCTGCGGAGTGCCATCACCTCGTTGAACAGCGCGCTGTTACGTTCGCAGAAATCAGTGCCGAGATGCATGCCGGCAGATGACTCGCCATTGGCAAGGTCGGTGGTGAAGCGATCATGCTCCTGTTGCGCGCGCTTGCCGTACATGCGCTTGAACATGTCGCCCACCGCCTTCTCATTGCCCATCAGGTCGGGCTGATATTTGCGCACGAACGCGTTGTACTTCTCGTCCTGATGGCAACCGGTGGCCAGCACCATCAGTTCGCTGCGCAAAGCTGCGACCTCCACGACGGAGCGCTCCTGCGGATGCAGGCAGTCCAACTCGGCGTGAGCCTGCTGGGCGGCGAACAAGGATATGGCGGTCAGGCTGGACAACAGTCGGCGCATGAGTTTCCTCCATCGGGCGCTGCTGCGACATACGGCAAGATGGTGTGTGGCCGCAAGAACGTGATGCGTTGTCTGAGGGCTATGACATGGATTTGGTACCAAATCTGAGGAATCGTGTCGCTTTGGTCACGGGTGGATCGCGCGGCATCGGCCGGGCGGTGGCCCTGGCGCTCGCCGCCACAGGGGCTGATGTGGCGGTGAACTATCGGGATCGCGCCGCCGAGGCCCTGCAGGTGGTTGAGGCGGTCCGCTCCCAGGGCTGCCGTGCCATCGCGGTGCAGGCGGATGTCTCCGACAGCGGCCAGGTCACGGGCATGGTCGCCCGCATCGGTGTGGAACTCGGCGCGGTGGACGTGCTGGTGAACAATGCGGGTATCGCTATCATTCGCGGCGTGGATGAGCTGACCGAGGCGGACTTCGACCTGACATTGGCAGTGAACCTGAAGTCGGCGTTCCTCTGCACCCAGGCGGTCCTGCCCGGCATGCGTGCGCGCCGCTGGGGGCGCATCGTCAACATCTCGTCGGGCGCAGCGCGTGGCGCAGGCGGTATCGGCGTGCACTACAACGCGTCAAAGGCAGGCATGGAGGGTTTGACCCGCGGCTATGCAGCGCGCCTGGTGAAGGAGGGCATCACGGTCAACGCGGTGGCACCGTCATTGATCGATACTGAGATGATGCACGCGCGCCGCGATCAGTACGTCGCGCGCATTCCTCTCGGCCGGATGGGAACGCCGGAGGAGGTGGCGCAGGCGGTCGTGATGGTGATTGGCAACGAATACATGACCGGACAGACGGTGCAGTTGAACGGCGGGACGCACTTCATTTGAGCGCGATGGCGGCGTTATCCGTGCGGCAATCCTCCACCGGCTTGGCGTTCGTGGCTCCTTCCGCTGCACGGAACAGCGAATCCAGCGAGCCCTTCTGCGCTGTCTTGGTCAATGTCTGCATCTGCCACATGCCCAGCCCTCGATAGCTTTCAAACTGGCTCTCGGAAAACCACTGATCAGTAATCGGCTCGTGCGGGAATGATGCATTCTGCGTGGCATAGGCGCGAACTTCAGCAGGCACGCCCGGCAGGAAAGATGGCTTGACGTACAGAAGCCGACCACAAAGCCCGTCCTTATAGCGGATCGTGCCAAGGGCGACGCCCAAAGGGTGCAACGTCCTGTCACTCTCGATCTTTTCGCGGGCATAGATCTGCATCGGATCTTGCATCGTCACCGCAGCGCCCAGATCGATGTCCGCCTTGCGGATCGCATCTCCGAGATCGAACAGCGCGCAATTCGGATCGGTATCGGCGTCAATGACGACGATCGTGGTGCATCGGCGGCGTAGCATTTCGTACAAGCCAAGGTTGTCGAAGTGACCTCCATCCGAAAGGTAGATCGCCTTGCTCCTATCTGTCGTCCGGCCGATCAGCTCGCTCAACAGAGCCATCAGGGAATTGCGTGGCTTCGCCAATACCAGATCTTGGGGTGCCGCTTCTGCCGGATTGGGCAGCCACAGACCAAGCCGCACGTTGAACAGCGTCATCAGAAACGCCGTCAACCGGGACGAATGATAACCCCAGTTGGGACTGATCGCGGCACCGGAGACGGTCAGCATGGTACCGAGCGTCGATCCATGGTTGGTCCGCCGCGTCGCACGCAGGTCCTCGACGCCCGCGAAAATCGTCGTGGCAACATACGCGCCGAGTGCTTCACCGCTCGGTGCGACCGGCAGCTCTTTGCGTTGCAAAGCAGGGCTTCCGCATGCGAACGGCGTCGCCGTGAACGACGCGGCCTTGCGCTCCGCCCAGGCAGTATTGCTGCCGGCTGTGATATTGAGCGCAATGTTGATGACGGGAAATGGCCCGTGGACGGACCGCAGTCCACCCAATGGCGGGTTGTCTTCCGGATCAAAGCCGGTGAACGGGTCGGGATTGCGCTGTGCTCGCGCCGACCCAAGGAACGCACGTGTCAGCCGATTGCGGTAGACGGCGTGCATGGAGAAGCGATTGACGTTGACCTTGCCTGATTGCAGCAGAACGACCATGAGGATGGCGGATAAGACCAGTTGCAGCACGAGTGGTAGCCATACCTGGTCCTTCAGCCCTTCCCTCAGCCCTTCTATGTAGACCTGAGATTGGCCGAGTGTCAGTTGCTCCAGACTGCCGAACACCATCAGCAACACAAGCCCGAACACTACGGCGAGTGCATCCGGCAGATGCGACTTCACCTTCGGCCATACACCCGGCCGTTCGAGCAGCTTCTGGGCATCGGGGGCAATCTTGCCGAGCCATGCCGCGATTGAGCCGGCGGCAACGGCCAGCGATCCGGCAGAGGCGACCCTGCCGGCATTCCAGGCACCTTCCCGCACCAGGCCTATGACGACCGGTAGAATCAGGCAGCTCAACGAAAACAGTGTCCATGCAACAGCAATACGTAGGATCAGTCCGCTCGCGCGTGCCAGCCATTCCCGATCGAGGTCATAGCGATCCAGACTCGCCTGCGGATCTCCGCGGCGGAAGCCGACGTAAAGTGCTGTCTGCAACAGGTAGATGATTGTCACTACGAGAGGCGCAAAGACTGTGAGAACTGTCTCGGTGTCAGGCAGCAGAGAATGCTCCACAAGGTCGGCGCTGAAGGGAAGGCCCATCCATTGGTATATGTTGCTGATGTCCTCAGGCGGCGTATTTTCGATCTCGATTGGCAACGCCTTGTCGGCCAGATAGATCGCAATGCCAAGCAGGATTGCGGAACCAGCACTGGCTCTGAACCAGGGCCAGCAATTCAGCGCGAAGAGGCGAACTGCTGGCGAGTTGTCGCGCAACTGTGCCCCCCAGGCGATGCCGTAACCGCACAATATGACCAGCAGGTAGATCGCCGGAAGCAAGCAGATACGAAGCAGCCACCCTCCCGCACCGGCGGAGTGCAGGCTCTCTTGCCCGATGCCGAATTCCACGATGATCGGAATGATGAAGGTCCAGACGAGTGCGGGCGTCACAAAGTTTCGTTCGATGGAGTTGTGGTCGGCATAGCTTCGGCGGTGGCTCGGAAGGAGATTGCAACCTTGATAAACGGCGAACAGAAGTGCTGCGCTCGCCACCGCCAACAGCAAGAGATTGGGCCACAACTCGTCACTCAATCCCCATACAGTGGTGCGATAGAAGATCGGCAGCAGTGTCAACAACAGAAAGAGTGGGGTGAAAACCCACCAGTTGATCAGCAGGTTGCGCAGATAAAGCACAATTCCCGCCCAGGTATCGGCTGAGAAAGGTCCGGTCTGCGGTGTCAGGTAGTTGGTCAGTCCACGCAGTCTCCCCAGAGGACGCGAATTCGGATCGGCAACCTCGTCTTCCACCTCGCGGACACCGAAGCTGTCGCGCATCAGGATCTGCAGCCAGCTCCCGATAAAGCCGCCGCCCGATACGGTGGAAAGATAGTCGAACTGCCGCAGCAGATGGTGTCTTCCGAGTGCCTGGAGCACGCCAAGACAAAAGGCGGCGCTGCGGATCCCCCCGCCAGAGAGGCACAGTGCTGTCAGTTGCAACCGACGCGTACGAGCATCGCACGACTCGGCGGTATCAGTATGCCCGGCCTGATTGCCTGCGGATGAGCGCGCCGCCCGCCTGCGCTCGATCTCATGAAGCTCCTGACGCAGCACCTCCGCGCTGGTCAGGACGCACACCTCTGTCTGGTCAGGGTCTTCTGCACTCGTCGTGGTCGTGCCCATGCCCTGGACGTCTCCCCATATTGGCGGTCAGGATAAGCGTTCGGGCTGCGACAGGAAACGCCATGCGCATCGAGGTTATCTGCACGGGGGACGAAGTCCTGACCGGCAAAATCGTCAATACCAACTTCAGCTACATGAGCCAGAAGCTTGAGGACGTCGGCCTCTCGGTTCACTGGGGCACAACAGTCGGCGATGACAGAGAGAGTCTGCTCGCCGCGTTTCAGCTTGCTTCACAGCGCGCGGATGCAGTCATCGTCAATGGCGGTCTGGGGCCGACAGTCGACGATCTCTCGCAGGAGATCGCCGCACAGGCGGCCGGCGTGGAGCTTGTGTTGAATGAAGAATGGCTGGCGAAGATGGAGTCGTTCTTCACCAAGCGCAGCCGCATCATGCCGCCGAACAACCGAAAGCAGGCGATGCTGCCTGCGACCGCGGAAATGATCGACAACCCTATCGGAACCGCCTGCGGGTTCGCACTGGATATCGGCCGCGCTCGGTTTTTCTTCACGCCTGGCGTGCCGCGTGAACTGCGGCGCATGCTTGAGGAGCAGGTCATCCCACGTCTGCTCGAGCGCAGTGGCTCACCCGCGACGATTTATCTCAAGCGGTTCCACTCTTATGGGATCGGTGAGTCGCATGCTGATTCGCTGCTGACCGGTATCGAGGAACTGGTGCCCGACGGCAGCGTCAAACTCGGGTTCCGTGCTCATTACCCGCAGCTCGAGACCAAGCTGACCGTCCGTGGCGCAGATATGGATGATGTGCGGCGCAAGCTGGAACCGGTGCAGGCGGAGGTACGCAAGCGCCTCGGCAACTTCATCCTGGCTGAAGATGACCAGACACTCGAAGGCGTGGTGCTCGCCGAACTGACGCGGAAGGGAGCGACGCTCGCCCTGGTGGAGACCTTCACGAGCGGGCAGATTGCCGCCCGGATCGGGCATCTTCCTGGGGCCGAGCACGTACTGCGATGCGGGGTGACCGTCCGCGACCGCACCGCGCTTCACAAGGCGCTCGATTTCACCGGCACGGCGCTCGCCGGCGAACTCTCACAAGAGGTAGCAGAGGCCGTGGCACACGCCGCCCGCACCCACGCCGGCGCGACGCACGCTCTTGTGGTTCTGATCGATCTTGATGAAGGCCCGGACCGCATCGATTTCGGCGGCACGATCTGGATAGCCATCACCGATGGCGAGCACGTTGCGTTCCGACGCTCACGCATCCTCGGCGGCCGCGAATGGGTGAGGCTCGGTGCGGTGGAACTAGGACTGGATTGCCTGCGGCGTTACCTCCAGGGCCTTCCCGTTGCCGAGCGTATTGATTTTGAGAAGACGTGATCGCTTGCACTACCGTGGGTTGACGGGGAAACTGACGGTTCGCAACTGCGGGGAGCCTTCAATGTCTGGCGTACCAACGCCTCAACCATCAGCCAGCCGATGGT
>CAYRTL010000020.1:40257-59501 GCA_964427005.1 uncultured Acetobacteraceae bacterium
GGGGAGCCTTCAATGTCTGGCGTACCAACGCCTCAACCATCAGCCAGCCGATGGTTGCAGCTCCTGATCGGCATCATCTGCATGGTGATGATTGCCAATCTGCAGTACGGCTGGACCCTGTTCGTCACGCCCATTGATCAGAAGTATCACTGGGGACGCGCCGCGATTCAGGTGGCGTTCAGCATCTTCGTGCTGACCGAAACCTGGCTCGTCCCGGTGGAAGGCTGGTTCGTCGATCGCTACGGCCCGCGTATCGTCGTACTCGTCGGCGGCATTCTGGTTGCCCTCGCCTGGGCGATGAACTCGATCGCGGACTCGTTGCCCTTCCTGTATGCCGCCGCAGCGATCGGCGGCGTGGGAGCGGGCGCCGTGTACGGCACCTGCATCGGCAACGCGCTGAAGTGGTTCCCCGATCGGCGTGGCCTCGCCGCCGGCCTCACCGCCGCAGGTTTCGGCGCAGGTTCGGCGCTTACCATCATCCCGATCCAGAACATGATCGCGGCAAGCGGCTACGAAGCGACCTTCCTGTGGTTCGGCATCGGCCAGGGTGTCATCGTCTTCCTGCTGTCATTCTTGCTGCGCGCACCGCGCGCTGGCGAGGTGCCCGCCTCTTCGCGCGTCGTGCAATCGGCGCGCAACTACACGCCGATGGAGATGGTCGCGTCACCGATCTTCTGGGTGATGTATCTGATGTTCGTGCTGGTGGGCGCTGGCGGGCTGATGGCTACCGCCCAGCTTGCCCCAATGGCGAACGACTTCGCGGTGGCGAAAATCCCCGTCAGCCTGATTGGCATCACATTGCCGGCGCTTACCTTCGCGCTCTCTATCGATCGCATCCTCAATGGCGTGACCCGGCCGTTCTTCGGCTGGGTATCGGACAATATTGGTCGCGAGAACACGATGTTCATCGCGTTCGGCCTAGAGGCTATCGGCATTTACGCGCTCAGCTACTTCGGGCACGACCCGGTGATGTTCGTCATCCTGAGCGGGCTGGTGTTCTTCGCGTGGGGAGAAATCTACAGCCTGTTCCCCTCCACCTGCACCGACGTTTACGGTACACAATACGCGACCACGAACGCGGGACTGCTGTATACCGCCAAGGGTACCGCCTCATTGCTGGTGCCACTAGGCAACGTACTAATGATCGCTGCCGGCGGTTGGCATGCCGTCTTCGTGATAGCCGCGATCATGAATGCCGTCGCGGCCGTCATGGCACTTGCCGTGTTGAAGCCGTTGCGGACAGCGCACCACGCGGCTTACGCAAACCAGAGGATTGTCGGGGCCTAGCGCCACCGCATCGCCCTCTGCTACCTCGGTCCGATCCGAAGCACCGCGAACGGGGTGGCCGTTGGGCAGACGCGAGCGCATCGCCGCCGGCAGCATCGCTATCGGCTGTCTGGTCCTGGCTTTGAAAGGCGTGGCCTGGTGGATCACCGGCAGTGCCGCACTGTACTCCGATGCGCTGGAGACAATCGTCAATGTCGCGGCCAGCGTGATCGCGCTAGGAGCGCTGCGCTTCGCCGCCATTCCGCCTGACGCCAATCATCCCTATGGCCACGACAAGGCGGAGTTCTTCGCCGCGGTAATCGAGGGCGTGCTTATCGTCATCGCCGCATTGTCGATCTTTGCTCACGCCTGGGAGACTTGGCGCAACCTGCACCCGATCATGCAGCCCGTCGAGGGACTCGCGGTGAATGCGGTTGCCACGGTGGTGAACGGCATCTGGTCGGCGGTGCTGATCCAGAGTGGCAATCGGCTGCGCTCGCCGACGCTGCTGGCGGACGGCAGGCATCTTCTGACGGACGTAGTGACCTCCGTCGGCATCGTTATCGGCGTTACACTGGCGGTGTTGACCGGCTATCTGGTGCTGGACCCGCTTCTTGCCGCTGCGACCGGCGTCTATGTGCTGTGGTCGGGGATGTCGATGATCTGGGCGTCTGTCGGCGGCCTGATGGACGCGGCGCCTCACCCCGTTGTGGTACGGCGCATCCGCGAACTGGTGGCCGGAAGCGCCGCAGGAGCCATCGAGGCGCACGATCTCCGCATGCGCCATGCAGGGAAGCTGACCTTCCTGGAATTCCACCTCGTCGTGCCCGGATCCATGACCGTGGCCGAGTCGCACGCGATCTGTGACCACATCGAGGAGGTGCTACGCGCAGAGATGCCGCACCTGGTCATCACCATTCATGTGGAGCCAGAGGAGAAGGCCAAGCAGCATGGGGTGCCAGTGCTGTGACCACGGCCAGAAGGCGGTAATCAAGAGTTGGGAACTTTCCGCTATCGAACAATTGCGCGGCACCCATATTGATCGCACTTCCGGAAGCGAAGCGCGTGGGGCCATGCTGGGCCGCGCGCTCGCTACGGAGCCTGAGGTGCTGTTGTCGGATGAACCCATAGAACTCCTGGTCGCCATCGCGTGATGACTCGCTCTGGCCTGCTCTCACTCGCTCTGCATGCCGCCGTCATCACAGGGCTGTACGCCTGGGCCAATCATCGGGAGGCAGTGAGCGACTCAGACGACCTGGGGGCCGTGGAACTGGTCCTGGTGCAGACCCAGGGGAGCGGCGTCACTTCGGCGCCGCGCGAACCGACCCCGCAGGTCGCCACGCCCGTTCCCCCGCAGCCGCCTGATCCCCAGGCCTCGAAGCCGCCCGAACCTACGACGCAGGCTGAGGAGGAGTTGCCGCTACCGCCCCCTCCGCCGCCGGCGCCCTCGGCCCCACCTTCGCTCCAGGCGAGCGCATCCAAGCCGCCTCCGGCGCAGTCCGCTGTACAGCGGGCCCAAGAGGCGCCCGAGATCAACCTGGGTGGCACTGATGGAGAAACCAACGCGATCGCCTTCGGCCCACGGGTCATTCCCGCGAGCGTGGATGCCAAGTTCCACAACAAGGAGCCGGTCTATCCGCCGGAGGCCGTGCGTCGCGCCCAGCAAGGCGCCGTGATCCTGCTGATCCATGTGTCACCTGAGGGCCTTGCGGGCAGCGTGGATATCGCGCGCAGCTCCGGCTTCGTGCTGCTGGATCGCGCGGCGCAGGAGGCTGTGTCAGGATGGCATTTCCTGCCGGCGGTTAAGGACGGACAGCCGGTTCCCTTCGACATGGCGCTGCGCGTCGTGTTTCACCTCGACTGAGGGCAGGCGCGGATGGTCCGGATCGACAGAGTCGTGACCCGCGGCGGCGATGCGGGCGAGACCTCTCTTGGCGATGGCGCCCGGCTGCGCAAGGACGCGCCGCGCATCGCGGCCATTGGCGCGGTGGATGAGGCGAATGCCGCTATCGGCGTGCTACGGCTGATGACGCGTGATTCGCCCGACGCCGACGCGATGCTTGCGCGCATCCAGAACGACCTGTTCGACGTGGGCGCCGACCTTTCCGTGCCAGGCGAGGGAGGCAATCGGCTGCGGATGACGGATACGTCGGTTGCCCGGTTGGAAGCCGAGGTCGAGGCAATGAACGCCACACTCCCTAAGCTCACCAGCTTCGTACTGCCGGGAGGTCATCCTGGTGCAGCGCATGCGCACATGGCCCGCACGGTTGTCCGACGGGCGGAACGCGAAGTGGTGAGCCTGGCAGCGGAGGAAACCGTCACGCCGGCGCTGCTCCGCTATCTCAATCGGCTATCGGACCACCTGTTCGTGCTGGCGCGGGTGCTGAATGACCAGGGTGGAGCCGATGTGCTGTGGGTGCCGGGACAGAACGCCTAATACCGGAATGGCGACGTGACGGTGTGCCAGGTCCACACGGCCACCGTGCTCGCGGTCGTGGCAGCGACTGACAGACCACAGAACAGTGCCGCCGTGCCGACAGGCGAAGGCGCACCAGTCGCGAGCACCGCGAGATAGCCAATCATCGCACCCCCAGCACAGGACGCGATCGCGGCCTCGGCGAACGCTGATGAGGGCGCCGCGACGCGCTGATCGGGGCTGCTGTTGACGACCCCGCCGGCAAGCGGTGCAGCAGATTGTGCCGCGGCCGGGGTGGCAGCGAGCGCGGCGGCGAGGAGCAGGGCGGTGGCTTGGATGCGCATCGCGCTATGTTAGCCTGCGTGCCAACGAAATGGGAGGACGCCATGAAGTTCGGCCTTATCATTCGTGGCCAGTATCCGCAGGGTGACGACATGCAGCTTCGCCTGCGGGAGGACCTGGAGGCGGCAAAACTCGCTGAGGAGCTGGGCTATGACCTGGTGGCAAAGGGCTCGCACTACAGCTCTTATCCGTTCCAGTACTTTCAGCAGATTCCTTACCTGTGCCAGGTTGCGCTGGTGGCGCCAAAGCTAAGGCTAGTACCCGGTGTGGTGCTGCTGCCTCTGCACAGCCCGCTACACGTAGCCGAGGAACTCGCATCGCTGGATGTGATGTGCGGCGGCAAGCTCGTGTTCGGCGCCGGCATCGGCTATCGCGAGGTCGAATTCCGCGCGTTCGGCACCACGCTGAAGCAGGCCGGCCGCCGGTTCGAGGAGTGCCTGACCGCGGTGAAGCGTCTGTGGACCGAGGACTTCGTCACCATGCAGGCGTCGTACTTCTCGCTTGAGGGCGCGAACTGCACCGTGCTGCCGCTGCAGAAGCCCATGCCGCCAATATGGATCGGCGCCAATATCGATATCGGCATTCGTCGCGCCGCGCGGATGGCCGACGCGTGGTTCGTGAATCCGCACAACAAGCTGGAGACGATCGCGCGGCAGATGGAGGTGTACAAGCGCGAGCTGGATGCCTGCGGCAAGCCGTTCCCGGCAGAGTTTCCGATGGCGAGAGAGGTGTTCATCGCCCGCACGCGCGCCGAAGCGATCGAACGGGCGCGGCCTTCGCTTGAAGCGAAATACAAGGCATATCGGGAATGGGGCCAGGACAAGGTGATGCCCTCCAGCGACCATTTCGATCTGAACTTCGATGAATTGGTGGATGACCGGTTCCTGATCGGCTCGCCGGCGGAGGTGACGGAGCAGATCCTGGAACTGCGCCGCCGGTTCGGTGTCACCACACTGGTAGCCGGCGTGCACTGGGTGGGAATGCCGAAGAGCCTCGCGGTCGAGCAGATGCAATTACTCGCCGAGGAGGTGTTCCCGGCTGTGCGGCAGGGCGACTAATGTCATTGCTCCGGCCCTACGGGCGTCGCTATCACACTGAACCACGTAGATTGACGGCCACAAGAGACTAACCGAACATCGCTCCAGCGGCGCATTGGGAATAACGCGCCGCACTTAAGGGGGTCGTTCATGACGCGTCTTGTTGGTTCCATCACGCGGACGGCGTGCCTGTTTTTGGCTTTTGTGAATTCGGCCGCCGCGCAAGCCGGCAAGTACCACGAAGCCCCGTCGCTTGCCGATCAGGTTAAGGCAGGCAAGCTACCTCCGGTGGAGCAGCGCCTGCCCGAGCAGCCGCTTGTCGTCCCCGTCGTGGAGAAGATCGGCGAGTACGGCGGCGTTTGGCGGCGCGCGTTCCTGGGCCCCGCCGATGCCAACAACTACGTCCGCGTCGCCTATGACGCGCTGTTCCGCTTTTCCCCTGATGGCGCGAAGATCGAACCGAAGCTGGCCGCCGGCGCGGAGCCTTCGGCCGATTTCAAGGTGTGGACGCTGTCCTTACGCAAGGGCGCGAAGTGGTCCGACGGCACCCCGTTCACCGCGGACGACATCCTATTCTGGTATAAGGACGTCGCGCTCAACAAGGACCTGACGCCGGCTATCCCGGGTTGGATCCGCAACAAGGACGGCACGCCCGCCAAGGTGGAGAAGACAGACGACTATACGCTGCGCTTCACCTACAACGATCCGGCAACGCTGTTCCTGACCGCCGTGGCAAATGCCGATGGCGCCGACCGCACAAATGCGATGTTCCTCCCGGCGCATTATCTGAAGAAGTTCCATCCCGCCTATACGTCGAAGGAGGAGCTCGACAAGGCGGTGCAAGCCGCTGGCTTCAAGACCTGGACTGAGCTGTTCAACACGCGCGCGCAGCCGTCAGAGAATCCCGAGCGTCCGACCATGGCTGCATGGATGCCGGTAAGCCGCGTCAGCGATCCGGTGTTCACACTGCGGCGCAATCCGTACTATGTGGGCGTCGATACAGCGGGCAATCAATTGCCCTATATCGACGAAGTCCGTTTCACCTACTTCGCCGATGCACAGGCACTGAACCTGCAGGCGATCGCCGGCAATTTCGACATGCAGGCGCGGCACATCCAGATGACCAACTACCCGGTGCTGAAGGAGCACGAGAAGGACGGGAAGTACCACGTCATCACCTGGCCCACCTTCGGCGGCTCGGACGCGGTTATCGCTTTCAACATGACCTACAAGGCCGATCCGGAGATCGCCAAGCTGATGGCGAACAAGGATTTCCGGGTGGCGCTGTCGTACGCGATCAACCGCGACCAGATAAAGGAATCGGTGTTCCTCGGCCTCGGCGAGGCGCGGCAGGCTGTGCCGGCGCCGTGGCACCCGTACTATCCGGGTGACGAGTGGGCGCACAAATACACCGAGTTCAAGCCTGACCTGGCGAACAAGATGCTGGACGGATTGGGCCTCACCAAGCGTGACGGCTCCGGCATCCGGCTGATGGCCAATGGCAAGCCGGCGACGCTGGAGCTTGGCGTGGTGCCCGCCTTCGGCGCGTGGCCGGACGTGGCGCAGCTTGTCGCCAAGGACTGGGAGTCAGTCGGCGTCAAGACCATCGTGCAGATTCGCGAGCGCGCGCTGGAGTTCAAGATGCGCGACGCGAACGAGCTGATGACCGAGATGTGGAACGAGGACACCACGGCATTTCCATTCACCGGCAATGCGAAAGTCGATCCACGCAACAACCCGATCCTGACACTCGGGCCTTTGTGGTACGACTACCTGACCAGTGGCGGCAAGAAGGGCGAGGAACCGATCGAACCGATCAAGAAGATCATGTCGCTGGTGGATACGGCGCGCTCGGTCGGGCCGGAGGGCCAGGTGAAGGCAGCGCAGGAGCTGTTCAAGATCTGGGCGGACAACGTGTTCGAGATCGGTACCGTCGGACTGACGCCGATGATCCAGGGTGTGGTGGTCATCAACAACAAGATGCACAACATCCCCGCAACCATCGGCAATGACTGGCCGCTGCGCACGCCTGGCAACGCGCGCACCGAGCAGTTCTTCTTCTCATCCAAGTGACGAGGTATATCGCCCAGCGTCTGCTGCTGCTGCCGTTCCTGCTGCTGGTCTATTCGTTCGTCATCTTCGTAATAATCCAGGCGCCACCTGGGGATTTCCTGACGGCGTACGTGGCGACTCTGTCGGCGTCCGGCACGTCGATCAGTGCCGAGCAGCTTGCGGCGCTACGGCATCAGTATGGCCTGGATCAGCCGTTCATCGTGCAGTACGTGTACTGGCTGGGCGATCTTATCCACGGCAATTTTGGCCTGTCGCTCGAGTACCAGCGGCCGAATGCGGAACTGATCGGCGAGCAACTGGGATTGACGATCGGGCTGGCCGCGATGTCGTTCGTGCTGACATGGGTGATCGCGATCCCCGCCGGCATCTACTCGGCGACGCATCAGCGGTCGGTGCTCGACCATGTGCTGACGGTGATCAACTACATCGGCGTGGCAACGCCAAACTTCATGCTGGCGCTGATCCTGATGTGGATCGCCTTCGCGTATTTCGGCGTCAGCGTGACGGGGCTGTTCTCCCCCGAATATGCCGATGCGCCGTGGAGCTGGGCAAAGCTTGTCGATCTGCTTGCCCATATGTGGCTGCCGGCGCTCGTACTGGGAATCGCCGGCACGGCGCGGCTGACTCGCATCATGCGAGCCAATCTGCTGGATGAGCTGAACAAGCCCTACGTGGTAACGGCGCGGGCGAAAGGCCTGCGCGAGTGGCGGCTGGTGCTGCGCTATCCGGTGCGTCTCGCCCTCAATCCTCTGATCAGCACGATCGGCTGGTATTTGCCACAACTGTTCTCGGGCAGCCTGATCGTGGCGACGGTGATGAACCTGCCGAATATAGGCCCGTTGCTGCTGCGGGCGCTGATCAACCAGGACATGTACCTGGCTGGCGGCATCCTGCTGATCTACTCGTTCCTGACGATTGTCGGCACGCTGCTGTCGGATGTCGCACTGGCCATGATGGACCCGCGTATCCGGATGGAGACGTAGGGTGTTCACCTGTCATTGCGAGCGAAGCGAAGCAATCCCCATCGTGCGTAGCTCCGACAGGGATTGCTTCGTCGCTTCGCTCCTCGCAATGACAAGGGGCGCTTAGTTCATGTCCGACGTCCAAACGATTGGGGCTGCGGCGGAAGACCGGGTTGCCGTTGCATCGAACTGGAAGCTGGTGTGGTGGCGGTTCCGCCGGCACCATCTCGCGTTGTTCAGTGCCGGGCTGCTGATCTGCATGTATCTGGTCGTGCTGTTCCCCGACTTCTTCGCCACACAAAGCCCCGAACAGACCGACGCGCGCCAAGCCTTCATTCCCGTGCAGACGCTGCATTTCTTCGATGATGGCTGGAACCCCTGGGTCCCCGCCATCGTCGGCAAACGCAATCCGGTGACGCTACGGATGGAATGGACGACCGATCCGCAGCGCAAGGTGCACGTGAGCTTCTTTAGCCGCGGCTATGCCTACCGCGCGCTCGGCCTGTTCCAGACCAACATTCATTTGCTTGGCGCTGTCGATCCGGGACAGCGCATTTTCCTGCTGGGCTCCGACCGTTTGGGACGCGATCAATGGTCGCGCATCATGTACGGCACGCAGACCTCGATGACTGTCGGCTTGGTGGCGGTGACGCTCAGCGTGATCTTCGGGGTGGTACTGGGAGGCATCTCAGGCTATTTCGGCGGCTTTACCGACCAGGTAATTCAACGTCTGATCGAGCTGCTGCAATCCGTGCCGACCATACCGATCTGGCTTGCCTTGTCCGCCGCGTTGCCACGCGACTGGACGCCGATCCAGGTGTTCTTCGCCATCACTGTGATCCTGTCGCTCGTGGGCTGGACTACGCTGGGCCGCGAAGTGCGGGGACGATTCCTCGCGCTACGCGAAGAGGATTTCGTGCTGGCCGCACGTCTCGCCGGCTGCAGCCGGATGCGCATCATCCTGCGCCATATGGTGCCGACGTTCCTCAGCCACATCATCGCCACCAGCTCGCTCGCCATTCCGGTCATGATCATCAACGAGACCTCGCTCTCATTCCTTGGTCTCGGCATCCGCCCGCCAGCCATAAGCTGGGGTGTGCTGCTGCAGGAGGCACAGAACATCCAGACATTGGCGCTCGCGCCCTGGCTGCTGATACCTGGCCTCATCGTCATCGTCGCGGTGCTGGCATTCAACCTTGTGGGCGATGGCCTGCGCGATGCCTCAGACCCGTACAGCCACTGATCGCCACCCGTCATGGCCGGCACAGGCCCGGCCATGACGATCGGGAGCGAACCGCTGCTGAGCGTGCGCGATCTGCGCGTGTCGTTCCGCATGGACGAAGGCACGGTTCGCGCCGTCGATGGCGTGAGCTTCAATGTCTTCCCCGGCGAAGTCGTCGGCATTGTCGGCGAAAGCGGCTGCGGCAAAAGCGTGACGATGCGCGCGATCCTGCAACTGATCGATCCGCCGGGACGCATCACCAGTGGCGAAATTCTCTATCGCCAAGGGAACACACCGATAGACCTCACACGTCTGCCGGCACGCGGCAGGCTGATGCGCGACCTGCGCGGCGCGGAGATCGCGCTCATTCCACAAGAACCGATGGCGGCGTTCAGTCCCGTGCACACAGTTGGTGCGCAGATCATCGAGGCCATCATGTTGCACGAGCAGGTTGGCCGAGATGAGGCGCGCGCGCGGACGGTGGATCTGTTCCGCGACGTCGGCATCTCGATGCCGGAGACGCGTGTTGATGCGTATTCCTGGCAGTTGTCCGGCGGATTGCGACAGCGCGCGATGATCGCGATGGCGCTGTCATGCAAGCCGCGGCTGCTGATCGCCGATGAACCTACCACCGCGATCGATGTCACGACGCAGGCGCAGATCTTGGCGCTGCTGCGTGAGCTGCAACACAAGTACCAGACGGCCATCATCTTCATCACCCATGACCTTGGCGTGATCGCCCAGATGGCGAACTACGTCGTGGTGATGTATCTCGGCCGCATTATGGAAGAGGGTCCGGTGGACACCATTTTCCATGCGCCGCGCCATCCTTATACGAAGGCGCTGCTTCGCTCGATCCCGAGCTTACAGACGGAAACACACAAGGCGCTGCCGGTGATTGCGGGGACGCTGCCGCATCCGTTCAACCGTCCGTCCGGCTGTCCGTTCCACCCTCGGTGCGAAGACATCATTCCGGACAGATGCGCACGATCAGTGCCCAAACTGCACGAGCTTGGTCCGCGGCAGGCGGTCAGTTGCTTCCGCTATAGCGATGAGGCCGAACCGGCATGAGCGATCCGTTGCTCGAAGTGCGTGGCCTGCGCAAGTTCTTTCCGATCACCAAAGGCATGTTCCGCCGCGTCACCGGCAATGTGCGCGCGGTGGATGATGTCAGCTTCACCGTACGGGAAGGTGAAACGCTGGGGCTGGTGGGAGAGAGCGGCTGCGGCAAGACGACGACAGCCCGCTGCATCCTGCGAGCGATAGATCCGACAGAAGGCCAAGTGCTTTACCGAACCAGCAGCAATGCTGTCGTCGATCTCGCGCCGATGTCGGGCAAGGAGCTTGGGCCGCTGCGCAAAGAGATCCAGATGATCTTTCAGGATCCGTTCGGCTCACTCAATCCGCGTATGACGCTGTTCGATAATGTCGGCGAGCCGTTGCTGGTGAACGGCATGCGCAGCCGGAGAGAGCGCATGGACCGCGTCGCGGAGTTGCTGCGCCTGGTCGGTCTGCGGCCTGAGTTCATGCACCGGTTCCCGCATGCATTCAGTGGCGGACAGCGTCAACGGATCGGCATCGCACGTGCGCTGGCCACTGGGCCCCGGCTGGTGGTGGCCGATGAACCGGTTTCCGCGCTCGATGTGTCGGTGCAGGCGCAGGTGCTCAATCTTCTGCTGGAGCTGCAGTCGCGGCTGCGGCTGACATTCCTATTCGTCGCGCACGATCTGTCGGTGGTACGGCACATCTGCGACCGCGTCGCGGTGATGTATGTCGGGCAACTGGTCGAACTGGCGCCAACGGATGAAGTGTTCAGCCGGCCTCGCCATCCCTACACGGCGGCGCTCATGCGTGCAGTGCCGGTGCCCGATCCTCGCGTATCGGGCGCTGACGGAATCCTGAAAGGCGAAGTGCCCAGCCCTTCCTCGCCGCCGTCTGGATGTTATTTCCATCCGCGCTGCGTTTTTGCTCAGGAGCGATGCAAGCGCGAGGCTCCGGCATTGCAGGAGGTGACGCCAGGGCACCTCTCCCGGTGCCACTTCGCGGGCGAGTTGGAATTGGGTTCTGTCTTAAGAGAAGAATAACACGGATCACACGGATTCACCCACGGATAGCACGGAAGGTCCGTGTTCTCCGCGCGTGAATCCGTGTGATCCGTGTTATTCTTCTCTCATAGAGTCTTAGCAATATCCAATGCCCGCCGGATCAGATTCTCCGATGCCTCAGGCGTGCGGAACGCGCTATGCGCCGATAACGTGACATTTGGCAGCTTGGTCAGCTCATGCCCCACCGGCAGCGGCTCCGTTGCGAACACGTCCAACGCGGCGTGCCGCAGCCGTCCCGAACGCAGCGCCGCAATCATCGCGGCCTCGTCCACAATCGCACCACGCGCGGTATTCACCAGCAACGCACCAGGCCGCAGCTTCGCCAGCCTCTCGGCGCCAAGGAACCCGCGCGTCTCATCCGTCAGCAACAGATGCACGGACAGCACATCGCTTTCCGCCAGCAACGTGTCGAGATCCACGAACGTCACCCCGGGCGCCGATTTCGGCGAACGGTTCCATGCAATGATCCGCATGCCTGATCCGACAGCGATCCGCGCCACCTCCGCAGCGATACCGCCGAACCCCAGCAAGCCGAGTGTCTTGCCGGTAAGCTGCATGCCCTCGGTGCGGATCCATTCGCCGTGCCGCATGCCCCCATCCATGATCGCCACGCCGCGCGCCGCAGCCCACATCAGGGCAATGGTGTGCTCCGCCACCGCCGTGTCGCCATAGCCTTTGATGATGTGCACGGTGATGCCGTGCTCTGCCAGCTCCTCCGGATGCATGTAGCTGCGCGCGCCGGTCCCAAGGAAAATGATGTGCTTCAGGCCGGTGCACCGCCGCATCACCTCAGTCGGCATCTGGCTGTGGTCATCGAGCACGAAGTCGTAGCCGGCAAGCAGCCCGGGCAGCGTATCGGGCGGGACTTCGAGCTGCTCGTTCACCGTCACCGGCGGATCGTCAGGACGCACCACGCGGCGGAACACGTCCGCCAGGTCATCAACCGCGTCGAGAAACAGTCCCTTCATCTCGTGACCCCTCATTCCGTTCGGCAGATTGCTTCGCCGCTGCGTGCCTAGCAATGACACATGCCGCTTTCCCGACACGGTGCCGATTTCGTATCAACTCAGCGTCCGATGTCGCGCGCCCCCCGCCTCACCCCTGATCAACGCCCACAGCCAGTGCAGTCGCGAGCGCCGCTGCGAGTGGTCTCACCGCCGCGCCGGCGTCGTTTCCGGCTGCTCCGCTTCACAATCATCGCCACGATCTGGGGCGCGCTGGTCCTCAGCATCGTTCTGCTGTGGTTCGCCCGTGATCTGCCGCGGCCGGAAGCCGCCCTCGACGCCGCTCGCCGCCCAAGCCTCGCGCTGGAGGATCGCAGCGGCCGTGTGTTCGCCACGTTCGGCGATGTCGTCGGCGATCCGCTGCGCCTGTCCGACATGCCTGCCTACCTGCCAGCAGCCGCCGTTGCGGTGGAGGATCGGCGGTTCTGGCACCACGCCGGGATCGATCCGATCGGTATTGCCCGTGCGGTCTGGGTAAATGTGAGTTCGGGTCGCCTGGTCCAGGGCGGCTCTACGATCACCCAGCAGGTCGCCAAGACCCTGTTCCTGACGAATGCCCGGACGTTCCGTCGCAAGGTGCAGGAACTACTGCTCACCTTGTGGCTGGAACGGACCTTCACCAAGCGCGAGATCCTCGAAATCTGGCTGAACCGCGTTTATCTGGGGACGGGCACCTGGGGCATGGATGCCGCGGCGCGGACCTACTTCGGGGTCTCGGCGCGCCACGTGACGTTATGGCAGGCGGCGATGCTGGCAGGCCTGCCGCGCGCGCCATCGCGGTTCAATCCGCGCACCGATCCATCCGCCGCCACCGCACGCGCGAAAGAGGTGCTGGCGGCAATGGTAGATACGGGTGCCATTACGCCGGAGCAGGCCCGCGCTGCGGCCGCGCAGATTGCCATTCCGCCGACACCGGCACTGGCGTCCGGATGGTTCGCGGACTGGGTTGCCGAACAGGCGCAGTCGGTCACGCCGGAGAACGCCGATGCCATCATGCGGACGACGCTCGATCCACGCCTGCAGGCCGTCGCCGAAGCGCGGCTGACAGCTCTGCTCGACGGTGCGGGAGCGGCGGCTGGCGCCAGTCAGGGCGCCGTCGTGGTGCTCGATGCGCCGACGGGAGCGGTGCGCGCGATGGTGGGCGGGCGCGACTATCGGCAGAGCTCGTTCAATCGCGCAGTGCTGGCACGCCGCCAGCCCGGCTCGGCGTTCAAGCCGTTCACCTGGCTGGCCGCGCTGGAGAAGGGCGTGCGGCCGGACGACACGGTACTGGACGCACCGATACACATCGGCAACTGGAGTCCAGCCGATTTCGAGCGGCAGTATCTCGGCACGATAACCGTGGAAGAGGCGCTGGCTCAGTCGATCAACACCTCGGCCGTACGGCTTCTGCTGCAGGCTGGCGGACCGCGTGCTGTGGCGAACGTCGCGGCGCGTCTCGGCATCGCGGACAAGTTGCCGAACGATGCCTCGCTTGCGTTGGGTACGGGTGAGGTCGGATTGCTGGAGCTCGCATCGGCCTACGCCGCGTTCTTCAACGGTGGGCAGCGCGTGACGCCGTTCGGCATCGAAGCGGTGCGCAGCGGCGGCAAAGCGATCGAAGCGACACGCAACCAACCGCGGCCTGCCGTGGATCCCGATCTGGCCGCGATGATGGTCCGCATGCTCCACGCCGTTGTGGCACACGGTACAGGTCGCGCGGCCGCGGTACCCGGCCATCTGGTGGCGGGCAAGACCGGCACAACCCAGGACTATCGCGACGCGTGGTTTGTCGGAGCCATCGACGGCGAGATCATCGGCATCTGGCTGGGCAATGACGACAACCGGCCGATGAAGTCAGTGCAAGGCGGCAGCCTGCCGGCTCGGCTGTTCCATGATATTGCTATGGCAGTGAAATAAAATCGAACAGGGGAAACGGAATGCGCCGGATGCTTGCAATGACGATGCTGCTCATCAGCTTCGGCACGCCTGCACGGGCAGCAGATCCTGTGACGCTGCAATTGAAGTGGGTGACCCAGGCGCAGTTCGCCGGCTACTACGTTGCCGCGGCGAAAGGCTACTACGCGGCGGCCGGCCTGGACGTGACGATAAAGCCAGGCGGACCGGAGATCACGCCGGCTCAGGTGATCGCCAATGGCGGCGCCGATGTCATCGTGGATTGGCTGCCATCGGCGCTTGCTGCGCGCGAGAAAGGTGTGCCCCTGGTCAATATCGCGCAGGTGTTCATGCGATCCGGCCTGGAACTCACCTGCCGCAAAGACAGCAACATACGCACTCCAGCCGATTTCCGCGGCAAGACACTCGGCGTGTGGTTCGCGGGCAACGAGTACCCGTTCCTGTCCTGGATGAGCAAACTTGGTCTGAAGACCGATGGTTCGCCGAATGGCGTGAAGGTGCTGCGGCAGGACTACAGCGTCGATCCGCTGCTGAAGAAGGAGGCCGCCTGCATCTCGACCATGAGCTACAATGAATACTGGCAGCTCATCGAGGCGGGCATGAAGCCCGAGCAGCTCATCGTCTTCAAGTATGAGGATGAGGGTGTCGCGACACTGGAGGACGGGCTCTACACCACCGAGGCGAAGCTGCGCGACCCGGTGATGGTGAATCGTCTCGTGCGATTTCTGAAAGCCTCGATGCAAGGCTGGCGCTATGCGGCTGCGCATCAGGCAGAGGCGGTGAAGATCGTGCTCGCGGATGACACCGCTGGGCAGCAGAACGAGGCGCACCAGACACGCATGATGGCAGAGGTCGCCCGGCTGCTCGGTTCCGATCCGCGCGGCATGGGTTATCTACACATGCAGGCCTACGACCGCACCGTCCGGGAATTGATGTCGGGTGCGTCGGACCCGGTGATCACGCGCAGGCCATTGGGCGCATGGACGCGTGCGGTATGGGACAAAGCATTCGGCACAGCGCATTAGAGAGTCTGTACACCTCGCCCACGAAGTGGGAGAGGTGTATGCCTCTACTCCATCGCGGCGTGCGACTCCGCAGTGCGCGGAGCCTGCCGCGGCCGGCGCATCAGGAACAGCAGCAGCAGTGCTGGCAGCGTGGTGAAGATCATCATCTTGTAATCATCGATATAGGCGATGATCTGCGCCTGCTGGTTGACCATGTGGTCCAGCACAGCCGCACCATGACGCGTCATCGGATCCAGGTGCTGCTGCACGGCACCGCCATCCTGCAGCGCGCGGTTGAACGGATTGACCGACGCGCCGATCTCCGCATGCAGTTGCTGCGTATTGCGCGCCAGCATGGACGAGGTGATCGAGACCCCAATCGCCGCTCCTATGTTACGCGCCAGGCTGAACAGCGATGCACCGTCTGTGCGCAGCATCACCGGCAGCGTTGCAAATGCCACCATCTGCAACGGGATGAACAGGAAGCCGAGCCCGAACCCCTGCACGCAAATCGTGAAGATCAGCCGCGTCTCGGAGATGTCCGGCGTCCATGTCGTCATTTCCCAGATCGACCACACCACACACAGAATGCCGGTTCCCATGACCAGCCGCGGATCGATTCGCGTCGCGATACGGCCAGCGAGCACCATGGCGGCCATCGTGCCGATGCCACGAGGTGCCATGATCAGACCGGCGGCATCGACCGGATAGTTCGCGAGGTTCTGCAGCCACGGCGCCATCAGGGATGAGCTGGAAACAAGAATGGTACCGGCGGCGAACATCATCGCCACGCCGGAAGCAAAGTTGCGGTCCTTGAACAGCGACGGCGGGATGAACGGACGCCGCGCCGTCATCATGTGAACGATGAACAGATAAACGCCGAGGACACCCAGAACCGCTTCGATGATGATCTCGCGCGAGCTGAACCAATCCTGATCCTGGCCGCGATCCAGCATCATCTGAATGCCGCCGATGCCCAGGCTGAGCACGCTGAAGCCCACCCAGTCGAAGCGCATGCTGTCGTTCGGACGCGAGCGGGGCATGAAGAAGATCAGCCCCAGCGTTGCCAGAATGCCGAACGGCAGATTGATGTAGAACACGAAGCGCCAGTTGTACATCTCGGTGAGATACCCACCGAGTGTCGGCCCCAGGATCGGGCCGATCATCACACCCACACCCCAGATGGCCATTGCACTGCCGCGCTGTTCGGCTGGATAGATGTCGAGCATCGTTGCCTGCGACAACGGCACCAGCGCGGCGCCGAACATTCCCTGCAAGAGGCGGAACAGCACCATTTCGTGCAAGCTCTGCGCCGCGCCGCACATCATGGACGTGATGGTGAAGCCGGTCAGGCAGGCGACGAACAGGTACTTCCGCCCGAAGCGCCCCGCCATCCATCCCACCGGCGCGGTCATGATCGCCGCAGCTGTGATGTACGACGTGAGCACCCAGGTGATTTCGTCGAAACTCGCCGACAGGCTGCCCTGCATGTAAGGCAGCGCGACATTGGCAATCGTCTGGTCGAGCGCCTGCATCAGCGTGGCCCCGACAGTGCAGAGGGTAATGATCAGGCGATGCGGCGCCTGATCATGGGAGCCCGAGGGCATCAAACCTCGATCTAGAACAGGTCAGCGAGCGTGCGGCGATGGCCGGTGTCGATCGTCGCCTCCACGCTCATTCCGGCGCGGAACTCGGGATCGCCTGGCTTGCGGTCGCAGTGGATGCGCACCGGGATGCGCTGCACGACCTTTACCCAGTTGCCCGAGGTGTTCTGCGCCGGCAGGACCGAGAACTCGGAACCGGAATTAGGCGCGATGCTCGCCACGGTGCATTTCCAGGAGCGGCCCGGATAGGTGTCCACGCTCACCTGCGCGGGATCGCCGGGCTTCACCCATGTCAGCTCCGTCTCCTTCGGATTGGCCTCGATCCAGACATCGTCGCGCGAAACGATGCCAAAGGCCGCGGTGGAGGCGGCAAGATACATCCCAGGCTGGACAGTATCGACCTGAGTCACAATGCCGTCGAACGGCGCATAAATCACCGTATGGTCGAGCTGGCGTTGCGCCTCGTCCACGCGTGCCTTGGCCTGCAGATAATCCGGCATGGTGCGCACATCGACATTGGCGTCACCCTGTAGCTTGGCGAGCTGGACCTCGGCAGCGGTCTTCAGTGCCGTCACCGCCTGCTGGTTCGCGGCAAGCTGGAAACGCATGTTGTCGTAATCGGCGCGCGTGACGCCGCCGGATTTTACCAGGTTCGAGTAGCGCTCAAAGTTCGCTTGGTCCGACTGGACCTGTGCCTGCTTCACCTCGACGTCGCGCAGCATCCGCTGATAGTCGAGCTTCAGCGCCTTGAGGCTCGACGCGACGCCGCCCAGATTGGCCTTCGCCGCGTCGAGCATGATCTGGAACTGCTGTGGATCGAGCCGCAGCAGCACGTCGCCTTTCTTGACGCGCTGCCCTTCGCGCACTGGCACTTCCGCGACGATGCCGGAGACGTCCGTGGACAGCGTCTCCTTGGCCGCGCGCACATAGGCGTCATCGATGGAAACGTAGCGCCCGCCGGTCAGCCAGTAGGCAGCGGAGCCAACGGCGACGATGAGGATGCCGCCGAGCATGAGGATCGGGCGCAACAGGGCGCGGCTCATGCGGCGGGTGCGAACCGGGGCTTCTGCGACGCGCGGCGCGCTACCGGCAGTCGTGGTGGCCTGCGACATCTATGCGACCTCCCGCGCGTCCGCCTCGACCGAGGCAAAGCGGCGAGATGGGTGGGAGTCTTGGGTCAGTGTCAGCTTCATCGTGAGGAGGGCTTCCGTCATCGTCTCAATGGTCGCTTCGTCCAGGCCTCCGGTCACCAGGGCGCGCATCGCTTCGCGCTGGCGATCGATCTCTCGCAATACCGGGAAGGCGGGCGGACAGAGGTGCAGACGCCAGATGCGGCGATCCTTGGGATCCGGCCGGCGCTCGACCATGCCGCGGGCCTCGAGCCGATCGATCAACCGGGCCACGGTGATCGGTTCGACTTCGAGGATTTCGGAGAGTTCTTTCTGGGACAGGCCTGGCCGGCGCTCGAGCCAGATCAGGATACCCCACTGGGCCCGTGTCATGCCGTGGGCCCGGGCCCGCTTGTCGGCGTCGACCCGGATCAGCCGGGCCACGTCGTGGAGCAGGAACATCAGGTCGTGGTGAAAGGCGTGCACCAGGGTGGCATCCTCCGGAGGAGAGAGGCCTCATAATAAGCAAGCTTATGATAAGGCGCCAGCGGCCCTTTCATGCGCGAAACGCAATGCCGCCCCACCATGCGCACGGGGCACTGCAAATCTGCGTCAAGCTGCTATAGCCGCGGAATGGGCTCCGTAACGACCTGGCTGGCGGTGGCTTTCGGGGGCGCGCTGGGCAGTCTGGCGCGGTTCTGGCTGGCCGCCGCGGTTACCATGTTGACAGGCCCCCGCTTCCCCTGGGGCACGCTGCTGATCAATGTTCTTGGCTCGTTCATCATTGGGCTGGTGGCGGGCGTGACGCTGACGCCCGCTCGGGTCCCAATGCATCCCGACTTGCGGGTCTTCTTGATGGTCGGGGTCTGCGGAGGCTTCACAACTTTCTCAGCTTTCAGCTTGCAGACGCTTGAACTGCTGCAATCAGGTGACGTCTGGCCGGCGTCTGGATACATAGTCGCCTCGGTCGTGGTTTGTCTGGTCGCTGTCTGGGGCGGCTGGCTTCTTGGCCAGCCGTAGACTCTGCTTCCAAACCTGGGCGGGAATCGGGCATAACCTCCGTGTCCGCCACATGACGGGACCGTAAACTATTTCTGCACCGCCATGCTGGATGGTTGATTCATGAAATTGCTGCTCACAGGGGGATGCGGCTTCATCGGTTCGGCCGTGGTGCGTCATCTGATGCGCCACACCGATCACGTCG
>CAYRTL010000021.1:0-34890 GCA_964427005.1 uncultured Acetobacteraceae bacterium
ATCATGACTCGTGGCGGTTGTTTCACGTCATGGCGGGGCTTGGCCCCGCCATCCACGTCTTTGCCGACTCTGGCAAGGCAAGACGTGGATGGTCGGCTGCGCCGGGCATGACGATGAAGGCGGCGCATTGGTCATTGTCAGCGAGATTGGGTACAACGGGTTCTCATCAACGAGACTTGGTATAAGCCGTTACCGCAGTCCGGCGAGCTCGCGCCACTCCACCTCGGTGATAGTGCGCACGCCAAGTTCTTCCGCCTTGCGCGCCTTTGAGCCGGCATCAGCCCCGACCACCACCAGGTCAGTCTTCTTGGACACGCTGTCGGTGACCTTCGCGCCCAGCGCCTCGGCACGCGCTTTCGCTTCGGGCCGCGTCATCGTCTCCAGCGTGCCGGTAAACACCAGCGTCTTACCGGCGATCTCACTATCCGCGGTCGGTGCCTTTTCGGCGCTTTCGATGGTGAGTTCAGCGGCCAATTCGTCGAGCAATACGACATTGCGCTCCTCACCAAAGAAGTCCGCGAGCTCCTCCGCGATCGCCGGGCCAATTCCGACGATGTTATCCAACTCAGCGCGGGCTTCCGAGTGAGGCTCGGTGGCGGCCAGCATCTCGGCGCGCCAGTTCACAAAACTACCGTAGTGACGCGCCAGCAGACGAGCGTTCGATTCGCCGATGCGGCGGATGCCCAGCGCATAAATAAAGCGAGTGAGCGGAATGCGTCGCCTTGCCTCGATTGCACGCGCAAGATTCCGCGCCGATGTTCTGCCCCAACCCTCGCGCTCGGCGATCTCTGCTTCGCGCGCCGGTAGACGGAAGAGATCAGCAGGACTGCTCAGCCAGCCTTCCTCATAGAATTCGCGGATCGTCTTCTCGCCCAAACCATCGATATCGAATGCAGGACGCGACACGAAATGGATCAGCCGCTCTACCCGTTGGGCCTCGCATATCAATCCGCCCGTGCAACGCCGCACCGCTTCGCCGGGCGGGCGGACAGCATGGCTGCCGCAGACAGGGCAGACTTCGGGAAACACGAAGGGCTTCGTGCCCTTCGGTCGTCTTTCCGTTACGACTGCAACGATCTGCGGGATCACGTCGCCGGCGCGCTGCAGCACGACTGTGTCGCCGATGCGGATGTCCTTGCGGGCGATCTCGTCTTCATTGTGCAGCGTGGCGTTCTGGACCAGCACGCCTCCGACATTGACCGGCTCGAGGCGGGCGACCGGCGTCAAGGCTCCCGTGCGGCCGACCTGGATGCGGATGTCCTGCAATACGGTCACCGCTTGTTCGGCCGGGAACTTCCATGCGATCGCCCAGCGCGGGGCACGGCCCACGAAGCCAAGCCGCCGCTGCAGCGCCAGGTCGTCGATCTTGTAGACGACACCATCGATGTCATAGCCGAGGCCTGAACGTTCGAGAGCCATTTCCGCCTGGAACGCGGCGGCATTGGCCTCGCTCTTCAAATGGCGAGAGAGTGGGTTCACCCGGAAACCCCACTCCCGCAAGCGCTGCAGGAATTTCCAGTGCGTCTCCGCCACCGGCTCGCTGGACTCGCCTTGTGCATAAGCAAACAGCGACAGAGGCCGCGTCGCTGTGATTTTCGGATCAAGCTGACGCAGGCTGCCCGCGGCGGCGTTGCGCGGATTGGCGAAGACCTTCTGGCCGGAGGCTGCCTGCGCCTCGTTCATCTTGAGGAAGTCGGCCTTGGTCATGAAGACCTCTCCGCGTATTTCGATCAGCGCGGGCGCATGTCCTTTCAGCCGGTCAGGCACAGAATCCATGGTGCGCAGATTGGCGGTGACGTCCTCCCCCTCCATACCGTCGCCACGCGTCGCGCCGCGAACAAACCGGCCGTGCTCATAAATCAGGTTGATCGACAATCCGTCGATCTTCGGTTCGGCGACGAACGTCAGCGGTGCGTCTGTGGGAAGTCCGATGAAGCGGCGCGCGCGCGCGCAGAACTCGGTGAAATCCTCAGCGTCCATCGCATTATCGAGCGATAACATGGGAACGCGATGGCGAACTTTGGCAAACCCGGTTTCGGGTGCACCGGCGCCGATGCGATTGGACGGCGAATCTTCACGGATCAGGTGCGGGAATCGCGCCTCGAGTGTGGCGTTGCGCTGACGCAACGCATCGTAATCCGCATCGCTGATCTCCGGCGCGTCCTGCTGGTAGTAGAGCTGATCGTGGTGCGCGATCTCCTTGGCGAGGCGGGCAAGCTCCGTCGCCGCGTCCTGTTCGCTCAGTTCATCGACGGATACCGCCGCTTCCGATTTGCGCGGGGCGCGAGTCATACCACCGCCCCAAGAAGGTCATCGGCAGCGGCACGTGCGGCTTCGGTGATCCTCTCGCCAGCGAGCATGCGCGCAATCTCTTCACGCCGCGCAGCAATGTCCAACTGATCCACTCGCGTCGCTGTACGTCCCCGTGATACCTGCTTCGATACCAACAAATGCGCGCCACCGCGCGCCGCAACCTGCGGGCTATGCGTAATCACCAGTACCTGCAGCTGCTTCGCGATTCGCGTGAGACGCTCGCCAACCGCCGCCGCGGTAGCGCCGCCAATGTCAGCGTCAACCTCGTCGAACACCAACGTTGGGACTGGTGAGCCGGACGACAGCACCACCTTCAATGCCAGCATCAATCGTGACAGCTCGCCGCCCGAGGCAATCCGCCCAATCGGACCCAGCTCCTGCCCAGGATTGGTGGCGATCAGGAAGCGCACCGCATCGGTTCCCGCCGGCCCCCAGTCGGCTTCATCCAACTCGATGATTTCGGCATGGAATCGCGCCTTGTCCAGGCGCAGAGGCGGCAGCTCCTTCGCCACGGCACGGTCGAGCTTAGCGGCCGCGCTGCGCCGCGCTGCGCCTAGTGCGGCGGCAGCCTGCAGGTAACCTTCACGCGCCTGCCGAACCGCCTGTTCCAATTCGACCACCTGCGCCGCACCCGTTTCGAGTGCGGCCAGCCGTGCAGACAGAGTGTCGAGCAGTGCCGGCAACTCCGCCACAGTGACCGCATGTTTGCGGGCCGCCGCACGCAATGCGAACAGTCGCTCCTCCGCTTGTTCCAGCGAGCGCGGATCTGCGTCCGCCTCTTGCGCTAGCCGCGTGAGGAAGCTCTCCGCTTCGGCGAGCGCCTCCTCGGCGCGCTCCAGCGCCGCAAGCGCGGGCGCAGCCGGATTGACCGCATCGGGTTGCGCCGGCGTGACCAAGCGTTGCAGCGCGCGACTGGCGGCACGCAGTGTCGCCGCAGGAGTGGGGCTGCGTCGATCATGCGGCGCGAGTTCAGACAGTGCCGCCGCTATCGCCTCGGCGCGCCGCTCGCCTTGCTGTAGGCGCTGTCGTTCCTGCGCCAGGAATTCCTCTTCATCCGGCTGCGGTGCCAAATCAGCCAGCTCATCGACCGCATGTCGAAGCCATTCTTCGTCGCGTTGCGCCGCTGCAATCGCCTCCTGGGCCGCCTGCAAAGCGGCCATCGCGTTGCGCCAGCTACGCCAGGCGAGGACGGTCGCATCGCGCAACGCGCGCGGCACACCGAACGCATCGAGCAGCCCCGCATGGCTCGCCGTATCGGCAAGGCCGATCTGCTCATGCTGCCCCTGAACCTCGACCAGAAGCGCCGCAACCCGCCGCAGCAGCGCAATGCCGACTGGCTGATCGTTGATGAACGCGCGCGAGCGTCCGTCCTTCCCGAGCACGCGGCGAAGCACGACATCATCTTCGGCATCCAGCCCCTGCTCGGTCAGCAGTTCGCTGATTGGATGCCCGGGTGGCGGTGCAAAGCACGCGGTGACGCTTGCATGTTCGGCACCATTCCTGACCAGCCCGGCGTCTGCGCGCGCCCCCATGGCGAGGCCAAGGCTGTCGAGCAGGATCGACTTGCCCGCGCCGGTCTCCCCGGTCAGCACAGTGAGCCCAGCGCCGAACGAGAGATCGAGCCGCTCTATCAGCACCACGTCGCGGATCGAGAGTGCGGTGAGCATGCGGTGCGCCTGCTACCGCGGCAGGTCAGAAGATTGAATGCCAGGCGCGGGAGAAGAACCCACGCTCTTCCACTTTGCGCGGTGGGCCCGCCTGCTGAACCAGGCCACTGTCGAAGAGATTGTTGTAGCTGTCCTCGTACCAAACGCTGCCTGGATAATTGTACCCCAGCACCGAAGCGGTTTTCCGCGCCTGGTCGCGCAGGCCGAGGATCAGATAGATCTCCGTCAGCCGGTGCAGCGCCTCTGGAACGTGGTTCGTCGTCTGGTAGTCATCCACCACGCGCTGGAACCGGCCAATCGCCGCCTCGTAGAGATGCTGACCCTCATACCATCGGCCGATTTCCATTTCCTTGCCAGCCAGATGGTCACGGCAGAGATCGATCTTCAGCCGCGCGTCGCGCGCGTAGGCACTGTCGGGGAAGCGGTTGACGACCTCCTGCAGCGCGTTCATCGCCTGCTCGGTTCCACGCTGGTCGCGCTGGATGTCGGCGATCTGCTCATAATAGCAAAGTGCGCGGAGGTAGTAGGCGTATCCCACGTCGCGATGGGCGGGATGGAGCTGGATGAAACGGTCCAATGTGCCAATCGCATCGGTGTAGCGGTTCCGCAGATACTGCGTGTAGCCCTGCATGAGCTGAGCATTCACGGCCCAGCTTGAATACGGATAGTTCTGCTCCACCAGGTTGAACTGGTCCGTTGCAGATTCGTAGCGCCTCGCGTTCAGCGCATCGATGCCGTTGTTGTACAGGTCCTCGACCGGCGCGACGCTACTGGTGGTTGGCGTCTCATCCTTCGATCCGCCGCAGCCCGAGACGAGCGGCAGCACCATGAAGAGGGCGAGAGCGAAGCGAATGACAGAGGGAATCGGTTTCATCGCGCCGGTTATACCATGCGGCGCTGCAACGCGAAGTGGCGGCCTACTCTGCCGCCATCGACAGCGGCGCAGGCACGACCTGCCGCCACGCGGATCTGTCGGCAAACAGAGCCTGGAGAAGGCGGTTGTTCAGCGTGTGGCCGGTCCGATGGGCGATGAAGCGGCCGTGCAGCGGCGCACCGGCAAGCGCCAGGTCGCCGACTGCGTCCATCAGCTTATGGCGGACGAATTCATCCGGCATGCGCAGGCCGGCCAGGTTCAACACCCGCGCCTGATCGACCACCACGGCATTCTCCAGGCTGCCGCCCAGCGCGAGACCGGCATCACGGAGCTGATGGATTTCCTCGGCGAGGGCAAAGGTCCGCGCGCGTGCCAACTCGTGCCGGAACGTCTCCGGCGTCAGCCGGAGCGACAGCGCCTGCCGGCCGATTGCGACCGCGGCAAAATCGATTGACAGCGCCATGTCGAGGCCAGCCACACCAGGTACCGGTGGCCGAAATTCAGCAAAAGCGTCGCCGTCAGTGACCCGGATCGGGTTGCGGATCTCGATCGCGGCGCGTGGCGCATCCTGGGTGATGACGCCGGCACAATCCAGCAGGAACACAAACGGCGCAGCGGAGCCATCGAGCGCCGGAGGCTCCGGTCCGTCGAGTTCGATGATCGCATTGTCGATGCCGCAGCCGGCGAGCGCCGCCATCACGTGCTCGACTGTGCCGATCCGGGCATCGCCATCGCCCAGAACGGTGGCAAGCCGCGTATCAACGACGCGATCGAACCGCGCGGGAACTTCGATGCCGAGGTCGGTGCGGCGGAAGACAATCCCGTGGCCAACCGGAGCAGGCTTGAAAGCGAGGTTGACGCGGCGCCCGCAATGCAGGCCAACGCCGACACAACCGATGGGCGCTTTTAGAGTCTGCTGCCACCAGCTGGTTGCTTCGGCAACCAAGGCCTGCGGTAGACCGTCCATACGCCTGTCTCTGCTCCCGCGTTTGCGGGCAAGCTAGTCGGCCAATTCGATGCCTGGCGAGTCAATGATTGTTTCTGAGTGTTTCCGCACAAATGATTGATATTATTGGTTTCCTACATGGCGGATCCGTTGACCACCCGTCACGATGACTGACGCCGCAGAAAGGCTGGGATGTCCAGTCCCACTTCGTCGCCCCCGGTCTGTCGCACGGATGCACGTGGCTGTTCCAGTCGAGCTTCCTGCACGGCTGGCTCGACGCGTACCGGCGCTGGTTCAGCCCCCATGTTCGGGGCCTGGTGCTGTCGGGCGCGCCGGAACGCGCCGGTCACTGTGCTGAACAGCGTTGGGCGGGGCGGTTCAACCGAAGGCTGGGCCACCGGCTTCGGCGGTTCGGCGAACAGGCCGGAGCGCGGCGCAGATGTGACCGGAGCCGCGGGCGGCGCGACCGGATGCGGAATCGGCTGCGGTGCAGCCGTCGTCATCGGCTCCATCATGGGCGCGGTCTCCGGCATCGCTTCAGCCACGGACGCCATCTGCGGCGCCTGCTGGCGCAACGGATGCAGTGTCATGACCGGGGCAGGCGCCGGAGCCGCGCCCGCAGGCATGGCGAGCTGGACGGAAGCATGCATCGGCAGCGGAATCGGCTGCGGCATCGGCATCGCGCCCCCAGCCACCGCAACCAGACGCGGCTTGTCGCGCTCCGCCATCGCCGGGGAATCGATCCCGGTCGCGACGACAGAGACGCGGATGCGGCCTTGCAGTTCGGGATCGATCGCGGAACCGAAAATGATGTTGGCGTCCTCGTCCACTTCCTCGCGGATGCGATTGGCCGCCTGATCAACCTCGAACAGCGTCAGATCATCGCCACCGGTAATATTGATCAGCAGGCCGCGCGCGCCGGCCATCGACGTGTCTTCCAGCAGGGGATTGCTGATCGCGGCTTCCGACGCACGGATCGCACGATTCTCACCTTCCGCTTCGCCGGTGCCCATCATCGCCTTGCCCATCTCGGCCATCACTGTGCGGATGTCCGCGAAGTCCAGGTTCACAAGGCCGGGCGCCATCATCAGATCGGTGACGCCACGCACTCCCATGTAGAGCACCTGGTCGGCCATCTTGAACGCTTCTTTCCAGGTGGTGCGCTCATTGGCCATACGGAAGAGATTCTGATTCGGTATCACGATCAGCGTATCGACGTGCTGCTGCAGCTCCTCGATTCCTTGATCGGCACACCGCGCACGGCGCTGACCTTCGAACCCGAACGGCTTGGTGACGACGCCAACTGTCAGGATGTTCCGTTCGCGCGCCATGCGCGCGATGACGGGTGCCGCACCAGTCCCAGTGCCGCCGCCCATGCCAGCGGTAATAAACACCATGTGCGCGCCGTCGAGGTGGCGGGACAGCTCATCGGCAGCTTCCTCGGCCGCCGCCTTGCCGATCTCCGGCTTCGCGCCAGCACCGAGACCTTGGGTGATATGCGGCCCCAACTGGATGCGCCGATCGGCGCGACTGTGCATGAGCTGCTGCGCGTCCGTGTTGGCGACGACAAACTCTACGCCCTGCAGGTTCGCGGCGATCATGTTGTCGACGGCATTCGTACCGCCGCCGCCCACGCCGATCACGGTAATCCGCGGGCTGAAGTCCGTGTGCTGTGTCTGCGGGATGGTGAGATTCAGGGTCATAGCGACTTCTCCCCCAGTCGAGCCGAGTCGTTGCTGCCGTTGTTACGCCACAAATTTCGATTCGCGCCGTCCATCAGACTCGATCCTTCAAAAAATTGACGATGCGGCGGATGAATCCTGCCGGCCGCTCTACCTCCAGATCCACGTCCTGCATCGTGCGTCCTTCACCCGAAGCCCAGGCCAAGAGTCCGGCTGCTGTTGCAAAAGCAGGTCCCGATGCGGAGTCGGGCAAACCACGCAGTGCTATCGGGCGGCCAAGCCGAACCTGTTTGTTCAGAATGCGTCCTGCCATTTCGCGCGCACCGCCGAGTTGACACGCTCCCCCGGTCAACACCACGCGCGTCCCCGCGGCACGAGTCAGTCCGGAGCTGTCGAGCCGCTCCTTCACCATCTCGAACGTCTCTTCGAGGCGCGGGCGAATGATGTTCACCACCATGCTCCGCGGCACTTTCGCGATCTGGTGCTCCTCCTCGCCGACAAGCGGCACCGGCAGCATCTCCCGCTCATCGTCGGGGCTCGACTGCACATTGCCGTAGAGAGTCTTGAGTCTCTCGGCGTGTGCCACCGGCGTCGAGAGCAGACGTGCCAGATCGTTGGTCACGTGGACCCCGCCGATTGGAAGCTGGGCCGTGTGCAGCAACTGTCCTTCCGCGAACACCGCCATGCCTGTCGTCCCACCGCCCATGTCGATAACGGTGGCACCGAGTTCGCGTTCATCGGCGACGAGCGTAGCCAGACCGGCTGCCATTGGCGCCGAGACCAATTCGCCGATATCGAGATCGCAGCGCGCGATGCAGGCTCCAAGTGAACGCAATGCTGTGGAGATTGCATCAATGATGTGCAGCCGCGCGGTCAGTTCCTCACAGAACAGGCCGCGTGGATCGGCGACACCTTCGGTCTGATCGACGGAAAAGGTGAGCGGAATGGCATGGATGACTTCCCGACCGTCGATTCCGGCTCGCCCTCTGCCTTCGTGCACGACGCGACGGATGTCGGGTTCCTCAACCGCACGTCCGCCTACCGGCCATTGCACGTTGAACAGGCGCGATTCGGGCTGGCCGCAGGTCAGATTGACTATGACAGAGCGAAGCCGCGTATCGGCCATGTCCTCGGCCTGGCCGACTGAAGCGCGAATGGCCTTCTCTGCGGCCTCGATATCGACGATACCGCCGCCCCGTACGCCGCGACCTTTCTGCCAGCCGAAGCCTAGCGCGCGCAGTGTGCCGTCGCTCTCGGTGCGGCCAATCAGGCACGCGATCTTGGTAGTCCCGATGTCGAGCACACCAAAGGGACCAGTACGTCCTACGCGAGGACGAGGCGGTTCCTCCGGCCCGGCCGGCGGCGGCGTCAGCACACGGCGGGACATGTCGTTCATGTTGGCTTCTTCTCGTCCGGGCGGGGGCGCAGCACGAGGCGGTCGCCGAGCCGCATATCGATGGCTGCCAGCGGACGATCGAGCACTGCATGCTCCTGTTGGAGCTGCATCAGACGATCGAGCGCCTGCACCTCATGTCCTTCGGGCAGCATCACGTCGGCGCCGTTGTTGAGCCGCAGATTCCAGCGCCGCTCACCCACTCGTACTGCAGCTGTCACCCGCTTCTGCAGCTCAGGGCGATCGGTCAATGCATCGATCAGCACCGCAGCACCAGCGGGTGCGCCGGGACCGACCACCAGCGGAAGCTGGTGGAATTCCGAGACATTCTGATTTGCGACCACTTGTCCGTTGCGGTCGATCAGCACGAACTTTCCCTGGTTCTGCCAGACCGCGAACGGGCGGCGTTCCTGGAGAAAGACTACAAGGGTGCCGGGAAGGCGGCGTTCGACTGTCGCGTGTTCCACCCACGACAGGGTTTCGACCCGCTGACGCGCCAGTTCCACAGAGAAGGCAAGGATCGGATCACCCTTGCTGACGCCAAGAGCCGCACGCAGCAAAGGTTCCGGCGTGTTGGCACGGCCTTCAATCACCACGTCTGTGATACGCAGGCCGGCGAACGCGGTGGCACCACCAAGACGTTCGCGCAAAGTGGCAAGCGTGCCGCCAGGCGCAGCCGAGTGCACAACGATCAGACCCAGCATGAGTACCGCCGCGGCAAAAACGAGCCAGCCGGCGGGCCGCAACAGGCGCTTCTGCCGGCGCAGCAGCAGTTTCAGCCGCCCGGGCCTGTCGTGGACCGAATTACGCGGCGTGCGAGTCACGCGCGGCATGTCGCATGCTCCACCATCCACGCGCAGAGCTGCGAGAAGCTCATGCCGTGATGCGCTGCCTGTTCGGGCAGCAGCGAAGTCGGTGTCAGACCAGGCTGCGTGTTGATCTCGAGCAGCACGAGGCGGCCAGGCTCACCCGCGGTATCGTCGTAACGGAAATCGGCGCGCGTCGCGCCACGGCAACCGAGCGCACGATGCGCCGCAAGTGCGACGTCCAACGCACGGTCATATGCATCGGGGTGGACGCGCGCGGGAATGATGTGGCGAGAACCGCCATTGGCATATTTCGACTCGTAGTCGTAGAAAACGCCGGCTTCGGCGATGATCTCTGTCACCGCGAGCGCGCGGTCGCCCATGACAGCAACGGTGAGCTCGCGCCCTGGGATGTATTCTTCAACCAGCGCGGACTTGCCGTAACGCCATGCGCGCGCGACTTCGGCGCGACGGTTGTCGCCGCGGCGGATGATCTCGACGCCAACGGATGAGCCTTCGCTGATCGGCTTCACGACGTAGGGTAATGGCAGCGGGTCAGCGGCTGCCAATTCGTTTGTAGGAACGGCGCAGCCGCGCGGGATCGGCAGACCGGCAGCGGCGAAGATCGCTTTCGCAGCAATCTTGTCCATCGCGAGCGCCGAAGCACGGACACCCGAATGGGTATAGGGGATGTCTAGCCAATCGAGTACGCCCTGGATCGCGCCATCCTCCCCGAAGCGACCATGCAAGGCGTTGAACACCGCATCCGGGCGTGGTGTCAGCGCGGCGATCATAGCGCTGAGGTCTTGGCCAACCTCAACGGGTGTCACGTCGAAGCCTGCTTCACGCAGAGCGGGAATTACCTGCATGCCCGTGGACAAGCTGACTTCGCGTTCGGCCGAGATGCCGCCGTAGAGGACTGCAACGCGCGTCATTTCACCTCTCCCACAAATGGGAGAGGTGTACCCAAGCGATGAATTTCCCACTCCAGCGTGACGCCAGTGGCGGCAAACACACGCCGCCGCACTTCCTCGCCGAGTCCTTCCAGATCCGCTGCCGTTGCAGTGCCGGTATTGATCAGGAAATTGCAGTGCTTCTCCGAAACCTGCGCGCCACCGCGCGTCAGTCCGCGGCAACCCGCGGCTTCGATCAGCTCCCACGCCTTCATGTCGGGCGGATTGCGGAATGTGGAGCCGCCGGTCCGCGCCCGCACCGGCTGAGAGGCTTCGCGGGCTGCGCGAATCTCCGCCATGCGGGCCGCAATGGCACTGGCCGCGCCGCGATGCGCGCGGAACCGAGCTCGAACAACCACAGCACCGTGTGGCAAACGCGAGTGGCGATAGGCGAATGCCAAATCCGCTGCGCTGAGACGGCGCTGCTCACCGGTGCGCGTGACGATCTCGGCCCAATCCAGGCAGGAGGCGATATCGCCACCATAAGCGCCGCCATTCATTACCACCGCGCCACCAATGCTCCCCGGAATGCCAGAGAGAAATTCGAGTCCGGTCAGACCGGCAGCAGCGGCATTCTCGGCGACGGTGACATCCAGCGCGGCGGCACCGGCGATGACGCCATCGGCTTCCACCGAGATCGTGCCGAAGCCGCGCGCCAGCCGAACCACCACACCCGGCAATCCACCATCACGGATGATGAGGTTCGAGCAGGCCGCAATGACGTGCACCGGAACATCCAGCGGCAGCCCACGAAGAAACTGCGCCAAATCGGCTTCGTCCGCCGGGCGCACCAGCACCTCGGCTGCACCGCCAACCCGGAACCAGGTGGACGGCGCAAGCGGCGCATTGGCTTGCACTCGCCCACGCACTGGCGGGAGCATGTCGAGCAGCGTGGACATGCAAGGCGCAGCCATCGTCATGCTGCGCTCCCCGCGAGGCGTCGGCCCTGCAATTCCGCCAGCTCACTGGGCAATGCCGCCGCCCACTGCGTGATGTTCCCTGCACCAAGACAGACGACGAAATCGCCAGGCTTCGCAATCGCGAACACCATTTCCGCCAGGCGCGCGGGAGACGGCAGCGGCACCACGCTGCGGTGCCCGCGCGCGCGCAGCCCATCCACCAGCGCATCGCGCGTCACACCTGGTATCGGCGCTTCGCCCGCCGGATAGACATCGGCGACGATAACCGTGCCTGCGTCGTTCATGCAGGTGCAGAACTCGTTGAACAATGAGTGGAGGCGAGTGAACCGGTGCGGCTGCACGACGGCGATAACGTCGCGCGCACCTGCCTGGCGCGCCGCCTTCAGCACGGCAGCGATCTCCACCGGATGGTGGCCGTAGTCATCTATAATGGTGATGCCGCCCGCCTCACCGGTCTTGGTGAAGCGCCGCTTGACGCCACGGAATCCGGCGAATGCGCTGCGCAGCGTATCATCGTCGATCTCCATCTCGACGCCGACTGCCACTGCCGCCAAAGCGTTCTGCACGTTGTGACTGCCGAGCATCGGCAGCCGATATGGGCCGAGCTTGCGTGCCCTGTTGCGGGCACGATCGGTGACCGTGACTTCGAAGGTCGAGCCAAGCTTGTCCGGCACCACGCGATCGGCGCGCACATCAGCCTGAGGAGAAAAGCCGTAGGTGATGATGCGCCGATCGGAAAGGCGCGGGATCATCTGCTGCACCTCGGGATGATCGATGCACAGCACGGCGAATCCGTAGAACGGCACATTGCCAACGAACTGGTCGTAGCCGGCGACCATCGCCTCGGGTGTGTGCCAATGATCGAGGTGCTCGGGATCCATGTTGGTCACGACGGCAATGACAGCCGGCAGACGCAGGAAACTGCCGTCGCTCTCGTCGGCTTCAACAACCATCCAGTCGCCAGCGCCAAGGCGTGTGTTCGTGCCGTAGGCATTGACGATGCCGCCATTGATCACTGTGGGATCAAGGTGCGCCGCCTCGAGCACCGCGGCGATCAGGCTCGTGGTGGTGGTCTTGCCGTGCGTACCGCCGATGGCAATCGACCATTTCAGCCGCATCAATTCGGCCAGCATTTCTGCCCGTCGTACCACCGGAATCAGATGAGCACGCGCCGCGGCGACTTCCGGATTATCCGGCTTCACCGCGGACGAGATCACCACCACTTGTGCGTTGCCCACATTGGCCGCGTCATGCCCGATGGCGACCGGGATACCTGCCTCACGCAAGCGACGTACATTGGCAGAATCAGCGATGTCGCTGCCCTGCACGGCGTAGCCGAGGTTGTGCAGCACCTCGGCAATCCCGGACATGCCAATACCGCCGATACCGACGAAGTGGATTGTGCCGATGGAAAGCGGCAGTGCCCTCATTGCACCCGCTTCCTGTCGTAATGGCGTTTCATGCGCTTGCCTCCTGGGGCAGCAGTGCTTCGACCAGATCAGCAAGGCGTGCGGCGGCATCCGGGCACGCAATGCTGCGTGCTGCACGGGCGGCGTGATTGAGCATATCCGGTGACGTCAACAGCGCTGCGAGTCGTTCGCTCAAGGCGTCCGGTGCAAAGTCGCGTTGGGCGATCACCGAAGCGCCTCGCGCATCGGCCAGCGCCTTAGCATTGGCCGTCTGATGATCATCTATGGCGCCTGGCAGCGGCACCAGGATGGCTGGCCGACCAGCGACCGCCAGTTCCGCGACCGTAGAGGCACCAGCACGCGCGACGACAAGATGCGCAAGCGCGAGTCTGTCGGCGATATCGGGGAAGAATGTGGCCAGTTCTGCATCAATACCGGCGAGGTCATATGCCGCGCGCACGCGGTCGATGTCCTCCACTCGGCATTGCTGCGCGACCGACAAGCGCGACAGCAGATCATCGGGGAGTGAGGCCAGCGCCGCTGGCACGACATCGCTGAATATGCGAGCGCCGAGTGAGCCGCCCAGCACAAGCAGGCGAAGCCTGTCAGTTGGCGGCGCGTAGGGGAGCGACGCGAGAGCCATGATCGCGGGGCGAACAGGATTGCCCATAACGACTGTGGCCGCGCCTGACGGCACTCGACTTGTGGCGCTGAAGCTGAGTGCCAACCTGTCGGCGTGGCGCGCGAGAAAACGGTTGGCACGGCCAAGTACTGCGTTCTGCTCGTGCAGGATGACACGTGGGCGATGACGCATCAGGCGCGTGGCCAGCACCGGCGCAACGCACGGATAACCGCCAAAGCCGACCACCGCACCGGCATTGGATCGTGTCAGCATCTGCCGCGCCTGGAACACACCGCCAGCCATGGCAAGCATGGCTTGGCCCGCGCGTACCGCGCCGCGGCCCGCGACTCCGGCGCCACTGACCACGTAGCGGTCCAATCCGGCAAATACCGGGCTTTGCAACCCGCCCGAGCGCGCGTCGGTCATCAGCGCAATGCGCCGTCCGCGTGAGAGCAATTCGCTCGCCAGCGCTTCCGCCGGGAAGAAGTGCCCACCTGTGCCGCCTGCCGCGATCACGATGGGAAACACGGCCGGTCCTCTCATGGCACGTCACCATGGTGGCGCCGCCTTGTCAGTGCGAGCAGCATGCCCATGCCAAGCGCCACGGCCATGGCCGACGACCCGCCATATGAAATCAACGGCAGCGTCATGCCTTTGGTGGGGATGAGCTGCAACGAGGACGCCATATTGATGAACGCCTGCAACCCGAAGCCGGTCACCAGACCGGTGCACGACAGCATGACGAACAGGTCCTGTTCCTTCAGCAGGCGCAGCAGTCCGCGCAGCACGATGAAGGCGAAAATGGCGATGATGATCAGGCAAAGGATCATGCCGAATTCCTCGCCCGCGACAGCGAAAACGAAGTCGGCGTGCGCGTCGGGCAGCACGTCCTTCACGCGCCCCTCACCCGGTCCGCGTCCCAGCAGACCACCGTTGCCGAACGCCTCGAGGGCGGTTCGCGGCTGATAGTCGCCGCCGATGCCGTTGCCCGGATGCAGGAAGTTCTCCACACGCTTCTGCACATGCGGAAAGAACATGTACGCCGCCACGCCGGCGGCACCGAAGCCGGCCACGCCAATGCCGACCATGATGATGTTGAGGCCGGCAATATAGAGCTGAGCGAAAAGCACCGCTGTGATCACCGCCAGCATTCCCACATCGGGCTGCGACTTCAGCAGCAACGCGATGAGCAGGAAGATGCCTATGGCGAGTGTTCGGCCAGGGAAGCGCGGCGTCCGGCGCCCCTCACTGATCAGCCAGGCGGCGACGACGGCGAAGCAGGGCTTCAGGAACTCCGAGGGCTGAACGGAAAGTCCTGGCAGCGCCAGCCACCGCCGCGCACCCTTGATCTCAGTGCCGACGACCATGGTCGCCGCAGTCAGGGCCAGGGCGATGATGCAGCCGATGATCGCCAGCCTGCGAATGCTGCGCGGCGATAACAGCGAGACCGCTACGACGATTGCGCCCGCGACCGCGAGGAAGACCACCTGCTTGAGGATGAAGAGGTCACGCGATGTACCGATGCGTTCGGCGACGGCAGGGCTGGCCGCCAGCATCATGATATAGCCAAACCCGATCAGCATGCCGATGGCGCCCAGCGTCCAGCGATCCACCGTCCACCACCAGCGGCCCAGCACGGAATTGTCGGCGCGCGAGAGGGTGGGCATCAGGCAGGCTCCGCCAGGAGACGGTTTGCATGGAAGCGGAGGCCGGCGATTCGCGACAATCCCAGTGCCAACCGCACTGTCATTGCGAGGAGCGCAGCGACGAAGCAATCCCCCCACGAGTGCGTATATTGCTGGGGATTGCTTCGCTTCGCTCGCAATGACAGTGGGACGCTCATCGGATTTTCAACGTTGCAAGGCCCACCAGCGCGAGGATCATCGAAATGATCCAGAAGCGGATGACGATTGTTGGCTCCGCCCAGCCCTTCTTCTCGAAGTGGTGATGCAGCGGCGCCATCAGGAACACACGCGTTCCTGTTCGCTTGTACCAGAAGACCTGGATGATGACCGAGACAGTCTCCACGACGAACAGGCCACCGACGATAAGCAGAACGATCTCATGCTTGGTTGCAACCGCGACGGCACCCAGTGCACCGCCGAGAGAAAGCGAGCCTGTGTCCCCCATGAAGACCGCGGCTGGCGGCGCGTTGAACCACAAGAATCCGAGCCCCGCGCCGATCAAAGCGGAACAGAACACCGCCAGTTCGCCGACCCCTGGTACTGCGTTGAGCTGCAGGTAGTCCGCAAATACCCGATTGCCGACCAGATAGGCGATCAACGCAAACACACCGGCGCAGATGATGGTCGGCACGATCGCCAGGCCGTCGAGTCCGTCCGTGAGGTTCACAGCGTTCGACGCTCCGAGCATCACGAGCATGCCAAACAGCGGAAAGACGAAGCCGAGAGGAATCATCACGTCCTTGAATACCGGCACGCCGAGTGAGGTCGCGAGCGGTCCGCGCGTCAGCAACACGATCCAGATGGCGGCGGCGAGGCCAATCGTTGTTTGTGCGATGAGCTTGGCTCGTGCCGAGACCCCTTTGTGGTTGCGCCTGGACAGCTTCAGATAGTCGTCGGCAAACCCAAGCGCGCCGTAGCCGAGTGTGACAAACATCACCGCCCACACGTAGCCGTTGCGAAGATCACCCCATAACAGCGTAGACACCGTGAGCGCGGAGAGAATCAGCACGCCTCCCATCGTCGGCGTGCCCTTCTTCTCGATGAGATGGCGCTCAGGTCCATCGGTTCGTATCGGCTGGCCGTGACGCTGCAGAGACTTCAGCCAGCGGATCAGTGGTGGGCCGAGAAAGAAGCAGACGATGAGTGCCGTCAGGCATGCCGCGCCCGAGCGGAACGTGATGTAGCGGAACAGGTTGAAGAGAATGAATTGGCTGGCGAGAGGACGCGTCAGGTCATACAGCATCAGGCGGCCTCCGCTTTGGCTTCGAGAGCGTTGACCACCAGCTTCATGCGGCTGCCGAGGCTGCCCTTGACGAGGATGGCGTCGCCAGGTTGCAGCGCGCGGGCCACAATCGGCGCTAGCGCGGCAGAGTCCGCTGCGTGTGCGCCACGTATCGGCTCCGGCATACTGCGGAACAATTCGTGCATCAGTGGCCCGCAGGTGAACAGCACATCGGCGGCAGCGCCGACATCGTTGGCCAGTGCGCGATGCTCAGGCGGACCTTCGACACCCAGCTCCAGCATGTCGCCCAGCACGGCGATGCGTCGCCTTGCTGACTGCAGGCGCAGGACCGCCAAGGCGGCGCGCATCGATGCGGGATTGCCGTTGTAGCTTTCATCCAGCAGCAGAGCGGATCCTACGCCAACACTCACACAGCGCCGGGCACCGCGACCCATTACCGGCACGAAAGCTTCCAGTGCTTGCACGATGCGTTCAGGCGCTTCGACGCTGAGGCTTTGCGCGGCGGCGATCGCGGCAAGTGCATTGAGTGCCATGTGGCGACCCGGCGCATTCAGTCGGAACGCGATTCGACGTCCGCCAAGCTCAGCAGTGACATTGCTGGCTTCCGCATCCATAGCCAGATCAACCAGCCGAACGTCGGCTGCCGGCGCCGCGCCGAACGTGACGACACGGGCCTGTCCCGCTGCGGCGCGGAGCCGAGGCAACAACTTCGTATCGGCGGGGAGCACCGCTACGCCCCCGGACTCGATTGGGCGGAGGATCGCAGCCTTCTCGTCGGCGATTGCTTCGATCGAACCGAGGTAGCCGATATGCGCCTTCTCCACCGCGGTGATCACCGAGACATGCGGACGAGCGAGACGTGCCAGCGGCGCTATTTCGCCCGGATGGTTCATGCCGATCTCTGCGACACAGAAGGCGGCGTCCGGCGGCATGCGCGCCAGGGTCAGTGGCAGGCCCCAATGATTGTTGTACGAAGCAACTGCGGCATGCGTGCGGCCGAAAGCAGACAAAATCGTCCGCAGCATTTCCTTCGTGGTGGTCTTGCCGACGCTGCCGGTGACCGCGACCAGCCGGCCGGCAAAGCGGTCGCGCGCGTAGCCACCAAGCCGATGCAGGCCGCCCAGCGTGTCGTCGACAAGCAGCAACCGGTCTGCATTTGCGAGGTAACGCTGCACCATCGCACCTGCCGCGCCTTTCGCGAGTGCGTCAGCAACGAAGGCGTGGCCATCGCCATTCTCGCCTTGCAAGGCGATGAACAGGTCGCCCGGCTGCAAGGTGCGCGTGTCAATTGAGACACCGGTCGCGGCGAATGGCGCCTTCATCACCCCGCCAGTCGCCTCGAGCAGATCGTGCGTGGTCCACAGCTCGGTCATGATACAGCGACCAGCCGGCGAACCACACTGACATCGTCGAACGGAATGACGGTGTCGCCGATTGTCTGACCTTGCTCGTGCCCTTTGCCCGCCACGGCGAGCACGTCACCAGGTTTCAGATCATTCAGGGCTTCGGCGATGGCTCGCGCGCGATCGCCGACTTCGCGGCCGCCGGGGCAACCCGCAAGTACAGCCGCGCGAATCGTGGCAGGGTCTTCGCTGCGGGGATTGTCATCGGTGACAATGGCGACGTCAGCGAAGCGTGCGGCAGCCGTGCCCATCAGCGGACGCTTCCCAGGATCCCGGTCGCCACCTGCGCCGAACACCACGTGAAGGCGGCCGGCGGTATGTGGCCGTAGCGCGGTCAGCAGCCGCTCGAGCGCGTCCGGCGTATGGGCGTAATCGACGTAAACGGCTGCTCCATTCGGCAGCAGCGCCGCGAGTTCCAGGCGCCCGCGCACGCCGCGAAGTAAAGCCAGCCGATCCAATACATCTCGCTCACCGAGCGCCATGGCCAATGCGGCAGCCATCAGCGCGTTATCCGCCTGAAAGCGGCCCGGGAGTCGCAGCTCGATTTCACGCTGTCTGCCCGCGACCTCAATCCGCAGAACCTGCCCGCCAGGTTGCGGCAGAACATCAAGCAGGCACAGCGTTGTACCGTTCTCACCGACAGTGCGAAGTGCGAGCCGCCGTTGCGTCGCGATGTCGCGGAGTTCCGCCAATGTCGCAGCGTCCATGTCGGCGTTGGCCACCGCAGGCGCGCCTTCTGGCAACAACTCCGAAAACAGGCGCAGCTTGGCCGCGCGGTAAGCGGCTTCAGAGCCATGATAGTCGAGGTGATCGCGGGTCAAGTTGGTGAATGCCGCACCGGCAAGCCGCACGCCATCGAGCCGGAACTGGTCAAGCCCATGCGACGAAGCTTCCATCGCGGCATGCTGAATCCCGGCACTCGCGAGTTGTGCCAGCGTGCTGGCGAGGCTGACGGGATCAGGCGTGGTCAGGCCAGGCCCCGGATCGAAGCGTTCGGCGATCAGCCCAAGCGTGCCGATGCTGGCGGCCGGCGTACCGCCCGCCAGCCAGAGCTGGCGAAGGAAGTCCACAGTGCTCGTCTTGCCATTCGTGCCGGTGACCGCGGCGATTACCTTTGGCTGAGGACCGGCCAAGCCGGCGGCTATCTGGGCAAGCCGACGGCGAGGCTCGGGATCCTCGAGCAGCGGCCGTGGAGGAACACCGGGCGGCCAAGCGGTCCCATGCGGCGCCAGCACGGCAACAGCCCCGCGCGCCACCGCATCGCCAATGAACGCACGGCCATCGGCTCGGCTGCCGGGCAGCGCGGCAAACAGGTAACCAGGGGAAACGGACCGGCTGTCCGCTGTGATCCCGGTGACCTCCAGCGCCGCCGCATTCCGCCAGGAAGCGGAAACGGCACCGGCCTCAGCCAGGGAGGGAACCTGGCGCATGAGGTCAGCGAGCCGCAAGTGAGCTGGACGTAGCAAGTACCGACGCGCCGACTGGCGGTGCGGGCAAGGCGGCCTCGTGCCGCGGATCGCGCGCAACCGGCCGAGCCGGCGGAAGCATGGTGGCGGGCACAGTCAGGGCGGGCTTCGGCGAAACCGCCGCCGGCTTCGTGTTGGCTTCTGGTGCGGCCGCCGTCACCGGACCACGTGGCGCGCTGGGGGGCCGACCCGGCTGCAGCGGTATATACAACGCCTGATTGATTGCTGGCGCATCCTGAATGTCTGGCAGCATCCCGAGCATCGGGCCGATGCGGGCAATCACGCGCCCCGCCGCTGGCGCGGCGACCCAGCCGGCGGTCGAATACCCGTACGTACTCTTATTGCCGTGCGGTTCGTCCACCATCATGTAAACGGCATAACGGGGTGCGTTCATTGGAAACACGCTGGTGAACGCCGCCACGTTGAAGTTTTCCTTGAAGCCGCGCTTGTAGCCGTGCTTGCCGACTTTCTCGGCTGTGCCCGTCTTGCCGCCCGGATAGTACCCAGCCACTTCGGCCTGCTTGCCGAAACCATCGGTCACCACCAGCCGCATCAATTTGCGCATGATCTCCGATGTCGTGGGCTGCATGACCGGCGTACCGTCCGGATGCTGACCCGGCGGCAACGCAAGTATCGTCGGACGCATGAGAATGCCGGTTGCGACAGCGGCGGTACCGCGCACCACGTGCAGCGGCGAGACGGAAATACCGTGACCAAATGCCACCGTCATGGTGACAATCTGCTTCCAGGCGGACGCAGGCTGAATGATCGGCAGGCCGGCTTCCGGCAACTCAATCCCGACGCGGGCGAACATGCCCATCGATTTCAACCAGGCACGCTGGCGTTCGCCGCCGACGGTATCCGCGATGTGTGCCGCGCCGAGGTTTGAGGAATAGGCGAGCACTTCCGGCAGATAGAGAATGCGGTGCTTGCCCTCGAAATCACTGATGGTGAAGCGGCCGATGTGGATGTCGTGCGCCGCGTCGAACTGGTCCCAGATGTGGACGATGCCTGAATCCAGCGCCATGGACGCCGTCTGCAGCTTGAACGTGCTGCCCGGCTCGTACATGCCGGTGACCGCACGGTTGAAGCGATCATCCGCTGGCGCGGTTCGGAAGTCGTTCGCGTCGTAGTCGGGCAGGCTGACCAGTGCCAGCACCTCGCCCGTGTTCACGTCCATGACGATGCCGCAGCCACCGATGGCCTGGAAGAAATCGATAGCCTTGGACAGTTCGTCGCGCACGACCGCCTGCACGCGCACGTCAATGGACAGCCGCAGCGCTGAATTATCGCTGAACAGCCGCTGATCGAAGAACTTCTCGACGCCAGCGACACCGTGCTCATCGACATCCGTGCCGCCGAGTACCTGTGCGGCCGTACGACCCATTGGATAATGCCGCTGCTCAGTCGGCCGGAAATCGATTCCTGGAATTCCAAGCGAGTTGATCGCAAGCTGCTCGCGCGGTGTGATCTGGCGTTCCAGATACACGAATTGACGGTTGGTATCCGAAAGTCGCGCGCGGGCCGCGTCCTCGTCGAGCCGCGGCAGCACCTGCTTCAGCCGATGCGCCGCCTCCGCGGGATCGATGATCTGCCGCGGATCGGCGAACACGGCCACAGTCGGCAAGGAAATAGCCAGGATCTGACCATTGCGGTCGGTGATCATCGCGCGTTGCGCAAGCTCTGTCGGCGAGGCGTTCGCCTTGGGTGCGGTGAACAGAGCTTCTATCGGCTTCTCGGGACGATGCGGTGCAAGCGGGTCGAGTATGGTCGCATCGGTGAGCTTGCCGATAACCGCGAGGAACAGCAGCCCGAAGCCGAACGCGGTATACACTAGACGATTGCGCGTCTTTTCGAGCGCACCGCGACGCTGCAGATCGGGCTTGGTGACGCGAAACGTCTCCATGCGCGGGACGGCGTCGGCTCGCGCAGCACCGCGGCGGTGAGCGGGTGCGCCCCTCGGCGCGGAATCGGGAGGTGGAGCATCGCTCATCGCCCTAGCCTCCCCCGCCGCCATTGTTCACCCACTGGGAGGCGCTGACCGGCATTGGCGTGGGCGGTGGAACTGAGGCACCGCGTGCCATGCCGAGAGCGGAACCACTGCCGCCGGCGGGCGGCACAAATGCTGGCGCCGGTGCCAGAGCGCGCGGCGCGACTGTTGCGACCACTGGGCGAGGCGCCAGCGCCGCCGGGCGAGCAGGTTCGGCCACGACCGCAGGCGCACGTACCGGCTCCGCCACGACGAGCCGTGGCGGGGCTGGCGAAGCTGGCTTGTGCTCCGGTGGAGGCTGCGGCTTGGGCGGCAGAGAGGACACAGCCACCGCCACAGGCTTCTGCGCGGGCGGTGCCGGGGGCGGATTCGGCGCGGTGGCGATCGGTGGCGATTGCGGCTCCTCGGGGCGCGTGGTGTCAGGCGCCTGAGCCATCGGCATCGGCGGAGGGGCGACGGGTTCGGGGGCGCGAACTGCCGGCAGCTTGCTGTCCAGATCGGCCATCCCGGTAAACTGGCCCGGCGTAACTGTCCTCAGATTGAGGAACTGCTCGGCCAAAGCCTGCAAACGCTGCGGGTCGTTCTGCAGTGTCCATTCCGCGTGCAGGATGCGGATCTGCTCGCGAAGTTCGTCGGTGCCGCGAACCGTCTTCTCGATTTCGCGGTCGAGCATCTGCACGCGGTGCTTGGATTGATAGAGATACAGCCCCGAGCCGCAGGCCAACAGAAAACAGACACAGGTAACGGGGCGAATCATGATGCGCCCGCAATGCGTTCGACGGCACGCAACCTGGCGCTGCGTGCGCGAGGATTGGCGGAGGTTTCGGCCCTCCCCGGGCGGAGAGCTCGCGGGGTCAGCAGGCGAAATCGCGGTGCGGGACGCGAGGACAGGCCGCGCGGGTCATGACGCGACGGCGCGGGCGAACGCCCCGCCGCGTCACCCATGAAGCGCTTCACGATGCGGTCTTCCAGCGAGTGAAAGGAGACCACAACGAGACGCCCGCCAGGCGCGAGCAGTGAGCCGGCCTGAGTCAGGGCGCGCTCTATCTCGCCGAGTTCGTCGTTCACGCGGATCCGCAGCGCCTGAAAGCTGCGCGTCGCGGGATCAATGCCAGAGCGATCTGGCGGCACGACGCTACGGATGATTTCGGCCAGGCGCGCCGTTGTCGCTATTGGCGCTTCCTTACGCGCCGCCACGATGGCCCGAGCGATGCGGCGCGACGCCCGCTCCTCGCCAAGCTGGAACAGCACATCGGCAAGTTCCCGCTCTGGCAGCGTGTTCACAAGGTCCGCCGCTGTCGGTCCGCTCCTGCCCATTCGCATGTCGAGCGGACCATCGCCGCGGAATGAAAAGCCACGTGCAGGATCATCGAGCTGGAAAGATGACACACCGAGATCCAGCACAACGCCATCCAGTTCGGTGATGCCATGCTCCGCCAGGAGATCAAGCATGTTGCCGAATTGACCGTGCAGCAGATGCAGCCGGTCACCGAAGCGAGCCGCCAGGCTGGCACCCCGAGCAATCGCCTCCGGATCACGATCGATCGCCCACACGGTGCACGGCTCCGCTTCCAGGATCGCCTGGGTGTAGCCGCCACCGCCGAACGTTCCGTCAAGATAACGGCCGTCGGCGCGCGGGCCCAGAATGCCGATGACTTCCGGGAGCATGACCGGAACGTGGCTCATGCTGCGGCACTCGCGGGAAGGGTGAAGCCGTGCGTCCGCGCGCGCTCGCGAGCTTCAGCGCGACGACGCTCAGCAGCCGTCGGCTCCCAAATCTGAAAGATGCGGCCAAGACCCATGAACACCACGGTCTCGGTCAAGCTCGCATAGTTAATGAGTGAATCGGGCAGAACGATACGGCCTTCCTTATCCGCTTCAACTGGAAACGCGTCCGAATATAGCGAGGCCGCGAGATCATCGTGAGCCTGGCTGAAAATATCGAGTCGATTCAACGGTTCGGACAGCGCTTCGAATTCAGCTTTCGGCCACGCTTCGATGCAAGGATGTTGATGCGAAGGCCGTAGTATCAGTTGCGTGCCGTTCGTTTCGTCATGCGATTTAAGCGCCGCCCGAAACGGCGCAGGAACGGAGACGCGCCCCTTGGCGTCCAACCTGTTCTGGTGGGTGCCGAGGAAGTTCGCCATCCTCCTTTGTCGCCTCTCCGGCTGCACGCCTCGCCGCATCAATCGGCTTGGGTTCTTATGGGATATCATGGGGAAAATTGGGCGTCAAAGACAATTACCGGGCTGTGCTCAATTTTCGTGGTCAGCTCAATGGCTTAGACCAGGGCTAACCGATTCCCGTTTCGTTCCTGTGGACGGAGTTGGGGATGAAGTTAAGGGCGCCAGACGGCCTGTAAGCCGGGTTCTGTCCGCACCGGAGTGCGGGACGACCATTCCTCTGGGACGCGCCTCGCGGCGCGCCTCACGCGACCAACCCGGACGACGGAGCGGGAATGCTCCTGCGCCTTGCGGCGCCGCCGTCCCTATTCGGTCTTGCTCCCGGTGGGGTTTACCGTGCCGCCCCTGTTGCCAGGGGCGCGGTGCGCTCTTGCCGCACCGTTTCGCCCTTGCCCGCGGGGTCGCCTTGCGGCGCCTTGCGCGGGCGGTTTGTTTTCTGTGGCACTTTCCCTGGGGTCGCCCCCGCCGGACGTTATCCGGCACCGTATTCCCATGGAGCCCGGACTTTCCTCCATCGCCTCACAGCGACGGCGATCGTCCGGCCGTCTGGCATCAAAGAAATGGAGGCGGTGGCATCCCGGCGTCAAGCGGGTCTGGCGGCGAATGCGTCCCGCTGGAAGTTCAGGAAATCGCCGATTCGGTCGAGCTGAAAATCGCCGTGCGAGTAGCGCGCGAGGAGTTCGGGATCGAAGGCGTAGTGTCCCTGCTTCGGGAACACCGTCGTGACGCGCTCGCCCCATTGCTGCTTCATGGCGTCGAGAATCCGCAGCTTGTCGTCGATCATCACGTAGTGCTGCGCCGGAAACAGCCGCTCGACGTCGTCCAGCGACTCCTCCTTGTGGATGTATATCAGCACGTTATTGCCGAACAGGCGCCACAGACCGGAGCGCTCTACCTTCATCGGCTGAAACGCGGCGTCACCATCGGTCAGGAGCACCGCCGTACCCCAGCTCTGCGCGCGCCGGACAACCTCCAGCGCGTCCTCATACAGCCGTTCGGCAAACGGATAGTCCGACAGCCACGGAGCGATGCGCAGCACGCGTGGGTCATGCATTGATTCGCGCCGGTAGCGCTGGAGCGCCCCGAGGTAATCGGCGTAGCCAAGCTCCGAGCGGAGCTCCTCGAAGATCTGCCAGTACCGGTCGCGCGCCTCGGGACCATAGGTCGTCGCGAGGTGGTGACTCAGGTCCGCCTGCACGTGGTCATTGTCGAGCAGCGTGTTGTCCAGGTCGATCAGAAAGACGAGGTCATGCATAGCGCGCCACCAGGGATTCTAATCCGGCCGGATCATCCCAGGCGAGCGACACGCCGACAACTGCTATCTGGTCACGGTATCCGGCGGGCAAGCGCACTGCGTCTTTCGGGGTAGTCACGGGCTTCACGCCTAGCGCGGCTGCTTTGTCGAGCACGCTGCGAAGATCCGCTTCGGTGTAAGCGTAATGATCAGGAAACGGCTTCACGTCCGCCACGATCACGGCAGCATTTCGCAGCATCGCAAAGAACTTCTCAGGTCTGGCGATGCCGGCAAACGCCAGCACGCGTTGACCACGCCAGGAGCCGATCTCGGGTCCTGGCTGCAGTCTGGCACGCAGCACAGGAAGGTTCAGCGCTGGGATAACACCGAATGTATCGGCACCGATGAGTACCGCCACCTGAGCGCGCGCCACACCGGCCGCGAGCGGTTCACGCAGCGGCCCTGCCGGCAAGACCCGGCCGTTGCCGAAGCCGCTTTCCCCGTCCACCACCAGCAGCGACAGGTCCTTCTGTAGCGTCGGGTTCTGCAATCCGTCATCCAGGATCAGCACCTGCGCGCCGGCCGTCACCGCGTCGCGGGCCGTTGCTCCGCGGTCACCTCCGACCCAGGTCGGGGCAGCCGCCGCAAGCAGCAGGGCCTCGTCACCCACATCGGCTGCTGTATCGCCAGCCGTAACGCGATGCGGGCCGCGCTGCTTGCCGCCGTAGCCGCGCGATAGGAAATGGACGGCGCGGCCGCGGTTGATCAGGCGTTGGCCGAGGTCCAGCGCGACCGTGGTCTTACCTGCCCCCCCGACTGTGACATTGCCGCAGCAGATGACCGGCACCGGTGCGCGCCAACCCAGCCGTGTCATTCGGCGTGCAGTGACAGCCGCTGTGATCGCGGAGAGCGGCGACAGGACTCGTGGCAACACACCGTCGCGGAACCAGAATGCCGGCGGATGGTGCATCTATCCGATCAGCCGAAGCAGTTCGGCTGCTGTGCGTTCCGGCAGCTCACTGTGGCGGCGCACAGCCGCGGCGGCTGCCTCGCCCATCTCGCGCGCACGGTCCGGCTGCAGCAGCAGCTCGTCCACCCATGATGCCAACTCGTCTGTATCCGCCACTACCACGAGCCCGCCAGCATTACGCAGCATCTCCACGTGGTCCGTGAAGTTGGTGGTATGTGGCCCGACAGCGATGGCGCGACCGATCCGGGCAGGTTCCAGCGGGTTCTGCCCACCCCCGGGTGGCAGCAAACTGCGGCCGACAAAGGCCATCGGCGCCAACCGGTACCAGAGGCCCAGCTCGCCCAGTGTATCAACGACCCACACGCCGTCCGCAGGTGGTCCATCGCCTCGCGAACGATACGCTTTGGCGGAGATCGACAAACCGCGTTCAGGATGACGAGGGGCGATCATCGTCAGCAGCCCTGGATGGCGAGCCGCGAGCTTGCGGTGAACCTCAAGAACCAGTTCTTCCTCGCCAGGATGCGTACTCGCAGCAAGCCAAACCTTGCGGCCCTCCAACGCCTCGCGCAGTCGCACCAGTTCGGCAGCGTCAACCGGCAACGGCGGAGCCGCCAATTTCAGATCCCCAGGCTCGGTCATTCGACAACAGCCGAGTGCGCGCAACCTGGCCGCATCGGTGTCGCTGCGCGGCTGAACCCGAATGAAGCCGGCGAGCACCTGCCGTGCCAGTCCGGGCGCGCGGCGCCAGCGTGCCAGGCTGCGCGCAGAGAGCCGTCCGTTCACCAGCATCATCGGAATGCCGCGGGCCTGGCAGGCAGCCAGCAGGTTTGGCCATAACTCACTCTCGACGAAACAGGCGATATCGGGCTGCCAATGATCGAGAAACCGGGCGACCCAGGCAGGCACGTCCAGCGGGACAAAACGGTGAATGACGCGACCTTCCAGCTCAGGAGTCAGTCGCTGCCCGATCAGGTTTGCAGCGGTCACCGTGCCGGTGGTGAACAATATCGTCGCATCCGGTGCGCCCTGCAGCAGCGGGTTCAGTACAGGCAGCAGCGACATCGTCTCGCCGACGCTGGCCGCGTGCAGCCAGATCACCCGGCCCCTCGGCCGGGGTGTCCCATCGATGCCCCGCCGCTCTGGCAACCTCGCCGGCACTTCCTTACCGCGGGCCGCCCGCTTGCGCAGCATCAGGCGCAATCCAGGCGCCGCCAGCGTCGCCGCCGCAGCCCACGCCACGCCCAAGGGGCTCAGGCGAGGCAAAGCCGATCCGCCCTGTCAGCCGCCGCGGTCAACGCCGCCCCGATGGCCGGGACCGCGTCCTGCCACGCATCACGCGCGACGGCGATGGTAGGAAGGCACACCACGACGCCGCGGCCGAACGGCTTCGGCACGACCATGCGATCCCAGGTGCGCAGCACCCAGTGCCGCGTCGTTTGCGCGGCGCACGGCAGCACCGGCACGCCGGACAATGCGGCAAGTTGCGCGACACCAGGGGCGGCCGTGCGCCGCGGACCACGCGGGCCGTCAGGCGTGATGGCAATGTGGTCGCCGCCCGCGAGCAAGTTCAGCAGCTTGCGTGTTCCGGCGGCGCCGCCACGGGATGACGAACCCAACACAACGTGGAGTGCGAAGCGGCTCACAACAGCGCCGATGAAGCGGCCGTCGCGGTGCTGGCTGACCAGCACGTGCACGCGGTTTCGCGCATTGCGTCCTTCCGGGCATTGCCGCGCCTTCACCCAGAGCATCGGCATCAGCGGCAACCGTTCATGCCAGAACGCGACCACCACGGGCATGCCGGCGGCGTGCGGGGCCATATGCTCGTGGCCCTCAAGTGACCAGCGTGTCGTGCGAAGCGCGAAGCCGAGATAAATGCCGAGCACTCTGGCCAAACCGGCCTGTACGATTGGATGCTGCAATAGCCTTTTCATCGCCGCGCGGGTAGCACGCGACTTTCATAGGCGAAAGGCCGGCGATCTATTCCGCCGCGACCGTGGCCGCCGTGCGCCGAACGCTGGATCGCGCTGTGCCGACGCAGAACAGGCTCGCCAGCAGGAGCGCGGCGACGAGGATCAGAATCAGTTCCGGATGGCCGCGATCGATCAGGAAGCCAAACGGCACTGGCGTCAGCGCCGAACCGAGCGGCAGGCCGGCACTGACGAAGCCGAACACCTTGCCGATCTGGCCTGGTGGAGCAGCGTCCTTCAGCATCACGTCACGGGGCGTGCGGCTGGCGCCCAGCGCAAGACCGGACAGGAACATCAAGGCGATGACGGTCAGACCGGATATGGGCGCCCAATCTACCGCCAGAGTCAGCGCAGCCGAGACAATCGTGAGGACGACTGCAAATCCGAGCACGTGCCGTTTGTATGTATCAGCGAACCAGCCGCCGACGAGAACGCCGATTGTAGAGCCGGCCATGTAGCCGGTGAGGGCCGAAGAGGCGACTTCCAGCGCTATGCCCTTCACGTTGTGCAGCACCGTGATCAGCCACGACTGCACACCTGCACCCGCCATCGAGCCTAGCAGGAAGAACCCGAAGAACAGCAGCATGGTCCTGCTCATCAACAGCTCGCGGCCGGAGAGCACGGCGCCTTCATGTTCGGCTTGATGCCGAACCTGGTCCTTCAGAACGCTGCTCTGCAGAATGATGGATATCGCCACCGGTACTCCCAGCAGCCCGACAATGATCAGGCCGGCACGCCAGCCGAGTGACAGGACGAGCAATGTCATGATTGGCGGCGCGGCCGAGAACCCAAGATTGCCGCTGAACGTGTGCAGCGCGAAGGCACGGCCCATGCGGTCCTTGTCGACCGATCCCGAGAGGATCGCGTAATCCGCCGGGTGGAAAACGGAGTTGCCCGTGCCGGACAGCGTCGCCAGCACCAGGATCTGCCAGAAGCTGGTCGCAAAGCCCATTGCGGTTATGCAAAGCGACATCAGCAGCGCGCCGCCGATAAGGAACCGGCGCGCGCCATAGCGATCCACCAGAAAGCCGACCGGCGTCTGGAAGACGGCGGAAGCGCCGGACATCAAGGCAACGGCGAAGCCGAGTTCGGCGAAGCTGACGTTGAACGCCGATTGCCACGCAACGAACAGCGGCGGCAGGCAGAGCGAATAGAAATGCGAGAGGAAGTGGCCGTTGCCGATCAGCAGATTGACACGCGTGGTGCGGCTAAGAGCCATCGGGCAACGTCTCCGGGAGACGCGGAAAGGATGCGAGCCCGATCCGGTGACGTCAACCTTCCTGCTGCAACGAACCGACCTGCCAGCTTGTCGTCTTCGTCACCTCGCCATCGGCCATTGGGGTGACGCTCTCGCGCCGTAACAGCACGCCGGTTCTGCGGTCGATCCAGAACCGGGTTTCCGCGCGCACCTCGGGGCGGCCCTCTGCGTCGTGGCGGACCACCTGCAGCTCGAGTGCGGGCCGGGGCGTCCCATCCACGATCGCGGTGCCGTTGGCGGTGTGTCTCACCGTCACGTTCTTCCATAGCTGCGCTTTCTGCGCGTCAAACGCGGCCTCGGTCCCGACCGGCCCGGTCAGCGCCGCCCGCAGCGCCGCCCGCGCCTCGTCGCTCATAGGTGCGGATTTCTCATCGCTCCAAAAGCCGAAATAGAGCTGATGCGACCGGCCCAGCCACTGAACGAGGCATTTGTCCGCATCGTCTGGATCGCTGCCGAGATAAGAGACCTGCACGCCCCCATCCAGCGTAGCCATCGCGTCATCCGCGCATGCGGGCACAGCCGGCAGACCCGCCTGACTATGCGCCGCGTCATCCTTCACAGCAGAGGTTGGCGGCACCCCAGGAGCAGACTGGCAAGCTGCGAGGGCGACGGGGAACAATAGCGGGATCAAGGCAACGCGTGACAGCATGTCACGCAGCTAACATGACACTCGCGAGTCGCCGAGTAGCAGCCTGATCACACTCTGTTTACGCCGTGCGGTCAGTCTCCACGCCGAGTGCCGCCTGGGCCGCGGCAAGCCGCGCCACGGGGACCCGGTAGGGGCTGCAGGAGACGTAATCCAGCCCCACTTCGTGGCAGAAGCCGATCGAGGCCGGATCTCCGCCGTGCTCGCCGCAGATGCCGAGTTTGAGTGCATTCTTGGTTTTACGCCCGCGCTCGGACGCAAGCCGGACCATCTCGCCCACACCCTCGACATCGATCGACACGAAGGGATCCTTCGGCAGGATGCCTTGCTCGACGTACTGCGGCAGGAATTTGCCGGCATCATCCCGCGACAGCCCGAACACGGTCTGCGTCAGGTCGTTGGTGCCGAAGCTGAAGAAGTCCGCGACTTCGGCGATCTTGTCCGCCACGATCGCCGCACGCGGCAGTTCGATCATCGTTCCGACGCTGTATTCAATCCGCCGTTTGGCAGAGGCAAATACCTCTTCCGCCACCCGATCGACCTGAGTGCGCGTGATCTCCAGTTCCTTCTTCACCCCTACCAACGGGATCATGATTTCAGGCACAGGCGCCTTGCCCGTCTCTTTCGCCACGGCCAGCGCACCTTCGAAAATCGCGCGCACCTGCATCTCGTAGATTTCCGGGAAGGAGATGCCCAGCCGGCAGCCGCGATGGCCGAGCATTGGATTGGCCTCCGCCAGTTCCGCGGCCCGGCGTCGCATGGCCTCGACACCCGTTCCCAGCGCGCTGGCCACTTCCTCCAGCTCCGCATCGCCGTGCGGCAGGAACTCGTGCAAGGGCGGGTCGAGCAACCGGATCGTCACGGGCAGATCGCCCATAATGTGAAAGAGCTTCTGGAAGTCGTCGCGCTGGAACGGCAACAGGCGCGCGAGCGCCGCTCGCCGGCCTTCCTCGTTGCTCGCCATGATCATCTGACGGACGACGCCGATTCGCTCCGGATCGAAGAACATGTGCTCGGTGCGGCATAGTCCGATGCCATCAGCGCCGAACTTCTTCGCGGTTTCGGCATCGAGCGGGGTCTCAGCATTCGCACGCACGCCGAGTTTCCTCGCCTTGTCGGCCCAACCCATCAGCGTGGCGAAGTCACCGGACATCGCCGGCTCGATCATCGCGACTGTGCCGATGAAGACTTCGCCCGTGGCACCATCAAGCGTGATGGTTTCACCGGCACGCACGGTCTTCCCACCAGCCGATAGCGTCTGCGCGCCGTAGTCCACGGAGACGCCGCCCGCACCAGCCACACACGGCCTGCCCATCCCACGAGCGACAACAGCCGCGTGGCTCGTCATGCCTCCGCGGGTCGTCAGGATGCCGCGCGCGGCATGCATGCCGTGGATGTCTTCGGGACTCGTCTCGACGCGCACAAGGATGATCGCCTCACCCCTTTGCGCACGGCTTTCCGCCTCATCGGCGGTGAACACTACGGCACCGGAGGCGGCGCCTGGGCTGGCCGGCAAACCTTTCGCCAGCAAGGTGCGCGGCGCTTTTGGATCCAATGTGGGATGGAGCAACTGGTCGAGCGCGGACGGGTTTACGCGACGCACCGCTTCGTCCTGGTCGATCAGCCCTTCGCGTGCCATGTCGACGGCAATGCGCAAGGACGCGGCGGCGGTGCGTTTGCCGTTGCGCGTCTGCAGCATGTAGAGCTTCTTCTGCTGGATGGTGAATTCCAGGTCCTGCATGTCGCGATAGTGCTGCTCCAGGGTGGACCGCACCTTCAGCAGTTCCGCATAGGCCTCCGGCATAGCCACCTCGAGCGGCGTCTCGTCCGGCTTGGCGCGCGCCTTGGACAGCGGCTGGGGCGTGCGGATGCCGGCCACCACATCTTCGCCTTGCGCGTTCACCAGATACTCGCCGTAGAACACGTTCTCGCCGGTGGACGGGTCGCGAGTGAAGCACACGCCTGTGGCGCAGTCGTTGCCCATGTTGCCGAACACCATGGCCTGCACGTTCACCGCCGTACCCCACTCAGCCGGGATGTCGTGCAGCTTGCGATACGTGATGGCGCGCGGGTTCATCCACGAGCCGAACACCGCGCCAATGGCACCCCAGAGCTGTTCCTCGGGATCCTGCGGGAACGGCTTGCCGATTTCGTTCTCGATCATGTCCTTGTAGGACTGGGCCACCCGGTGCCAGTCCTGGGCCGAAAGTTGCGTGTCCTCGGTCACGCCGGCGTCAAGCTTGGCGTGCTCGATGATCTCCTCGAACCGGTGGTGATCCACCCCCAGCACCACCGAGCCGTACATTTGTATGAACCGGCGATAGGAGTCCCAGGCGAAGCGGGGATCGTCAGCCTCCTCGCCGAGACCTTCCACGGTCACATCGTTCAGGCCGAGGTTCAGCACCGTATCCATCATTCCGGGCATGGAGACGCGCGCGCCGGAGCGGACCGACACCAGCAGCGGCTTGTGCTTGTCGCCGAACCTCAGTCCCTGGGCCTTCTCGACCTGGGCCAACGCTTCGTGCACCTGCGGTCGCAGGTCGTTCGGGTACTTGCGCTGGTTCTGATAAAAAGCGGTGCAGACCTCGGTTGTCAGGGTGAAGCCTGGAGGGACGGGCAGGCCGATACCGGCCATCTCAGCCAGATTGGCGCCCTTCCCGCCCAACAGGTTGCGCATGTCTGCGCCACCCTCGTTGTGGCCGGCTCCAAAACTGTACACCCATTTCGCCATGGCAATTCAGCCCTCGATTTTTCCGAAGTCGGCAATACGGTCCATCGTTGACCGGACTTTATGAAGAAGACGCAAACGATTTAGGCGCAATTCGGGCTCAGGGGCGTTCACGGTCACCTTATCGAAGAAGGCATCGAGGGCCGGGCGCAAGCGGGCCATCACCCCCATCGCGGCCGTGAAATCCTCGTTGGCCAGCAGGCGCGCTATGGTCTCGTCCGTACTGTCCAGGATGTGCGCAAGGTCAAGCTCTTGCGGCAGCCGGAAAAGGCCGCGGTCAGGCTGGCCCCTGTGCGGGCCATCCTTACGCTCCTCGATGCGCAGGATGTTGGCTGCCCGGCGGTATGCGACCAACAGGTTGGCCCCGTCTTCCGACTGGAGCAGGGCGGTGACCGCATCAGTTCGCGCCAGCAGCCGGGTAAAATCGTCGTCCGCTCCGGCAGCAAACACCGCGGCGAGCACGTCATGCCGGGCGCCTTCCGCCCGCAACTGCACGCGCAGCCGTTCGGCCAGGAAGTCAAGGATCTCCTGCGGCGGGACTGGGTGCACGCCGCGGTGATGCCAACCCTGCCCTGCCAGATCGATCAGCGGGATCAGGTTCAACCGCAGCCGGTTCTCGCGGACGATCCGAATGATACCCAGGGCGGCGCGGCGCAGCGCATAAGGATCGCCAGCGCCAGTGGGACGCTCACCTATGGCGAAGAAGCCAACAAGCAGGTCCAACTTGTCGGCCAGCGCAACGGCGATGGAGACGTCAGCGGTGGGGACGGCGTCGGAAGGCCCTTTCGGCGCGTAATGGTCCCGTATGGCATCGGCCACCAAACGGTCTTCCCCATCGTGAAGCGCGTAGTAGCGGCCCATCACGCCCTGGAGTTCGGGAAATTCCCCGACCATACCAGTCACCAGGTCTGCCTTGGCGAGCCGGGCCCCGGCGCGGGCGAGCGCCGGACCGGCGCCGACAATGGGGGCGATCTCCTCTGCCAGACGCTCCAGCCGGCGGACCCGCTCGCCTTGCGAGCCGAGTTTCGCGTGGAAGGTGATGTCGTCCAGCAGCGGCACGCGTGATTCAAGCCGCGCCTTGCGGTCCAGGTCCCAGAAGTGCCGCGCATCCGCGAAGCGCGCCCGTAGAACGCGTTCATTGCCGGCGATCGAGACCGCGCCGCCATCGGCCGGCTCTATGTTCGCGGCGAATCCGAACCAGGGCGCGGCCGAACCGTCGGGATTGCGGAACGCGAAGTAGCGTTGGTTCACCCGCATGGAGACCTGCCGGACTTCAGGCGGCAGGTCCATGTACTTGTCGTCGATGCGACCCAGCATCGGCACTGGCCATTCCACCAGGCCCGCGACCTCGTCGAGCAGCCCAGCGTCCTCGATCAGTACGATCTGCCGTTCGGTCGCGAGCGCTCCCAGACGATCCGTGATGACCCGCTTGCGTTCTTCAGGATCCACCAGCACGCGCCGTTCTCGCAGCTTGGTCGACCAGTCGCCAGAAGAGGCGATCGCAAACGCCCCGGGGGCATGGAACCGGTGTCCTTCGGTCAGATCGGCCGCCGCCAGTCCATGCCCGTCATCGTCGCCATCGCGCAGATCGAATGGCACCACCGCCCCGTCGAGCAGGCAGACGATGCGGCGTAGCGGACGGACCCAGACAAAGTTGCTGCTGCCGCCCCACCGCATCGATTTGGGCCAAGGAAAGCGACGCAAAAGCGAAGGAATGGCGCCGCCGATCAGCTTAGCCGCGGGAATGGCGGCGGCAGTCTTCTCCAGCACCCAGTGGTCGCCTTCCTGGCGCAACTGCTCGCGGTTCGCGCCATGCTTCCGCAGAAACCCGCCCAACGCCTGCTCTGGCGCATTGACGCGCGGCCCTCGTTCGATGCTGGTGCTTGCAGCGACCTGAGGCGTCACGTGCGCAGACAGCGCGACGCGGCGGGGGCCGTACCAGGTGCGGAGGTTCGTAGGCGAGAGCGGTGCCAGAGCCTCCCCGCAGAGCCGAGCAAGGTCATCCGCCGCTCGAGCCTGCATGCGCGCCGGGATCTCCTCGCTAAATAATTCGAGGAACAGTTCCGGCATTGGAACGCCCCTGCCTTACCGGTCATGACCCGGCTTGACCGGCCCGCGCCTGACAGGGGCGGGCCGGGTCAAGCCCGGCCATGACGGCTGAGGCTGATGCATCATGCCGCGCTCAGCGCGATCTCGCGGGTTATCGCCATGATCCGCTCGTACCGGCGCCGCCGAGCCAGCGCTCGATCGCGCTCCTCACGCAGTGCCGTGACCACCGCCAGGCGCAGGCTGTCGCCCGTGAGCTCCACCAGCTCGGCTGCAAGTTGGCAGGCTTCGGCATCCTCGATCACCAGTTCGGTCATGTCGCTTCCTTCCGTCTCCTCGGTCATGGACAGTTGCGGGCGAAGCCCGATCGTCATGGTCGTCATGGCCGGACTTGATCCGGCCATCATTGGTTCTCGCCGGCCACCCAGACTTCGCAGCACCCCTTCGCGAGTGCCCTCACGCGTCCGATGTAGCTCGCCCGTTCGG
>CAYRTL010000021.1:34990-58439 GCA_964427005.1 uncultured Acetobacteraceae bacterium
TCGCAGCACCCCTTCGCGAGTGCCCTCACGCGTCCGATGTAGCTCGCCCGTTCGGTCACGCTGATCACCCCGCGCGCGTCGAGCAGGTTGAACAGATGACTGGCCCTGATGCACTGGTCGTAGGCCGGCAACGCCAGCCCCTTTCCCAGCAATGCGTCGCATTCTTTCTCGGCATCCGAGAAATGCTGCGTCAGCAGCGTCGTGTCGGCGTATTCGAAGTTGAAGGCACTGTACTCACGTTCTGCACGCAGGAACACGTCGCCGTACCGCACACCTGCGCCGTTGAAGTCCAGGTCGAAGACGTTGTCGACGTCCTGCACATACATCGCGAGCCGTTCCAGCCCATATGTCATCTCGAAGCTGGGCAAAGTGACCGGGATGCCGCCAACCTGCTGGAAGTAGGTGAACTGCCCCACCTCCATACCGTCGCACCACACCTCCCAACCCAGTCCCCAGGCGCCGAGAGTGGGGCTTTCCCAATCGTCTTCGACAAAGCGAAAGTCATGCAGCAAAGGGTCGAGGCCGAGTTCACGATAGCTGCCGAGAAGCAGCTCCTGCGCATTCTCGGGCGACGGCTTCATGATCACCTGGTACTGGTAGTAGTGCTGCAGCCGGTTTGGGTTCTCGCCATAGCGGCCATCAGTCGGCCGCCGACAGGGCTGTACGTAAGCGGCACGCCACGGCTTCGGTCCGAGCGCCCGTAGCGTCGTAGCCGGATGGAATGTCCCGGCGCCCATCTCCATGTCGTACGGCTGCAGGATCACGCAGCCCTGCCGCGACCAGTAGTCGTGCAGCCGTAGAATAAGTGCCTGAAAACTGGGCTTTGTGCCGTTCATCTGGCCGCATGCAGTTGATGGCCGCGCCACATAGAGCACTGGCGCAAGTGCGGCAACAGCATGCACAATCGCCTCATGTCCATCGATGGCCAAACCGACGAAGCGATCCGCTCAATTCTCACCAACACAAGCCGTATCGCTGTCGTCGGCGCCTCCGACAAGCCGTGGCGGCCGTCGCACGGTGTGTTCGGTTTCCTGATTTCCCGCGGCTATGACGCGATCCCCGTCAATCCGCTGATCGCGGGGCGCAGCATTCACGGTCGCACTATTGTCGGCAGCCTGACCGAGGCAGCACCACTGGAGATGGTTGATATCTTTCGCGCCTCAGCCAATGCCGGGGCGGCCGTGGACGAGGCGATCCGGCTCGGCGCGCGCATTGTCTGGATGCAGCTCGGGGTTATCGATGAGGCTGCCGCCGAACGGGCACGGGCCGCTGGCCTTACCGTGGTCATGGACCGCTGTCCGGTGATCGAAGTCCGCCGCCTGGGACTTACGCGCCATTGAAGCAATGAAGCCGTGAGGCCACATCGCACCGGACGGAACCCAGGAGGGTACCCCAATGACAAATGAAGAACGGAACATCATCACCCAGTTCATCACCCGCGTTTCGGGCGCGCAGCAGCCTGCCCAGTCCTCATTCGGAGGTTCGGTGCCCGCGACCACGGCCCAGCCGCTGCCGCCGGTTGACCCCGAGGCGGATCGCCTGATCGCCGACCTGTTCGCCCGCTACCCCGAGGCGCGTTACCGGCTCACCCAGCTCGCCTTCGTGCAGGAGCACGCCTTGGCCGAGGCGCAAAACCGCATCCAGCGGTTGGAGTGGGAACTGCAGCAGGCCCAGCAGGCGCAGCAGCAACAACAAAGGAGCGGTTCGAGCGGCGGCTTCTTCAGTGGCCTGTTTGGCGGAGGTGGATCGCGCTCCGCACCGCCCCCGCAGCAAGGCGCTCCGGCGTGGAATCAGGGCGGACCGCAGCCCGGCTACGCACCTGGCTATCAGCAGGCCCCACCTCCCCCGCCGCAATATGCGCCGACGTATCAGCCTGGCATGTTCCAGCGTTCCGGCTCGGGCTTCTTGGGCTCGGCGCTGACGACGGCCGCGGGCGTTGCGGGGGGCATCGTTGCCGGCAACGCGCTGATGAACCTGTTCTCCGGCTCGCACAGCTTGGGTGGCGGCTTCGGCGGAGCGCCGGGGGTTGGCGGACCATGGGGCGCGCCGGTTGAACCGGGCGGTTACATCGACCAGGGTACGTGGACTGACCCATCCGGCGGAGGCCAAGTTGATCCAGGCTACGTCGATAGCGGCACCTGGGACACGTCGGGCGGCGACCAATCGTCCTTGACCGACAACAGCGGCGGCGATTCCGGTTGGGACACGGGCGGCGGCGGGTCAGACGACGATACGTTCTGACAGCCGGCACCTCCGGCGCAGCTTGCTACGTGTGCAACAGAGTCGTGTGTGGCTCTGAGGGAGTGCCGCCCAGCCCCATCTGCCAGATCTCCACGCCGCGCGCCGTCTGATAGACGGCAAACGGCTGTGATGTCGCGAGCTTCAACTGGTCGATCAACTGCGTGCCGAAGTTCAGCGAGAGCAGGCCGTCGGCATATGTGGCGCTGGTGGCGAACAGGCCCTGCATCACCACATCGGGAAGATTCCCGCTGCCTATGCCGGAGCTGGCCAGATTGACCTGTCCGGTGAACAGCGTCGGACGCTCCAGGTCCAGCCGACCCGCCTGGGCATTTACGGTCTCATTGAACAGGCCGTTCACATCCAATTCGCTGAGGAATCCGAGCGTCCAATCGCCAGTCCCCACCACATTGGTGTCGAGCGATACGGTATCGCCCATGCCCAGACTGGTATCACCGGAGTGGCGATATACCGATGACAGACCATGAATACTGACGGAGCCGTGCCGAGGAGACGATAGCGTCCCGCTCATGTCATCCCAGGGACCGATGTTTACCGTGATCGCGGCGTTCGGCACAAAGCTGTGTCTGCCTGGGTCCAGGTTCAGTGTGCTGTGCCAATTTGCGTTGATGGTGCCGCGGCCTCCGCTGAACGACTGCACGTCGAGTGTGGAGCCGTAGATGTTCAGCGTCGGGCCGGCGGGCGTACCAGGCGAGGCAGGATCGTTCCCGAAATGCAGAGTGTTGCCGCCAAAATCCGAGTACCACAGGTATCCTGAGCCGGCGGACATGACTGCGAAGTCACCGGATTGGGGCACGCCCGGTGGGATCCAGTTCAACGGCGCCATCAGGTCGCCGCCGGCACCGTCAAAGACTTTGTTTGTACTCGTGCCACCGGTGATAGTGACAGGTATCTCCTGCGTCGTGGACAGGCCTGCCTGATCCCATACATTGACTGCAATGCTATCGCCGCCCGCTGCGTAGCCGGTGTAAGACAGGGTCGCCAGCGCGGCATTCACGTCCGCAAAGCTTCCCGAGAAGTGGATGACGTGCGTGCCCGAACCAGGCAGTGCATTTCCGTTTGCGTCGCTCATGCGCAACAGGCCGCTGGCATCGCTGACATTGAGCGCCATGAAGCCAGGATTGCTCGCAGCGAAGCTGTCGACCACCTGCACGCCTTGCACATCTATCGTCGAGCCAGCTTGTGCCTGCTCACCTGCTGGCACGTTGATGACGGGCCCAGTAGGCGCGGTCGGCGGAAACGTTAGTTCAGTGATCTGTTCCTGCCAGATGTTATCCGCCTTCGGCAACTCTTGAATGGTCCAGAATTGCGACGGGTTCGCCGGATCGAATGTGGTAGCACTGAAATCGCCCCATCGTCCGGAAGTATGGGGAGCCGAACCGGCAGCCAGCAGAATAGGGTCACCGAACTCGATGCCGTCTTCCGTAACCTGACCAGCGACGGCATAGGACCCTACGTATTGCGTTGGGCTGGATGCGGAAAAGCCGATAACGACCTGGCCCGTCGGATTGACTGCGATGGAACCGAAATACGCGTCGAGACCGGGCGGGCTGATTTCACCGCTGGCAGCCAGCTGCGGTGTGCCGAGTGGATCCGCGATTTCGTACCAGCGCAGCACGTCGCGACCGCTGTCGCCCAGCACCGTCTGGACTGCGAACAGGTCGCCGTTTTGCAGCACCGCGCTGTCCGTGAATCGCGGATCGACAGTGCCGATTGGAATGTCGCTGCCAAGCTGAGGCGCTTGCCGGGGGAAGTTCATTGGTGCGACGTAGACGGATCGGCCAGGCGCCGCATTCAGCGTGGGTGTTGAGTCTGTCCAGTCGACTGATGATATGCGGATCTCCCCAGTCGCCCAGTTTGCCGCGGAGATGAATGGCTCGGAGCCAGCGAGATCTGGCGCAACGACGGGCTGCGCCGTAAAGCCCGGCAACCCTGACGCGACAGGATCAGCGAAGCTGGTGAACAGCTTCGCATCCGCACTGGTAATGACATCGCCGAGCAGATCAGACTTCGGAATGGCTACGATGTACCAGTCGTTGGAGGCTTCCAGATAGACGCCCTGCTGATTGAGTCCGAGGGCGGTGAAGTCAAGGAATTTCCCGGAGCCGTCCGGGAGGGCGCGAATGCTGAGTGCGCGCCAGCCTTGCGTTGGATCCGCGCTATCAGAAACAGCGAGTACGAAACTGGTCGGGGTGCTGGCGGCAGCGAACCAGCGACCGCTACCGGGATCGTACAGCACGCGCGGATCATAGGGTTGGGCATCTGGTGCAATGCCCGCATTGGACCAGAATTCAGTCTGAGAATACTGCTGCAGGACGTCGCCGTTACGACTGTAAACCCGGTATACACCATTGATGAATTCGACAAATCCGCCGGGGCCAATGGCTCCATCGGAGTCTGGCGGAACGAAGCCGGCCAGAGTGACGTCAGATCCCACAAAATTTGCACCGATCGTCACGGCATCGAGCATCACCACCGTTTCCCTCAGTTCCCCTGGATCGGCCGAGTTAACCGCACCAAGGGACGGCTGTCGGCTAAACACCGCGTGTGCACTGAAGGTTCTGAGCGTGAGCGATTCCTACCGGAGATCGCCTGTTTCTTCCGCGGCCATCAATCAGGCTACTGCTTCGACTGATTTGTTGGTCGCGCTGATGAAGCGTATATCGGCGCCGGTTTGAGCGCTCCGCTCAAGCGACCTTCTTCGGAGCGAGTCGTTCAAGGATCGGCTGGAACCGGTTCTGCGCCGCCGCATCCAGTTCGAACGCCACGTGCAGAGCACCATCCTCAACTTCACGGACGCTGATCGGCAACGCCATGCCGATACCGTCCGGCCCAAGCGTGCCACGCGCTCCGACAGGCACCTCCGGAGCACCGCGAACACAGGCGCCATGTGCCGAAATATCGGCAACGCGGACGCTGAGCGAGCCATGGCCAGCGATGCCAAGGCTCGTCGTCAGATCCTCCTGGAAACGCGGATCATGGCGTCGGTCCACGTCTGCTGTGGACGTCCGGACAGCACGAGTAACCGAATGCTTCAGCTCGACCACTGCCCTGTTGAGCGCCTTAGTGTCGTTCAGCACCTTGTCAGCCTGTCCGCCGGTCTTTTCAGCCTCAGCCGAAACTTCGTTGATCCGCCGGGTCATCTCGTTCACGCCCGCCGCAGTATCCGTCACATTGCGCGCGATCTCTGCTGTTGCGGCGCCCTGCTCCTCGACCGCTGCAGCAATCGAACCGGCAATGGAATTGATCTCGGTAATGGTCTGCTCAATGCGCACAACTGAGGATACCGATGCCTCGGTCGCGGAACGCACTTCAGCAATGTGGCGACTGATTTCCTCAGTTGATCGCGCTGTCTGCGTTGCAAGCGCCTTGACCTCGCTGGCGACAACGGCGAACCCCTTGCCTGCATCCCCTGCACGCGCCGCTTCGATCGTGGCATTCAACGCCAGCAGATTGGTCTTGGCAGCAATCTCGCCAATCATGTCGGCGACGGCACCGATCCGCTCCACCTTCTCGTTCAGTGCCTCTATGGTGCGTCGCGTGTCGCTGCCGGCTTCCACGGCGCGACCGACGACCGTGCTGGACTGGCCTACCTGACTGCCGATTTCTCTAATCGAGGCGGCGAGTTCTTCCGCGGCGCTTGCCACGGTCTGCGCATTCGCCAAAGCCTGCGTCGCGGCGGCCGCCGCACCGCCGGCAGACGCGCCGGTGCGGCTAGCGGAGCCGTTCATCTCTTCGGCCGTCGCCGCCATTGCGGATGTGCGTGCACCGATGTTCTCCAGTGCTATCGTGGTCTCCCGCTCGATCGCCTCGGCCATTCCCACCAACGCATCATGCTTCACCTGACTGGCGCGCTCCTCCTGTGCTTTCTGTTCGGCCGTCAAACGAGCCCGCTCGATCGCATTGCTCTTGAACACTTCAAGAGCCTTGGCCATGGACCCGATCTCGTCTCCCCGTTCGGCGCCATAAACCTGAACATCCAGGTCGTTCTCTGCGAGACGCAGCATAGCACCTGTCATTGCTCCGATCGGCTTTGATATGGCCGAAATCATTGACCAACCGATGGCGGCACAGAGAAGCGCTGTCAGCCCGAGGACAACCAGGATCCAAGACCGCGCTGAACTGCCAAGTGCAGCACCGAGATCGACGCCATCCTTGGCCTCGTTCGCGTTAAATGCGACCGCGGCCTGCGAGGCGTCCTGGAACTTGTTGAACAGGGTACGCATCTCCCCGCGATAGAGTTCCGCAGCCGAGACCGGATCGGAAATCGCCAGAAACTTGCGATCCATGGCAAGATAGGCCTGCCACCCTCGCTTCATCTGATCGTTGAGACTGCGCTCTTCGCTGGTCGTGGCAGATGGCTCGAAGTCCCGCAACGCCTTCTCGGCGTCGCCAGCGACGCGTTGCATGCTCGCAGCTTCCTGGGCCTTCGCAGCAGGGTCGACCGTCAGCGCATAGGTGGCCTCGAGCTGACGAAAGCGCATCGTATGATAGGAAAGCTCACCGAGCACTCGCGTGGTCGGCAAAGCATTCGCGGAAATTTCGGCGGCCGCCGCGTTCACGCCCTCCAGTCGCACCAGTGAGAAGACACCAAGCCCAATGGTGCAGCAGAGCACGACCGCAAAGGCCAGGATGACCTTCAGCCGGATGCTGATGGACGTAAGGACGTTGGACATACCAAGCCTCGCGTATTCGCGGCAGATTGCGACATTGCTGCTCTACGCGAGGAAGATTAAGAAGCAGTTATGACCCTTTACCCGCCGCCGTTGATCGTCAACACGGTTCCCGTGGTGTAGGCGGACAACGGACTGGCCAGGAACGCGACAGCGTTGGCAATTTCCTTGGGCGTGGCAGCGCGGCCGAAAGGCATGTTGGCGGTCAGTTCGCGCCAGCGCTCGGGGTCGCCGAACTTCGCCTGTGCCTCGGCCCGCCGCAGCATGACGAGTCGGTCGGTCTCCACCGGGCCGGGATTGATCGCCACCACGCGCAACCCGTCCGCTGGCGCGCCTTTGCCCAATGCACGGGTGAATGCCATCAGAGACGCGTTCCCTGCGGCGCCGGCAATATAGCCGGTCGGGAAGCTTTCGCCCGCCGCGCCGATCACGTTGATGATCACGCCAGAGCGACGTCCCTTCATCTGTGCATACACCACGCGGCTGAATGAGATATAGCCGAAGACCTTCAGGTCCCAGGCCTGGCGCCACTTCGCATCGTCGACCGAAAGCAGATCGCCAGGCGGGATCGCGCCGGCATTGTTCACCAATATGTCCAGTTCGCCCGCCTCGGCAGCCACCCGGCGCACCGCGGCATCCGATGACAAATCGGCGGAGATGGTCCGCACGCTCACCTGCCGTCGCGCGCGGATGCCTGCGGCTGCTTCGTCCAGCGCGCCTTGGTCGCGCGCGACCAGCGTAACGTCGCACCCCTCATCCGCCAGAACTTCGGCGGTGGCGCGGCCAATACCCTTGGAGCCACCAGTGATGAGCGCCTTCTTGCCTGTCAGTTGCAGGTCCATGTCATGCCGCCTTCCGCAAACCCGACCGATACGCCACGCATGCCTCACCGAACGCGCGGAACAGCGCGAGGCTGGCACTGTCGTTGGCGTAATCCCACTCCGGATGCCATTGCACGCCGAACGCAAAGGTTCGCGCCTTTTCTACTCGCACCGCCTCCACCGTACGATCCAGCGCGCGAGCCTCCACGACCAGACCGGGCGCCAGCATGTCGATCGCCTGCCCGTGCAGCGAGTTCACCAGGATCTTCGTGCTGCCAATGATTCCCGCAAGCTGTCCGGACAGGAACACCAGGTGCCGTGGCGCATATTTCTGCTCAAGCGTGCCGGGCCCCGGACGATGATCCATCCGCTCGGGGACCTCATGCACCTTCTGGTGCAGCGTGCCACCGAGCGCCACGTTCAGCTCCTGAATGCCACGGCAGATCGCGAGCAGCGGAATGCCGCGCGCAAGCGCCTCCGGGATCAGCCGCAGTGTCGTCGCATCGCGCTCCAGGTCGTGGTATTCTGGGGTGAGCGATTCGCCGCCAGCATAGTGGGATGGGTGCACGTTGCTCGGGCTGCCGGACAGCAGCAGGCCATCCAGCCGATCCAGCACCGCGAGCGACACCTCTCCCAGCGGTGGGATCATGATCGGCACTGCGCCGGCACCGCCTAGCACCGCCGCGGCGTAGCGAGCCGGCGTATCGTGGCGCAGCTGATCATTCACCAGCCTCGCGCAGGCTGGGATGCCAACGATCGGGTGCATGAGGCGGAGGTCTCCTCGGAATCGCGCAGCATTTTCAGCCCCAACCAGGCCGGGAACGCAAGAGCCCGGCAGTTCTGGCCAGAAGCCGGCGATTGATTCATGATGAACCGACGGCACAGGAGGTGCAGATGGAACTCCGCGTGGAACCTATCCGTCCCGGCTTTGTGGCAGAGATCAGCGGGATCGATATCTCCCGCCCGCTAACATCCGCGGCAATGTCAGCCTTATGGCAAGCCAGCGATGTACACGCCGTCCTGGTTTTCCGCGATCAGAGGCTGACCGACGCGCAACAGATCGCCTTTGCCGAGAACTTCGGTCAGCCTGAGCGCTACGTGCTGTCCTATCGCAAGAACATCAAGCTGAGGTTCGACCGCCCGGAGATGGCCGACGTCTCCAACATCGACGCGGCCACGGGGCAGCCGCAGTCGAAGACGGCGCGCCATCGGATGGTCAATCTCGGCAACCGCCTATGGCACACCGACAGCTCGTTCAAGTTGCCGCGCGGCGGTTTCTCGCTGCTTTACGCACACGCGGTGCCACCGCCCGGGCCGCTTGGCGCCGGGGAGACCGAGTTCGCCGACACCTGCGCCGCATACGAAGCGCTCAGCCCGCAGCGGCAGGCGATGCTGCAGGACATGCAGGCCGAGCACAGCCTGATGCACTCGCGCGCGGTGCTTGGCTTTACCGACTTCGCACCGGAGGAACACGCAGCGCTGCCACCAGTGATGCAGCCGCTGGTAAACACGCATCCGCGCACCGGGCGGAGGTCGATTTACGTCGCGTCGCACGCCTCGCGCATCATCGGCATGGATGTGGCCGACGGACGATTGCTGCTGATGGAGCTGATCGAGCTGGCAACGCGCTTTGGCACGACACACCGCCATGAATGGCGCATCGGCGATCTGGTGATGTGGGACAATCGCCGCACAATGCACCGCGGGTTGCCGTTCGACGAGAGCTTCCCGCGTGACATGCGGCGCGTGACCACATCGGACGGGACGGAGCCGGCACGCGAGGACCAGCGGTCTTACATCGCGGCCTAATACCAAGCCCCGTTGATCATGACTCATGGCGGGGCTTGGCCCTTAAGGCGCTAACATAATGCCACGGAACTGCATTCCATCGTCATGGCCGGGCTGCGCCGGCTATGACGATGAAGGCGGAGCTTCGCGTTCAGGATAAGCCGGATTGGCTGGCGGCCGCCGTCGTTACGACTGTAACTGAATCACCCGCTCCGCACACGCCGTTGTGACGGGCGCTCTACGTCTGCGGTGGAAAGTTTAGAACCGCTGGCGCTCCGCGGTGTTTAAGGAGCAATGGCCAAAAGCACAGCCCCAGAAGGCTGCACCAATTCACATTCGGGGATCATCAGCTCCAATGCGGGCATCAGTCATCATTCCGGCTTTCAACGCCAGCGCCACGATCGAAGCCGCAATCAGGTCAGTGCGCGAGCAAAGCCAGTTGGACATCGAAATATTGGTGTCAGACGACTGCTCAACTGACGAAACAGCCGAGATTGTCTCGCACATTACGACACAGGACGACCGGGTCCGACTCTCCCGCACGCTGTCCTACAGTGGACCCGCAGTCGCGCGTAACGTTGCACTGGACGCAGCGCGCGGTGATTGGATATTCATTCTCGATGCCGATGACCGTTTTCACTGCGACCGCATCGCCACCCTGCTGAGCCTCGGGGAAACGGCAGGAGCCGACCTGGTCGCGGACAACCCGGTCCTCTGCTATGAGGATGGCAGCTTCCCCGATAGCGAGATGCTCTCGCCCGACACGGTAGCAGAACCGCGAGTTGTATCCTTTACGGAATTTATGGAGCATAGTCTCGGTCGTCGAGGCGTGGCACGCGGCGTGAGCTGGGTAGGACTCAAGCCGGCATGGAGGCACGCCTTCATGCGTTGTCACGAGTTGCGTTACGACGAGAGAGTCCGCTGGGGAGAAGACTACCTGATCTATGTCGCGAGCTTCATGCAAGGCGCGAAATCGTGGTTGACACCCAGGGCCATGTACTACCACGCAGTCCGTCGCGATTCACTAACGGATCATCCAAGGCCTGCTGACCTATGGCTGCTCGCCGAAACAGATCGAGCGATGCTATGCGCCCAGTCGGTCGCATCCCAGCCTGCATTGCGCCACGCCATCGAACGCCACTGCGAAGCGCATGTGCGCTGGTTCCATTACCAAGCCTTCGTCAATGCATTAAACGACCGACGTCCGCTGCAGGCCGCTCGGGTCATGGTGAGTGGAACGGATGCCGCCTACCAGATCACGCGTGCGCTTGCGGCAAATCTGGTGCTCGACAGTCTTGCGTACCTTCGGCGCTTCAAAGCCAATGGGATTTCTACGCGCGGACTGCCCTGAAGGAACATCCGTTCGAGCATGTGTGCCAGGCACGGCGGCCATGATCACTGCGATCGAGCGGCTCGTTGTTCGACGTCCTTTTCTTCGCAACGTCGCAGTGATGTTGACGGGGGCCGTGCTCGGCCAAGGCGCGAGTGTGCTGCTCTCTCCCGTCTTGACGCGTATCTACAGTCCCGCCGAATTCGGTTACCTCAGCGTCTACACGGCAGCTCTTTGGATCCTTATGGTCCTGGCGAGCCTTCACTACGAGATGGCGCTGCCAATCGCCAATTCGGAAGCTGAGGCAGCGAACGTCCTCGCCCTGTGTGGTTTGACGCTCGGGGCAACGACGTCAGTCATCGGAGCTATAGCCTGGTGGATGCCTGCGTCGTGGCTGACCTTGCTGTGGGTCGGGCCGCTCGCGGCATGGCGTCCGCTGGTGCCTCTGGGCTTCGCGCTGATGGGTGCCTATTCTGTCCTGGTGTACCTCGCAACACGCGAGGGTGCCTTCAACGAACTGGCCCGCACACGAATCTCGCAGGGCCTTTCCGGACCGTTGTCCCAAATCGGGCTCGGACTGGCTGGTGCAGGTGCACCAGGTCTCGCCATCGGCTTCATCCTTGGCCAATCGAGTGGCACGATCCTGCTTTTCTCGCGCCTGGTGCTGCGCCGGCTCGCGTGGCTGAGAGCCATCTCCTGGCAAGGAATCCGCGCCGTTGCATGGCGTTACCGCCGCTTTCCGCTGTTCTCGAGTTGGGGGGCGGTCTGCGACGCGGCGGGCAGTGGCGTCATCCTGTACTTGCTGTTTGGCACGTACTACAGCAGCGAGATCGCCGGTTTCATCTTCCTGTCGGAGCGCATCGTAGCCCGACCGCTGCTATTGGTCAGCAGTTCGGTGCTGCAGGTCTATGTCGGCGAGGCCGGAGCGGCGGTGAAAGACAATCCTGCCCGACTTCGTCGCCGTTTCCGCCAGGTGGTTTCGCGCCAGGCCCTGCTGGTTGGCGGCTGGATTGCCATCGTCAACCTGCTCGCTGCCTGGGCATTCCCGCTGTTATTCGGATCACGCTGGACCGAGGCCGTACCTTACCTGCGGGCCCTCAGCCTTTCCTATACGGCGTTATCGGTGCTGCACGCAGTTTCTCAAACGCTGCAGATCCTCGAACGCCAGGCTCTTGCCGCCGCCTGGCAATTCTCCCGCCTGGCCGCCGTCGTACTCACCGTCGTGCTGGCCTGGCATATGGGTTCGCCGGCTCTTCACGCACTTTGGGCTTATTCGGCGGTACAGGCTCTCGCGTGCCTGATCATGCTTGCTCTGATGGCGGTATCGATCAAGCGTGCACCGTAGACCGCTCAGAACGAGAACACGTGGCCTTGCAGCGTGGCTGCGCTGGCGACATTGAGGAACGTGATTTGCGTGTGGTCCGACAGCGTAATCGTCGTGCTGCCGCCAGCGGAGAAAGCGCTGTTCAAGACAGTCGTGGCGGCGTTCGCGCCATAGCCGGTCAGGTACAGCGTATCGTTCGGAGCGAAGTCCAGGATCGTGTCAGCGCTGCCGTGCGTGCGGCTGGACACAAAGGAATAGATATCACTGCCACCGCCGCCGCCCAGTGTCTCAGGCCCGGCGCCCGCGAACAGCGTATCGTTGCCAGCCCCACCGACGATGAAATCTGCGCCGGGACCGCCGACAAGTTCGTTGTTGCCAGACGAGCCGCCGCCGTTCAGCGTCTCGTTGCCGGCGCCAGCGACGAACAGCAAGCCGTTGCTGCCGGCCAAGCCGATATTGCTGCCGGCGGACCCGTACAATGTTATCGCACCGCTGCCGGGAGTGAGTGAGCTTGCGCCGGAACCCGCGACGACAGTTGCTGTGCCAGGGCCACCCACAAAGTTGAACGTGCCTGTGCCACCGAACACCAGCAGTCCATTGCCGCCGGTACCAGCCGTTATGTTCGTATTGCTGTTGCCGGTCGCGATTGTGTCACCGTGACCCGCATCAACGATGTTCAGGGCGCCGGCGATGCTGCCGTAGCCGCCAAACAGCAGTGTCTGTGAGCCGCTGAGCGTCGCGTTCATTGCGCTGTTCACGGCGGAAATCGTGTCCACGGTGCCGCCGTCGCGGATGTTCAGCGTGCCAGGGTTGTTGTTGAAGTTCCCGTACAGCAGTGCGCTCGAGCCGTTCAAGCTTGCCGCAGCGCCAAAGGCGCCGGCAAATACGGTCGTGGCCTGGCCGTTATCCAGTTCGCTCAGGCCGCCGCTGATCGCGCCGAAGCTGCCATATACCAGCGCGTTCGCGCTATTGGTGGTCACCGACGTGGCGCTGTTGGCGGCGGAAATCGTGGCTCGTGGCCCGCCGAGCATCGCATTGAGTCCGCCCGTGCTGGTAAAGCTGCCGAACACCAGCGAATTGGCGCCGCTTACGGTGACATTCGCGGTACCGCTGCCGCCAACGACAGTATCGGTCCCGGTGGTTCTCACGCTGTCTGTACCCGCACCGAGGAAGATCAGGTTGGTGCCGTTGCCACCGGAAATCGTATCGTTGCCCCCCGCTACAGAGATCGTGTCATTGCCATTGCCCAAGGCGATGAATTGGCTGCCGCCGGCGCTGTCGATATTGACGCGGTTGTTGCCGCCACCCGCGAACACGGAGCCGGCGCCGCTGCCTGCGTTGAAGGTGAGCCCGCTTTGGCCCGCGGCAATGAGTTGACCTGAGGAGGATCCGCCCGCGATGGTGACCGCAACCGGTACATCGACCACGGCTGCGGTGTAGCCAGCAGGCATCACCACCTGACCGCTCGTCGCGATCAGCAACAGGCCGGATTTGCCCGAGGGGATCGGTGGTGCCGATCCTGGGGATCCTGACAGGACGGTTCCAGCTGTCACGCCATTGCTGATGCTGGTGAGCAACGGCTGCAACAGCGTGACATTGGCGCGCGTATCCATCGGGATGGAAGCGGTGAAACCGATGGCGCCCATGACCGTGCAGACGCCCGAGAAGGCCGACGTGCTGACGTTCACCGTGGTCGTAGAATCGGTGGCCGTTCGGCCTCCGGCGTCGGTCACCTTCAACGTGAAGCTGGTGGTCATGCTGCTGCCAGGCGCGGCTTGTTGGGACGTGGGCACAAACAGCAGGCCGTCCACCGCCGCGTTTACCGTCGCGAGCGAGCCACTGATCGTATACATGCCAGTAGCTGCGTCATAGCTGCCGCCACCCAGGTTTGTCAGGATCCCGTTGACTGGAGGCGTGAAATTAATTGTCACGGTCTCTGTCTGGTCGCCATTCTGATCGCTGATCCTGACAGTGGAAAATGGTGCAATGCTCGTCTGATCTGTTGTGGTCTGGTTTGCCCTGGTGCCCGCTATCGTCAAGGGCAGGGGGAAGCCGGAAATCGTAAAGCCGATGACATCCATCTGGGTGATGTCGGCCAATGTGATGACATTCGCGACGCCGATTTGCGCAGCGGCATTGAACGCATCGCCGAGGGAGGATGCCCAGTCGGACGCATCCAAAAATGTGTCGTAGTTATCGAGATTGGTCTGGCCGCCATCAATGGAGAAATAGGCGGGCGAGTTCACAGTGAGCTGCCGTGTGCCTGGTCCCGCATAGCGGAACAAATCCATGGGCGTGTATTCGTTCGGCCCATCCTGCTGCAGGCCGGCAATGCGGCCCAAAGCGTGGGTCAGTTCATGTTCGGCGACACCGACGAAATCGATCTTCCCCGCGACGGCCCGATTATTCGGGTCGAAGTTGAACGCGGAGGAACCGCCGAATGCGACCGAGCCGTCGATCGGGCCGCCACTTGGCGGAATCAGGCCGAGGGCCTTTTCCTGCGCACTGGATACATAATAGTTGCCCCCGCCGGTCGGATCGCTTCCAGGCAAACTGGCGATCGCGGTCAAGTCGGCACCAGAGGTTGCGCTTTGGGAGAGGTCGTTCCGAATCTGCGAATACTTGAGAATGACCCCGTTCGATGGGCCACCAAGGCCGATTTCGTTACCGGTGAACGTCCGTCCGTGGTCTTCCTGCCAACCGACCTGAATAGTCACGGTGATCGGATTGATGATCAGGCTGTCCACGACTGACGCTGCAGCCGCGAGCGCTGTGGTGAACCCGCTGGGTGCGTTGCTCACGCTAGGGTCGTAGACGAAGTTGATCTGCATGAATCACCCCGTTACGAAGGCGCATACAATGTAGCACCATAACGGTGGCCCGCGCTACGCTGTATCGGGCTTAACGCGGTCGGCAAGCATCCGTGATCGCCATGCCGATCGAGCCCAGCAGCATGAGCACGGCCATGCCGCGTGGCGTGCCGTCTGTAGCCAGGCCAACCAGCAGACCACTGATTGCTCCAAGCAGATATTGGCCGGTGCCCATGACCGAGGACGCACTGCCGGCGTGATGCTGGTGGCGCGCGAGCGCACCCACGATCGTGTTGGGGTTCAACATGCCCATGCAGCTTATTGCGATGAAGATCGGCGCTATCACCAGGGGCAGCTTGTGAAACCCGGCATACGCAATCACGGTCAGGGTGACAGTGGCCATCAGGTGCACACGGGATACGCCACGCAGCACACGGAAGTGGCCGAACCGGCGCAGCAGATAAGGGTTGAACTGCGCGCAGCAGATCAGTCCGAACGAATTGGCGCCGAAGATCATCGCGTACTGCGCCGGCGACAGGTTGAAGCCTTGAATGAAGACCGGCGACGAACCGCCGAGATAAGCGAAGAAGGCGAATGTCGCAAACCCGCCCATCGCAGCATGCGTCAGAAATCCGCGTTCGGCCAGAATGCCGCGATAGCGCGCCAACTGCTCGGCGAGATTCAGCCGGAGCCGGCGCTCCTCCGGCAATGTGTCGGGCAGCAGCAGCACCACAAGCAGGCAACACGTGGCGCCGTAGGCGGTGAGGATCCAGAAGATCCCCCGCCAATCAGCGAATGTCAGCACCGCGCTGCCAATCGTCGGGGCGAGTATCGGCGCTGCGCCCATCACCAGAGACAGCCGCGACAAGAGCACTGCCGCGGCGTGGCCCTCGGCAAGATCGCGCACCATGGCGCGCGGGATGACCATGCCGGCCGATGCCCCGATCGCAGCCAGCGTGCGAAACCCAGCCAGCCACTGAATCGAGGGGGCCAACGCGCAGCCCAGGCAGGCCAGCGTGTATACAGCGGTGGCGAGGACGAGCGGCCGCTTGCGGCCAAAACGATCGGACAGCGTGCCCTGAGTCATCTGCCCGACAGCCAGGCCCGCAAACCAGGCAGCGAGCGTGAGCTGTGCAGAGCCAGCCGGTGCGCCGAACGACGACTCGATTGCCGGGAACGCCGGCAGGTACATGTCCGTCGTGGCCGGCCCGACCGCCGTGAGGAAACCGAGGAGAATGGGAAGCCAGACAGGGAAGCTCATGCCTGCGTCATCGCAGGGCGCGGGCCGGATCGCCAGACCGGAACCCCCGGAATTTTATGCGAGCGTTTTCCCAGTCCCCCACGCTGCACGGGATCAGACATAATGCGGCTCCGGCATTGGTGGGAGGGACACATGGCCTGGTTCTCACGGCTCACTCGGTTCGGACAGGCGCATATGTGCTACGCGCAGGAAAAGAGCGACTCCTGTGGTATTGCCAGCAGCATCATGGTGAATTTCAAGCTGAAAGCCGGCTCCATCGGCGCCGGCAGTTTCGCACAGGCATTGTTTCCATCACTGGGGGGCGTGACAGGCGCACTGCTGGGCGACGACTCCAAGAGCGCAGCCGTGCTGGCCGAAAAGCAGGTCTATGCTCTGGTCAGCAGCACCTATAATGGCACGACTGGCACGACCGGAGCCCAGGTGGCGGCGCTGCTGAACGCGCTGAACATCGGAACCTGGCGCGCGATCGATCCCTGCCCAAGCAATCAGATCGCGGCCCAGGTGGTGGCCTGTTACCAGAAGGGTTGGCCGACGATCATTGGCAATTCCTGGTACAAGGGGCCCGGTCATCTGCAGAAATCAGGCGGTGGTCACTGGGTCGTTGTCGATACACTGAACAAGTTCACGGGCAATCTCTACGCCAGCATCTGCGACCCGATCACTGGCAACGTGCACGTGACCGAGTTCACCGTTGGCAAGGATTTCCTCTACGATCCATCCAATCCCATCGGCTGGGAAGCGCCACTGGACGACTACAAAGCCTACGCTGACGGCTATAAGAGCAAGGGCTACAGCAAGATGGATGGGATGGTTTATTGCGTCACCTCGTCGACCAAGATGATCGGCACCGGCGGGCTGTTCGCGGCTTAGCGCTGGCTTTGCCAGGTTCGCAGCGCCTTGTGCCAGAGGCGCCGTCGCGGCGTGAACGGCGGTTGTGACGCTGGGCGCTATGCGGTATTGGACCGCGGCCAAGCGCTATGTGCGCCTCAGGGGCGACGTGACCCCCAGCAACGTCGGCTGTTTACCCTTGGCCAGCAGGAGCAGTGCCGGTCGGATGACTTCTCGCCTGGAGCAACGTTCAACGCGACCTAGAATTCTATTCGTCGGGATTCAAAGCAGCATCCATGTCGCCCGATGGATCGACTGCATCGCCGATCAAGGCTGGGATCTTCATGTCTTCGGAACGGATGACGAAGCACCGAATCCCAGCTTACGCGGGGTCACACTCCATCTGCCAACTCTACCAGTTGGAGTGCCCGCAGCACTGCCAGTCGTCACGCCGCCATTTTCCGCTCGACTTCGGAATTTTGCATGGCGCTTGCGCCGGGATCCTCGCAGCGCTCTGGCATCGCTGCAGCGACGGCTCTCCCCGAGACCGCCGTCTGCCCCTGCAACGACTGAAAGCGATCAGGAGGCAGACAGCCCTAAGTCCCCAATCCGGGTGCACCGATTCGTGGCACATGACCTGGGCCCTGGAGAGGGACATACCGTAGCTGTCGGAACTTCCGGCGCCACTGCATTCCGCCGTTACAGTCCAACGGTTTTGGCTTCCGTGATCGAACAGGTTCGACCGGATCTGATCCATTCTATGGAGTTCCAGCACAACGCATACCGCGTTTTGGCAGCACGAAGTCTGGTTGCTGGCGCAAAGTTTCCTCCGTGGCTGGCTACCAACTACGGCTCTGACATTTACCTGTTCGGCCATGACCCCTTGCATGCCGCTGAAATCCGGCGCGTGCTGGCCGCGGCAGACCTATACTCCTGCGAGTGTCATCGCGATTTGTCACTGGCACGCGATTTTGGCTACCAAGGTCCGGACCTGCCAGTACTGCCGAACTCCGGTGCGATGGATATGGCCCACATCGCGGCTTTGCGTGGCGCGGAGCCGCCATCACGTCGCAAATTGATCATGGTGAAGGGATACCAGCACTTCGCCGGCCGGGCGCTCACCGCGCTTTCAGTATTGGAAAGGCTAAGCCCGAAATTGGAGGGCTACACGGTTGTGCTTTACTCGATGACAGCAGAGACTCGAGCACGCGCCCTCCAACTGCAGGCAAGCGGCATATTCGACATCAAGCTTATCGATTGGGCGTCTCACGATGAAATCCTGCGCCACTTCGGTCGCGCGCGGTTCTATCTTGGGATCAGCCTCTCCGATGCGATCAGCACGTCGGTGCTGGAAGCGATGGCGATGGGCGCTTTCCCGATCCAGACAAACACGTCCTGCTGCGAGGAGTGGTTCGAGGACGGGGTCAGCGGGTTTGCTGTACCGCCAGACGACGTCGACCTGATATCTGAGCGTGTCGTGCGTGCGCTCGAGGATGATGCTCTGGTTGACCGGGCGGCAGAGATCAATTTGGCCACAATTCGTTCGCGCCTGTCAGAAGAGGTGATAAAGCCTCGCGTAATAGACTTCTATCACCAGGCGTTCACGCACCTTCAGCGCCAGACGGCCGACGCTCCTGGCATCAATGCGAGTTGACGTTTTTCTGGGAATGGCGCGATAGCGCCAACGGACGGCACCGAATTATCTAAGTATGCGAATCCTGCTTCTTACCGACGTACCGCCATCCACAAACTTCAGCGGCGGGTTAGTACTCGCACAGGCGTGCAAGCTGCTGCCTCGCGGCTCGATCGCCTGCTTTTGCGTGTTAAACCCTGACCTGCAAAGGATTGACCTGGACCCGGAACTGGCGGGCATGCCTCTGGAATACGTGGCGAAGCCTCGCGAAACCGGCTACCGAGGCAGTGGTCCAATGGTCGGGCTCAAGTCCTTTCTCATAGAGCGGACCCGCCAAATAGTAGCGACGCCAGAACTCCTGACGCGTGCGAGCCAGTTCGCTCGTCGCCACAAGGTGGATATTATCTGGGCTGTTCTCCAGGGTCAGACGATGATCCGCCTCACCGGGCGGTTGGCACATCATCTGAAGCTGCCGCTGTATACGCACGTCTGGGATCCGCTGACGTGGTGGCTAGAGGCCAACCAAGTGGACAATTGGCACCGCAAGGCAGCGCTGGCTGAGTTCGATCATGTCCTGCGAAGCAGCCAGGCATGCGCCACCGCCTCCTGGGCCATGTCGCAGGAATACGAGCGCCGCTACGGCATACGCAGTATCCCTCTGATCTCCTGCCATGACCGCAACTGGGCACAGTCTCCGGCGCCGAGATTGCACGACGATTCGATTCTTGTGATCGGGATGGCCGGGCAGTTCTATGCCGATGTTGAATGGCACACGCTGGTGCGCTGCCTCAACAATGTGGGCTGGGAGCTTGCAGGCCGGCAGGTCCGGATGCTCGTGCTTGGACATTATATTCCTGCGTCAGATATCCCGGAGGGGCGGTGCGATTTCCTGGGCTGGCATACACAGCGAGAGGCGATCCGCATCCTTGCTGAACGGGCTGATACATTATTTTGCCCGTACCCCTTCGCACCACAGATGGCCGAGGTGGCCCGCTTGAGCTTCCCGTCGAAGCTTGTTTCGTATCTCGCAGCGGGCCGCCCGGTTTTGTTTCACGGACCCCGCACCTCGTCCCCTGCTCACTATATCGAGGATCGTCACGTCGGCTTGGTCACGGCTGGTTCCGGCGAGCCGCACATATTCGATGCGCTGAACGAACTGGCTTGCAACTCAACTCTCTACGCCGATCTGGCCATGAGGGCTCAGCAGGCGTTCGCGACAGACTTTACGCTGGAGTCCATGCGTGCGCGCCTGCTTGAGTTTTTGGGAGTAACTGCGACCGAACTGGAACAAACTCGTCCGCTGGAGGCCTTCGACCCTACGGCACCCGCCCCCCGCCTGCCGCCGCCCAGACCCATAATGTCCAAAAAGAAGCGGCTGGCGTACGCTCTTGTGGGTATTGCACGGCGAACCCCCGCCCGGCCTTTGGTCGAAGCGTTGCTTTCCGTTGCCCGCTGGTGCCTTCGTCAATCTCCTCGGCATCTCAGGTCTTGAGGACGCGCCGCGAACCCCGGAACTCACGGGAAAGCGGAAGCCGGTGGTTCGGTCATGGCTGATGCTTCCGCAATTCACTTATCTGGTCCAATGCCAGATCGCGCTCTCGCTCCTCTGCCGCCGCCAGGACCGAAAGCGCCTCCACCTGCTGGAGTAGGAACTCGATCCTGGCTTTCAGCGCGTCACGTTCAGCCTGCAGTGACTCACATCTCGAGATGGCGCTCGAGAGCTCCTGGCTCACAGTCGAAAGCTCGCGGCTCAGATGAATGATCGCCGCGGTGAATCGCCGGATGCCGGGCAGACGGCTCGCTACACGGAAACGCCAGCTCGCATTGAACTCGTATTCCGCAGAAATACCAGGATCGGTCATGTGACAGCAGCAGCAGCGTCGGCTGCCTGGTTGGCCAAGATGGTCACGTAATGGCTGTGCTTTAGGAGATCCGGAGAGGCGCGCACCTCCGCTAGAATATTGTTCAGGCCGCGTGCCAACGTCGCAGGGTCAAAGCCAGCCGATGAGGAGTTCGCGCGCACGATCGTCATCGGGCGGTCAACCTTCAGGACGCCATAACGCGCCGCAATGCGCAGCCAAAGCACGACATCCTCTCCGACGCGGATCTCCTCGGGGAACCGATAGCCCTCGTCCCACAGATCGCGGCGGAGCATCACTGTCGGTGTAGCTACGGCGCAGCTCGCTATCATTTCCGGGAGGTCGTTTCCTATGGTCGGTGCCACAAGCTCTAATCCCTGCCGACCCCGCCAATGCCGCCAGTAAGTGGTATGGCTGAACACGCAGTCGACCTCTTTCATGGCCAGGAGTTGCGTCGCAACCTTGTCTGGAAGGAACAGATCGTCTGCGTCCAGGAAGGCGACGTAGGAACCCCGGGCTACCGACCAGCCGGCATTTCTTGCGCAGGCAGGACCGCTGTTAGCCTGGCGCAGCAGTGTGGCCCGACGCGCATTAACTCGGACGACTTCTTCGACGGGTCCCAGATCTTCGGTAGAGCCGTCATCTACCACTATGATTTCTATGTTTGGATAGGTCTGATCAGCCGCGCTGACGATCGCGCTCGCCGCTAGCTCGATGCGGTTATAGACTGGGATAACTATCGAGACGCCGGGCTTTTCAGCAACCATTTTGCCATCGGGCGAGAGGGCCATCGCAGAGAGCGCCTACCAAACAGCCTGGTTCCTTACGTAAGGCAAATAGGCAGCACGCGCTACCCGGCTTTCGGCCATCCAGGGCCGCGGGCGCGACTCGGGTTCATCCGCTGAGTCCGGAGGCCCTGGCGCACGTAGATGTTGACTAGCGCCCGATTCAGGCTCTACCAGCGGACCGGAGAATGGGCGGACATGCAAGCATTGGCAACGATCGAAACGGTCGCTGAATACTGGAATCGGCGGCCTTGTAATATCCGCCACTCGCGCGCGCAAGTTGGCTCCCGCCAGTATTTCTCCGAAGTCGAGGAGCGGAAATACTTCGTCGAGCCGCACATTCCAGGGTTCGCTCAGTTCGAACGCTGGCGAGGCAAGCGCGTGCTGGAGGTCGGTTGCGGAATCGGCACAGACGCTGTGAACTTCGCTCGCGCAGGGGCCGAGTACACAGGCGTTGAACTGTCCGAGGCGAGCCTGGAACTGACCAGGCAGCGTTTTTCGGTGTTCGGGCTCCGGGGCCGGCTCTTGCAGGCTAATGCGGAAGAGCTTGCCGCGCATCTCGAACCGGCCGCCTTCGACCTGGTGTATTCCTTCGGCGTCATCCATCACACGCCGAGGCCGAGCCTGGTGGTGCAGCAGGTCAGGAAAGTCATCAGGCCCAATGGCGAATTTCGCCTGATGCTGTACGCCAAGAATTCCTGGAAGGACGCCATGATTGAGGCCGGCTTTGATCAGCCGGAGGCCCAGTCCGGCTGCCCCATCGCACTGACCTATACGCAAGCTGAAGTGCGTGAACTGCTGGAACCTGCCGGGTTTCGCATCGAGTCGATTGAGCAGGATCACATTTTTCCATATGTGATCGAGAAATATGTGCAATACGAGTACGAGCTGCAGCCGTGGTTCGCGGCGATGCCGCGTGAGATGTTTCGTGCCTTGGAGCAGCGTTTTGGCTGGCACATGCTGATCGTGGCAAAGCCGGCTTGAAGACTCCCGAATCGTTGGGGATGCCTGCATCGACGATGACTTGGAGTGGTAGGGGACAAAGAGCGTGAATTCAGCGTTGGTCTGCGGCGCCGGCGGCTTCATCGGCAGTCATCTCGTCCGTCGCCTCAAGCGAGAGGGCTTCTGGGTGCGCGGCGCAGATCTAAAATTTCCGGAATTCTCCGAAACCGAAGCCGATGACTTCGTCATCGGTGATCTGCGTGACCCAGGGTTCTGCAACGCAATCGTCGACCGCCGCTTTGATGAAGTATACCAGCTCGCAGCGGACATGGGCGGTGCTGGTTACATCTTCGTCGGCGAGAACGATGCGGATATCATGCACAACTCGGCCACGATCAATCTCAATATGCTGGAGGCGGTTCGCCGGCGCGCCATTCGCCGCATCTTCTACTCCTCGTCTGCTTGCATGTATCCCGCGTACAATCAGGAAGACCCGGATCGGCCGAACTGCGCCGAGGACAGCGCGTATCCAGCTGCGCCCGACAGCGAATACGGCTGGGAAAAGTTGTTCAGCGAGCGCCTCTACCTAGCGTATCAGCGCAACCATGGCATCGCCGTCCGGGTTGCGCGCTATCACAACATCTTCGGCCCAGAAGGCACTTGGACCGGAGGCAAGGAGAAGGCGCCCGCCGCACTCTGCCGTAAGGTCGCAACTGCACCTCCTGGCGGCGATATCGAAATCTGGGGAGACGGCAAACAGACCCGCTCTTTCCTCTACATCGACGAATGTGTCACCGGCACGCTGCGGCTGATGCGTTCCAATTTTACTGGCCCGGTGAATATCGGCTCTGAGGAGATGGTCACCATCAATGGCTTGGCGCAGATGATCATGCGCGTAGCAGAGAAGCCACTCTCAATCCGCAATATTTCCGGTCCAACTGGGGTCCGCGGCCGCAATTCGGACAACCGCCTGATCGAGCGCCAGCTCGGCTGGGCACCCAGCCAGCGTCTGGAAGAGGGACTGATACCCACCTATCGCTGGATCGAGCAGCAGGTTCAGCGCAACGTCGCCTAAGCGACACCGGAGCAGTAGCATGGATATTGCCGTTGTCGGCCTGGGGAAGCTTGGCTCGCCA
>CAYRTL010000022.1:0-55092 GCA_964427005.1 uncultured Acetobacteraceae bacterium
TCCAGGGCTTCATTCGCTAAGGCCGTCTCCTCTTCGTCATGGCCGCCCTTGCGCCGGCCATCAGTAGCGGCACGATGGCCGGGACAGGCCGGCCATGAGGTGAACCAGGCTGGCCACCACCGGCTGATCGCTGTTATCGGGCTCCTCCTCTAAGAGGAGCCCGCATGACTCTTGCCGCCCTGATTCGTCATCTGGCGTTCGCCATAGCGATGGCGCTGCTGTCTGCCTGCGTCGTACGCGGGATGATCGCTGTCCGCGTGCTGGATCGGCCGGACGCCCGGAAGGTCCACACCGCGGTCACGCCGAAGGGTGGCGGCGTAGGCGTGGTGGTGGCGTTCCTCGCCGGGATTGGGGTGCTTTACCGGTTTGCCGAATTTGCCCGCCTCGCCGATCCCTACTTCATCGGCGTGATCGAGGCTTCGGTGGCGATCGCCTTCGTTGCGTTCTTGGACGACTTGTTCGACTGGAAGTTCATCGTAAAGCTGGCGACGCAGGTGCTGGCCGCGCTGGTGGCGGTGGGCAGCGGCATCTACCTGCTCGACGTCCGCATGCCTTACGTCGGCCTGGTCAAGATCGGCTGGCTGGGGCCGCCCTTGACAGTGCTCTGGCTGCTATTCGCCACCAATGCGATGAACTTCATCGACGGACTGAATGGGCTGGCGAGCGGCGTGGCGCTGATCGCCGCGTGTTTCCTCGCCGGCATCGCTGCGGATCACGGGAGCTGGTTTGCCTATTTCGCGGCGCTATTGCTGGTAGCGGGGCTGGCCGGCTTCCTGCCGTTCAACTTCCCCCGCGCACGCATTTTCATGGGCGATGTCGGCAGCCAGTTCTGCGGCTTCATCCTGGCGGTGCTGGCGGTGGTCGCGAGCCGGTTCGACGGGGTGGAACTGTCTTTCCTGATCGTGCCGATGCTGCTGTCCGGCGTGTTGTTCGACGTGGCGTTCACGCTGATACGCAGGGCCATCGCGGGTGAGAGGCTGACCGAGCCACATCGCGGGCACCTCTACCAGGTTGCCCAGCGCTCAGGCGCACCCGCCCTGATGGTGACGCTGGTGCATTGGGGTTTCGCATTGTTTGGCGGTGCGACGGTGCTGGTCTTCCTGGCAGCGCCGTCAGTCTACAAGCCGATCATTCCGCTGCTGACGCTGCTGCCGCAGCTTTGGTGGGTCGCATGGGTTACGCGCCGCGCGCGGGTCGCCGGGCTCTGCGCCTGGGGTTGATGATGTAGACACCGTGAAAGAAATCGAGCCGGCTGAGCAGCCGGCTCGATGAAAGCCGCGCCGGTCCTTGCGGAATCAGGCGGTTGCAGCGCGCCGATTGTGATTCCCCTCGCCGCTGGGTTGCGGTGCTCGCTTCACGATTGTCGCGGCCTCACCCATGATCGAGCGCAGATCGCGCAGGAAAGCCGCACCCTTCAGCGTGCGCTGGACGAGAATGCTGCGACGATCAAGCGGATCGACCTTGCGACGAGCCAGATCGAGTTCGCCGAGGCGATCGAGCGCGCGCGTAATGGCCGGCTTCGAAACATTCAGTTCCGCCGCCAGACCACGCACCGTGTGGCCGCCGTCACGTAAATAGCAGGTCAGGAATACTCCAAGCTGTCGCGCCGACAGGTCAGGACCGTCGCGCCGCACGAGGGCGACGACAGTCTCACGAAGGATGCCAACCATCTGATCGGCAGTGGGATTCACAGCCATTGTCTTTCCTTTCCGGTCCGGGACGGCTTTGCGGGCTATTTCCTGAAATCTTGCGCGCATCAATGATGCCGATAGACAACTATCCTAAGCCCGTTCCGTTACCGCAGCGAAGCCTTTTCGTGCCGCTCGCGACTTTGTGAGCAAAAATTAACCCTGTGTCGAACGACCGAGCCGTGCCCTTATGGCAGCGCAAAGCGCACGCATACCGTAGGCCTCTCCCCCTTCAGGCCGCCCCGGTGACGTCTGATCATTCCAGCCATACAGGTCCAGATGAGCCCACGCAACTTCTCTCGTAACAAACCGCTTGAGGAATAATGCGGCGGTCACTGCACCGGCATGCGGTTTTGACGAAACGTTGTTCAGATCGGCCACGGAACTGTCGAGCCAGCGATCGTATTCGGACCAAAGCGGCAACCGCCACAAAGGATCGTGCTGACCCTCACCGCTGCGCAACAGCGCCTCTGCCCACGAATCGTCGTTGCAGAACATGGCCGGTAGATCAGGACCCAAAGCCACGCGCGCGGCGCCGGTCAGGGTTGCGCAATCTACCAAGAGCGACGGCGCTTCGTCGCATGCGTCGGCGAGCAGATCGCAAAGGACGAGGCGACCTTCCGCATCGGTATTGCCAACTTCCACTGTCAGGCCCTTTCGCGTGCGAATCACGTCCAGCGGACGCATCGCCGTTCCCGAGATCGCGTTCTCCACGCAGCCGATGCGCACCGTCAGGCGCACAGGCAAGTCGGCTTCCATGATCATCCTGGCCAGCCCGAGCACTGTTGCGGCGCCGCCCATGTCCTTCTTCATGCGCAGCATGCCGCTCGATGGCTTGATATCGTAACCGCCCGTGTCGAAACAGACGCCCTTGCCACACAGCGCGACGAGTGGCGCCTCGGCATGCGCGGTGCTGCCGGCCCAGCGGAGGATCGCGACGCGCGCTGGCCGCGCTGAACCGCGCCCGACCGCTGCAACCGTGGGGTATCCCGCTTCGAGCGCATCATCCGCGACGATTGCGGCTGCGGCATTGTAACGCTTGCCCAGTGCAGCAGCGAAGTCCGCGAGCTCCACCGGACCGAGCAGATTGGCCGGCGTGTTGATGAGATCCCGAACCATCCAGGTTGCTGACGCGGCCGAGCGCGTACGCGCCTGGTCACCTGATGCGACCAGCTTCGCCGACCCCCGCTTCGCGGGTTTCAGCGCGCCATACCGATAGGCACCGAGACAAAAACCCAGGACAGCAACATCCGGCGCATAATCACCCGGCTGCAGTTGCCACGGCGTGGCTTCGGGTAACCGAAACGCGAGATTGCCAAATGCGGCTGGAGATCTGTCATCGCCGAGACCGAGCACTGCACCGGCAACGCCGTCTTCACCTGGCAGGAACAAAAGCTCCTGAGCCGCAGCAGTGAAATTGAGCTGCCGCAAGAAGCTCGCCTGTGCCTGTGGCAAGCCATCCAGGAATGTCGCGAGCCCGGCTGGCCGCACCGCATGCAGCGGTCGCGCCCCTTCTGCCGTTTCGACCAGACATTCGAGCGATTGCTCAAGCATCGTGCTTCCTTCGCGGTCGCTATCCCAGCGACGATGCAAGCAGCACTGTGACGCGTCTGGCAAATTGCGATGGGTCGCGCGGCAGATCGCCTTCCTGCACACGGGCAAGATCGAGCAAAGTTCCCGCGGCATCCGCGATCAGTGTTTCGTCCTGCAGCTTTGCTGCCAGCGTCTCGACCAGCTTATGGCGCGGATTGACTTCCAGCACCGGCGCTGCTGGAAGCATGGCACGGCCGGCTCGGCGGAGCAGGCGCTGCATCTGCAGATCAGGCCCCTTCTCACCGGCAGCAAGGATCACTGCACTGTCGGTCAGCCGCCCGGTGGCGCGCACATCGGAGACCTCATCGCCCAGGGCCTTCTTCAGCGCGGCAAGCAGTGGCGAGATATCGGGCTGATCGGCGTCCTTCTCGGTCTCCGGCGAGGCCTGAGTGACGCTCTTCAACTGCTTTCCTTCGAAACTATCCAGCCGTTCCGGCCAGAATGCATCGATCGGATCGGACAGCAGCAGCACCTCGATATTCTTCGCCCGGAAGCCTTCGAGCTGCGGCGACGCACGCAGCGCGTCGATGTTGTCGCCGGCAAGATACCAGATCGTGTCCTGCCCCACCTGCATCCGCGAAAGATAGTCGGGCAGCGAGGTCCATCCTTCCTGCGAAGAAGAGCGGAAGCGCAGCAGCGGTGCGATTTCGGCACGATGCTCGGCGTCTTCCCAAACGCCTTCCTTCAGCACGGAACCGAAGTTATCCCAGAACTTGCCGTAGTCCTCGGCTTCCTTCGCACGGTTCTTCAGTTCCGACAGCACGCGACCGATCAGCGCCTTGCGGATGCGGCCAAGCACCGGCGTGGTCTGCAGCATCTCGCGCGAGACGTTCAGCGGCAGGTCTTCGGTATCGACGACGCCTTGCACGAAGCGCAACCAGGACGGCAACAACTCGGCCTTGTCGGTGATGAACATGCGCCGCACATGCAGCTTCACATGTGAGTCGCGGTCGCCGTCGAATGGTTCGAACGGCTTCATGCCAGGGATGAACAGCAGCGCGAAGAACTCGAGCATTCCTTCCGCGCGCCAATGCAGCGTCGCCCATGGCGTGTCGAACAGATGGCCGAGATGGCGATAGAACTCGTTATAGGACTGTTCGCTGATGTCGTTGCGCGGCTTGCGCCAAAGCGCGGTGCCCTCGTTGGCCGGCAGGTCCTTGCCATCACGGGCTATGGTTATCGGCAGGGTGATGTGGTCGGCCCATTTACGGACGATCGCCTCGAGCCGGATCGGATCAAGGTACTCATCGGCATCAGACTTGATATGCAGCACAATGTCCGTGCCAGCCGTCTCGCGCGTGGCGGGCGCAATGGTGAACTGGCCGGCCCCGTCAGAAGCCCAGGTGAACGCTTCCTCCGAACCAGCCTTGCGCGATGTCACCTCCACTCTATCGGCGACCATGAATGCGGAATAGAAGCCGACGCCGAACTGGCCGATGAGGCTGGGACGTTCCTCCGGCTTGGCGGAAGCGAGCGCCGCGCCGAAGGCGCGCGTGCCGGAACGGGCGATGGTGCCCAGATTGTCGATCAGCTCCTGCCGGCTCATGCCGATGCCGTCGTCGGCGATCAGCAGGGAGCGCGCGTCCTTGTCGGGGACAATGCGGATCTTGGCCTCAGGCGGCGGGGCAAGAGCGGCATCGGTCAGCGCTTCGAAGCGGCGCCGATCCATCGCATCGGCGGCGTTCGCCACCAGCTCTCGGAGGAAAATTTCCCGCTCGGAATAGAGCGAGTGCACCACCAGATCGAGCAGCCGCCCGACCTCGGCACCAAAATCATGCTTTTCCGCCACCGCATCGTTCATCGTCACACCTCCTTGCGAGGCGCGATATGCGTCGAGATCGGGCCTGTTTCAATGCGGGCGCGCAGCGTGATACGCGCCCGCGGCCCCGCAACGGGTAGTCGGTCCGTCAGTCTCGCTCTTGAACAGGGAACGCAAGACTGACCCGCAAGCCAGGGTTGGTCGAAGTCAGGCTCAGCTTGGCACCGTGAAGTTCGGCCACGGCGCTGACCAGGCTCAGACCGAGGCCGTTGCCCGGTGTCGTCCTGCTTCGTTCCCCGCGATAAAAGCGGCCCGTCAGACGGGGCAGATCAGTCTCCGTCACCCCCGGTCCATCATCCTCAACCACGAGAAGCGCGCCACCTTGGGGGCGGCGTTCGAGCCGGAGCTTGATCCGTGTCCCCGGCGGCGTGTGGCGCAGTGAGTTCTCCACCAGATTGGCCAAAGCCTGCGTCAGCAGTTCCTGATCACCGCTTACGGTTACCCCTTGCGCGATCGTTGCGGTCAGCTCGTGGCCCCCATCCTCTGCGTCCAGCCGGTACGCATCGGCGATCGTCTCGGTTACCACGCTGAGATTGACGTCGCTGAATCCGGCGCGAGGCGACGCGCCTTCAACCTGGGCAATCCGTAGCAAGGCAGAGAAGGTTTCCAGCAGCCCTTGCGCTTCGCCAAGCGCCGCATCGATCGCGGCCTCGTAATCTGCGGTCGAACGTGCATGCGCTCTGGCATCTTCCAGCCGCTGATAGAGCCTGGACAGAGGAGTGCGCAGGTCGTGAGCTACGTCGCTGCTGACCTGGCGGAGACTATCCATCAGGATCGCAATGCGATCCAGCATCCGGTTGAGCGCGTTGGCGAGCCGGTCCAGATCGTCTCCGGTGCCACGTGTTGGCACGCGGCGAGTCAGATCACCGCCGATGATCGCCTCAACAGTACGGACAATCGTATCGACCCGTCTGAGAAATGCGCGGCTCAGGACAGCGCCCCCAACGATACCAAGAGCCGCAGCAGGTGCCACCGTCCACAAGAATGCCGTGGCGATGGCTTCCTCGAGATCGTCGATCTGTCGCAGGTCGCCGCCGACAGCGAGCAATATCCCGCCACCGAGGTCGGAGACCAAGGCCCTGACCCTCTCGGGGCGACCGCCGTCCTCGGACGCCTGGGGCACGTCAATGGTGGTCCACCCGGCGGTCAGGCCCTGCGCCGCCGGCATTTCGCCCGCGAGGTGCGCGCCAGCCTGATCCTCGATGAGGTAGTCAAGCGCACTCGTGCCTTGACCTCGTGTTCGCACAACGTCGATCAGGTGAGCCAACCCACCCGTCCGAAACTCCACGTTCAGAAACGCGGCTTCGCTTTCGATCCGGGCCGTCATCTGTTGCTGCAACGCCGACCGTGCCTCGAAGAAGACTGCGATGCCCAGCACAAGCGCCGAGCCGGCAAACACGGTGACGTAGAGGGCCGCCAATCTGAAACTGGCGACCCGTGCGAACCTCGGAAGGACGATGCGGTTCACGGTGGGTCGGATGCAGGCGTTCGCAAGGCGTATCCGGCTCGGCGTACCGTGTGTATCAGCTCTGCGCCGCCGTATTGCGATAGCTTCGAGCGCAGGCGACTGATGTGCGTTTCGACAATATTCGTCGTTGGGTCGAAGTGGAAGTCCCAAACGGCTTCCAGCAGCATTGTGCGCGTCACGACCCGGTCGGCGTTGCGCATCAGGAACTCCAGAAGCTGGAACTCGCGCGGCTGCAGATCGATCAGCCTGCCGCCACGCGTCACAGTGCGCTTCAAAAGGTCCATCTCCAGATCGCCCGCGCGCAGAACCGTCGGCGTATCGGAAAGCGGCGGACGGCGGGCGAGCGCGTTGACGCGGGCAAGCAACTCGGCGAAGGCGAACGGCTTGACGAGGTAGTCGTCGCCGCCGGCCTCCAGCCCGCGAACCCGATCGCCCACTCCGCCAAGGGCGGTCAGAAACAACACCGGCGCCTTTACGCCCGTCTGACGGAGCGCCTGCACCAAGCCAATACCATCCAGCCCCGGCAACATGCGGTCCACGATCAGCACATCGTGCCCACCGTCGGTGGCGAGAAACAGCCCGTCACGTCCGGTGGCGGCGAGGTCGACGACGTGGCCTTGCTCGCGCAGGCCGCGGGCGACGTAGGCGGAGGTCTCCCTGTCGTCCTCGATCAGCAGGACCTTCACATCCGCCTCCGCAACCGTCCTAGTCTTCCTCGCCGCCCGCGTGGCCGCCAACGATCTGGCCGTTCTGAGCATCCACAATCACTGTCTGTACGCCCTTGGGACCGTTGGTCTCAACGACGATACGCGGCTTGCCGTGATCGACATCCACGCCGGCGTCGAACGCCTTGCCGCCGGTCTGCTGTTCGGCGGTCGCGATCGCCTGCGTCAGGGTCAGGTTGGTCCCTTGCAGCGCCGTCTGCTCCTGCTCCTCGCCGCCCTTTGCGGCGAGAGCGGGCCCAGCCACCCCTAAGATGAGAAGGCCGGCAAATGCGGCGACGGCGCTGTACTTTATCATCATGATCAGGTCTCCCTGGCTTCATCTCGCGGAGGTGGATTACCTGCCGCTGGCGCGATCCTGATCGCGTCAGCGTTGGAGCACGTGTGACGGCGCTATACCGGTTGCCAATCTGTCGCTTTGGCAGGCCACGATCAAAGTCTTAAGCATGTCCGTCTCGGTCCATGATCGCGAGGAGGTCGGTCAGCGATTGCTTGCAGGCAGCCTGATCTGGGTTGCTCGCGCGTAACGCCGCCAGCGCTCGGTCGATGGCCTTGTCCACAGTATGCCATTCCGCCGGCGCGCGCGGCTTCAGCGATGGTTCTGCTTCGTCCCAGGAAGTCTCGAGATCCTTGATGCGTGCCTTTGCTCCGGCAAGGTCGCCCTTGTCGACCAAAGATGCCGTATCAACCACGATGTTGCGGAAGGCGGAGAGGTCGCCGAGCTTGGATGCTGCGGCCGCAGTAGCCGACGCAACGATGTGAATCGATCTCGGCAGAGCCTCGGAGGCAAGCGCGGCGACCGCGCATAGCGCCAGGGCGAGCGTCGCCCGATCAAGCCTGAGATTGCTCATTGTGTACTCTCCTTTGTACGAGGTTCAGATCACTGACGCTCACTGATCAGCTTGGATCGAACGTTATTCAGCGTCGCGCATCGGGAGCGCGATGGGCACCCTGGGGCCGCTGGCGCTGAAGCTGAGGAATGCGACCAGGACAACGATGATGGTCAGGAAGACGCCGCTCGTGATGACGGTGCCCAGGCCCAAGCCGCCATAGGTTTGCGCCTGCGACAGCAGGTCACCCAACGAAGCACCCAGCGGCCGGGTCAGGACGTAGGCGATCCAGAACGTCAGGACCGGATTGGCCCCGCGATAGTAGGCCACAGTGACGAGAGCGATGAGTGCGCCAAACACGACCACTCCGCGTTGGAATCCGAGTTGCAACGCTTCCGTCGCAAGATCGCCGGCTGCCGTGCCCAAGGCGAAGGTGAATAGGATGGCGGTCCAGTAGAAGAGTTCGCGTCGCCTCGTGACGATTGTGTGGATCGAGAGCGTTCGCTCGATCGCGTACCAGATCGCGAAGGTCGCAGCCAAGGCGATGGCGAAGACACTCGAGCTCAGATAGAGGCTGACATCCAGCCCATCCGTGAGAAAGTCTGTGATCTGGGTTCCGACCACGCTGACCAGGACGACCGTCAGCCAATATCGCCATGGAACATACTGGCGCGCTCGAAGCTGCAGCAGCAGCGATACGATCAGCAACGCGAGCATGATGCCGTCCGTCACGGCCGTTCCCAGACCGACATGGACGGCAAGGTAGTCGGCGCCGGTCTCGCCCACCGTCGTGGACATTATCTTGATGACCCAGAAGGCCAGCGTGACTTCCGGGACCTTGTTCAACATTTCGGCGATGTGCCAATTCTGCGAAGAACTCAAGTTCTACCCTTCCGAATGTTGCTGGTCCGTAAAAATACCAGGCGGTGAATGCGTCTGGCCGGCCCTCATATGATGAAGTGACAGAGGTTGCGCCCCGTTGGAGCCATTGTTGGGACTTCCCAACCTGAGATGCGGCAGACACCGGGACTGCCATGCCGCGCGCGGCCTCACTCGTGAACCAGCGCTCACACCGGACCGCTTGCATTCCGCGCCGCAACATCCAACCATCTAGCGTATGCCCGGTCTCGATTCCGGTTTCGCGCCTCGCGTCAAAGCCGTCCTCGGTCCCACGAACACCGGCAAGACCCATCTGGCCATCGAGCGCATGCTGGCGCATGCCTCGGGCATCATCGGTTTCCCCCTCCGCCTGTTGGCCCGCGAGAATTACGACCGCATGGTGGCGCGTAAGGGCGTGCGCTACGTCGCCCTGATCACCGGCGAAGAGAAAATCGTCCCGCCGGAGGCGCGCTGGTTCTCCTGCACCGTCGAGGCCATGCCGCTCGACCGTGACGCCGAATTCCTCGCCGTGGATGAGATCCAGCTCTGCGCCGACCCCGACCGAGGCCATGTGTTCACCGATCGGCTGCTCCACGCGCGTGGGCTGGTCGAGACGATGTTTTTGGGGGCGGAAACGATCCGTCCATTGCTGCAACGACTGGTGCCACAGGCAGTTGTCGAGACGCGGCCGCGGCTTTCCCAACTCAGCCATGTAGGGCCGGCGAAGCTGGTCCGCCTGCCGCCGCGCTCCGCCATCGTCGCGTTCAGCGCCGCGGAGGTCTATGCCATAGCGGAATTGATCCGCCGCCGCCGGGGCGGCTGCGCCGTGGTCATGGGCCGCCTCTCGCCGCGCACCCGCAATGCCCAGGTGGCCCTCTATCAGGAAAAGGAGGTCGATTTCCTGGTGGCGACCGACGCCATCGGCATGGGCCTCAACATGGATGTCAACCACATCGCCTTCGCGAGCCTGGGCAAGTTTGACGGTCATCGCCCGCGCCGGCTTGCTCCGGCGGAAATTGCGCAGATCGCCGGCCGCGCCGGGCGCGGCATGCGCGACGGGACGTTCGGCACCACGGCGCAATGCCCACCCCTACCGGACGAGGTAGCGGCCGCGGTGGAGGCGCACAGTTTCGAGGCGCTCGATCAGCTCTGCTGGCGCAACAGCGACCTCGACCTGAGCCACGTGGACGCGCTGCTGGCCACGCTGACGGCGCCCCCACCGCGGCCTGGGCTGGTCAAGGGCAATGATGCGGCGGACCTGGAGACACTCGCGGCTTTGGCTCGCGACTCAGAAATCCGCCGTCTCGCCCAGGGGCGCCGCATGGTTCGCAAGCTGTGGGAGGCGTGCCAGATCCCCGACTTCCGCAAGCTCGCGGATGATACTCACACTCGCGTCTGCGCCCGGGTCTTCGGCCACACCGCCAAAGAAGGGTTCCTGCCGACGGACTGGCTTGCCGGACAGATTGGCGCATTGGCTCGGGCCGATGGCGACATCGACACTCTGATGCAGCGGCTCGCGGGCATTCGCGTTTGGTCCTATATCGCGGCGAGACCTGACTGGGTGCAGGACAGTGCGCACTGGCAGGGTCAGGCGCGTGAGGTCGAGGACCTGCTCTCCGACGCCCTGCACGAGCGCCTGACCAGCCGTTTCGTCGATCGCCGCGCGGCGCACCTGATGCGGCGGCTCGAGGCCGGTGAGACACAGGAACTGCTCTCCGCCGTGACTCGCCGCGGGGACGTTGTCGTGGAAGGCCACCCGGTCGGTCATATCGGCGGCTTCACCTTCCTCCCTGACCCCGCGACGGAAGGTGAAGAGCGGAAACTCGTGCTTCGGGCGGCTCGCCGGGCTTTGCGCGAGGAGATGCCGCGCCGGGTCGCCGTAGTGGAAGCCGCGCCTGATGCCGCCTTCACCGTGACGGAGGACGGGTCAGTCACCTGGGACGGAGTTTCTATTGCGCGGCTGAAGCGGGGCACGACCGCCCTCCGGCCGCGCTTGCAGGTGCTGGACAGCGAGTTCCTCGATGGCGCGCAGCGCGAGAGGTTACGGGTCCGGCTGCAGCGCTTCCTCGATGAAAAAGTGAATCGGGACCTGGCACCGCTGCATGCTGCGGCGGAGCGCGGTCAGGGACATGTCAGGTTCCGCGGCCTGTTGCATCGGCTGACCGAGGCACTGGGCCTCATCGTCGGCAATGAAGGCGACACGCTATCCGCCGAGGCCCGCTCGGCGCTGAAGGCCATGGGCGTGAAAGCAGGGCGATTCGGCCTTTTTCTGCCGGCCCTGTTGAAGCCCCGGGCGGCGGCGATGCGGGCACTGCTTTGGGGGCTGCAGCATGGCCAGCCAGTGCCGGCAATCCCGTCTCCGGACCTGGTTTCACTGCCACCCCAGCCAGACTGGCCAGGAGGCTTTGCAGCCGCGATGGGCTGGCTGGAAGCAGGACCGGTGCTGTTGCGGCTCGACATTGCCGAGCGCGTGGCCGCGGAACTGGCCTGGCTCACCCGGCGTGGCGCGACTGCCGTGCCAGCCGGGCTTGCATCGCGCTTCTCGCTGAAGGCTGAACTGCTGCCGGTGGTGCTCCGCCGCCTTGGGTTCCGCGTCATTCCGGCGGCCGGGCTGGCCGCCGAGGAGTACGGACCACCCGCGCCAGCCATGATCATACCATTGCGGCGCCGGCGCCCCGTAGTGAGCGAGCCAACACCAGTCAGGACGCATGGACCATTCGCGGCGCTTGCCGCCCTGAAACGTTAGGGGGGCGAGCATAGCCGAGCTTGAAGACCGCGACTGGCAGCGCCTGGACAAGTGGCTCTGGTGTGCGCGCTTCATGCGCCAGCGCAGCGATTGTGCCGCACTCGTGGCCCAGGGTTCGATTAGAATCAATCGTCAGGCCACCGACAAAGCGCATGCGCGTTTGCGCATCGGCGACGTCCTGACTGTGCCGGTGCATCAGTCGGTCCGCGTGGTCCGCGTACTGGGGCTGGCCGTGCGGCGGGGACCCGCGAGCGAGGCGCGCCTGCTCTATGAGGAGGTCAGCGAACCTGTCGGCGGACCTTGCACCTGACCGCAATCATCGGCATATCGCGCGCGTCTGACAGCCGCCCCGGGGACTGAAACAATGACCTATGTGGTCACCGAGACCTGCATCCGCTGCAAGTACATGGACTGCGTCGAGGTCTGCCCGGTCGATTGCTTCTATGTCGGCGAGAACATGCTGGTCATCCACCCGGATGAGTGCATCGATTGCGGGGTGTGCGAACCGGAATGTCCGGTGGAAGCCATAGTGCCCGACAGCGACGACAAGGCGGGGCCGTGGCTGGAACAGAACCGGACCTATGCGACGCTCTGGCCGAACATCACGCGCAAGGGCGAGCCGCCGCCGGACGCGGACGAGTGGAAGGACAAGCCGGACAAGGCGAAACTCTTCTCCCCGAACCCCGGTAAGGCCTGAACCTTCAAGCGTCCAGCGGATCGGCTTCAACCGGAAGTGTGGCTTCACGATTGAAACCCTACCGGGCTCCAGGGCCGCTTAGCCGGTGACGTAACGTCGCTGTGATGCTATATTGGTAAACAATGTGACCGGGGGTCGCACAGGACACGCGACAGCCGGCGCTATTTCCAGGAGCCGATCCTTTCGGAGCGGGCGCGCCGGTTGGACAAGCGTCCCAGGCCGCGCGACCTCCCCGATGGACCGCAGCGTTTGAAGGGCATGTTACGAGGTGTCAGGAATGAAAGCATCGGCTGGGAGCGCAACGAGGGTTCGTGACGCGGCAACATTGCGCCAGGCGCCCGCCACTAGGCGCTCAGCCGCCCCGGTTGCTGCCAAAGCTCAGGTGGCAGCGAAGAAGACAGCAGCACCAGTGAAGCCGGCGGCCGCCAAGGTGGTGGCGAAGCCGGCGACCAAGGTCGCCGCCAAGCCAACCGCTTCCAAGCCGGCGCCGACAAAGCCGGAGAGCAAGCCGGCGGCCGTCAAGCCAGAGGCCAAACCTGTGGTGAGCAAGCCGGCGGTCGCCGCGGCACCGAAGCCCGCTGCGCCCCCGCCGCCGCAGATGGTGCAGGAGAAGGCTCCTCCCCCCCCACCACAAGCCCCACCGCCTCCCGTCGCCACGGGCCCTGCCCTCAGCGCAGCGGACCGTCGGCCGCCCATGCCCGATCGTCTGCCCCCCAGGCCGCCAGCGAAGGCCGAGATCTTCGTCGAGGGCGATCACGTGGTTTATCCCACCCACGGCGTGGGCAAGGTGGAGCGCATTGCGACCGAAGAGATCGCCGGCCATAAGCTCGAACTGATCCACATTACTTTCGAAGAGAACCGGATGACGCTGCGCGTGCCAGTTGCCAAGGCGCGCAGCGCCGGCTTGCGCAAGCTCGCCACGCGCAAGCTGTTCGACGAGGCGCTTGCCGTGCTGAAGGGCCGCGCGCGCATCAAACGCACGATGTGGTCGCGCCGCGCACAGGAATACGAGGCGAAGATCAACTCGGGCGATCCTCTCGCGATCGCTGAAGTGGTGCGCGACCTGCATCGGAACGCGGGCCAGCCGGATCAGAGCTTCTCTGAGCGGCAGATCTATGAAGCGGCAATGGATCGCCTTGCGGCTGAACTGGCGGCACTCGACAAGACCGACAAGGTGACCGCAGCAACGAAGCTGACCAACTTCCTGAAGACGGTGTAGCGAACGCCTGCATTCTGGCCGGTCGGACCTTCATTGCACTTGAGGACCGGGACCTGACCGGTTGAGCATCGATCTTCCGCGCGGCATAGTCGTCGCCGTAAGGGAGGATCCGATGAAAGCTGCCATTATCGCGATAGGGCTGATAGCACTGACCGCATCCGCTCATGCGCGCGATGTGAAGTCTGAGATCGACGCCGCCAACGCGAAATGGGCGGCAGCCTTCAACAAGGGCGACGCCACGGCGGTGGCGCAATTCTATACGGAACAAGCGACGGTGTTGCCGCCCGGCGCACCGATGGCAAAGGGACGGTCGGCGATCCAGGCATTTTGGCAGAGCACGATTCAGGCTGGCTACAAGAACATCACGCTGAAGGCGCTGCAGGTGGACCAGTTCGGCAGCGCCGCGCGCGAGATTGGCGCGTTCACCCTCGATGCACCCAATCCGCAAAAGCAGATGGTGCACGTTGAAGGCAAGTACGTCGTGCTGTGGCGGCGCACCGGCGGCAGTTGGAAGCTCGACACCGATATCTGGAACACCAATCAGTAGCTGTCGGACTTACGAGCTGTGTCCATCGGCCGGCACTGGCCCACGGCCATGATCCTACTATTCCGCTTCGACCGGTAGGCGCAAAGTGAAGACTGTGCCGCCGCCGGGATTGGGCGCGGAGGACAGCTCGCCCTCGTGCGCCGCTGCGATCTCGCGGCAGATGGACAGTCCCAGTCCCATGCCGGACGGCTTCGAGGTGACGAACGGTTCGAACAGGCGCTGGGCCACCTCCGGGGCGAGGCCAGGTCCTGTATCGGCGACGGTTATTTCCACGGCCCCGGAGACAGACCGTGTCGCAACCGTCAGCTCGCGGCGTTCGCTCGACTCCATCGCTTCGACGGCGTTACGTACCAGGTTGATGATCACCTGGCCAATCTGGATACTGTCTATGAATGCCGAACCCACGGCTTCATCCAGCCGGGTGACAGTGTGAATGCCCCAGTGGCGCGAGCCGACAAGCGCCATCTCCAATGCTTCGCTGACCACCGCATTGACGCCATGCGGCTCTCGCGCCGTTTCGCGCTTGGCGACGTGGTCGCGCAGCCGGCGGATGACCTCGCCGGCCCGAGTCGCCTGCTGGCGGATACGCCCCAGTGCATCGCGGGCGATTTTCAGGTCCGGATTGGGGTTCGAAAGCACACGGCTCAGGGCGCCCGAATAACTGGCGATCGCGGTGAGCGGCTGATTGAGCTCATGCGCGATCGCTGACGCCAATTGCCCCATGGTCGACAGCCGCGCCGCGTGAACGAGTTCCGACTGCAATGCCAGGATGCGTGATCGGTTCTGCCGCTCGTCGGTCAAATCGCGCAAGATCTTCGACGCGCCGATGATCTTGCCTGATGCGCTCAGGATGGGCGAGACGGTCAGCGAGACGTGTACCTCACTGCCGTCCTTGCGCCGCCGCACAGTCTCGTAGTGATGCAGCCGTTCGCCACCCCTGAGCCGATCGAGGATCATGGCCTCTTCCTGTAACCGATCCGGTGGATGCAGCCGGGTGATCGGTTGGCCGATCATCTCATCGGCCGTGTAGCCCAACATGCGTTCGGCGGCCTGGTTCCAGGCTGTGACAACGCCCTGGAGCGTTTTCGCGATGATGGCATCATCGCTACTCTCGACGATGCTGGCGAGGTAGAGGCGGCTGCCACGCCCACGCCATTCGGCGGTAATTTCGTTGTTGACCTCAGTGACGAGAGGCGTGTCGTGATGCGCGTCGGGCAGCAGCGACTGGTGGCTGATGACGACGACTCTCTGGCCATCCCGCCGCCGGTGGTGCAGTTCGCCCGTCCATTCGGCGCGTTCGCGCAGCTCCCTGTTCAAGTCCTGGAGTGAGCCGGGAAATTCCGTGCGCAGCAACTCGTGCGAGATCTGTCCGATGGCTTCGGCTGCGGTAAAGCCATACAGCCGCTCCATGCCACGGGACCAGTAGCGGATCTCGCCCGGAAAACTGCGAGTCATCACCTGAGCAAGGCCGAAACTGATTGCCTGCGCCTCCAGAGATCTCAAGCGCTGCTGGAGTTCGCTGATCTGGCTGTCCTGGCCGGGAGTGCCCGCTTCGTTCATCTCCTTCGTCTCTCCGCCGGATGCACTCTGCCCAAGCATGTAGTCGCGAGTCCAGCAGATACATCGGTGGCGTGAGTGACAACCTCAGTTACATTCCTGTTCCGAATAGCTGTGGCTGCGGACCGCCTCAGGCTCTCCCCGGATATTCTGGATCGTTAACAAATGGGTAGGGACCCGGATGATCCTCCACATACACTGTGTGCGATACAAAGCCGTCCGCTTGGGTCCAGCGGTGGAGCTGGAACGCCGGCGGTTCGAATACCAAAGCGCCGGGGTCGTGCGGATCGAGCGACATCTCGACCTGATGCGCCACCGACGGTGAGATCAACGCAATAGCATGTGCCAGCGATGCAACGATGGGCCGATGGTGATGGCCGCAGATGATCCGTTGTACCTGGCGGTGCCGCGCGATCACGGCAGCGAAGTCCGGCGTGTTCCTCAGGTTGATTCTGTCCATGTGGGCGATACCGCAGGCGAACGGAGGATGGTGCATGCCGATCATCGTCGGCTTGTCCGGCGCGGCGGCCAAAGTGCGGTCGAGAAATTCGAGTTGCTCGGAGCGCAGCTCGCCATGTCCGGCACCCGGCACCAGCGTGTCCAGCATGACCAACCGGACCGGATAGTCATCCACGGCGTACTGCACGTAGTGCGGATCGCTGGTGACGCCGGGCAGGTGCTTCAGTCCCGCGCGCAGAGCACCCCGCCGATCATGATTGCCAGGAATGACAAACACCGGCATCGGCAGGAACTTGCGCAACAACCTGCTGAGGTTCGCATATTCCGCATCCAGACCGCATTCGGTCAGGTCGCCGGTAATGACGACGACGTCCGGCCGAGGGACGAGCCGGGCCACTGCCCGGAACGCCCGTTCGGTGAACATGTTGGTTTCAGCGACACGATTGGCTGGCTTTCCCACCGGCCGGACGTGCAGGTCGGTGAGCTGGCAGATCAGCATTGGGCGCTCCTCTGGGACAGGCGCACCTATTCTGGCATCTTCAGGACGGTTTGTTCCACATACGGTTTCATGAGGGAGTCGGCCTGTTGCTGCGCCGTCTCCATGGCCGCCTCGGGCGTCGCCTTGCCGGCCAGCACCGCCTGCACGCCGTCCTCCAGTGCCTTGCGGACACCCACGGTGTTATAGGTGGCGAACCAGCCGCGCGCGTAGGCAAGCTGGTCTAGCGCCACTTTTGCGTCCGCATGCTCGGCCATGAAGCTCTTCATCTCGGGCAGGTCGTAGGCAGCGATGCGCGGGGCGAAGTAACCGGTGAAGCGGCTCCAGCTTCCCGCCACCTCCGGGCTGGTAAGCCACTTGATCAGCGTCCAGGCGGCGGCCTCGCGCTCGGGAGCGTTGCCCTTCGGCAGGATCAGGCTTGCCCCGCCAATGGGCACGGCGTTCACCAGGTTGCGCGGCAAAAACGCCGTGCGGTACGGCGACTTCATGTTGTCGCGCACGAATGACAGCGATCCGGTGGACAGGATCATCATTCCGGTGCGGCCCTGGAAGAACGCCGTTGTCACCGCGTTGGCGTCGGTGACACCCTCCGGCATCACCTTCCACTTATGCACGAGCGCGTCGATGAAGCGGACCGCACCAATCGTGCTGGGAGAGGTGTAGTAAACTTCGCCGCCGTAGTCGGGATTGTAGAACTGTCCGCCATTGGACATGGCGAGTCCGGAGGTGATCCAGCCGCAATAATCGTAGGTGCCAGGCATCATCAGGCCCCAGCTCGTGGTCTGGTTGCCATCGCGTTTGGTGAGCTTGCGCGCGGCCTCGGCCCATTCCTGCCAGGTGGCCGGCGGGTGGTCTGGATCGAGGCCCGCCGCCTTGAATGCGTCCACGCTGTAATAGAGGAGCGGCGTAGAATTGTGGAACGGCACACCATAGACGTGCCCCTGGTCCATCGCATTCTGCCGCAAGGCGGGCCAGAACAGGTTCATGAACTGCTCCGGCGTCTGCCCATCTTTGCGGATCAGTCCGTCGAGCTGCACGACCTCGTTGTTGATGACGTATTCGCGCACGAAGTTGGCGCTCATGATCACCGCCGCGGGTGGCTTGCCAGCCTGAATTGCCGCGTGCGTCTTCAGATTGGTGTCGTCATAGCTGCCGGTATAGACGGCGGTGACGTGGATGTCGGCGTGGTCCTTGTCGAACTGCTCGATGATTCGCTGCATTTCAATGGCGAGCTTGCCCTGGACCGGGACAGGGAAGAACAGATCGATTTCAGTCGCTGCCTGGGCAGCACCGACGCCCACTGTCATTGCGAGGAGCGAAGCGACGAAGCAATCCCCGGCACGATGGAGATTGCTTCGCTTCGCTCGCAATGACAGTGGTTGGCGACGGATGGCGCGCATGACTTCTCCCCTTACTTGATTCCGGAAAACGTGAAGCTCGACACGAACTGACGCTGGAAGATCAGAAACGCGACCAGCAGCGGTCCGGCGACGAAGAAGGTGCCGGCGGCGATGACGCCCCATTCGGACCCGGCTTCAGCGCCGGAGGTGAATGACGCAAGTCCCACCGTCAGCACCTGATTGGAAGGCGATGATGTTGCCATCAATGGCCAAAGGAATTCGTTCCAGTGCGCGGTGACGGATACGATCGCGAACGCCACCAGGCCAGGACGCGCGAGCGGCAGCAGAACGCGAAAGATGATGGCAAGCCGCGAAGCGCCATCCACCAGTGCTGCCTCTTCATACTCGCGCGGAATGGTGCGGAAGGTCTGACGCATCAGGAACACACCGAAGGCCGAGGCAAAATAAGGCGCCATCACGCCGGGCAACGTATTGTACAAATGCAATGACACAAGCGTGGTCATGTTCGGCACGATCAGTATCGGCGGGACGAGCATGAGCTGCAGCAGGAACATGTGAAACAGCGTGTTCCGATAAGGGAACTGAAGCCGCGCGAAGGCGTAGCCGGCGAGACTTACCGTCAGGCACTGCACGGCGAGGATGCCTGCGCAGAGCAGGATCGTGTTGAGATACCAGAGCGGGAAATGGCCAGAGCTCCAGGCGTCGGTGAAATTCACCAGGCTGAAGGGTCCCGCCGGGATGAGAGATGCGATGTCCGCAGCACCGGCACCACCGGGCCGCAGGCTCGCTACGAACATCCAGGCGAAAGGTACCGTCCACAGCAGCGCGGCCGCGCACAGAAGCAACGGCGGAATTGGGCGGGCAACCAACCTCATGGCCGGTTGATCTGCATCAATGCGGCGCCGCACCGGTCCGGTAGTCTCGGGCCACTTGGCGAAAACCAAAGAGGTTCCGGATGAATGGCGTGATGATGGACAGAAAGTTCGTGCTGGCGTTCCGGCTGCTGATGGGCTGGACGTTCCTCTACGCGGGCACTTGGCAGGTACTGTCGTCCGACTTCTCGGCTGCGACCTTCCTTGCCCATACCAAGACGTTCCACGACGTCTATGCGCCACTGACGGCGCCGGCGCTCGCTCCGATACTGACCTTCATGGTCAAGTGGGGCCATCTGCTGATCGGACTTTCGCTGGTTTCCGGCCTGCTGGTCCGGGTCAGCGGCGTATTCGGGGTGGCACTGCTGCTCATCTATTGGACGGCGCACATGGACTTTCCTTACATCGAAAGCCACGTGAACCTGATCATCGACTATCACATCGTGTATGCCGCATTGACCGCCTGGCTGGTTGTCGCGAATGCGGGTCACGTGTGGGGTCTCGATGGCTGGCTGGCGGATCACGGTATCCTGGAGCGTCGCGCCACTGCCATAGGCTGATGGCATTGCGGGCGCGGGATCACGTCTCATAATGGATCCCGCGCTCCAGCGTGCGCAGCGACACGACGGATAGCGCGAACAGAAAGCCAACGCTGACCACGGTCGCAGCGGACGCCAGTCCGATGTCATAGTTCTGATGCGCCTGCTGGTAAATGTAGTACAGCAGCAGCGAAGTCGCCCCGGAAGGCCCACCTTGCGTCATGACGATGACGTGGTCCACCTGGGTCAGCACATTCAGCACAGCAATCACCAGCACGAACGCAAGTGTCGGTCCGAGCAAGGGCAGCGTGACGCGAAAGAAGCGTTGCACCGCATTCGCACCATCGATCTTGGCGGCGTCGAGCAGATCCTGCGGGATACCCGCGAGCCCAGCCAGGAAGAACAGCATGTAATAGCCGGTGTTCTTCCAGACTGTAATGGCGATGATCGAGCCAAGTGCCAGGGATGGATCGCCCAGCCAGTTGTTCTCAGCGAACCCAAGACGCGCAAGGTAGTGGTCGAGCAATCCTCCGCCGGGAAGAAAGATGAAGATGAACAGGGAGGCGGCCGCGACCAGCGGGATCAGCAGCGGCAGCACCATGAGCGTGCGCAGGACGGCTGTGAAGCGGGTGCTTTCGCGCAGACCCAGCGCAAACACCAGCGCCAGCACGAGACTGGGGACGATCGTCCCGCCGGCATAGACGAGGTTGTTGCGCACGGCGATGGCGAAATGCACATCGGCGAACAGGCGCGCGTAATTGCCGTAGCCCCAATGTGCCGCGCTGCCGAATGTGCGGACCGTCAATGAGCCGATCACCACCTGCAATACGGGCCAATAGGTGAATGCCAGTAGGAAGACGGCGGAAGGCAGCAGCAGGGCATAGGCGGCAAGCGCCGGCCTTCGCTTCCGAAGCCGAACAGCGCTGGGTTGGTTGGCAACGACGCCGAGTGTTGTGGTGCTCACACGATCCACGGACTGGTCTGGCGGCGCTGATACGCGGCCAATCATGAAGCTCGCGTGTCAGTACGGAAACAGTTCGGTGACAGCCTCAACATCAAAACCTTCACCGCTCAGCGGTTTCCCCCTGAATAGGCGATGCGCCAGATAGTACCGTTACCATCCTCGCCGACCAGCAGCGCACCGTCCCTGGCAACGGCAATGCCGACAGGACGTGCCCACACTGCCTGATCCGACACGACAAAGCCGGTGAGGAAATCTTCGTATTCGCCGGTAGGATTGCCATTGGCAAAGCGCAGACGGACGATCTTGTATCCGGTCCGTCGCGCACGGTTCCACGAACCGCGCAGAGTGACGAACGCATCGCCGCGATACTCAGGTGGGAACTGCGCGCCGTCATAGAACGTGATGCCCAATGGCGCTGAATGCGGCTGGATCAGCACATCAGGCACGATGACGTGGCTTGCAAGATCGGGTCGCTGCCCCTTGAGCCGTGGGTCCTCGTGGTTGCCGATATAGTACCAGGGCCAGCCATAGAATGCGCCCTGCCGCACCGAAGTGGCGTAGTCCGGTGGGAGATCGTCGCCAAGTCCGTCGCGCTCGTTCACGACGCACCACAACGCGCCGGTTTCGGGCGAGATCGCCTCAGCGCTGCAGTTGCGCAGTCCGGTCGCGAAGATGCGCTTGTTGCCGCCATCAGCATCGAATGCCAGGACGTCGGCGCGATCTTCCTCGCCTGCGACACCGACATTGCTGGCAGAACCAACAGAGACGAACATCGTGCGGCCGTCGCGCGAGAAAACCAGATCGCGGGTCGCATGACCGCCACTCGGCAGATGTGGCACGACCAAATCCGGCTTGCTGTGCGCTTGCAGATCGCCGGAATGGTAAGGGAAGCGCACGACGCGATCCATCTCCGCCACATATACGAAGCGTGGATCAGATCCGGAGGGCCAGAAGGCGATGCCAAACGGATAATTCAGCCCCTCGGTAAACACATGGGATTGCGGCCTGTTTGCACCGGGCTCTGCGCGCAGGATGCGCACGCGCCCCGCGCTGCTTTCCGCAACGAACACATCGCCGTTCGGCGCCACACGAAGCGTACGCGGCCTTTCCAGTCCGGCGGCGAACAGCTCGACATGGAACCCCGGCGGCACATGCAACGTGGCGCCGGCTGGCCGCGGCACGACGGAAGGAGCACGATAGGCGGACGAGGTCAGGTACGGTGGGGGCATCGTATCAACGGTGAAGCGGCGCACCACGCCAGGCGCATCGTCATGCCAGTCGCCATAAGCGGCACTGCCGACGCGCGGCTCCGCGGCCTGCGCGGTGCAAGCGAGTGCCAGCAGCAGGAAAACGGTGCGCATGCCTGATTCAGAAAGCCAGTGTGCGTGCGGCATCGGCGTACCCGACACGGCGCGCTGGCGGCAAAGGATGCCGACCGGCAACGCGCTCCAACAGCATCAGCACATCCGGCTTCTGCTCCGCCTTCATTGCAGCATCGAGGAACAACTGCTCCAGCACATCCTGTTGCGCGTGACTGCCGCCAAGACGGTACATGCCGCTGAGCACCGGACGCATCACCGCGACGGCGTGCGCATATTCGCCTTTCGCGTGAGCCAGCACTGCTTGGCAAATGGGCGTCGCATAGCGCGCGACGAAGGAAGCCGTTATTCCCGGACGCTGGGCAAAATCCCGCATCGCCTCAAGCATGCGCTGCGCTGCTCCGTATCTTCCGGTCGCCACCAGCGCCATCATCCAGTGCGGCAAAGTGAACGCCGAGAGACAGTCGCCGATGCGCGCCTCGGCTCGGCCTGCCAGTTCCACCCAGCGATCGCCGACATCGACGCCGTGGCGCTGCAGGCGAAACAGCATCGAAGCGGCGTTCTGGACGTCAATGTAAAGGTCCGGCTGCGCCTCGGTCAGTCGCGACGTCAGATTGCGGAATTCGTCATCGTAAAGCGCGAGCACACGATCCATTTCACCGCGTTCCAGGTGAAACATCGCGGCATGCCACCAGAGATGATGGCGCAGATTGTTCGCTTCCTCCCAGTTGCTGCGAAGACTATCGATCCAGGCGATGCCCTCGCCTCGCCTGCCCTGCATTTCCATCACATGCGCGACACCATGCGCTGCCCACAGATCGCCCGGATCCCGATCGATCGCCTCTCGTCCCGCGGCTTCAGCCTCGGTGTAATAGCCGCATTCCTCATGCGCGAAGCAGCGGCAACCGAGGATGGCGTTGTAGCCCGGCAGGTCCTCGCTCCAGTGCCGCTCGACGCCGAGTACCGATGCGAGCATCAGGTCCGGCCGGCCCAACCAGAAATTCACAAAATGCGCGAGGCGAAACGCCAGCACATCGCGTGGATGCTCGCTTAGGATCTGTTCCCACACTGCTGCGGCGCGATCCGGTTCGCCATCGATCCAATGTCGCAGGGCCGCGACATGCGCCTGCTCGCGCGGGGTCGCGTGCTGTGTCAGCCGCTTCGCATCCGCCGCGGCTGCCTTGGCCATCGGGATTGCGGCCTGCTTGTACGACAGCATCGCGAAATAGCCCTTCAGGCAATGCGCGAGGCCGAACTCCGCATCGGCCTCGAACAATGCTGCCATGCGTTGCGGTATATCGACGCGATAACGCAAATAGCCGGAGACGACGTGATCGAATGCCTGGACGGCTGCTGCCGATGATGTCGTGACTGCCAACCCGTGAGCATCCTGAAACATTACTTCCTCTCGCCTGATCCGCGCCATGAGCATGCCACGGTTCGCATCGCCTGGACACGCACACCCATTTTGCACCAGGTCTTCGCCCGCCGTGACGTTACAACAGCGCCATAGGACATGATCGACACTCTCGCCATCGCCGTATTCGGTGTGTTCGCGGCGTCGCTGTTGCGCGGCTTCACCGGGTTCGGCTTCGGGCTGGCCGCCGTCCCGCTGCTGAGCCTGGCATTGCCGCCGGCGAAGGTCGTGCCGTTTGTCGTGGTGCTGCAGGTCATCATCGGCATGGGTGGCCTGCGTCATGCGTGGCGGCAGTGCGACTGGCAGGCTGTGCGCGGCCTGGCTCCTGGGCTGCTCCTGGGGATTCCGATTGGACTGCTCGTGTTGACCGAGCTAAGCCCGAACTCGGTCCGCCTCGCGATTGGCGGGGTCATCCTCATTTCAGTACTGATGCTGTGGCGTGGCGTACGACTGCCGCAGCATCCATCCGGCGCCATTGCTGTTGCTGTCGGAATCGTCAGCGGAGTGATGAGCGGGCTCGCATCGATGGGTGGCCCGCCGATAATCGTCTATCTGCTGGCCCTGGCACACTCGGCTATCATCGTGCGCGCGACGTCGATCATCTACTTCATGCTGGCGTCGCTGACGTCGCTGGTGCTGATGTCCTTACGAGGCCTAATCGATCACGAGATCCTGCTGTGGTCCGTCGCGTCCGTGCCGGTGCTATGGGCTGGCGACTACGCCGGCACATGGGCATTCCGCCGATCACGACCACATCACCATCGGCTAGCCGCCTTGCTGGTGCTGTCGGTACTCGGCGTGGTGCTGATCGCGCGCGCTCTCGCCGACTGACCGCGCTACGTATCGTCCGCCCGGGAAGCCCGGGTCTGCTTGATGCGCGCACGATGCGCCTTCGCATCCAGCCTGCGTCGCTTTGACGCCGCAGTCGGACGTGTGGGAACGCGCGGCGTGACAGGTGCCGCCGCGCGTTCGATCAAGCGGACCAGCGTATCGAGTGCCGCCTGGCGGTTCCGTTCCTGTGTGCGAAACCGCTGCGCAGTGATCAGCACGGTGCCTTGCTGCGTGACGCGCCGCCCAGCTATCTCGCGCAGCCTCGCCTGCAAATCCGGCGACAGCCCCGAAACAGCCGGATCGAAACGCAACTGCACGGCCGTGGCGACCTTATTGACGTTCTGGCCGCCAGGGCCTGACGCACGAATGAAGCTTTCGCTGACAGCTCTCTCGTCGATAGCAATATCTGGCGTGATCCGGATCATGCCATGACGATATGAGAGCGCGTGCGATCAGGCGCGCCTGCGGCGACCGCCTGCCTTCTTCGCTGCCTTGGTGCCTTTCCGCCCCAGGCCGATCTTCTTCGCGAGAGTCGAGCGCGTCTGTGCGTAGCTCGGCGCCACCATCGGATAGTCGCGCGGCAAGTCCCACTTCTCGCGATATTGCTGCGGCGTCAGCTTGTGGTCCGTCATCAGATGCCGTTTCAGCATTGAGAAGCTCTTGCCGTCCTCCAGACAGATGATGCGATCATGGCGAATCGATTGCTTGATCGGCACCGCCGGAGTCGGCTTCTCTGTCTGAGTCGCGCGTTTTCCGACATTTATCAAGGTATTGTAGATTTCCTGAATCAGTGCCGGCAAAGCATCAGGCGAAACCGTATTGTGCCCGACATGCGCCGACACGATCTGGGCGGTCAGCCCCAGGACCTTGTCAGTTGACTCGTTCATTGTTTGCCCTTTCAACCCACAAATACAATAACGTTATTTCTTGGAAATTCGCTAGTGGTCTTCGATGCCGTAGAAATGGGCGGCGGTGCCGCCGAAGATTGCAGCGCGTTCATCTGCGGACAACTCAGCAAGTAGTTTCTCCGTTGCAGCACGCCATCGGATATACCCCCCAGCCAGATTCACTACCGGCCAATCGCTGCCCCACATCACCCGTTGCGGTCCAAAGCACAGGATGATGTGGTCTACATAGCGCCGGAGGTCATCGACGCGCCAATCGCGGGGCGACTCGGTTACCAGGCCCGATATCTTGCACAGGCAGCGCGTCTCCCGGGCGAGTCGGCTTATCTCATCGGCCCAGGGCTGCCAGTCACCCCTCGCTATCCCCGGCTTGGCGGCATGGTCGATCACCACCGGGAGAGTCGGAAAACGCTCGCAGAGCCGCAACAGGACAGGCAGGTGGCGCGGCAGAACCAGCGCGTCGAAGCGCAATCCTGCATCGATCATCCCGCTTATTGCCGGTCGCACATCGTCCCGCAGGACCCACTCGGTCTCCGCTATGTCCTGCAGCATCGGCCGCAGGCCTTTCAGCAGCGGGTCGGACGCCATATGCGCGAGGCGCGCGGCAGCATTGTTTCTGGCGAAATCAACCCAGCCAACGACGCCGCGCACCAGGCCCGAGGAATTGCGGGCGACATCGAGCATGAACAAAGTTTCAGCTTCAGTCGGCGCCGCCTGCACCAAGATGGTCGCCGAGATTTCGCCCAGCAGGGGCCGCAGGTCCTCAAGCGAATAGTCGCGATGGATCGGCAGATCCGGCGTCAACCAGCCATAATCGCCACGGGAAATGCGCCAGACATGATGATGGGCATCGACCTGGATCATGCCGACACCTCGGGCGGCACCACGCCCTTGGTCAGCAGAATGTTGCCATAGAAGCGCCGCTCACCGCATTGGACGATGGCAAACGCCTCGGCCGCTGCGGCGTAAAACGCATGACGTTCCACAGTCGCAGCGGGCGCCAGTTCGTTGCGGGCAAGTATTGCGTTAAATTCACGGACCACCTCGGGAACCGCAGCGCCGTCCCCGACAACCTGCATCCCTACCACCGGGTCAGGCTCGAAATCGTCAACTGGCAGCACAGTCAGGATCGCCTCCAGCACTGCCGGAGCCCCGGCCCCAGGCAATGCAACCATCCGCCGCGCGTTACTGGCTGCCGGGAAATTCGCATCGACGATGGCGATGCGATCGCCGTGACCCATGCTCGCCAAGGCATGCAGCAGATCCGGCGTCAGCAATGGATGAATACCCCGCAGCAAGTGGGCCCCGTCATCAGTGCAGCCGCAACGTAGTGATGCGCAGGGATGGCCGCAATTGCTCTTCGGTGGCAGTCTGTCGAAAGTATGTCGTTTCGGAGAAGTAAGATGCCTGACGCGATCACCGGCTTGTGGGCGGCCGCCACCACGCCAACCGACGCAGCTGGTGCAATTGATAACGCGGCGCTGATCCGGCACGCGCAACGTCTGCTGCGGGACGGGTGCGACGGTCTGGTGCTGTTCGGCAGTTGCGGCGAAGGCCCGTCTTACTCTATCGCCGAGCGCCTCGCCGCGGCCGAGGCGGTGTTGCGGGCGGATGTCGACCCCGCCCGGCTGGCAGTCGGCACCGGCTGTCCGGCCATCGCCGACACGGTGGCCCTAACGCAAGGCATGCTCGGCCTCGGCATTACGCGCACTCTCCTGTTACCACCCTACTACTTCGCCGGTGTGTCGGACGAAGGCATTGAGGACGCATTTGCCGCCGTGCTCGACCGCATCGGCGATGCCAGGCTCAGCGTCTGCCTGTACCATATCCCGCAGGTTTGCGGCGTTCCGGTTCCGGCCCCCGTGCTCGGCAGGCTGCGTGCCCGCTATGGCGCGATGATATCTGGCGTGAAAGACAGCAGCGGCGACTTCGAAGCGTTCCTCGCATTCCGTACAGCGGCACCAGACGTCGCATCACTCGTCGGTGACGAGAGACTGATCGTCCGGGCGCTCGCCGCCGGAGGGATGGGCACGATCTGTGGCATGGCCAATCTTGTCCCTGCTCTGCTGCGGCGCCTGTTCCACGATGCGACGGCGCAGCGCGCCATCGAACAGGCATGCGAACCTGTGGACAGCATTCCCACATTGAAGGCGGTGCTCGCGGCCATGACGAATGAGCCGATATGGCGCAACGTCCGGCCGCCGCTGCGCGCCGTGGATGCTGGGACGGGTGTTCGCATCGCCGCGACCCTGCAGGCACTGGAGCAGCGGGCCGCAGCGTGACGGCACGGAGGCGGTTGCCCTATCATGCCAGGAACTGCCGATCGGGAGCCCTCCATGAGTGACGGCATCGACTTCATCCAGCGCGCCCGGGACCTGGCGCCAATGCTGGAGGAGGCCGGCGATGAGATCGAGCGCCGGCGTGAGTTGCCTGAGCACGTCGTTGCCGCACTCACCGACGGCGGCTTCTTCCGCATGCTGCAGCCGAAGTTTCTTGGCGGCGCGGAACTGCGGCCGGTGCTGTTCACCCAGGTGACCGAGGCCTTCGCGGAGACGAACGCCTCGGTCGCGTGGTGCATCGGGCAGAACAACGGCTGCGCCATGACCGCCGCCTATCTCGATCGGCAAGTGGCCTGCGAGATGTTCGGCCCGCCGACTGGCATTCTGGCATGGGGCCCGCCGGGTGCGCCGTACGAGGCGCAGCCGGTCGATGGGGGCTATCGAATCAGCGGCAAGTGGCGTTTCGCCAGTGGCTGCGCGCACGCAAGGTGGCTGGGCGCGCATATGCCTGTGGCAGGCACTGGCAAGGTGCGCACGATGCTGTTCCCGAAGGCCAGCGTACAGGTGAACGACATCTGGCACACCATTGGTCTGCGCGGCACCGCCAGCAACGAGTACGTGATCAAGGACCTGTTCGTGCCGCAGCGCTTCACTGCCTCTCGCGACAATCCGGCGGAGCGGCGGGAGGACGGGCTGCTGTACCGTTTCACCAGCAACCAGTTGTATTCCTGTGGCTTTGCCGGCGTCGGGCTGGGGATCGCGCGGGGGTGCATCAAGGACTTCCTGAATCTGCCCGCCACCAAGGTGTCGCGGGGCGCATCGAGGCCGATGCGCGAGAATAACGTGGTGCAGTCGCAGCTCGCCCAGTGCGAGGCACGCTGGCGTTCAGCGCGTGCCTTCCTGCACACGACGTGGGAGACGGCGTGGGGCCATGTTGAGGCCACCGGCCAGCAGACGCCCGAGGACCGGGCGATGATCCGGCTGGCTTCGACCTGGGCGATCCAACAGTCGCGCGAAATTGTCAATACGCTCTACCATGCGACGGGATCGATGGCGGTGTTTGAGGAGCAGCCTTTCGAGCAGCGTCTGCGCGACATCCACACGGTGGCGCAGCAGTCGCAGGGGCGGCAGTTGCACTACGAGTCAGTCGGCCAGATCCTGTTCGGGATGGAACCGGAAAACCAGTTCTGAGGGAGAAACACATGCCTGCGATGTCGCTTAACCACTACACGATCCTCGCGCGCGATCTGGAGGCGACGAAGAACTTCTACACGGATGTTGTAGGCCTGTCGGTGGGTGATCGGCCGCCGCTGAACTTTCCCGGCTACTGGCTGTATTGCGGCGGCGTCCCGACGGTGCATCTGATCGGCAACCGGCCGGAGAACGAGCCAATTCCCGACAGTACCCGCGATCCGGCGAAGACCGGGCGGCTGGATCACATCGCTTTCGCCTGCGAGGGTCTGAAGGACATGAAGGCCAACCTGGAGCAGCACGGCATCAAGTATGACGAACGCGTGCTACCGCGGCTGAACATGACGCAGTTGTTCTACTACGATCCGGACGGGATCGCGGTGGAGTGCAACTTCCCGGCGCAAGAAACGCCGGCGCGGTAATCGTCATGGCCGGCCTTGTGCCGGTCATCCGTCGCGGCACCCTGCCACGACCGATGGCTGGCACAAGGCCGGCCATGACGGTCGGGCCGGGCAACACTACTCAGCCGCCATCCTCTGTGCGCCGCGTTCCTTGATCGACACGCGCCAGTGAATGCGGTCCTCGTGCGGCGGGTAGTCGCCGGCAGCACGGTGGTATGAGCAGCGATTGTCCCAGATCACGATGTCCCCGACACGCCATTTGTGCCGGTACTCGCCTTCGGGCTGGATCATATAGCGCTCCAGCTCCTCGATCAGTTCATCGCTTTCCTGCGCTGAGACACCTTCAATCGACTCGATCTTGCCCGGATCGAAATACAGCGACTTGCGGCCGGTCTCTGGGTGCGTGCGGATGATCGGGTGGAACACCGGTTTCCAGTCGCGATCCTCCTCGTTCAGCAATTCGCGCTTCTTCCTGCGCCCGCCGTAGGTGAACGCCCCTACCCGTCCCTCCAGCCGCTGTTTCAGCCGGTCGGGTAGCGCCTGATACGCCGCATAACCATTGGCGAAGAGCGTATCGCCTCCAACTCTTGGAATGGCCAGCGCGTATAGCTGCGTCGCTTTGAACGGCTCCGAGTCATACGCGCCGTCGGTGTGCCAACCTTCCGCGCCGCGACGATAGATCGCCTCGTTCAGCTTGCCATCGGCGTCGAACTTGTTCACGCCCAGGAGGGTTATTTCCGGTACCTCGGGATGTCGCGTGCTCTTTGACGGGTGCGGCACCACGAGGCCAAAGCGGCGGCTGTAGCGCAGGAACTCCTCTATCGTCAGCTCCTGGTCGCGCACGACCATGACATTGTAGTCGAGCCACGCCTGATATATCGGCGCGAAACCGGCGTCATCCAGCGTCTTCACATCGACGCCGGTCACCTCGACGCCGATCTGCGGCCCCATCCGACGAATCTCAACCATGGCTGTGCCTTTCGATAAAGTTCAGCGTCGCCTCGGCCGATCGATCAGCGTGCGTTGCGGCGACATGATAGGAGTTGCCAGGCAGCACCAGCAATTCGGAATTTGGAATCTGCTGCTGCCAGGCGCTGGTTTCCTCGACGGTACCGAGGCCGCTTTCCTCCGTGGTGATCACCAGCGTCGGGCAGGCGATCTTCGGCAAATCCGCCCGGATATCGGCGCAGGCGATGGTGCCCATGAAGCCAAGCTGCGTGGACACAGCGGTGCGGCCCATGAACCTGGTCCACCACTCGAAGCCTTCAGGCGGAAAGGCGCTGCCGAGGCGGGCTCCCATGTTCTGGCGCGCCCAGTGTTCGACGCCATGAGTCTCGAAGTCGCGCATCAGCTCCGGCACGCGTTCCGCCGCACCGACCCGCAATGGCGGCGGTGTTCCGACCACAGTGAGTGTGATGATCCGCTCGGGGCAGCGCGCCGCAAATGCGCGCGCGATCGTGCCGCCGATCTTGGCGCCCACGAGATGGAAGCGCTGCGCACCGAGATGATCCATGAGCGCGCAGAAATCGGCGGTGAGCCCATCGAGACTCCACGGATAGTCCCGCGGCATCGGCGTGGACCCGCCGAAGCCGCGCATGTCCGGCCGCACCACCCGGAAGTGGCGCGCGAGGCTTGGCACCCACGCATACCACGCGAGTCCGCTTTCCGCATTGCCATGCAGCATCAGGATGGTCTGCGGTTGCCGCCACGGATCGGTGAAATCATCCACCTCGTAGTGCATGTTGAGATCGGCAGAGACACGGAAGTTGCTTATAGCACACCCTCCCTCGCGCCAGCGCAGCATCACTCGCTGGAACGGTAGGGGACGGTTCGCCGCGGGGTCAAATTGGCAGCAGCCGGAGCCTGCTTCTATACTGCCGCGTAAGCAGTCCAGGAGCGGTCCATGCATCTGTTCCAGCAGCACGCGGTCAAGGACTTCGCCGCCGCCGCGGCGAAGATTCCGGTCATCGACTACGGTCCGTATTTCACCGGCGAACCGGGTGCCTTGGAGCGTCTGGCGGAACAGGTGCGCTATGCGTGCGAGAACATCGGCTTTCTCTACGTCCTGAACCACGGCGTGCCTCAAGAGATCATCGATCGCGGCTTCGCCGCATCGAAGCGGTTCCATGCTCTGCCGCTGGAAGAGAAGCTGAAACTGCGGCTCAACCAGAACAATATCGGGTATATGCCGATGAACGCCTCAGTGCAGGCGGCCTCGAAGGTGCACAAGGCGACCAAGCCGAACCAGAACGAAAGCTTCTTCATCAGCCACGACCGCGGCGTCGATCATCCGGACGTGCTGGCAGGTCTGCCGCTGCGTGGCCGCAACCAGTGGCCGGAAGGCGTGCCCGGCCTGCGCGAGGACATGAATGCGTACTTCCACGCGCTGCATGACATGTGCGACCGGATGCTGCCGGCGTTCGCGGTGGCGCTGGACATGCCGCGCGATTTCTTCGCGCCGTTCTTCGCCAATGAATGCCATGCCAATCTGCGTTTTCTGCACTATCCGCCGCAGGAGGACATGAGCGAGAACACGTTCGGCACGGCCCCGCACACCGACAATAGCTTCATGACCGCCCTGGCGCGAACCGACGTCCCTGGGCTGGCGATCCGCCTGCCGACTGGCGAATGGTTCCCGCCCCCCGTCATTCCAGGGACGTTCCTGGTCAATCTCGGCAACATCATGCGGCGCTGGTCGAACGACCGGTTCCTGTCCACGCCGCATGGCGTAATCAACGAGTCAGGCACTGACCGTTATTCGATCGCGTATTTCCACAGCCCAAATGTGAATGCGGTGATCGAATGTCTGCCGAGTTGCGTCTCTGCCGATAATCCGGCGCGCTATCCAAACGCGGTGTATCGAGACCTGGTGCTGGAGTTCTATCGGGCCAACTACTTCCACCAGCAGGGCCACAACTCCGAGGCCGCGTTGGCAGCAGCTGAATGAACCTACCCGCCATTCGTCATGGCCGGCGAGGCCCGCCATGACGTTTTCGTAAAGACGGAGATGACATGAAAGTCTACGAAGCGATTGCGCAGTCCCTCATCGCGGAGGGATTGACGGACTTCTTTGGCCTGATGGGCGACGGCAATATGTGGCTGTGGGGCGCGCTGTGCCGCGATCCCAAGGTGAAACCGTACAACGCACGGCACGAGGCAATGGCCGTGTCGATGGCCGATGGCTACGCCCGCACTACCGGCAAAGTCGGCATCGCGATGGTCACCTGCGGCCCTGGCCTGACCCAATGCGGCACATCGCTGATTGCCGCATATCGCGGCAAGACACCGGTCGTGCTGGTTGCAGGCGAAATCGAGGCAGGCGCGAAGAACCGCACGCAGTCGATGGATCAGCGCCGCTTTGCCGAAGCCAGCAGCGCGCGCTTTCATACGATCACCAGCATCGACAACATGGCGGAAGAGATCGCCGAGGCCTTCTATGCCGCGCGTCTCTATCGCGGGCCCGTCGTGCTGAACCTGCCGATGGACCTGCAGGAGGAGGAATTCGACTGGGACTACGAATACCGTCCGTCAACCGAGTTCCTGCCGCGCCGCCTGGAGACGCCAAGTCCGGACCAGTTGGCGCCGGTGATCGAAAAGCTGATCGCAGCGGAGAGGCCGGTGATCATCGCCGGACGCGGCGCACGGGCTGCGAACGCGAAGGACGAAATCATCAAGCTGGCCGATCGCGTTGGCGCGTTGCTGGCGACGTCGCTGCAAGGCAAAGGCTATTTCGCCGGCCATCCCTGGGACATCGGCATTGCCGGCGCATTCGCATCCGCGCCATCCGAACAATTGCTGGCGGACGCCGACTTCGTGCTGGGCGTCGGCGCGGAGCTTGGCTACTACACGACCGAGGGCGGATTGCTGTTCCCATCGGCTGAAGTGGCGCGCATCGACATCAAGGCGATGCCGGAGGAGATCGGCGTCATCCCCGGCCTGTATGTGCAAGGTGATGGCCGCAAGACGGTTGCCGCGATCAACGAGGCGCTGGAATCGCGGCAGGTGCGCAAGGAAGGCCTGCGCACGGCGGCAACGCGCGCGGTGCTCGACGCACCAGACCACAGGTTCGAGCCGCCGGCGGATGGCCTCGATCCGCGCCCACTGGCGCGCAACCTCGGTGCCGCGCTGCCGAAGGGCGCGTTGTTCACTGTTGGCGCGGGCCACTTCTTCTCCTGGATCGGCATGTATACGCCGCTGCCGGAAGGTGTTGAGATACAGTATTCGTACGGCTTCGGTGCGGTGGGCCAAGGCATTGGTGTGGCGATCGGCACCGGCGCCGGCAATCCGGGGCGTCCGCATATCGCCGTCGAAGGCGACGGCAGCCTGATGTTCAACATCCAGGAGCTGGAGACCATTGTCCGGCACAACATGCAAATGGTGCTGATTGTGTGGAACGATTGCGGCTACGGCGCCGAGGTGCACAAGCTGGTGGCAAAGGGCTTCAATGAGAAGCTGGCGCAGTGGGAGTCGCCAAACTTCGTTGCTCTCGCCAAGGCTTTCGGCGGTGACGGCGTGCTGCTGAAGGATCCTTCGGAGATTGGCGACGCGGTCGCCGAAGGTCTGCGCAAGGGTGGCCTGTATCTGATCGACGCACGCGTCTCGCCGAGTACTCCCACGGAGCCGTACGCTAAGGTGCATTTCGGCCGCGAAAGTCACGCGCCGCTGCTGCGGCCTGTGCAATAAGCGATGCATTTCGAGGGTGAGTTCAGTGTTCCAGGCACGCCGGAGGAGGTGATCCGCCGGTTTGCTGACGTGGAACGCATGACCCGGTGCATGCCGGGTGCCGCGATCGACGGACGCGACGAGGAAGGCAATTATCTTGGTGGCATGCTCGTCGCGTTCGGGCCGAAGAAGATCAAGTTCAAGGGCCGTGTGACAGTCGCGACTGACTTCGATGCATTGACCGGCTCGCTGCGCGGACGCGGTGCCGCCGACATGCGCGCAGCACGAATCGAGGTGCGCATTGCCTATGCGCTGCGTGAGGGCGAGCCTGGATCAACCATGGTCAAGCTGACGTCGGATGCAGAGTTGGGTGGCGTACTGGCGGACTTCGCGCGCACTGGTGGCGTTCCATTCGCGAACGCGCTGATGGCGGATTTCTCCAAGCGCGTGGCTGAAGAATTCGCGACCGAGGCGCCGAAAGAACCGGCCCCCACGCCGGCCGCCGAGCCCGTTCCCCTCGCCGCACACGGACTGCTGTGGCAGGTGATCAAGGCAAAGCTACTGCAGTTCGCGCGCTGGATCGGATTCGCGAGGGCCTGATCCCAATGTCATTGCGAGGAGCGCAGCGACGAAGCAATCCCGATCATAAGAGTCCAACTACGTCGAAGATTGCTTCGTCGCTGCGCTCCTCGCAATGACAGGGGAAGAACATGGACGCTGACTACATCGTCATCGGCGCTGGTTCTGCCGGCTGCGTGATTGCCAGCCGTCTCAGCGAGACCGGTGCGCGCGTGACGTTGCTGGAAGCCGGGCCGCGCGACTGGCATCCAATGATCCACATCCCCGCCGGCGTGTTGAAGCTGCTGCATCATCCGGTGGTGAACTGGAATTACAGCTCAGCCCCGGAAACCGGTACTGCCGGCCGCAGCATCCACTGGCCGCGCGGCAAGGTGCTTGGCGGTTCAAGCTCGATCAATGGCATGCTCTATGTACGCGGCAATCCAGCCGACTATGACGGCTGGGCGCAGATGGGCTGCCGCGGCTGGAGCTTCGATGATGTCCTGCCGTTCTTCCGCAAGTCCGAGCATTACGTACAAGGCGGCGATCCGGAGTATCGCGGTAAAAACGGGCCGCTGCGCATAGAGGACTATCGCACCATCCTGCCGTTGACCCATCGCTTCGTCGAAGCCGCACGGCAGGTCGGATTTCCGTTCAGCGCCGATCTGAACGGCAGGATGCAGGAAGGCGTCGGCTATTCGCAGATGACGCGCAAAGGTCGCTTCCGAGGTTCGACCGCGCGGACCTTTCTGGCGGAGGCAGGGAAGCGCGACAATCTGCGCATCGAGACGGATGCGATGGCGACGCGTCTGCTGATGGACGGCAGAGGCTGTGTGGGTGTCGCATTTCGCCAGCGCGGCATAGATCGTGAGGCACGTGCCGCTCGGGAGGTCATCCTGTGCGGCGGTGCGGTCAACTCGCCGCATCTGTTGCAGATTTCCGGCATTGGCCCCGCCGAACATCTGCAATCCATTGGCGTCGACGTGGTGCATGACCTTCCCGGTGTCGGTGCCAATCTGCAGGACCATTACGTCGCGCGCATCTCGCACCGGGTGCGGAACGCGATATCGATCAATCAGCTTGCTCATGGCGCGCGGCTGGCAGCCGAAGCGGTGCGCTTCGTCGCAACGGGGAAGGGCGCGCTGACCTTTGGCGTGACCAGCGCTCAGGTGTTCTGCCGCTCGCGCGAGGGGCTCGCCAGCCCTGATCTGCAACTGCTGTTTACACCTGCGAGCTACGACGCGGCGCGGTTCGGGCATCTGGAACGGGAAGCAGGCATGACCGTGGCGGTCTGTCCCGTACGGCCGGACAGTCGCGGCACGATCATGGTCCAGTCGCCCGATCCATTCGCTGCGCCGCTGATCACGCCCAACTATTTATCTGATGCGAACGATCAGCGCGTGCTGAACGCCGGGATGCGTATCACACGGAACATTTTTGCGGCGCCTGCCGTCGCGCAACACAGCGCCGGAGAGATTCTGCCGGGACCTGCTGCCGTTTCCGATGACGAGTTGGCGGACTACTCGCGCCGGTTCGGCACAACGATCTTCCACCCGGTCGGCACTTGTCGAATGGGCGAAGGCCCTGGCGCCGTGGTCGATGCGCGTCTGCGCGTGCATGGCATCGGCGGTTTGCGGGTGATCGATGCGTCAGTGATGCCCACACTGACCACCGGAAACACCAACGCGCCGACGATCATGATTGCTGAGAAGGGCGCGGCAATGATCCGCGAGGATGCGGCTTAAGCGGAAGGCCAGCCGCGGCGCTGGTACGCGCCGTCCCAGAATAGCCACTCATACTGTGTCGACCGAATGAACGCGGTCATCATGCGCGTACGGATCGCCGGTGTGGTCGCCTCAGCCGCGCGGTCGGTGATGCCGATGACCGTGCGCACCGCCTCACCGAATGCTTCATCGGCATAGGTGTCGATCCAGGCGCGGTATGGATTTTCGGCGGCAGCTGTCTTCGCGACGCGGCAGCCCACATCCCAATAAATCCAGAAGCACGGCAATAGTGCCGCAACCAGAATCTCCCACGGCTCGTGATACGCCGTGGCGAGCAGGAAGCTCGTGTAGCCAAGGCAATCTGGCGAGGGTTCGGCATCGGCGAGGGTCGCCGGATCGACGCCGAATTCTGTCAGATAGCGTTCATGCAGCGCCTGCTCAACCGCCACTGCCTCCAGCGCGCACGCACCAAAGGCGCGCAGCGTTTCGGCGTCGGGTCCCTTCACGCCAGCGATGGCGAGGATGCGCGAATATTGCGCGAGATATAGCGCATCCTGCACGATATAGCCCTGGAAGCGTTCGCGACTCAGTGTTCCGGCCGCCAGCTCTGTGTTGAATGGCAGAGCGTCAATTGCCTGGCGCAGACGCTCCGTGCGCTGCCATGCCGCTTCGGAAAATTGCGTCATGTCTGCTCCGTCCAAAGTGCGTGAAAGTGATGCACCGGCCCATGGCCGCTGCCAACGCTCAGCTTACCGCTCGCGGCGATAGCATCGGCGAGATAGGTCTTCGCGCGGCGCACGCACTCAACCATGTCGAAGCGCGGCAACAGCGCGGCGATCGAGGCAGACAGGGTGCAACCGGTGCCATGCGTGTTGCGCGTCGCGATACGGCGGCCAGGAAGTTCCGTCATGGTCTGGCCATCGAACAGCAGGTCCGTGCTGTCATCGCCGGTGAGATGGCCGCCTTTCAGCAGCACCCACTCCGATCCCAGCCGATGCAAGTCGCGTATCGTCTGATGCATCTCGGCGAGTGTCTGCGGCGCAGGGCCGCCAACCAGCACGCCCGCCTCCGGCAGGTTCGGCGTGATCACTCGCGCCAGCGGAACAAGCGCGTTGCGCAGTGCGGCAACTGCATCCGGCCGGAGCAGATGATCACCGCTTTTCGCGACCATCACCGGGTCGAGCACGATATTCTGCGCGCGATGATGACGCAGCCGATCGGCTATGGCGGCGATGATGTCCGCCGTCGCTACCATCCCGATCTTCACCGCGTCGACACGAACATCAGCGAAGATCGCGTCGATCTGTTCGGCGACGAAAGACGGCTCCACGGTCTGGAATGAACGCACGCCCTGCGTGTTCTGTGCGGTCAGCGCGGTGATCACGGTCATGCCATAGGCGCCGAGTGCCGAGAACGCCTTCAAGTCGGCCTGAATGCCAGCGCCGCCGCTCGGATCGGAGCCGGCGATCGAGAGAACATTGGGGATCATGCCGTTCTCCCATGAATGGCACGCCAAACGCGTTCCGGCGTGGCGGGCATCTCGATATGCGTCACACCGAATTCCGCCAACGCGTCAACGATGGCGTTGGTGACCGCGGCAAGTGCCGGAGTCGTGCCGCCCTCCCCTGCCGGCCGGATCCCGAGAGGATGTGTCGGCGACGGTACCTCGCTGAGTTCCGCCAGATAGGACGGAACCTCATCGGCACGCGCCAGCGCATAGTCCATCAGCGAGCCCGACAGCAACTGCCCCGAGTCCCGATCGTAGTGGATGCGTTCGAGCAGCGCCTGGCTGATGCCATGCGTGATGCCGCCATGCACCTGACCATGCACGATCATCGGATTCACCGCGCGTCCCACATCATCCACCGCGGCGTAACGCTCGATCTGCACGACGCCGGTTTCCGGATCCACCTCCACTTCGCAGACATGACAACCATAGGGGAATGCGGCCAGGTTCACCGTTTCATCGCCGATGCCGTCCAGACGACGCAAATCATCGGGCAGGTCATTGCGTTGCGCGGCCGCCGCAGCCACCTCGAATATGCCTATGGACCGGTCGGTGCCCTTCACGATGAAACGGCCGCCAGAAAATTCGAGATCGGTTGCAGCAACCTCAAGAACGTGGCTGGCAATGCGCATGCCCTTCTGAATGATCTCATTCGAGGCGCCCAGCATGACGATGCTGCCCAGGCGCAGCGCTCGGCCCGAATGTGAGCCGCCGCCGACTGAGATACGTGCCGTATCGCCCTGAACCAACACGACGGATTCGAGCAGCACGCCCAGCCATTGGCTGACAAGCTGCGCAAAACTGGTCTCGTGGCCCTGGCCGCTGGATACGGTGCCGATGACGACTTCGACGACGCCTTCAGGCTGCACGGTGATTTCCGCGCGCTCGCGCGGCACGCCGGTTGCCGTGTCGACGTAATTGGCGATGCCGATGCCGCGGTGTTTGCCGCGACGCCTTGCTGCCTCGCGGCGTGCCGCGAAACCCACCCAATCGCCAAGTGCCAGCACGCGTTCCATCACCTTGTGATAGGTGCCGCTGTCGTATTCCAGGCCAAACGGATTGCGGTACGGCATCGCAGATTCCGGCACCAGATTACGGCGGCGCAGCTCGATGCGATCAAAGCCGCACTGACGAGCCGCGATATCGATCAGCCGCTCGACTACAAACATCGCCTCAGGGCGGCCAGAGCTGCGATAGGGCCGCGTCGGCGCGGTGTTGGTCAGCGTGGCACAGGCGCGGAAATGCACGACAGGCACGTGATAGATGCTGGTCATGATCTCGACACCCTTGTGCAAGGGGCCGAATGAAACGGGATACGCGCCGCTGTTGACGATGTTGGTGCCGCGCATCGCGAGAAAATTGCCTTGTGCGTCAAGCGCAAGTTCCGCCTCTGCTGTCAGATCGCGGGCCTGAAAGTCGCACTGGAACGCCTCGCCGCGCTCGCACGTCCACTTCACCGGACGGCCGACACGCCGGGCAGCCCACGCAACCAAGGCGAATTCCGGATTGGACGCGCCGCGTGTACCGAAATTACCGCCGACATCGTGCATCACCATGCGCACATCTTCATCGGCGACGCCGAGGACCACGGCCATGTCATGACGCGGCCGCACCGCACCGCCAGCGCCGGCATGCAGCGTGTAGCGACCCGTCCCAGTATCGTATTCGCCGATTGCGGCTCGCGGCTCCATCGTCACACCGGCGATGCGCTGCACACGCGTTTCCAGCCGCACCACATGGGGCGCGGCAGCAAATGCCGCATTCGTCGCGCCCGCATCGCCCACTGTCGCGTCCAGGCACAGGTTGGATGCGGCATCCGACCAGGTCAGCGGCGCATCTACTGCAACCGCATCGCTTGACTCGACCACTGCCGGTAGTTCCAGGTAATCCACGGCAACGAGTTCCGCTGCATCCACCGCTGCAGACTTGCTGGTGGCTACCACCATCGCGACGATGTCGCCAACATGACGCACTTCGTCCGTTGCCATTGGGTAGTGCGGCGGAATGAACGGCGGCGAGCCGTCGGTGTTGTCGAGCGCGATATCCGCCGGATGGCCGGTTCGGACCGAATGTGGAATCGGCCGCAGTCCATCGCCTTGGATGTCACGGCCTGTCAGCACTGCAAATACGCCCGGTGCTGCGCACGCCGCGGCGACATCGATCGAGCGAATGTGTGCATGGGCGTAGGGTGAGCGGACCATGACCGCGTAGGCCTGGCCTGGTACGTTGATATCATCACTGTATCGGCCGCGGCCCGTCAGCAATCGCAGGTCCTCCCTGCGGCGGACCGGCTGTCCGATACCGCTGCCGGCAGGGCGCTCAGCCATCGCATCCTCCCCTATTGCCTGTGCAGCGTGACCGATGGCCTTGGCCCGATCAAGGCGCCGCAGCGATTGCCGCGTCATTCGCTGTCGGTTACCGTGGCTCTCCCACGGAGAATCGAAAGACGTCAGCCATCGAAACAGGTCATCTGATCAAGTCGCCTCGTGTGGCCGCCGCGTCCGACGACACGACGATATTGAGCGTGTTGCACCGGACCACCTATCGATATCGCCGCAAGGTCACCTTCGGCGAGCATCGACTGATGTGGGTGGAAGTTCAGGTCAGCGCGGAGCCGGCATCCCGGTAGAAACCAAGCGCTTCTACCGGCCATCCTTGCCCGTTTCCGGTGATCCGGAGCCGAATTCAAGCGCGTTGCGGCCGACCAGATTCATTCCTTCACCGCCATCAACGAACAGGATCTGGCCATTGATGAAGCCATTCTCGAGGATCGCGGAGATCGCCGCACATACATCGGCCGAGGCGCCAAGTCTGTTCACCGGAATGGCTGCCTTTCGCCATTCGAGATAGTTCTCACTGCGCACATTGGCTGGCAGAACGACGCCAGGCGCCACAGCATTCACTCTGATCCTGGGAGCGAATTCCAGAGCCGCCATCTTCGTCAGCTCAGCGAGCGCCTTTTTCGAGGTCAGGTACGCCGCGTATTGGAACTGATTGTAGGCGATCTTATTGTCGACGATGTTGATGATCGATCCGAATTCCACGTACCGGGAAAACGCCTTCATCAAGAACAAAGGCGCGCAGAAGTTGACGGACCACTGACGGCCCAACATTTCGATTGTGGTATCCGCAATACGGCCAGGTTCGTACACAGACGCGCTGTTCACCAGCAGGCTGAGGTGCGGCAGGCGCTGGGTGACAGCATGAATGAAGCCGTCCAGCCTGTCTGTTTCGGCCAAATCGCAAGGGAATAGTTCACAACGGACACCATGAGACCTGAACTCGCGGCTGGCCTCCTCCGCGGCCGCCTGCGAGGAGTTGTAATGCAAGGCGATATCATAGCCAGCTTGCGCCAGAGCATTGGCGATAGCCCTGCCAAGCCGCACCCCCGCCCCCGTGACAAGAGCAGCACGCCGCGAGACAAGCTTGAGGCTGTCTTGCGAGTTGGCGCGCTCAAGACGGAACGGAGTGAGCCCGGTATTCTCTCCCGCACAGGAAATCTCACAGGCTCCAGTCAGAGGTTCCGCGGGTGGACCATCGAAGTTGAGCGCGTTCAGCAATTCCAGGAACGACGGCCGATGGTAGGCCTCGTGCGCAACCTGGGACGCCATCACGCAGCGAGCATGCGCAGGAATTTGCAACAGGATGTCGAGATCGATCGTGCGATCCTTTGTCGCTCTGCCGGGATCCGCCCTGTCACGCCCTAACCCGGCCTCGATGGCATTAAGCTGCGACTTCAGCTCGACGCAATCCAGATTGGTTATGAAGTAGGCGACTGCGTTCCAAAAGTGACGTGGCGTTTCCAGGTCTATTGGCGATGTCTGTAAAACCCTGCTGACCTCCACGCGGCCGGCCAGTCGCACGAGGTGTTCGATCGCTTTGCCCAGATGGGTGGCCGGTTCGATATTGCTGCCTAATCCGACGAAGTAGCCGAAGGACACAGCCGTTCTCCGTCGGGCAAGATCATGCTGTGGCGTCAGGCCTCACCAGCGCGCGTTGCCGACCCTTGCCGAACTGCCTGGTGGTTGAGGGGCCTGACGTAGACGCACCCCTCTATCTGGCCTGGCGACCCGCGGCTCACCACCACACGGTCAACACCGTGCAGCCGGCTGTCCAACTGGGTCCAGATCCAGCGAGCCAAATTCTCCAGCGTGGGGAAAGCCAGCCCGTCGACGTCGTTGAGATACTTATGATCAATTTGCCGTCGCACTTCCTCGAAGGCCGCATCGACATCATAGAGGTTGTGCGACCAGCCGTAGACTGGATCAGGCTCGCCCGTCAGCGAGACCCGCACGGTGAATGTATGCCCATGCAGGCCTTCGAAGGGTGGCGAGCTGTGCGCCGCGTCGAACGTGAATTCCTTGAACGTCTCTATCGCCTGAACTCCTGCGCGCGAAGTCAGGCCCCCGCTCGATGGCCCGGAGGCCCCAGGGCTTCCCCAGCCCTACCCTGTGATAGGGGAATTCCAAGCTATTTTGCAACAGCATCAGATAAGGACATAGCCAGAACGCCGGTGAGATGAGCGCATCGACCAAGAGTCTAAAAAGTCGATATTCGTGTCGGGATTGGCACGGCGCCCCATATTGTGAGAGAAAGACGTCCGGCGTCGACCCCCTTTGAGAACATAACGGGCCCCCTTTGAGGGGTTAACGCTTGTGCATGGGTGACATTCACAATAGAGTGCAAACCATTAAAAAGTGTCAGAATCTGTCCGGATAACTCGCGGCCTGGAATGGGTGGGATGGCTTGATGATCGCTAGACGGTCGCTGATGGGCTGCATTGCCGGCGCCGCTGTTCTGCGGGCGGAGCGCTTCGCCGCAGGAGCCCCACTCGCCTCCCCCTCCAGCAAAGTCATTCTCATCGTCTCCGGAAAGATCAAGAATACCAACAACGGAGATGCGGCGGTGCTCGATCGAGACATGATCGAAGCCATCGGCATGACCAGCATTCGCACCGCAACACCCTGGTATTCTGGTATTATGACGTTCGAAGGTGTGCCGATGACGAACCTCCTCGCAACCGTAGGAGCGTATGGCACCGAAGTGACGGCGCTTGCCCTGAATGACTACTCTACTACGATCCCGATTGAAGACTTCGAGACTTACAAAGTCATCTTGGCGCTCAAGCGCAATGGCAACTATATGCCAATTAGCGACAAAGGTCCGCTATTCATCATTTATCCGTTCGACAGCGATACGCAACTTCAACAGCAGAAGTATTACAGCCGAGCCGCGTGGCAGGTGGCGCGACTGGTCGTGAAATAGCCATTTCAGCCAACCCTGACAGGTGGCCATATATGCAGGCAGTTCCCAATGCTGTCATGGCGAGATCCACCCGCGTACTGATCGGGTCGATCATTCTGTTTGTGGCTACCTGCGCGGTCTATTCACTGGTGCTCATCGGCCAGCAGCAGACCGCATTGTCCCAACTGGCGCGATACAACGTGACCTGGTTGACCAGCCAAGCCGCACTCGAGATGTCAAGGCTGGTCGAGAAGATTGCCGCCACTCAGATGCCCGAGGGTGCCTCCGCCATCGACGATGTGCAGATACGCCTCGAAATCATGCAGAACCGGCTGCGCATCCTGGGCGACGGCGAGGTCGCCGAGTTTATCCGGGGTGATCCTGATCGGGTAACGACCATTGACCGGCTGGCGAACGCTCTACGGCAGACCGAACCGCTGGTGGCCGCCCTGCCGGACGCCAGCTCAGCCCAAAAGCTCCTTGACCTGCTATCACCGTTGGAAGCGGACCTGGTACGACTTGCTGCTACGGCACTAAACACGGGCGCTCAACGTGCGGCGGACGATCAGCAGCAGCTTGCGTATTTGCAGTGGATTTTCGCCGGGCTGCTGGCGGTTCTGATCATTTGCAGCTTTCTGCTGATCGGCCTGATCATGTATGACAATCGCGTCATCAAACGCGAGCGAAACCGAGTCGAGGCCCTTGCCGACAGCTTGCAGCGTGCGATGGACAATCTGTCCGAGGCCCATAAGGCGGTAAGTGCCGCGAACCAGGACCTACAGACGCAGAACCGCATATTACAGGAACGCGATCACGCCCTGAACACCCAGTACAGCCGGTTCAATGCCGCACTTAACAACATGTCGCAGGCGTTGTGCATGGCGAGTGCCGAAAACCGGATGATTGTCTGCAATGAGCGTTTCCTGACGCTTTTCGGACTCACCCGCGGCGTCGTGCAGCCGGGCGTGCCAATGTTCGAGGTCTATCGCGCCATGTCGGCCATAGGCAATTACAGTTCCGAACTCCTGCATGTGATAAGGGAGAGACAAGAAAGGCTTATCGCCGATCGGCAGCCTGGGAATTTCTTCGAGGAGACTGCGTCGGGTCAGGCGCTCGCCGTCAAACATGAACCGATGTTGGATGGCGGCTGGGTCGCGACATATGAGGACATCAGCGAACGACGCCAGACAGAGGCGCGTGTGACGCACATGGCCTACCACGACTCACTGACCGATCTGCCCAATCGGGCATTGTTTCGGGAAAGCATGGGGCGGGCACTCCAGGAACTGAAGCAACGGGATTCCGACCTTGCGGTGCTCTATCTGGACCTCGATAACTTCAAGGACATCAATGACACGCTGGGCCATCCGGTTGGTGACGGACTGCTAGAGGCGGTTGCCAAGCGTTTGCGCGCCGGAGTCCGGGACGGTGATGTGGTCGCGCGTTTGGGTGGTGATGAGTTCGCTGTGCTCCACCAGGAAACCAACCACCCAGAACAGACCGCAGCACTGGCCCAGCGAATTGCCCATGCGATTGGCGCTCCTTACCAGGTGGAAGGCCACCGAGTTGTCGTCACTGCAAGTATTGGGATCTCAGTAGCACCAGCCGACGGTATGAATGCTGACCAACTGCTTCGGAACGCCGATATGGCGCTTTATCGTGCCAAGTCGGATGGGCGCGGGGTTTTTCGCTTCTTCGAGCCCGCAATGGATGCGCAGTTGCAAGCCAGGCGCAGCATAGAGGTGGATCTGCGTGACGCACTGACGCAGGAGCAGATGGAAGTCTTCTATCAGCCCGTGTTCGATATCAGGGAAGATCGCATCTTTGGGTTCGAGGCCCTGATGCGCTGGCGCCATCCTCTGAAAGGCATGATATCGCCCATCCAGTTCATTCCCGTGGCAGAGCAGACCAGTCTGATCATCAGCATGGGCGAATGGGTGCTGCGCCGGGCCTGTTCGGATGCAGTGACGTGGCCGGACAGGACGAAGGTTGCCGTCAATCTGTCCTCGGTTCAGATCCAGAACTCCGATATCCTCAGCACTGTTGCCGAAGCGCTGAAAGTCTCCGGTTTGGCACCCAATCGGCTTGAGTTGGAGGTCACCGAGACGGTACTGCTACAGAACAAAGCAGATATTCTGCGAATGCTGCATCAATTGAGAGAGCTGGGGGTGAGCATCGCACTTGATGACTTTGGCACCGGTTACTCGTCTCTAAGTTATCTTCGCAGCTTCCCCTTCGACAAAATCAAAATCGACCAGTTATTCGTAAGGGAGATCGGGTCACGGCCCGATTGCCTGGCGATCGTCAACTCCGTTGGAACTCTGGCGACGGAACTCGGGATGCGGACGACAGCAGAAGGGGTCGAGCATGAGGATCAATTCGAGATCCTGCTGCAGACCAGATGCACCGAAATCCAGGGTTTCTATGTCGACCGACCCAAGCCCTGTCGCGACCTCGATCATTCGATCAAGTTGCGGAACCTCGTTCGGAATGCTGGCGGCGCCGAGTTCATGTTGCAGGCGGGCTGAAGGCGCGAGGCGAACGCCTCAGCGTCCCGCGCCCTCGAAGACACGCGACAGGAAGCGGCCGAAATCGCGATTTGACTGCGCGCGCACGGCGTCATCGCGCCCGATCGGGTAGGGTCGGCTCCCGGTGCACAGGCCCAGGATAATCTTACGAAGGAACGGCCCCGACATTGGCAATAGCGTGTTTTCATCGCGAACCGTGCCGTCGCGTTCCACGCGGAAACGGCACCCCGCCAATTGCCTGCCTATCAGCCGCCGTTCCATGCCGCCATCCCACTGATGCACGGCACCTGGATAAATGATAATATCGACGTGGCTGCCACCAGCCCGTAGCTCGTTTGCAGTCCTCTCACATCGCTCCGGCTGCATGAGCTCGTCGTTTGCGCCATACAGCATCAACAGCGGCGCGCCTGTGGTTCGGTTATCAACGAAGCGGGCAATGCAAGGCGCATAGTAGGCCACATGGCCCGCGAAGCGCAGTCCGTTTGGAGCCAAAGCATCAGCCATCTGTGCATAGAGGGCGTACTGCGTTGCCATGCCGCCGTAACTGAATCCGGCCAGTACGACCCGGCGCGGGTCTATTTCCGGCCGCCCCGCAAGGTAGGCAAGCGCGCCATAGGCGTCCGCTACAAACATCGTCTCGGTGATGTTCAGCACCCGCTCGATGAATCCGGTGCCAAGATCGCGACGGCTGTCATACGTTTCTACCAGCAGCACCGCGATCCCCATGGACGCAAGCTGCGGCCCGTACTTCGCCCGATCATAGATCATGCCAGCGGAGCCATGGAGCATGACGACGGCGGGGATGCGGCGCGTCGGTTGCGCTCCCGGTGGCAGGAATAGCAAGCCGCTTACCGTCCGCCGTGGAGCCCGACCAATATCGCGCGGCACGAACGGATCGCTGCTCGGAAAGCTTATTGTCTCCTGCCGGACGCCACGGACGCTGTCCGGATCTGGCCAGGGATCTACGATGTGCAATGCCATGGCTGACCTGGTCCCAAGCAGCAACAGCAAGAACGCCAGAAGGACACTAATTGTTCGGCCGGGAATCATTCTGTCGTAGCGCAAGCCACTCTGCCATCAGCCGGCCATTATCCGATGGATAGCGTTCATCGAGCACCTGCAGTGAGATGATCCGATCGGCCCGAAAGTGCCGATAGTCCCGCCGCAGTTCGCACCAGGCTCCGACCAGCGTCGCCTGAACGTAATATGCCACCGCGATGGGCCAGATGATCCGCTGCGTCGTCGCGCCCTTCTCGTCGATGTAACTAATGTCCAGCTTGCGTTCATCCCGGATCGCCTGACGTACAGTTGACAGATCGACGCGCTCGGGTACCGGCGCGCCTGTACCCGATACGAAGAACGGCGCGGTGGCCATTTGCGCACGGAGTGTGTCGGGCAGCACCACCGTCACCTTCGACAGCACACTCTCCGCTGCATCCTGCAAACTGGGATCGCCTGTACGGGAGATGAGGCGCACGCCGATGAGGATCGCCTCGATCTCCTCCAGGGTGAACATCAGCGGCGGAAGATCGAAGCCGCGCCGTAACAGATATCCTATGCCCGGTGCGCCTTCGATTGGCACACGGCGCGCCTGCAACGTCGCCACATCGCGATAAACGGTGCGGACAGTCACTTCCAGGTCTTCGGCCAGCGCAGCGGCCGTGACCGGGCCGCGCGCCGTGCGGAGGCGCTGGATGATGTCGAATAGCCGATCGGAGCGGCGCATCCCAGAAGACTACTGACAGAACGCTGTCAGTGGCCAGCTTGTATCATCCGAACATGCGGCTTCAGGAGAGATGCCATGGTCACGCTTACCGATCAGCCGGATCCACGCCTGAAGGACATTCTCGAACAGGGGCTTGCCGACCACAATGCGGAGAAGTCGCGCCGGCGGGATTGGCGCGCTTTGGCGATCGAGGTGCGTGAACCGGATAACGGCGAGCTGGTCGGCGGACTGCTCGGCCGAACCTCGCTCGGACTGTTCTTTCTCGACCTGTTCTACCTGCCGAAGAATCTTCGCGGCACTGGCATCGGCACTCGCGCGCTGCAAATGGCCGAGGACGAAGCGGCACGCCGTGGCTGTAATGTGGCCACCCTCGTGACGGTCAACTTTCAGGCACCGGAATTCTACGCGCGGAACGACTGGGATGAGTTTGGCCGGATCGCCTCCATTCCCGGCGTCGAGCGCATCTTCATGCGCAAAGCACTCGCTGGTTGAAGGAGAGACCACATGCAGTCGATCAGCTTGGATACCGAGGCATTGGACTGGATGTCCGGTGCCCCGTTCTACGGTCCTGGCGCAATTTATGAAGGCCGAGACATCGTTCACCTCAAAGTCTTGAGCGACCGACGCAAGGAGGGCGGCGGTATCGCCTGGCTCGTCCGGTTCACGCCACCGGAAGGCAAGGTCATCCGCATTGTCGCGGTGGCGCTGTCAGACGAACACGTATTCGGTCTCGAAGGTGGGCGCGGCACAAAGTCAGGGGAACCGCTTCGTTCGCGCGGCAACTATGGTCTCAATCCAAAAGGCAAGCCGCACAGCGCGTTCATCGGTGCCGAGACTGTGGCCTTGGTTATCTACACCGGTGAACCTGACGAGATCCGGTCAATGAATGTCATCGACAAGGAAGTGGCGTGAATGCGCTATACCTGAAAGGAGCGGCATTCGGCCTGAGCGGAGCAGTCATCTGGGCGAGTTGGAGTGCAATCACCCGACTGGCGGTCACTAGCAGCCTCACCGCATGGGACATTGCCGCGCTCCGCTTTGGCATTGCGGGCCTTTTCCTGTCACCGATCCTCGCCAGGCGAGGCTTGGCCGTTCATCGTCTTGGATGGCCTGGGATAGTAATGATCATTTTTGGCGGAGGCGTCCCATATGCACTGGCGGCGGCTGGTGGCCTCCGCTTCGCTCCTGCCTATGAGCTGGCTGCATTCAACCCCGGTTGCATACCGTTGCTTGTGACGCTGATAGCCGCAGTCGTTTTGGCGGAGAAGTTCACGCTGACGCGAAAAGTGGGCCTCGCCTGCACAACCCTGGGCACTCTGTTGGTTATCGGCGGGCGTGTTCTGGCATGGGATACGAAACATCTGCTCGGTGACGCGCTCGCGTTGTCAGCTGCGCTCATGTGGGCATGCTTCACCGCGACCATGCGCGGGGCAAGGCTCGATCCGCTCCATGCTGCAGCACTCGTATCGACCGGATCGCTGATCACCTACATGCCGTTCTATCTTCTATTGCGCCACAGCGAACTCGCACAGTTGCCGCCCACCGAGCTGGCCATACAGTCGCTCTTCCAGGGTGTCCTGGTTACTATTGTCTCACTGCTGCTCTATGGCCGCGCGATTGCGATACTAGGCGCTTCTGGTGGTGCAGCATTCGGTGGCTTGGTGCCGGCGCTGTCGGCACTCATAGCCATCCCGCTGCTTGGCGAATGGCCGGGCAGCATCCACTGGCTCGGTATCGGCCTGTCCTCGGCTGGTGTTTATCTCGCGAGCGGGGGCCCCCTGCCAGCTAAACGACCGGCCCTGCCAGATGCTGTTTGTAGGCAGGCCGCTGTAACAGCCGGTCATACCAGGCGCGAAGATGCGGCACCTCTGGCCGATCGAAGTCCATGTTGAACCAGCGATGCAGATGCGGCCCCCATGGGACGTCTGCGAGCGTCAGGTCATCACCCGCCAGATAAGGATGCTTTGCCAGCTCTGCGGACACCATGCCCCAGACGCGCGCGGCATCTTCCACACCCTGCTTGATCGCTGCCATGTCGCGCTTGTCCGGCGGCGTGCGCACCAGGCCCCAGAACACCACACCGATCGGCCGGTTCAATAACGTCTGCTGCGCGTCCATCCAGCGGTCTATGTTGGCGCGCGCGTGCGGCTCCTGCGGCCATAGTTTCGAATGCGGCGCATGTGCGTGGCAGAGATAACGGCAAATCGCATTGCTTTCCCACAGGGTGAAGTCATCTTCCTGCAAAGTCGGCACCAGGCCCGTCGGGTTCATCGCCCGATACTCGGACGTATCGGTCTTGCCGAACGAACCGCCGACATCGATGCGTTCATACGGAAGTTGCAGCTCTTCGAGCGTCCAGATCACCTTCATCACGTTGCTGGATGTCGCGCGGCCCCACAGAATGCGACGCATCGGTAACCTCCTCCGTCTCTGCCAGAAACCTAGGCCGCGTAACGCCTGCCGGCAACGGCTTGCACCGCCGGCCGAAGCAGGGCACATCGTGCGCATGACGCTGCCTGGCACCCGCGGCCTGGCCCTATTGAGTGGGCTTGCCGCCGGCTTCGCTCTCGCCCTGGCCCTTGCCTCGGAACATTGGGGCGGTCTGGTTCCATGCGCGCTGTGTCTGCTGGAGCGGTGGCCATACCGAGTTGCGATCGCGTTAAGCCTGCTCGCCATCGTGGCGCCACCGAGATTCGCACGCGCAATCCTTGCCCTCGTCGTGGTTTCCATGCTGGTCGCCGCAGCGCTGGCGGTGGTGCATGTCGGGGTCGAACTGCGCTATTGGCCGAGTCCGCTGCCAGAATGCGCCGCGCCTCGCCTGACCGGCGGTTCTATAGCCGAACGTCTCGCGCAGATGCCGGCGCGACCGGCAAAGCCATGCGAGGACGCGACCTATCTCATTCCTGGGCTGCCGATATCGATGGCTGCGATGAACCTGCTTTATGCGCTGGCGTTTGCCGTGGTGATCTCTCTCTTGCTCCTGAAGGGTCCGAAGCAGGCATGATGAGTGACACGCCGCGAAATCTGCCCGGGGATCCACCACCCGACACCATCGTGGCACGCACCATCCGTGTGGACCACGCGGGTGAGTATGGTGCGGCTCGGATTTATGCGGGTCAGCTTGCCGTGCTGGCTCGAAGCGACTCAGCGCCGGCGTTGCGCGAGATGCTGGCGCAGGAGCAGCAGCATCTGGAGCGGTTTGCCGATCTCATTGTCCGTCGCAGAGTGCGTCCGACGGCGATGCTGCCGCTATGGCATATCGCTGGCTTCGCACTGGGTGCGGCCACTGCAGCCCTTGGCGAACGTGCGGCAATGGCCTGCACCGTCGCGGTGGAGGAAGCGATCGACTCCCACTACGCCGAACAGATCAATGCACTTGGTGAGGACGAGACCGAGTTGCGCCATACGCTGTCGCGGTTCCGTGCCGATGAATTGCAGCACCGCGACATCGCATTGCAGTACGGAGCAGAGCAGGCTCCCGGCTACCGGCTGTTGTCCGCCGCGATCAAGGCAGGTTGCCGGCTGGCAATTCGGATCAGCGAGCGCATTTAGTGGCGTACGGGCGCTGGCCAGCGATCTCGGCCGGGCTGTTTCTCTGTTTCCTGCTTCTGCTTTCGCCATGGCTCGCTATCGCAGCGGAACTGAAGCTCGCGACTTGGAATCTCGAATGGCTCACCATCGACAGCAGCGAGCTGCCGCCTGACGTCCATCCCAAGCGGCCCGAAGACATCGACCTGCTACGCCGCTATGCCATGGAACTCGATGCCGATGTGATTGGCGTGCAGGAGGTGGACGGTCCTGCGGTGGCGGCTCGTGTCTTTCCACCCGATAGATATTCAGTGCACATGAGCCATGACCACGTCGTGCAGCGCGTCGGGATCGTCGTGCGCCGAGGCATTCCGTACAGCGTCAACCCCGATCTAACCGGCCTCGATGTGGATCCGGGTCATCGGTTGCGCAGCGGTGTCGATATCACACTGCGGCGACAACCGCCGCTCCGCATTCTTGCTCTCCACCTGAAGACTGGCTGCCTGGATCAACGACTGGCCACCCACGCAAACCGTGCCTGTGGCGAACTGCGCGAGCAGATGCCCCCGTTGCTTGACTGGATCAGCGCACGGCGCGCCGAAGGCGTTGCCTTTGCAATCCTCGGCGACTTCAATCGTCACATGGAAGGACGTGACCAGGTGTGGTCCCTACTTCGTCAGGCCGCGCCTATGCTGCGTGCGACAGAAGGCCGCATCAGCCCGTGCTGGGGCGGCGAGGCGTTTATCGATCACATCGTGCTTGGCGGTCCTGCGCGCGACTGGCTTCTGCCCGACACACTTCGCGTGCTGAGCTATCGCGAGACTGCGTCGGAGTGGAAGCGGCGTCTCTCCGACCATTGTCCCGTGTCGGTGCGCTTGCGGATGCCGGATTGAGCGGCCACAGCGCTGCTTGCGCCTCTCTTCTCGAGCGCGTTGAATGGCGCCGGCAACGAGGGGAGAAGGCATTATGGCGAAGATCCTGGTCATACACGGCGCCGGCATGAACATGCGGGGCAAGGTCCAGACAGAGATCTTCGGCCCGATGACACTGCCCGAATACGACGAACGCATTCGCGGCTATGCGGCCGAACTTGGCGTCGAGATCGAGATCTTCCATTCCAATCTCGAAGGCGAGGTGATCAACAAGTTATACGAAGCCAACGATCGCGGCTTCGACGCGGCACTCTTTAACCCGGCGGGATACTCTCGCGGTTATCCCGCGCTTGTCGCGGCAATCAGCCAGGTGAAGTTTCCCACCATTGAGTTGCACATCTCGAATCCGGTGCGCCGGGGGCCAGTATCCGATACCGCGACGGTAAGCCAGGGCATGGTCACCGGCTTTGGCATCGCCGGCTACTATCTGGCGCTGCGCGGCCTGCGAGACATGCTAAAGAAGTAACCGACATTACCCCGCGCGTAATCGCTTCGCGCGCCGCCACCCGCCACGATGGGACTCGCAAGCAGGAGTTCCCATCATGGATACGCACAATCCCCGCCGCTGGTGGGCGCTGGCGACCGTTGCAGCGGCGCAGTTCCTCGCCGTCGTCGATGCGTTCATCGTCAATGTCGCGATACCCTCGATCCGTGCCGATCTGCACGCGGGCGCGGCGGAGACACAGGCTGTTATCGCGGTTTATCAGATCGCGTATGCCGCACTGCTTATCACCGGCGGCAGGCTCGGCGATGTCATTGGGCGCAAGTGCGTGTTCATCACCGGCGTGCTTTGCTTCTCGCTTGCATCGCTATGGTGCGGCGTGTCCGATTCCGCGCTGATGCTGATCGTGGCCCGCGCTGCGCAGGGCGGTGCCGCGGCGATGATGGTGCCGCAGGTGCTGGCCTCCATCCACACGCTGTTTCCCGACGCCGCCCGCGTGCGTGCGTTCGCGATCTTCGGTATCGCAATCGGCCTTGGAGGTGCGGTCGGGTTCATGCTTGGCGGCTGGCTGGTGACGCTGAACCTCGCGGGTCTTGGCTGGCGCAGCATCTTCTATGTGAATGTGCCGATCGGTCTGGACATCGCGCTCGCCGCTGCCTGGTTGATGCCATCGATGTCGCGCAATCCGGCTGCGCGACTGGACCTGCGCGGCGCCGTAATGCTGTTCATCGGGCTGCTCGGAATACTCGTGCCCTTGATGTTCGGCCGCGAACTCGGCTGGCCGTGGTGGCTCTGGATTGCAATGGCCGATGGCGCACTGGTGCTGGCCGGTTTCGTGCGCCTGCAACGTGCGTTGGAGCGGCTTGGCGGCATGCCGCTGATTGACCTTGCCCTACTCGAGGACCGCGTCTTCCTCGCCGGCATGTGCGCGACGTTCTGCTTCTTCCTGGGCAATCTATCGTTCTACTTCGTGCTCACGCTTTACATGCAGAATGGCCTTGGATTCTCGCCATTCGATGCAGCCTTGACTGTGATGCCGCTGGCTCTTGCCTTTGTCGTGGGTTCGCGCCTAAGCGGCGGCCGTTTGATCGAAGGATGCGTGGTGCAGGGTATCGGCCTGGCGGGCATCGCATTGCTTGTTGCGACGGTTGCACAGCCGACGATGACCATGCTGATGCTGCCGCTCACGGTGTTCGGTTTTGGCCAGGGCATTGTGCTGGCGCCATTGTTCAGCGTTGTGCTTCGGCAAGTGCGGCACGCTCACGCCGGATCGGGTGCAGGCATCCTGACTACCGCTCAGCAGATCGCGAACGGCTCGGGTGTCGTGGTGATCGGCGCGGTGTATTTCGCCGTTCAAGGCCACCAGCTTGCCCTGCTGGCGGCCATTGTCGCGCTGGGCTGCACGGTGCTGGCCACTATTGGCTTTCTGTGGCGTATGCGACCACGCACGCGGGTCGCGACAGCAGTGTGACTCACTCTGTCATGGCGAGGAGCGGCAGCGACGAAGCAATCCCCTGCACGATGGAAGTTGCTTCGTCGCTTCGCTCCTCGCATTGACAGGCGGGCTACATCACATGTGGCTCGGCAGGTACAGCGCCAGTACGGGAAACGCGATCAGAATCGCCAGCCGTATGATGTCGGTGATCACGAACGGGATGACGCCGTAGAAGATCGTGGAGAAGTCCACATCCTTCACCACCGTCTTGATGACGAACACGTTCATGCCCACCGGCGGATGGATCAGCCCGAGCTCCACAGTCATCACGATGATCACGCCGAACCAGACAGGATCGAAGCCCAACGTCGTGATCACCGGGAAGATGATCGGTATCGTCAGGATGATCATCGCCATCGCGTCCATGAGGCAACCGAGCACGAGATACATCAGCATGATGAGCACGAGGACGCCGTAGCGCCCGAAGCCGAGGCTCGTCACGAACTCGGTTACCTTCTGCGGTGTCTGAGTCACCGTCAGGAAGTAGCCAAACAGGATGGCGCCGATCAGAATGGTGAAGACAGCAGCGGCGGTGCGCGTGGCCTGGAGCAACGAGGCCAGGATATCCTCACGCGACAATCGCCCCCGGCCCACACCAATCAGGAAGGCGCCGGCCGCTCCGACGCCACCCGCCTCGGTCGGTGTGAACAGGCCGCCGTAGAGCCCGCCGATGACGAAGACGAACAACAACAGCGGTGCCCAGACTTCGCGCAGCCCCTGCAGCCGCTCGCGCCATGAGCTGCGCGGCGTTGCCGGCAGATAGCGCGGCCGCACTGCTCCGATCACCGCTATCGTCGCCATGTACATGCACACCGCGAGCAGCCCTGGCAGGACACCAGCCATGAAAAGCTTGCCGATGTCCTGCTGCGTAATCAGTCCGTACACGGCGAGCACAATTGAGGGCGGAAACATCGCACCCAATGTTCCGCCCGCAGCGATCACGCCGGTCGAGAACGATTGCGGATAACGGTAGAGCCGCATCTCCGGATACGCGACCGTCGAGAATGTCGCTGCGGTGGCGACCGATGAGCCGCTGATGGCGGCAAAGCCCGCGCACGCGGCGATGGTGGCGATTCCAAGCCCGCCGCGCAGGTGCCCGACGAACTTGTTTGCCGCCTGAAACAGCTCGCGGCTCATGCCGGAGCGCGAGACAAAGGCGCCCATCAGCAGGAACATCGGAATCACGCCGAACGTGTAATCCGTCACTGTGCGCATCGAGGTCTGGCCGACCATCTTCAGAGCCGGCGTACCGCCGACCAGATAGCCAAAGCCGCTCACCCCGACGAGCCCCATCGCCATGCCGACGGGAACGCGCAGCAGCATCAGCGCGAAGAGTACGATGAAACCTATGATCGCGACGGCGTCGCTGCTGAGCTCCATCACTCCACCGGCCTGACCACGCCGGCATCGGCGACATCCTGTGGATGGAAGATCAGCCTGTATGTGCGCACCGCGATCAGTAGCACGGCCGATACATCTCCCAGCCATGCCACGAGGGCGAATGGCCAGGTCGGCAGCCGCAGATCGAATGTCAGCACGTTGTCGGCGCGCGTGAGCCGCACCTTGTCGAACAGCATCGCCGTCTGCACGCTGACCACGAACAGCAGGACCAGCGTGGCGAAGATGTCGATCAGCCGCTTGCCGCGCGGACCCGCGGCCGCCCAGACCAGATCGACGGTGATGTGTGTGCCGCGGTAGCTGGTCGCAGCGATGCCCCAGAAGATCAGAATCCCAAGCAGCAGTTTGCCGAAGTCGTAGCTATCGGGAATGGACACGGCAAAGAAGTAGCGCAGCAGGACCGAGATGAAGATGTCGGCGGCAACAATACCGACGAAGCACGCCGCGAGCAGTTCAATGCCGTCTATGAAGCGATCCATCCGGTTGCGGTCAGTCGTCATGGCCGGGCTTGTCCCACTGCTGTCCGGAATAGGAAGTGGTGGACGCGGT